>CAWDUD010000006.1:0-387035 GCA_963805415.1 uncultured Acidimicrobiia bacterium
TCAGCTTCCCGGGGGTGCGCGAGACGAAGGCGTTGCGGCGGCTGGGCCTGCACAAGGTGATGTGGGGATCGGACTACCCGCACAACGAGGGCACGTCGCCGTACTCGCGCGAGAGCCTGCGCCGGTCGTTCCACGACTGGACCCCCGAGGACCTGCGCCAGATCCTCTCGGGCACCGCCGCCGACCTCTACGGCTTCGATCTCTCCGTCCTGGACCCGATCGCGCAGAACGGCGTCGGGCCGACGGTCGAGGAGGTCGCGACCCCGCTCGAGGAGATCCCGAAGAACGCGTTCAGCCCCGCGTTCTACCGCTGAGCGGGCTCCCGGCCGGAGGGGGCCCGGCTCAGCTCCCGAAGTCCCAACCGGTGCCGTGGCTGAACTGCGCGAGCACGTTCTTGGCGATCAGGATCCGGTGGACCTCGTCGGGACCGTCGGCGAGCCGCAGCGTGCGGGCGCCCTGGTACATCGCGAAGAGCGGGAGGTCGCCGGAGACCCCGGCCGCCCCCCACACCTGGATCGCCCGGTCGACCACGCGCTCGTAGGCGGCGGGGACGAACACCTTGATCGCCGAGATGTCGGTGCGCGGGTCCATGTCGCTCGCCATCTTCTCGGCGCAGTGGATCGTCATCAGCCGCGCGGCCTGGATGTCGATGACCGAGTCGGCGATGAAGCCCTGGATGAACTGCTTGGTCTGGAGCAGGCCACCGTGCACCTCGCGCACGCGCGCCCGTTCGACCATCAGGTCGAAGGCGCGCCACATCTGACCGATCGAGTTCATGCAGTGGTACACCCGACCCGCACCGAGACGGTCCTGCGCGGCCTGGTGCCCGCTCCCGCGGCTGCCGAGCTGGTTCGCCACCGGGACGCGTACGTCCTCGTACACGATCTCGCAGTGGTCGCTCTCGACACCCCACACGTTGATGCCGCGCAGGATGTTCACGCCCGGCGTGTCGCGCGGCACGATCATCTGCGTCATCCGTCCGTTCGACTCGGGCGCGCCGTCGGGGTCCTCGGTGCGGCACATGACGATGAAGAAGTCGGCCCGCTTGCCGTTGGAGGTGAACCACTTGTGGCCGTTGATCACCCACTCGTCGCCGTCGCGCCGGGCCGTCGTGCGCAGGGACCGCGGGATCGGACCCGGCCGACGTCGGGCTCGGTCATCGAGAAGCCGGACTCCATCCTTCCCTCGATGAGCGGGACGAGCCACCGCTGCTTCTGGTCCTCGGTGCCGTACTTCACGAGGAGGGTCTGGTTCCCCGAGTTCGGCGCGACGACCCCGAACAGCGCGGCGCCGCCCACGGCGTAGGCGAGCACCTCGTTCATGTAGGCGAGCTCGAGGAAGTCCAACCCCGCGCCGCCGTACTCGACGGGCAGGTGCGGCGCCCAGAGCCCGGCCTGCTGGACCGCGTGCCTTGACGTGGGCGCGGACCTCCCGCGCGGTGGCGCGATCCGCGTCGGTGACGCTCGGGTTGATCCGGGACGCCCACAGCAGGTTCTCGTTGGGCAGGATCTCCCGGTTGACGATCTCCGCGGTCAGGCCCCGGATCTCGTTCGACACGCTCGGACACCGTGGGGATGGGGGACACGTTCATCGCCATGGGAACTCCTCGGCCGGGGATCGCAACCTATTGTGTGCTCGTGGCGCCGAACGTGTCCCGACGGGAGTGGCGATCGGGCGCCACACGGGGTGGCACCGGTGGACAGAGCAGGAGGCAGGGATGTTCGGTTTGGGAAGGCGACGGCGTCGCGAGCGCGACGAGTTCGCGATGCTGCACGCCAAGATCGCGGCGATCCACGGTGACCTGATTCGGCGGGACGAGGATCTGATCGGCGTCCTGGACCGCCTCGCCGCGGGTCGCGGAGCGATCCGAGACGCGGATGGAGGGAGAGCTGTCGCTCGCGTCCGTGTTCCGCCAGATGTTGGACGTACGCGACGCGGGTCAGATCGATCTCACCGTCGGTCCCCGGGTGCTGGGCGGCTCGGTGGAGCCGATCGGCGTGGACGAGGCCCAGCTCCGAGCCTGAGTCCTCTCGCGATCGGTCACCCGCGGTATGGCCCACCTCGCGGCCGGCCGACGACGCCGAGGTCGAGCCCGGCGGCTCCGAGGAGCGCGACGCCCGATGCGCGTGCCACGTCACGGCGAGGAAGCGCGCCGCGGCGTCCACGACGGCGTTGGCGCGCACCGACGCGAACGTGTCGAACGCGTGCTGCGCCCCGCGCAGCTCCAGGTAGTACACCGGCTGTCCGGAGACCGCACGCAGACGCGCGACGAACTCGCGCGCGTCCACGACCGGCGCGAGGATGTCGAGTTGACCGTGGACGACGAGGAACGGTGGTGCATCCGGGCCGATCTGGTCGATCGGTGACGCGGCGGCCCACGCGGCCGGGTCCTCGTCCGGGTCGGACTTCATCACGATCGGTGCCAGGAACTCCGGGATCGTCTCCTCGGGCCACGTGCCGAGCCGGTTGGTGAAGTCGTAGACGCCGTAGAAGGGCACCGCGGCCTGGACGGAGGCGTCGGCGGACTCGAAGCCGGGCTGGTACTCGGGCCGGCCCGCGGTGAGCGCGGTCAGGGCGGCGAGGTGACCACCGGCGGAGCCGCCGGTCACCGCGACGAACGTCGGGTCGATCCCGTAGTCGTCGGCGTGCTCGCGCAGCCAGGCGATGGCGCGCTTCACGTCGACCAGATGATCCGGGAACGTGGCCATCGGGCTCAGGCGGTAGTCGACGTTGACGCACACCCATCCCTGCGCGGCGAGCCGGCGCATGAGCAGCTGACCCTGGCGGTCCTTGAAGCCGATGACCCACCCGCCGCCGTGGACCTGCACGAGCGCCGGGCGGCGGGGCGCGCCGGGCGCAGGCGGCTCAGCGGGCGCGTGCACGTCGAGCCGCAGATTGCGGGCGCCGGCCCGCCCGAAGACCACGTTGCGCTCCACCCGTACCGGCACGTCCTCGGTCGCGGGGTCGGGATCGGGCAGCTCGCGCAGCGCCTCGCGGATCTCGTGGCGCGCCGCGAAGCTTCGCCGCACCGACATCGCCAGGCCGATCCAGGAGCCGACGGTCACGGCGAGTCCGACCCGGCCGGGCCGGCTCCGCAGCGCGCCCCCGGCCCCGAAGCCGGCGGTGGCGAGGATCTGCCAGACGAGGTGGAACGGCGCGAGCTCGATCGTGATCCACGACGCGAGGAAGCTCCAGAGGAACAGCACCCGGTTCCGGCGCGGCGGGCGGAACGCCGTCAGCGTGTAGAGCGCGCCGTTGACCGACACGAGCAGGTAGACCCAGCCGAGGGTCTCGGCGCGCGCTCCGACGCGTGCGTGACGTACCGCTCCGGATCGGGGCATCCGTCGCCTCCTCGGCCTGGGGAGGCCGAAGGTAGCCGTTGCCCGTTCGCCCGAGGCCACGGGCGCCATCGCGGAGCTCCGCGCACCTTCGCCCGATTGGTTCCCCTTCCCTTCACCGGACCATGACGGATCCCTGGTCGATTCCGAATATTGCGGGCACTACCGTCGGCCCGGGTCACGAGCCGGGAGCGGAGAGCTGATGCGAACGAAGCGGATCATCGGGAGTGCGCTGGTCGGGGTCGTCGCGGTCGTCGCGTCGGCGTGCATGCCGCTCGTGAACGCGCCGTCCGGGGGCGGTGCGATCACGACCAGCACCTACGAGATCGGCCCGTTCAACCTCGCGGCGATGGGCCAACCTGGCTCGCAGAGCGAGGCCAGCGCGTCCAACGTCCCGAAGCCGTCCGGCGCGTTCGGGATCAAGACGATGAGCTTCGACCTCGTGGACCAGAACGGCGTCCCGATCCCACGACCCATGGCGCATCTGCACCACGTGCTCCTGATCAACCCGGCGCACACCGATGTGCTCTGCCCCGGGCGGTCCGAGCGGTTCGCGGGGGCCGGCGCCGAACGCACTCCGTTGAAGCTGCCCGACCCGTACGCGTACCTCGTGGGCGCGGGGGACACCTGGAACGCGTTGTGGCACGTGATGAACATGTCCGACGCCCCGATGACCGTGTACATCAAGTACACCGTCGGCTACCAGGTCGGAGCGAACGCCTCGAACACGCGCGGCGTGGTCCCGTTCTTCGCCGACGTCACCGGCTGCGGGAACTCGGTGTTCAACGTTCCCGGAAACGGCGGCGTGGGCAGCGTGTACCCGAAGGCCCGTACGTGGAACGCTCCCTATGACGGGGTCATGGTGTACGCGGGTGGGCACCTGCACGGCGGTGGCATCGACCTGACGCTGCACGACGACACGACGGGCGCGCAGTGCGTGATGCAGGCGCACTACGACATGCCGATGCCGATGGTGTTCGGGACGAGCACCGCCATGGGCATGATGGGCCACCCGATGTCGGTGGATCCGTGTCCCGCCCACAACCTGGTGATGAAGGGCAAGCCCTACACGCTCACGGCGCACTACGACAACTCCCAGGCCTATACCGACGTGATGGGCATCTCGCTCGTCTACGTCTGGCCCGGTCACCAGTAGCGCGTCTCGGACCCCGTCGCCGCCGCCGGGCCGAACGGGTCCGTCGCGCTCAGGGGATGCGCACCGGGATCGTCCGCGGGCCGCGGACCTGCCCGGCCGACCACGTCACGCCCTCGGGGTCGGAGAGCTCGAAGTCGGGGTAGTGGGCGAGCCACTCCTCGAGCGCCACGGTGAGCTCCATGCGCGCGAGGTTCGAGCCCAGACAGCGGTGGATCCCGAGCCCGAACGCGGCGTGGCGGTTCTCGGCCCGGTCGATCACCACGCGGTCGGCGTCCGGGAACGCGTCCGGGTCGCGGTTCGCGGCCGGGAACGGCAGGAGCAACCAGTCGCCCTCGTGCATCGGGCAGCCGTGGAAGTCGAAGTCCTCGGCGACGAGCCGGGCCATGGTGACCGGCGCGTAGGCGCGGAGGAACTCCTCGACCGCGGTCGGCAGGAGCGAGGGATCCTCGACCAACCGGCGACGGTCCTCGGGGTGGGTGGCGAGGTGCCAGAGCGAGGCGCCGATCGCCGACCACGTGGTGTCGATCCCGGCGACCATGAGCAGGACCATCGTGCCGGCGACGTGGTCGGGCAGGAGCTTCTGACCGCCGATCTCGGCCTCCAGCAGGAACGTCGTCAGATCGTCTTGTGGATGCTCGAGGTGCTCGGTGATGCGCGCGTCGATGTACTCGCCGATCTCGTTCTGATCCTGGAGTGCCTGGCGCTCCTCGGCCGGCATGTCGACGTCCTCGATGATCAGGTGGATGAACCGGCGGAAGATGTCGGCGTCCTCCTGGGGGAACCCGAGCATCTTCACGATCACGCGCACCGGGATGTGCTGCGCGAAGTCGACCGCGGCGTCGAAGGTGTCCTTGCCGTCCGTCTCGGCGAGCAACTCCCGACACAGCTCGCGGGTGAACGGCTCCAGTGCCGCGATGGGCTTGGGTGCGAACGCAGGGAGGAGGAGGCGGCGTGCATCCTGGTGGAACGGCGGGTCCGAGGTGATCGGTGGCGCGATGCCGATCGGTGCGGGAAGGTCGAGCGGACCGGGCCGGGTCTCGCTCACGATCACGCTGCGCGACGTGAAGTGCTCGGTGTCGTACGCGACCTCGGCGACGTCGTCGTGGCGCACTGGGAGCCACACGCCGCCGTAACGGTCCGAGTGGGCGACCGGACACGACTCGCGCAGCTCGTCCCAGATCGGGTACGGGTCGGCGACCCAGCCGGGATCGGTGTGGTCGAAGTCGGTGGCCCAGTCGCGAACGGGAGGGTGGTGGGTGCTCATGGGGTCACTCCGTGATCGTGATCGCGTATTCGGGGCAGTTGGCGGCGCCGGCGCGGGCACCGTCCTCGAGCTCGGGGGGCACATCGCCCTCGATCTTCACGAAGGCGAAGCCGAGGTCGTCGACGTCGAAGACGTCGGGGGCCAGGGCGTAGCACCGGTTGTGGCCCTGGCACTTCTCGCTGTCCACCGTCACCCGCATGGGGTCTCCCTTCGCCGGGACCGTCGGACCCGTTCTACACCGCAGTTCGTGGCGGTGGCGGGTGATCACCGTCACACGCCTGAGGGTCCTCCGACCCTGGGTCTCGGGACCTCGGATCGTGCGCGGTCGCCTCGTGGGGCGGGATACTCGGGTCGGAGCCCCTCGACCCCGGAGCCATGCCGTGACCCATCGATGCGCGAGCCCCGAGGAACGGTCGTGAGCCGGACCCGGATGGTGATCGTCGGCGCCGACGCCGGCGGGATGAGCGCGGCGACGAACGCACGGCGCGGTCGGAACGCCGAGGATCTCGAGATCGTCGCGTTCGACCGGGGCAACTATGCGTCCTACTCGGCGTGCGGGATCCCGTACTTCGTCGGCGGGATCGTTGCCGAGATCGACGACCTCGTCGCGCGCACCCCCGAGCAGTTCGCAGCGCGGACGGCGATCGACGTCCGCCTGCGCCACGAGGTGACCACGATCGACGTCGACCGCCGGGCGATCCACGTGCGGTCGCTCGACGACGGGCTCGAGGCGTGGGAGCCGTTCGACCACCTCGTGCTCGCGACGGGCGCCACCCCGATCCGGCCCGACCTGCCCGGCATCGACGCCCGGGGGATCTTCCCGGTGCACACCCTGGATCAAGCATCGGCCATCCGCCGCTTCGTCGAGGAGCACCGGCCCGCGCACGCGGTCGTCGTCGGCGGCGGGTACATCAGCCTCGAGATGGCCGAGGCCATGGGCACCCTCGGCATCGACACCCACCTCGTCGAGATCGCCCCGCAGCCGATGGGCACGCTCGATCCCGACATGGGCGCGCTCGTCGCCGAGGGCCTGGCCGAGTTCGGGACGACGCTGCACCTCGGCACCGGCGTCACCGGGTTCGAGACCCAGGCCGGTGCGGTGCGCGCCGTGCTCACCGCCGACGGATCCATCCCCGCCGACCTCGTGCTGCTCGGCCTCGGCGTGCAACCGAACACGACGCTCGCCGCCGACGCCGGGCTGACCATCGGCGAGAGCGGCGCGATCGCGGTCGACGACCACATGCGCACCTCGTTCGACGGGGTCTGGTCCGCCGGCGATTGCGCCGAGAAGCTCCACCGGGTCTCGGGCCGGCCGGTGGCGATCGCCCTGGGGACGCACGCGAACAAGCAGGGACGCGTCGCCGGGGTGAACATCGGCGGTGGCGACGCCGTCTTCCCGGGGGTGGTCGGGACCGCCGTCACGAAGGTGTGCGCGCTCGAGGTCGCCCGGACCGGGCTCACCGAGGCCGACGCGGCGACCGCCGGTTTCGTGACCGAGACCTTCACCAGCCGCGCCCGGACGCGCGCGGGCTACTACCCGGGCGCCGCGCCGATCACGACCAAGCTCGTCGTGGAGGCCGGGACCGGCCGGCTGCTCGGTGGGCAGATCGTCGGCCGCGAGGGCGCGGCCAAGCGGATCGACGTGCTCGCGACCGCGTTGTGGAACGAGATGACGGTCGACGAGCTCCAGAACGTGGACCTCTCCTACGCCCCGCCCTACTCGCCGGTCTGGGACCCGATCCTCGGCGCCGCCCGCCAGGCCGCGGCCGGCTGGCGCGACTGACCGCCGACCGGCGGTTCGGCGCGTTCAGCCGAGCAGCGCGCGGATCGCGTCCTGGTCCACGGGCCCGTCGAACGCGGTGACGCCGTTGCGGAGACCGATGCAGCGGTGGGCGTGGTCGAGCAGCTCGAGCTGGTGGGTGGCCACGATCACGCACGCCCCGTTCGCCGCCGTGTCCACGAGGAGCTCGGTCAGCGCCGCGTTGTCCGGACGGGTCGAGGCCCACGAACGGCTCGTCGATCGCGAGCACCGAGAACGGTCGCACGAGCCCGAGGACGAGCGCGGTCTTCTGGCGGAGACCGCGGCTGAACCGCACCGGGAGGTCCTCGGCGCGGTCGGTGAGGCCGAGCGCGTCGAGCAGCCCCTCGGCGTGCTCGGGCCAGTCCTCCTCGCCGTGGAGCCGACCGATGAACTCGATGTGCTCGTTCACGCTCAGGTCCTCGTAGAGCACGGGCTCGTCGGGGATGAACGAGACGTCGGCCCGGGCGTCGAGTGACCCCGCCGTGGCGCCGTAGACGGTGACCTCGCCGGCCGTGGGCTCGAGCAACCCGGCGGTGAGCCGCAGGAAGGTGGACTTGCCCGAACCGTTGTGGCCGACGAGCGCGATCAGCTCGCCTTCGGCGCACGTGGTGTCGAACTCCGACAACGCGGCGACGTCGTCGTAGGTCTTGGTGAGGGCGTGGGCGACGATGGCGGTGGTCATGCAGACTCGCTCTGGCGGGATCGGAGGAACGCGCGGATGCCGAGGGCGACCGCGACGGCGGGGAATGCGATCGTGAGCGCGGCACCCGCCGGATCGGCCGGTGGACAGCGTCTCGCGCCGCGACGAGCAGTGGGACGTAGGCGAGGGCGACGAGCACGATCGGGCCGAACTGCTGTGCGGCGACGACCCCGGGATGCACGAGCACGATGCTGACGTCGCGATCGGGCCGGCCGAGGTAGACGGACAGCGCGGCCGCGGTCGGTGCGAGCGCCGTCACCGCCACCACGACCGCGACCCCCGCGAGCACCGGGACGTCCTGGTGCGCGCCGGCGGGGATCGCCGCCGCGACCAGGAGGCCGACGCCCAGCCCGACGAGCCCGATCAGGCCCGTGAGCGCGAACGGCGCGTTGAGGTGCGATGCGTAGAGGGATCCGGAGGTCTGCGGGAGCCCGTTCCCGCGGTCGGGGTGGTCGACCTCCTGGGCGAGTCCTTCCACCACGTCGAGTGCGACGAGGTACGTCGCGATCGGGGCGACGGCGAGCAGCGGGGTGGTGCCGCGCAGGGCGCCCGCGCAGCACGCACCGGCCACGACCGTGAGCACCGCCACCCGCCCGGCGCGCGCCCCGGGCCAGCGCAGGATGCCCTGCCAGTCCCGGCGCCAGCACGCGCCGCCGGTCGGGGCGGCGGGTCGGAGCCGGAGCCACGGTCGGGCGCGGGACTGCTCGTGCGTCAGCTGGCGGCGCAGCGTGATCACCGCACGGAGGTCCTGGATGGTGGCCGCGAACCGCAGCGCGTGGACGAGCTGCGCGCGCCGGAGCACGGGCTCGAGCGAGATGTGGCGGGCGCGGGCGAGCCCGAGCGCCACCACGGCGCCCACCGCGACCACGCCGCCGGCGACGAGCGCCTGGGAAGCCACCGGCGCGAGCGCGAGGTGCCCGAGCATCGTGAGGGGCGAGGTGGTGGTCCTCGCGAGGAGGTCGGCCACGGACCAGCCGAGCAGCGCGGTGCCCAGCACGAGCGCGACCCCCTGGTGCAGCTCGCTCGCCGAGGCCACCGAGCGCGCTTCCCCACGCGGCGAGCGCGGCGAGCATTCCGAAGGCGGCACCGCTCGCGACCCAGGCGACCGTCTCCTCGCCGCGGCCGGAGAACCGCGGTCCGGCCACGGCGCCGGCGACCGCCCCTGCCAGCGCACCGCTCGTCAGCACGCCGCGGAGCTGGCGGAGGGCGGCGGTGCGGACCACGAGGCCACGCTCGATCGGTGCGAGCATCACGTGCTGGACGTCGGCCGCCTCGAACGCGAGGGGCCCGCCGTGTGCACCCGAGCGCAGCCCCATGGCCATGAGGAGGGCGACGAGCAGCCCCGCGACCGCCGGACCGTCACGGGTCACGTCGGCGAGCGTCGAGGAGGCGAGCTGCCGGTCGCCGACGACGGCGGCCAGCGCGACGAGCACGGCGATGAGGCCGATGCCGACGACGTAGGCGCGATCGAGCGCGTCCACCCAGTCCAGGTGGCGGAGCCGCTGCACCCGCCGGCGACGGTGCAAGCTGCGCAGCGCGTGCCGCATCTCGGGACGGTCGAGGATCGCGGTCACTGTGGGCCGACGCTACCGCGCGCCGTTCCGGCCTCCGCCTCACGGTCACAGGGGGCCCGTAAGGTGAGCCGTCGTCGCGAGGAGGACACTCATGGCCTTCGGGCAGTCCGCCGGTCCGCCGGCCACCCACCGTCAGGTGCAGCAGCTCACCGAGCTGCTGCACGCGGCCGGGCACACCGACTTCCGGGACGCGCGCGGACCCCTCGGGCTCAACCAGCGTCAGGCGGGTGGGAAGTTCACCCGCGACGAGGCCGATGCGCTGATCGCGCGGCTCGAGATGGAGGCGGACCGCGGGACCACCGCGGCGGAACCCGGCGGGGGAGCCGGGCCGGGGCCCGAGCCCGTGCCGGCTCTGAGCCGGCGCGAGGCCGAGCTCGCGAACCGTCTCCACGAGCTGCCGGCCGAGGTGCTCGCCGCCGAGCTGCAGCGCCGCGGCTGGGTCGTCATGGAGCCCTGAGCCACCACCGGGGAATGCCGCGAACGGGTCGACCGCGGTCGGCTCGGGGGGGGGGGCTCCGCACCGGCGCGAGCCGCCGCCCCTCGTAGGGTGTCGTGATGGTCGCAGCCCGGCGGGTCGCGCCCGTGTCGGTGGCTCGCGCCTACTTCGCGGTGCAGGCGGTCGGCGGCGTGGCCTGGTGGGTCGCGGTCGCCGCGTCGGGCGACGTCCGGGCCTGGACGCTCGGGCGCTGGGATCCGGCGATCCTCGTCGGGCCCGACCTGGTCCTGTTCGTCGGTGCCTCGGCGTGGGCCGCGGCCTCGGGGAGCCGGAGCGCCGCGGCGACCGCGGCCGTGTGGACCGCGGCGGTGACGGTCGCCCTGGCGTCGTACGGCCTGGTTGCGCGGGCGGCAGGTTGGGGTGTCGTCCTGATGGCGGTCGCGATGCTGGGCACCATCGCGGCCGCCGCGACGATCTGGCGCGGTTCCCTCCCGACCGCCTGGTTCTTCGTCGGCCCGTTCTCCTTCCGGGCCGCCGGCGAGGCCTCCCGCGCGCGTCATCTACGCCGCAGCCTGGCGCAGCTCGTCGTCTTCTGGACGATGTTCTTCTTCGTCGTTCCTCTGGTGCTCGTGACGGTCGAACAGCGGCTCCGACTGAGCTGGATCGCGCTGGACCACGGGGGCGTCCGTCTGGTGGGCCTGGTGACGTTCGTGGTCGGGAGCGCGCTCGGGCTGTGGGCGTGCGTGACGATGGCCTGGCGCGGCAACGGCACGCCGTTGCCCGCGGAGACCGCCCGCACGCTCGTGATCACGGGGCCGTACCGGGCAGTGCGCAATCCGATGGCGCTCGCCGGGTTGCTCCAGACCGTGGGGGTCGGTCTCGTGCTCGGCTCGTGGATGGTGATCGCGATCGCGGCGGCCGGGGCGCTGGTGTGGAACACGTTGATCCGGCCCACGGAGGAGGCCGACCTCGCCGCCCGCTTCGGCGAGCCCTACCGGTGGTACGCCGAACGTGTCCGCTGCTGGATTCCGAAGCGTCGTGGGCGCGAGGCGTGATGCGGTGGCCCGCCCAGGATGGCGACGGGAACGTCGTGAAGTGAGCGCGGCGGTGCGCGTGCGGCCCGAGGCTCAGGGCTCGACGCCGTAGCGGAGGTGCACGACGCCGTTGCCGAACCGGTGCTCCTCGAGGAGTTCCAGATGGATGCGGGTGTCGCGCGGGAACGCCGGCGTCCCGCCACCGACGACCACTGGGTGCACGAACAACCGGCACTCGTCGATCAGCCCCACGTCGAAGGCGCGCGCGGCGAGGGTCGCGCCACCGATGGTCAGGTCCCTGGTGGCGGACGACTTCATCTCGCGGACCGAGTCGGGGTCGAAGCGCGGCTCGATCCGGGTGTTGGCGGTCGGGACCTCGTGCAGCGTCGTCGAATAGACGACCTTGTCGGCCGATCGCCACACGCCGCCGAAGTCGGCCATGAGCGCCGACTGGGCGGCCAGGCGAGGTTCGGTCTCCCACACGGCCATCGTCTCGTACAGGCGCCGTCCGTAGAGGTAGGTGCCGACGGGACGCACGAGGTCGGTGATGAACGTGAAGACCTCGTCGGAGGGCTCGGTCCACTCGAAGCTGCCGCCCGCGTCCTCGATGAAGGCGTCGAGGGACACGTTCGTCACGTAGATCAGCTTGGCCATGCCACTCCTCTGCCACGGGACCGCGCCGGGGTCCCAACGTAACGGCGATGCCTCGGACCGCGGCGCGGAACCGACCCCCCACCCCGGCCGCGGCGGGCGGGAGCCGCTACCCTCGGGGGCACCCCCAGCAACGTCGACGACGAGGCCCGCCCGACCGGCGGGTCCTGGAGGTGCGCGATGGAGGCCGAGGCGTTCCCGTTCCGGCAACCGACCGTCATGCCGCTGCCGATGCGGATCCCCACGCCGGACTCGGCGACCTGGGATGTCCACGAGGACGCCGAGATCGAGCTGCTCGGCAGCGCCGAGACGCTCGACGAGGTGGACCTGCTCGACGCGAACTGGGCGCCCGGGCAACCTCCGCCCGGCGTGCCCGCGGAGGAGGTGCTCCACGTGCACCGTTGGCCCGAGCGGCAGGACTCGGCCGACGACCTCGATCTCGACGACACCGAGCGCGAGCGCCTCGCCCTCGCCGCGGACGAGCTCGTCGAGGACGAAGCGGACGACGAGGACACCGGGACGGCGACGGGCCGCGGCGCCTGATCGCGACCCGGAGCGCGACCCGCCCGGGGTCACTACGATCCGCCCGGGTTCTCTGATCGCGAGTCGAGGAGATGCATCCATGACACGCGGACGCACCGTGGCGCTGGTGGTGGGTTGCCTGCTGCTGCTGCCCGCGATGGCGATGCTGCTCGGCGGTGGAGCCCTGACCGCCGTGTACGCGACCCGAGCGCGACGACGCCGGGTACTTCAGCACGTCGCTCCACCGGATCTCGTCGCCGACCGGCATCATCACGTCGCGCGACATCGATCTGAACTCGCATCGCGACCGTGTGCGTGACGTGCTCGACGTGCTCGACGTCAACCTCCGGCTGCGCGTCTCGGAGCCCGGTGGCCGACCCGTGTTCGTCGGGATCGCGCCCACGGCGCAGGTGGACCGGTACCTCGCAGGCGTCGCGCACGACGAGATCTACGAATGGCGCGACGGCCGGCCGCGCTACCACCACGTCGCGGGAGCGCGCACCGCGACCCGGCCCACGACGCGCTCGTTCTGGGCCGAGGCGGCGAGCGGACCGGGGACGCGGACCGTGCGCTGGGACGTCACCAGCGGCCGGTGGACCGTGGTCGTGATGAACGCCGACAGCGCGGCCGGACGTCGTCGCGGACGCGGAGGTCGGCGCCCGGGCCGGGTTCGTCCTGCCGCTCGCGCTGTCGCTCCTCGGCGCGGGCCTGCTGCTCGCGGCGGGCGGGATCGTGCTCATCGTCATCGGGGCATCGCGTCGTGCCGACGCCGCCGCGGTCGAGTCGTTGCCGCCGCCGCCACTCCCCGAGGGTGCGGTCACCCCGGTCCGGCTCGAGGCCGAGCTCGACCCGAACCTGTCCCGCTGGCAGTGGCTGGTGAAGTGGTTCCTCGCGATCCCGCACTGGATCGTCCTCGCGTTCCTCTGGGTCGCGTTCGGCGTGCTCACGGTGGTCGCCTTCTTCGCGATCCTGTTCACGGGGCGTTACCCGCGGGCGATCTTCGACTTCAACCGCGGCGTGCTGCGGTGGTCGTGGCGGGTGACGTACTACGCGAGCAGCGGTGGTCTCGGCACCGACCGGTACCCGCCCTTCAGCCTCGGGCCCGAGCCCGACTACCCGGCGCGGCTGGACATCGCCGAGCCGGACCGGCTGTCGCGCGGACTGGTGCTGGTGAAGTGGTGGCTGCTCGCGATCCCGCACTACGTCGTCGTCGCGATCTTCGTCGGCGGCGGCGTGGGCCGCGGCCGGGACGCGCTGATCTGGACCCCCGGGGGGCTCGCCGGGATCCTGGTGCTGATCGCCGCGGTCATCCTGCTCGTGCGGAACCGCTACCCGCGGCCGCTGTTCGAGCTGATCGTCGGGCTCCACCGGTGGGTGTTCCGGGTGGTCGCCTACGCCGCGCTCATGACCGACGCGTACCCGCCGTTCCGGCTCGACCAGGGTGGCCACGAGCCGGCCGGCCTGCCCACCGCGGTGCCGCCGGCTCCCGCCGACCCCGCGCCGCCGCCCTCGGCCGATCCGATCGCCTGAGACCCGACGCGGCGCGTCCCGCGACGCGGGCGCGAGGATGGGGCGATGACCGACACCTGGAAGGGCGACGCGTGCTCGCTCGTCGACGCGTTCCGCCGCGGCGAGCGCTCGCCGGTCGAGGAGCTCGACGCCACGCTCGCCGCGATCGGGGCGTCGGAGCTGAACGCCTTCGCCCACCTCGATCCCGCGGCGGCTCGCCGTGCGGCCGAGGCCGCCGACGTGTCACGGCCCTTCGGCGGGGTACCGACGGGGATCAAGCAGCTCGAACCGGTCAGTGGCTGGCCCTTCACCGAGGCATCGCTCGTCTACGCCGATCGCGTCGCCGACCGGACCTCGCATCACGTCGAGCGGCTGCTGAACCGCGGCGGCGTCGTGCCCGTCGGACAGACCACGGCGTCCGAGTTCGGCGGCCTGAACGTCAGCGTGTCGAAGCTCAACGGGGTCACGCACAACCCGTGGCGCCACGGGCGGACCGTCGGCGGCTCGTCGAGCGGTTCGGCGGCTGCGGTCGCCGGGGGTCTCGTGGCGCTCGCGACCGGCGGCGACGGCGGCGGCTCGATCCGCATTCCCGCGGGCTACACGGGTCTGCTCGGGATGAAGGGCACGTTCGGCCGGATCCCGCGCAGCCCCCACGCCTACATGCGGCCGAACACGGTGGTGGTCGGCAACGTCGCCCGCTCGGTACGTGACGCGGCGCGCTACTTCGACGTGTGCGCCGGACCGCACGACGCGGATCCCACGTCCTTGCCCCCGGCGGGGCCGTGGGAGCTCGGGTTGGGGATGCACGACCTCCGCGGCCGCACCGTGGGCGTCGTCCCGGCACTCGGTGGTGCAACGTTGGAGCCGGGCGTGGAGGAGCAGCTGCGTGCGCGCGCCGACGCGCTGATCGACGCGACGGGCATGGTGCGGGTCGACGTGCGGATCGAACCGCCGAACCTCGCGCTCCAGTGGATGATGGGGAACCTGGCCACGCTGGCCGCTGAGCTCGGCGACCGCTGGCCCGACTGCGCCGACGACCTCACCGACGAGGTGGCCTTCGGGCTCCGGCTCTCCGAGACCTTCTACAACCTGCACACGGCGGCCGCCGCCGAGGAGCTGCGCATCGCCGCGAACGAGACGATGGCGGCGGCGTTCGCGCAGGTCGACTTCGTGATCGCGGCCACCAACCCGGGCCCGGCGTTCGCGGCCGACGCGGTGATGAGCCAGGATCAGTCGTCCGTCGTCGACTGGGCGATGACGAGTCGAGTCGTCGAGTACGCCTTCCGCGCCGCGCTCTTCGGCACGAGGGTCGCGAGCGCGATGGTCCCGAAGCTCCCGCCGCGGATCCTGGCCGCCGCCGCTCCAGCGGTTCCCGGATCTCGTGAACATGGGCTGCCTGACGATCATCTCGAACATCTACGGCAACCCGGCGGTGTCGATCCCGGCCGGCACCGTCGACGGTCTGCCCGTCGGGATGCAGGTCCTCGGGCGCCACCACGAGGACGCGCTGCTCTTCGACGTGGCGCTCGCGGCAGAGCGCGAGCAGCCGTGGCCGCTCGTCGCCCCCGTCACGACGTCCAGCGAGGCGCGCGTCTGACGGGCGCCTCGTGGGGTCAGTCCCGGTCGATCGCCGGTCCCGCGGCGCGGAGCTTGTCGACCTGGGTCATCGCGCGCCGCAGGTCCTCGAGCCAGGAGTCGGTGTGCTCGCCGACGAGCTTGACGCACCAGGCCAGCGCCTCGGACCTGGAGCGGGCGACGCCCGCGTCCACCAGGGTGTCGAGCACGCGCCGCTCGTCCTGGCGGAGCCGGGTCATGACCGGGACCGCCAGATGGCTGAAGAGCATCCGCTCGTCGCCGATCGACGCGCCCCAGGCGACCTTCCGTCCGTAACGGGCTTCGGCCTCGTCAGCGATCTGCATCCGCATCTCCCGCGACTCCTCGCGGAACCGGCTGATCCGTCCGGTCGCCGCGGCCCGCGCGGCGTCCTCGGCCTCGTCGGATCCGACCTCGGGGCTCGCGAGCTCGCCGAGCACGAGGATCTCCTCGCGGTCCACTCGCACCGCCGGCGGGCCGGTGAACCACCCCTCGGGCAGCCGGCCGGCGAACCAGGCGCCGGCGTCGTCGGCGGGAGGGAGGTCGGCGGCCTGCCACCCGCCCGGGCGTCCGAAGGCGCGTCCCCGGCCCCGTCCGCCGCGCCGACCCTGGCCGCCGTCGGGGCGGCCCCGGCCGCGACCCCGTCCGCCCGTCTCTCGTTCGTTCGTGCTGTTCATGGTGTTCTCCTAGATGACTGATTACATCATTACAGTAATACGAAGAGAGCGGCACGTCCAGCGGAGATCCGGGTCGGGCGTGTGACGCGGATCGGGACGGCCGCGGCCGCCCGGGGGGATTTCGCTACGGGTGGCGCTCGAACGCGCCGCGGTCGGCGTAGCCGACCGGGCCGAGCCCGGTGTCGGGCGTCGGGTCGTCGACGCGGGCGGCACCGTCGGCGTCGGTCGGCGGCTGTCCGGGCGCACCCGAGTCCGCCGAGTCGATCGCAGGGGATCCGGCGAGCAGGTGGAAGTCGGCGGTGCTCGGGTCGACGAATCGGGCGTCGGCCTCGATGCCGCGTGACTCCTGTCCCGTGGCGGCACGGAAGTCGGCGAGCGAGGCGTACTTGACCCCGCCCCAGTCGACCACGACCCCCGGGACCCGCAGCCAGAGCACGTCGTCGTCGACGGTGGAGGTCGGCGCGGACGCGGCATCGGCGCGGATGTCGCCCGACGTCCGGAGACTCCCGATCCCGTTGTCCACGCTGATGTTGTTCGCGAGGCGCGAATTGGTGGAGGTGGTCATCTCGATGCCGGAGTCGTAGTTGCCGACGACCGTGTTGGCGACGATGCGCGCGTCGACCGCGTTGTGCACGTCGATGCCGTGGTCGCCGTTGGACCAGCTGACGTTGTCCGCAGCGACGTTCCCGCCGTACGCGAGCCCGGTCCACATGTTGATGCCCGAGTCCTCGTTGTCGTGAGTGCGGTTGGCGAGGACGCTGTTCCCGGTGCTGTTGCGGATGTCGATCCCGGCAGCGGCCCGCACGTACCCGCGGGCGTTCGCGAAGGACTCGTTGTGCGCGACGACGTTGCCGTTGGCATCACTCGTCACGAGGATCCCGGCATCGGTGTTGTGATCGGTGACGTTCCCGAGCACCTGCGAGTCGGTGACCCCGTTGAGCTTGATGCCGGGCGCGGTCGAGCCGCTCACCGGTGATCCCGAGTCCGAGACCCGGTTGCCGGTGAGGGTGATGTTGCTCGAGCTCGACACGGTGATGCCGGGTCCCCGGGTGCCCGAGATCTGGAACCCGGCGATCGTGACCCAGCTCTTGTTCGTGACCGAGAAGCCGTTGGCGGGGCCGGCGATGAGGACCGTGGCCCCTGGCGCCGGGGCGAAGGCGATCGGGAGCGCCTGCGTCCCGGTGACCGACACCGTCACCTTGTCGGCGTAGGTGCCGGCGGCGACCTGCACGGTCTGACCGGGCGCAACCTTGGCGGCGGCGGAGCCGATCGAGCAGAACGGGGTGGCCGCGGTCCCCGCGGTGGCGCCGCTGTTGCGGCACGACGGGTTCGCCTGGTCGACGAACACCACCGATGCCGTCACGGCCTCGGGGATCGCCGGGCTGGTGCTCGGTGCGAGGGTGTCGCTGCCCGAGTACACCGCGCTGAGCACGTGCGCGCCCGGCGTGAGCGTGTCGACGGCAAGGCTCGCCTGCCCGGCGGTGAGCGGCGCCGACCCGAGACCCGCGGGCCCGTCGAAGAACGTCACGGTCCCGGTCGGGGTCGCGGCGTCGGCGCCGACAGTGGCCGTCAACGTCACGGGCCGCCCGGCGAGGACCGGGTTCGGGGTCGCGGTGAGCGTCGTGGTGCTCGCGGGTGGCGTGATGACCTGCACCAGAACGTCGCTGACGCTCGGTGCGGACGTGTCGTCACCGGAGTAGGCGGCGGTGATCGTGTGGGGACCCCGGGTCGAGCGTCGACGTGGTGAGCGAGGCAGTGCCTGCCGCAAGGGGCACGTCGCCGAGCACCGTCGTTCCGTCGCGGAAGGTGACGGTCCCGGTCGGCGCGCCGTTCGTGCCGGACACGGACGCGGTGAGGACGACGGGGGCGCCCGCCGGCGCCGGGTCGGCGCTCGACATCAGCACCGTCGTCGTCGGGCCGGGGTCGACCGAGAGCGGCACGGGCGCGCTCGCGCTCGGCGAGGAAGCCCGACGTGCCGTCGTAGGTCGCGGTGAGCGTGTGCGCTCCGAGGCCGAGCGAGTCGACCGTCAGCGATGCCTGCCCCGCGCTCAGCTCGACGGTCCCGAGCAGTGTGGCATCGTCGAAGAACCTGGCCGTGCCGGGTGGGGTCGCGCCGGGAGCCGACACCGTGGCCGTGAGCGTCACCGGGTTCCCGACGATCGCCGAGTCGGGCCCCGCGTCGAGCGTGGTGGTGGTCGCCAGGGGCGCGAGCGGATCCACCTGCTGGGTCACCGAGCCGTGCTGGGTGCGAGCGTGGCGGTGCCCGAGTACGTCGCGGTGAGCTCGTGGGCGCCCGGGCTCGACGCGGTCGTCGTGAGGCTCGCCTCCCCGTCCACGAGCCCGCTCGTCGCGAGCTCGGTCGGGCCGTCCGCGAAGGTCACCGTGCCCGTCGCCGGGCCGGAGCCGTCGGTGACCGACGCCGTCAGGGTGACGGCGGATCCCGCCAGGGCGGGGTTGGCGTCCGTGGTGAGCGTGGTCGTGGTCGGGATCCGGTTCGCCACCTGGAGGAGGGGGTCGCTGCTGCTCGCGAGGTAGCTCGCGCTCCCGTTGAACGTCGCGGTGATCGTGTGCGTCCCGACGGAAAGGGTCGTCGTGTAGCTCGCGATGCCCTTCGAGGGCGTCCGCGACGCGAGCTGGGTCGCGCCGTCGAAGAACTTCACCGAGCCCGAGGAGGGTGAGCCGCGGCCCGGTGCCACGGCCGCGACGACGGCGGTGAAGGTGACCGGGGCGCCGAAGTCCGACGGGTTGGCGCTCGGCGTGAGGGTGGTGGCGGTCGGGGTCTGGTCCTCGACCTGGTCGAGTGACGCGCTCGTGCTCGGCGCGTAGACGCCGTCGCCGTTGTACGTCGCGGTGATCGTGGTGATCCCGACCGGGAAGGTCGTGGTGTAGCTGACCTGTCCACCCACGAGCTTCTTCGTCGCGATGTTGCCGCCCGGCTTGGCGAAGGTGACGGAGCCGGTCGGCGTCGGGCCCCCGGGCGCGGACGGGGTGACCACGGCGGTGAGGGTCACGGACTGGCCGTACACCGAGGGGTTCGCGCTCGAGGCGAGGGCGACGCTCGACCCCGCGGTGCCGACGGCGCGTGCGGGCCGGGTGGCGAGGGATCCGACCGCGAGCAGCATCGTGGTCCCGAGGACCGCGGCCACGACGGCCACGCGTCGTGCGTGCGCGCTTCTCATGATGTTCCTGCTCCGCCCTCTTCCGGTTCCGCCTCCGGATCCGGTGATTCTTGTCGAATCACCGGAACGGGACGTAGCGCATCAGACTCATCTTTCGGTCGTTCTCGTCGCCGGCTCGCCCGGTTCGCCGGACTTGTCGGTTTCATCCGTGCGGCGAGGGGGGACCCCGTCAGGGACCGGGTGGCAGCGTCGACCGGAGCACGTCGAGCCGGCGCGGCGAAGTCCTCGGGATCGATGTCGCCGCGGGCGAGCCGCTCGCGCAGGATCTCCTCCGGATCCGGTCGCCCCGGGAGCGGAGCCGTGGTCGCGTGGTGGGACCCGCCGCGCAGCGCGGCGACGGCGGCCCAGACGAGCACGACGAGGATCGCGACCAGCACGACGAGGAGCAGGATCCCGCCCCATCCGATGCCGTGGTGCAGACCGGGGTGCCAACGCATGCTGGATCTCCTCGTGTGACGCGGATGGGTCTGGTGCAACGGCCGGGGTGGACGTTGTCGTCCCCCTGTGCTGAGAGCGTCCTGTGGGTGGGCGGACGTGTCCCGCCCCATTGCACCCCGCTCAGGAGTGGGTCACGAGCCAGGGGTTGGTCCCGACGGGGACGACGGCGGCGGGCGGCGGGATCGGGCCCCCCGGATCGCCCGGCGTGCACGCATCGGGACCGGCGGCGAGCGCGGGTGCGGGCAGCGCTGGCGGCTCCAGGAAGGCCGGTCGGCCGCGCAGGTCGAGCGAGTCGAGCAGGTTGTCGGCATTCGCGTCCCGGTAGGTCATCGCGCCGAGGTTCCACTTGGTCTCGACCAGCTTGAGCACGGAGGTGTGGTCGTGGACCACGTGGCTCACGTAGTTGCGCCGGGCGTGGGGCGACACGATCACCGCCGGCACGCGGAACGAGTACCGGTCATAGGCACCGGGGAGGTCCGGCGGCACGTCGATGTCGGGCGGGATGTCGTCGGGCCGGATCGCCGGTGGCGGGGGGACGTGGTCGTAGTAGCCGCCGTGCTCGTCGTAGGTCCAGACCAGCATCGTCCTGGGCCACGCCGGCGACTGCATGACCGCGTTGATCACCCGCGCCGCCATCTGCTCGCCGTTGCGGACGTCCTGGGGGTTCTCCTCGGACTCGGTGTCGAAGTTCGGGTCCACCAAGCTGAAGGCGGGCAGGGTGCCCGCGGCCGCGTCCGTGTAGAAGGTGTCGATCCGCGAGAAGTGGTCCGGGTAGCTCGTGAGCGTCTCCAGGATGATCGCGGCGGACGGGAGGTCGGTGAAGTAGTTGCGCCACGAGATCCCGTGGGACTGGAAGCGGTCGAAGATGGTGCCGTTGGGCGGCGCGGGTGCGCTGAGCGCCTCGTTGGTGGTGCTGACGATGCCGGCAGCGGTCCCGGCCATGAGGAACCGGCGGTTGGGGTAGGTCTGGGCGAGCACCGAACCGAACCAGCGGTCCGCGAGGGGGAAGATGTCGGCGAGCCCGGCGTAGAACGGCAGGTCGGTCTCGTCCCAGTACCCCATCGAGACGGCGGTCGAGGCCTCGACGAAGCCGTCGTTGCGACCGCCGTTCCACGACCGGTGACTCCGGTTCCAGTCCTGACCGGGCAGCGCGTGCAGCTGGCAGGTCGAGGGCATGTGGAACGCGCGTACGAGGTTGCCGTTGCCGTCGGGGTTCGCGTTGCGCGGCCTGCCGTCGGGTCCGACGCAGAACCCGTCACCGCGGCGGTGCGTGCCGAGGTAGGAGTCGTAGGAGTGGTTCTCCATCATGAGCACGACGATGTGCTCGATCTGGGGCAGCGTGTCGGTGCCCTCGGGCAGGCGGGGGAAGGGGCGCGAGCCCGGTGCCAGGAGGTGATGGTGGTCGTGGGCCCCGAACGGAGGGCGCCAGCGGCAGCCCGCGAGCGCGGTTCCCGCCCCGAGGAGCGCGGCGCCCTTCAGGAGGCTGCGCCGGCTGAACGGCTCCGCGCCCCCGAAGCCGTCGGGCATCAGCTCGTCCACGGTTGGCTCCCCTCGGCCGCGTCCAGTTCGCACCACCTTGTCACGTTGGCCCGGTGCGGGACAGTGCGCCCCGGTCAGGCGCGCTCGGTGCCCACGATCGAGACGAACGACACCATCTCGCCGGGATAGCCGCCGAGGTTGTGGGTCAGCGCGAGGGGACGGTCGTTGCCGATCCGGCGGGCCTCGGGTGCCTCGCCGCGGAGTTGCAGCCAGCACTCGAAGAGCATGCGCAGGCCGGACGCGCCCACCGGGTGTCCGAAGCTCTTGAGCCCGCCGTCGGGGTTCACCGGCAGCTCGCCGTCGAGGTCGAACGTGCCGGCGAGGATCTCCTTCCACGCCGTCCCGCGCTCGGCGAACCCGAGATCCTCCATCAGCACCAGCTCGGTCGGGGTGAAGCAGTCGTGCACCTCGGCCATCGCGAGCTCGTGGCGCGGGTCGGTGACCTCGGCCTGCGCGTACGCGTCCGCGACGCTCGCCTCCACCTCCGGGAAGTGCGTGTAGTCGTAGTCGGGGTCCGTGAGCCCGGATCCGTTCCCGGCGACGAACGACAGCGCCTTCACGTACAGGGGGCGATCCGTGTAGCGGTGGGCGTCCTCGGCGCGCACGACGATGGCCGCCGCGGCGCCGTCGGCGACGCCGGCACAGTCCAGGATCCCGAGGAGCCCGGCGACGCGGGGCGAGGCACAGATCGTCTCCATGCTCATCTCACGCCGGAACTGCGCCCGCGGATTCTTGGCGCCGTTGGCATGGTTCTTCCACGCGATGCGCGCGAGGACGCTCTTCAGCTCGTCGGGGTCCACGCCGTACTTCTCGGCGTACGCGGGCGCCACCATGCTGAACATGGCGGCCGCGGTCAGCGTGCGCGCGGTCCCGTCGTTGGGGACCGGGAAGGCGTTCAGTCCCGCGTAGCCGCTGTCCTTGACCTTCTCCGCGCCGACCGCCATGGCGATGTCGTACGCACCCGAGGCGACCGCGTACGCCGCCTGACGCAGCGCCTCGGAGCCGGTGGCGCAGAAGTTCTCGACGCGCGTGACCGGCTTGTGCTCGAGTCGCAGCGGGCGCGCCAGCGTGATGCCGCTCATGCCGCTCTGCGCGGTGCCGAACCAGTACGCGTCGACCGCGTCCTTGTCGGTCGCGGCGGCGGCGAACGCCTGGTTCGACGCATCGACGATCAGGTCGTCGAGGCCGGTGTCGAACCGCTCGCCGAACGCGGTGCAGCCCATTCCGACGATCGCGACGCGATCCTTGATCCCGTGTGACGCCATCTAGTGCTCCTTCGCCGTGGCCGTCGCGCCCCCGCGCACGGGGCGGGCCTTCCAGAAGTAGTCGTGGATCCCGTCGGCGGTGAAGAGACGCCGGAACGTCATCTCGACGCGGTCGCCGATGCGGACGTCGGCCGCGTCGACGTCGGTCATCTCGACCGGGAACCGACCGCCGCCGTCGAAGTCGACGACGGCGAAGACGATCGGCGGGCTCGGCGAGTACGCGAGCTTGTCGATCGTGAACGTGACGATGGTGCCCGCGACCTCGGCCATCGGTGCCGGCTCCATCGCGTCGAGCACGCCGTCGGCCCCGATCCGTGACGGTGGGAGGTGGAGCGTGCCGCTCGACTGCTCGCGCGAACCGACGAAGGCGAACTTCCAGTCCTCGGACCGTCCGGCTGCGGACGCGGAGACGCGTGCCGGCTCCGGGCGGCGCGGCGGCTCGACCGTGACCATCCCCCGCCAGGAGAGGAACTTCCCGTAGGGGAGCGCGCCGCCCGTCGCGAGCTGATCGGCGACCGACCGGGCGGGCGTGAACGCGGCGACGGCGTCGGTGAGACGGAACAGGAGGACGTCGGCGCCGTCGGCGAGCGACACGAGCGCCACGACCTCGCCCGGGCGACCGGACTCGAGTGTCGCGGCGAGCAGCAGCCCCGCCTGGGCCGTTCCCGGATTGCCGATCTCGGCCGTGTGCGCGTCCACCCGGGTCGTGTCGTCGAGCCCCAGCCGTTTGCCGAGCGATACGACCACGCGTGCGTGCAGGCCGGTCACGATCACCCGGGCGACGTCTCCGGGCTCGACGCCCGCGGACTTCAGGGCCGCGTTCCAGGCCTGCTCGCCGAGCGGCACGTACTTCGTCTCGCCGAAGCGCTCCTCCCAGACCTTGGAGCGGCGGTCGCCGGGCGTGCGCCAGCGGTCGAGGAACTCGTCGGTGGCGGACCCGGCGCCCAGGTACTCCGCGATCAGGGGCGCACCCGTCCCGTCGCCGACGAGCACCGCGGCGGCCGCGTCGCCCCCGGCGGCCTCGTCGGGGCCCGTTGGCAGCCCCGTCCGGATGTCCGAGGTGACCACGAGGGTCGATCCCACGCCGTCGAGCGCGATGCGCAGGGCGCCGATGCCGGAGCGCACCGCGCCGCCGAGGTCGAACGCGCCGGCGTCCGCGTCGAGACGGAGCGCGGCGTGGATCGCGGTCGCGTTGGTCTTGTCGAGGTATGCGGGGTCCGCGGTGGCGAACCACAGCGAGTCCACGGCGCGCGGGTGCCGGCCGCGGCGAGTGCGAGCCGTGCCGCCTCGACGCCCATGGTGGTGGTGTCCTCGTCGTACGACGCGACCGTGCGGGTGCCCTTGCCGCCGCCGGTCCCGAACGTCGCCGCGACGTCGCTGCGCTGGAGTCGCCGGTAGGGCAGGTAGCCCGCGGCGCTCACGATCCCCCGTGCCACCACCACTCCTCTCGTGCGCGTGCCGGACCGGCCCCGCTGCGAATCGGATACTAGGACCGACCCTAGAGTTGCCGGCCATGAGGCTCGGCGACGTCGCGAACGGCGAGGCCGCGCGGTACGGCAAGCCGCTCGACGGTGTGCGCGTGCTCGCGGCGGAGCAGATGCAGGCGCTGCCCTACGCGACCCAGCTGCTCGCGCGGCTCGGTGCCGACGTGGTCAAGGTCGAGCACCCACTGCACGGCGAGTCCGGGCGCGGCTCGTCACCGGCGATGACCGATCCGGAGGGGCGTGCGGTCGGTGCCACCTACCTCCGCAACAACCTCGACAAGCGCAGCCTCGGGCTCGACCTCAAGAGCGAGGCGGGGCGAGACCTGTTCCTGGCCCTGGTGCCCCGGTTCGACGTGGTCGCCGAGAACTTCAAGGCCGGGACGATGGACCGCATGGGCCTGGGGTACGACGTCATCGCGCGGCACCATCCCCGGGCGATCTACGCGTCGATCTCGGGGTTCGGCAACACCGGGGGCTCGCCGTACCGGGACTGGCCCGCGTACGCGTCGGTCGTCGAGGCGATGTCGGGCATCTACGACTGGAAGACGCCCGACGGCCCGCCGGTCACCATCCCGGTCGGCGCGTTGGGCGACATCAGCTCGGGCCTGTTCGCCGTCATCGGCATCCTGGCCGCGCTGCGCCACCGCGAGCGGACGGGCGAGGGCCAGTACGTGGACATCGCGATGCTCGACGCGACCGTCGCCATGACCGACGTCGTGACGAACTTCTGGTCCCTCGGTGTCCGTCCGGAGCCGGAGAAGCGCCTGCCGGTGATCTGCGAGGGCTTCCGCGCGTCGGACGGATACGTCGTGGCGCAGATCGTGCGCGAGCCGCAGTTCGCGAAGGTCGCGGAGCTGATCGGCCACCCTGAGTGGAACGAGGACCCGCGTTTCGCCACGCGTGCCGGATGGGGTCCGAACTTCGAGTCCGTGATCCGGCCGGCGATCGACGCGTGGGCGTCGCAGCGCACCAAGCTCGAGGCGGCCCGCGAGCTGACCGCCGCGGGCATCGCCGCCGGCCCGAGCCAGCACGCACCCGACGTCATCGCCGATCCGCACGTGGCGGCCCGCCACATGCTCGTGGAGATGCCCCGCACCGACGGGGTCGAGGAGCCGGTGCTCGTGCCCGGCAACCCGGTGAAGCTGTCCAAGATGACCGAGGGGCCCGAGACCCGCGTGCCCTGGGTGGGCGAGCACACCGAAGCCGTGCTCGCGGCCGAGCTCGGGCTCGACGCCGCCGCCGTCGCCGACCTGCGCGCCCGCGGCGTCGTCGCCTGAGCGCCCGCCGGTCCCTCGCGCCGGCGCGCGATTCGATCCCCGCGGCCCGTCCCCCTAGGATCTGACGCCCCGTCAGATTCGGCCCGCCGGGCCCAGGAGCAGGCATGGACTTCGAGTTCTCCCCCGAGCAGCAGGCCTTCGCGGCGGAGGTCGACGCGTTCCTCGACGACCACGACGACCCCGAGGTCTTCGACCTGACCCGGGAGAACATGGCCCAGATCGTCGACACGCCGCCGCGGCGCGCGTTCATGGCCGAGCTCGGGGCGAAGGGCTGGCTCGGGCTGACCTGGCCCGAGACCTACGGGGGCGCCGCGGGCGAGGGTGTCTACGAGTACCTCCTCAACGAGCGACTGGCCGGCCGGGGCGGCCCGCAGATCGGCAAGGGCGTCGGCATCATCGGCAAGACGCTCATCGCGCACGGGAACGACTTCCTCAAGGAGAAGTTCCTCCCGATGATCCTGCGCAACGAGGTCGAGTTCGCGGTGGGCTACAGCGAGCCGAACGCGGGCTCGGACGCCGCCTCGATGCGCTTGAAGGCCGAGCGCGCCGACCGCGACGGGAAGACGGGCTGGCTCCTCAACGGGCAGAAGACCTGGACGACGTCCGCGCACTTCGCCGAGTGGTACTGGCTCGGGACCCGCACCGACCCGAACGACAAGCACCGGGGCATCACGCTGATGCTCGTGCCGCTCGACCAGCCCGGCATCACCATCAACGCGATCAAGACCATGGGCGGCGCGCCGATGGGCGACGAGCGCACGAACGAGGTCTTCATCGAGGACGTCTTCGTGCCCGACGAGTACGTCGTCGGCGAGGTCAACCGCGGGTTCCAGTACATCTCGCAGGCGCTCGACCTCGAGCGGTTCACGATGTTCACGTTCTCGCCGATCAAGCAGCGCTTCGACCTGCTCTGCGACTACGTCCGCACCGCCGAGCGCGACGGTGAGCCCCTGCGCGAGGACCCCGTCACCCGGCGCGAGATCGCCCGGCTCGCGACCCAGGCGGAGGTGGCCCGCGTGCTCGGGCTGCGGGTCGTCGCCGAGTCGATGAAGGCGGAGCGGACGCCCGGCGCCCCGCCGCCGACGGTGGCGTCCTCGCAGTACAAGCTCTTCGCCACCGAGTTCTCCCGCCGGCTCGCGAACGCGTCCATGGACCTCGGCGGGCCGGGCAGCCAGCTCCGCGTGAAGACCCCCGACGCGCCGATGGCGGGCCGGGCCGAGTCCACGTACCGCTACACGGTCATCGACACCATCGGCGGCGGCTCGTCCGAGATCCAGAAGAACGTGATCGCGCGCCGCGGGCTCGGGCTCCCGAAGAACTTCTGATCCCGGCCATGTCCGCCCCCGCCCTGCTCGACGGCGTCACCGTGCTCGACCTCGCGAGCGTCGGCCCGGCCGCGCGCACGTCGCGATGGCTCGCGGACTACGGCGCGCGGGTGGTCAAGGTCGGCCCGCCGCCCCGCCACGGCGGTGCGCAGATCACGCCGCCCTTCTACGCCTACGGGGGGCACCGGGGGATGCGGCGGGTGCTGCTCGACCTGAAGTCCGACGCCGGCGCTGCGGCCTTCCTCCGGCTCGCCGCCGGTGCGGACGTCGTGATCGAGAGCTTCCGGCCCGGGGTGGTCGACCGGCTCGGGATCGGACCCGGCGCGGTCCACGCCCTGAACCCGCGGGTCGTGTACTGCTCCACCAGCGGCTACGGCCAGGACGGCCCGCGCGCGCAGTGGGCCGGTCACGATCTCAACTACCTCGCCGTGGGCGGCTACCTCGACTGCACCGGGCGCGACCCGGCCGGCGGCCCGGCCCTGCCGGGCGCGACGGTCGCCGACAGCGCGGGCGGCGGGATGCAGGCCGTGATCGCGATCCTGGCCGCGCTCGTCGCCCGTGGCGAGACCGGGGCGGGCGCCACGCTCGACGTCTCGATCGCGGAGGGTGTGGTGGCGCTGATGTCGCTCAACGTCGACGAGTACCTCGCCACCGGCGACGTGCCCGGGCCGCGTCACAGCCTGCTGACGGGTCGCTACGCCTGTTACGACGTGTACCGCTGCGGCGACGGCCGCTGGCTCGCGGTGGGCGCGATCGAGCCGCACTTCTTCGCCAACCTGTGCCGCGCGCTGGGCTGCGAGCGCTGGATCGACCACCAGCAGGACGACAGCGTCCAGGAGGAGATCCGCGCCGACTTCTGCGCCGCGTTCGCGACCCGGCCACGCGACGAGTGGGTGGCGACGCTCGGGCCCGCCGACACGTGCGTGTCCGAGGTCGCGACCGTCCCGGAGGTGGTGCACGACGAGCACTTCCGGGCACGGGGGATGTTCGTCACCGCCTTGCGTCCGGGCGGCGAGACGTTCGAGCAGGTCGGTTGGACGCTGGCCGGGGCCGACCGCGAGCAGGCCGCGCCCGTCGTGCGAGATCCGGGCTTCGACGACACCGAGACCGTGCTCGCGGACGCGGGCTTCAGCGCCGAGGAGATCGCCGCCGTGCGCGGGGAGGGAGCGGGGACATGAGCGGGACCGATCTGCCCGAGGAGGTCGCGGCGTCGATCGGCGCGGTCCAGTACGAGGAGACGGGGGAGTTCCCCGTCGAGCAGGGCTACGTGTGGACCACGTGCGCGTCGGTCGAGAACGGCAACCCGCTGTTCTGGGACGAGGAGGTCGCGAGCGAGGTCACCGGGGGCCCGATCGCGCCGCCGACGATGCTCTCGGTCTGGTTCCGGCCCCACCACTGGAGCCCCGGGCGGGAGGAGCAGCCGATGCCGTTGCAGGTCCACTTCGACCTCAAGCAGATCTTCGGGCTGCCGGAGGCGGTGATGAGCGACAACACGATCGTGTTCCACGAGCCGGTGCGCCTCGGTGACCGGCTGCGGACCCGCCAGATCCTCAAGTCCGTGAGCGAGCCGAAGACCACCCGGCTCGGGACCGGCCGGTTCTGGGTCATCGACGTCGAGTACCTCAACGAGCGGGACGAGCTCGTCGGTGTGGAGTCCTACACCGGCTTCGGGTACCGCCGCGCGGAGCAGCCGGCGTGACCCCGGCCCTCACCCTGGACGCGGTGCACGCGGGCGACGTGCTGCCGGAGCTGGCGGTCGACGTCACCGCGACCACGATCGTGCTCGGTGCGCTCGCGAGCCGGGACTGGCGCCCCATGCACCACGACCACGACTTCGCGGTGCACCGCAACGGCACCCGGGACATCTTCATGAACACGCCGAACCAGGCGGCGTGGTTCGAGCGCTACGTGACCGACTGGACCGGCCCGACCGGGCGGCTCGGCCGGATGACCTTCCGCATGGCGGGCTCGGTCTTCCCGGGCGACCGCATGACGTTCCAGGGCACGGTCGAGGACGTCACCATCGACGACACCGGGTGCGGTTGGGCCACGCTCGCGGTGACGCTCCACGTACGCGGCGAGACGAAGACCACGTGCTCGGTGCGCGTGGCGGTCCCGACCGCGGCGGGCGACAACCCCTGGGCCCGGCGCGGCGACCAGTGGCGCCCGTGACCGTCCGCCCGATCCTCCCGACCAGGAAGTGACCATGGACCTCGACTTCTCTGCCGAACAGGACATGCTCCGCGAGATGGTGCGCGGCGTCTGCGCCGCGTCGTCCCCGCTCGAGACCGTCCGTGCCCTCGAGGACGATCCCGTCGGCTACTCGAAGGACCTGTGGCGCCAGCTCGCCGAGCTCGACCTCATCGGGCTGATGCTGCCCGAGGCGCACGGGGGTTCGGGGATGGGAGCGATCGAGGGTTGCGTGCTCTACGAGGAGCTCGGCCGGGCGCTGGTCCCGTCGCCGCACTTCGTGAGCGCGGTGATGGGCGCCGGCGTGCTGCTGCGTGCGGGCAGCGACGCGCAACGGTCGGCGCTCCTGCCCGGCATCGTCGCCGGCGAGGAGATCCTCACCACGGCCTGGCTCGAGCCCGACGCCGGGTTCGGTCCCCGCGGGGTGCGCACGACCGCGACCCCGGACGGCGACGGCTTCCGGCTCGACGGCGTGAAGTGGCACGTGCCGTTCGCGACGTCGGCGACCCGGATCCTCGTGCTCGCCGCGTACCGGCGACACCGACGACGCCGTGGACCTCTTCCTCGTCGATCCCGCGAGCACCGGCGTGGAGCTCACCCAGCAGTTCACGCTCGCGTCCGAGAACCAGTACGCGGCGACGCTCGACGCGGTCACCGTCGGCACCGCCGACCGCGTGGGGCCGGCGGGCTCGGGCTGGTCCACCTGGAACGAGACCCTGCTCGAGGGCGCGGTGCTCCTGGCGGCCCAGGCGATCGGTGGTGCCCGCGCCGCGCTCGAGCTGACGACCCAGTACGCGATGGACCGCGAGCAGTTCGACAAGCCGCTCGGCGCGTTCCAGGCGATCGCGCACTACCTCGCCGACACGTCGACCGCGGTGGAGGGCGGCGAGATCCTCGTGCACGAGGCCGCCTGGGCGCTCGCCAACGGGCAGTCGTTCGCCCAGCTGGCGCCGATGGCCAAGCTCTTCGCCTGCAGCACGTTCCGGGACGTGACCGCGATGGCCCAGCAGGTCTTCGGCGGCGTCGGGTTCACCCTCGAGTACGACGTGCAGCTGTACTTCCGGCGCGCCAAGCAGCAGCAGATCTCCTGGTGGGACGACCGCGTCCTCGAGGAGCGCATCGCAGCCACCGTGCTCGACGGGTAGCCGGCGGCCGTTCCGGGTACCCGGATCCCGGCCCCGCCGCCCCGTCCGCCGGACCGCCCCGAGTGGCATGGTTTGCGTCGATAGTACGGTTGGGCCGAACCGGTGGTTGCCGTGGGGGGCCAGCAGATGAAGCGTCACTTGGGGATGGGTCGGATCGTCGTCGCGCTGGTGGCGGTGACATTGGTCGCCGCGGCGTGTCGCCCGCACCCACCCGGCCACGGATACCCACCGGCGCCCGACCGGGCCCGGTACATCCTCCCGCCCGGCAACTACGGCGGCCTGCCCACCACCGCGCAGTCGCTCGACCAGCTGCCGCTCTACGACGCCCTCACCCCGCTGCGCGGCCACGTGACCGACGCGGACATCGAGAAGTACTACCTCCCCGAGAACTTCAAGCCGATCGGGACCCCTCACGAGGAGCCCACGGGCCGGCCCGGCACCACGATCCTGTACGACGAGTACGGCGTGCCGCACGTGACCGGCAGGACCCGTGCCGACATGGCCTTCGGCGCGGGATGGGTCACCGCCCGCGATCGCGGTCTGCTCCTGCAGCTCGGTCGCGGACCGGCGCGCGTCGCCGTGGCGGACGTGCCCGGCATCAACGCGTTCGGGCTCGTCACGAGCGGCCAGAGCTTCGTGCCCAGCGCGGCGACGGAGCAGCTCGTCACCGACCAGGTGCAGGGCATCATCGACACGTACGGCGACAAGGGTCGCGAGATGATCGCCGACATGCAGGCCGAGGCCGACGGCATCACCGCGTACTACCAGGCGCACGACATCAACCAACCGCCCGCCACCGTCAACGACGTGATCGCGGTGACCGCGTTCATCGGCTCGATCTTCGGCGCGGGCGGCGGTGCGGAGGCGTCGAACGCAGAGTTCCTCTCCAAGCTCCAAGCCGGCCTCGGTCCCGACACCGGGCGCAAGGCGTGGGAGGACGCGATGCTCTTCGACGACCCCGAGGCGCCCACGACGATCCAGCAGCGCTTCGACTACGGGCCGCTGACGGGCGGTCCGGTGACGGGCGCGGCCGTGATCGACGCCGGCTCGGTCCGCTCGCTCGACCCACGCGTCCCGGCATCGGTGTCGAGCGCACCGGGGGTCGCGAGCACCGCGAGCACCCCCACGCTCGGGGCCTCGGCGCTGATGACGGCGGCGAGCACCGTCTCCACCGCCGGGGACTCCCCGACCTATCCCGCCGCGGGGCCGGTGCCCGAGCACCAGGCCTCGAACTTCCTCGTGGTCGACCCGCGCCGCTCCGCCACCGGCAACACGCTCGCGGTCATGGGGCCCCAGCTGGGCTACTACTACCCGGAGATCGTGCAGCAGATCCATCTCACGGGTCCGGGCATCGACGCCCAGGGCATCGGCGTGCCCGCGGCGATGATGTACCTGCTGATCGGACGCACGCACGACTACGCGTGGAGCCTGACCTCCGCGAACCACGACGTCCGTGACGTCTTCGCCGAGCAGCTCTGCAACCCGGACGGCACCGTGCCGAGCCTCGTCTCGGACCACTACCTGTTCGACGGCGTGTGCCGCCCGTTCGACCTCTTCGAGGCGGGCACGCTCAACGGCACGCCGATCCGCTACCCGGTGTCGGTGCACGGGCCGATCATCGGGACCGCGACGTCGAACGGGAACCCGGTCGCCCTCGCGCGCAAGCGGTCCACGTTCGGTCGTGACGGGCTGAACCTCGGCGCGCTCAAGGACCTGACCGAGAACAAGGCGTCCACGCCCGAGAAGTTCTTCCAGGCTCGCGAACCAGTTCGGGTTCACCTTCAACTGGGCCTACGCCTCGCACACGGCGACCGCCTACTTCTCCTCCGGTCTGCTGCCCCGCCGGGCACCCGGCCTCGACCGCCGGCTGCCGACGGTCGGTACCGGTGGGTACGAATGGCGCGGCTTCCTCAGCCAGGACGAGCACCCGCACGCGCAGGCCGGGCCCGACGGCCTCCTGCTCAACTGGAACAACCAGTCCGCGCCCGGCTTCATGCACGGCGACGACGATCCGTACGGCTCGGTGCACCGCGTGGAGCTGTTCGACCAGTACCCGAAGCGGGTCACGCTCGCGGACGACGTCAGCGTGATGAACCGCGCCGCGACCGAGGACGTGCGCTCCCCGGTGTGGCCGGTGATCAGCCAGGTGCTGCACGGCGGACCGGCCCCGAGCGCCCTCGCGGCCCGGACGGTCGCGGTCCTCGACGACTGGGTCGCCCGGGACGCGCCGACGCTCGACGCGGACAACAGCGGGCAGTACGACGACGCCGGTCCCACGATCATGAACGCGTTGTGGAACCCGGTCGCCGACGCGGTCATGCGCCCCGTATTCGGGGACCTCACCGGCGACCTCGACCAGATCCGTGGGCTGGGCTCGCTCTCCGGCGAGTCGTACGTCGACAAGGACCTGCGCACCCTCCTGCACGATCCCGTGAAGGGCGCGTTCCACCTGCGCTACTGCGGCAACGGCTCCCTCGATGCGTGCCGCGCCTCGTTGTGGTCGGTGGTCGACGAGGTCGCGGCGCAGCTCGCGGCCGACGCAGGGTCCGGACCCTGCGGAGTGGCGCAGCCCGGCCCGCCGGGTCGGGTTCACCCCGGGTCTGATCACCGACACCATGCGGGCGACGAACCGCCCGACGTTCCAGCAGGTGCTCGAGCTCACCAACCCCGGATCGCGGGACGGGCACTGCGACGACGGTCACGGGCGCGACGACCGCAGCCGGGGTCGCTCGTGCGGGTACGACCCGGGCCGCGGCTCGCGGCGCTGACACGCCGATGCTCACCGCCGGCTTCAACCATGTCGCGATCATCACCGCGACGCCGACCGGCTCCTCGACTTCTACGGAGCGGTGTTCGGTGCCGAGAAGTCGGTGGAGCTGGTCGACGGGCCGCCCGACGCGCCGTTCCGGCTGATGATCATCGACGTCGGACCGTACGCAGAGCTCAACGTCTTCGAGATGCCGGACAACCCGGAGGTCGACCGCCAGACGCCCGGCTTCGCCCACGGGCGGATCGATCATCTCGCCCTGCTCGCGGAGTCGATGGACGCGTTCACCGAGATCCGGTGCCGCCTGATCGAGCGTGGCGCGGCCGACGAGTTCGTCACCGACTTCGGCAAGGTGCTCAGCGTGTTCTTCCGGGATCCGGACGGCCTCGAGTGCGAGGTGTGCGTCCCCAATCCGGACTGGGTCCCGGGCGTGGTCAACCCGCCCGGCACCCCCGCGGCGCGCTTCGCCTGATCCTGGGTCCGGACGCCGGAACGCCCCGTCAGCGGATCAGGCCGAGGCCCTCCTGGCAGTGGGGGCCGCCCCAGTGCTCGACGATCTTGCCGTCGCGGATGCGCAGGATCGCGGTGCCGTTGATCTCGACCGGCTCACCCGAGGGCGGGACGTCGTAGAACGCGGTGCCGGTGTGCGTGCCCTTCACCGTCCAGTTCGACACGACCAGGTCGTCCTGCTCGACGAGGAGGTTCACGAGGAACTGCATGTCCGGGAACGCGGCCCGGGCCTGGTGCCACCACTCCTGCTCCTGGCCACGGACGTCGCTCCCCACGCGGTCGGGGGCGACGCGCTCGGTGACGTGGCTCACGAAGTCGTCGGACCAGAACTCGAAGACCGCGTCGCCGTCGCCGGACTCCATCGCGGCGCTGTAGGCGCCGAGCAGGCGCAGGTGATCCGACATCGGGAGCTCCTCGGTGGTGGGTACCGTGCCGAGGCATTCTGCCCGACGGCGCTGCGATGGGTCGACGGTCCTCGGTCGACCGGTGCTACTGGATCGTCACGGCCTCCGCGAGCAGCTCGGCCTCCCGCTCCCGGTCGTCCCGTGCCGGGGTGCGACCCGGGGCCGGCCCGACCGACGGGATGAGGAACGAGAGCGCGAGTCCGACGGTGACGAAGCCGGTCGCGACGAGCAGCGGCGTCCGGGCCGCGGCGGCGATGGCATCGGCGACGCGGTGCTGGAGCAGCGCGAGGTCGTGGACCGACGCACCGTCGGGCGCCCGGAACGCCACGCCACCCCGGCGGATCTGGGCGAGTGCCTGTGCCTTCACGCCGGCGGGAAGACCGGTCGTCCCGCGCACGCGGTCGAGCGCGTCGCGGATCGTGAGCGTGCTGAGGATCGCGCTCACGATCGCGATCCCGAGTGAGGAGCCGATCATGCGGACGGTCGAGTTGGCGCCGCTCGCGGCGCCGGACTTGTCGGCCGGGACGTCGGCGAGGATCACGTTCGTGAGCTGGGAGCCGGCGAACCCGATGCCGACGCCGAAGAGCGCGAACCCGGGGAGCATGGCCGGGAACGTCACGGACGCGCGCACGACGAGGGCGGTGACGGCGAGTCCCAGCGCCTCGAACGCGAGGCCGGCCCGGACCACCCCCGTCGTGCCGACCGTGCGGGTCAGGCGGCCGCCGATTTGGGCACCGATCGCGATGAACGCGCCGGAGGGGATCAGCCAGAGACCGGCCTGGACCGCGCTCAGGTGCCGGCCGTCCTGGAGGAACACCGAGATCACGAGCAGGAACGCGGTCTCGACCCATCGCGAGCACCACGAGCGTCGCGAGCCCGTAGCGGAAGCCGAGCCGGCGCAGGGTGCTGAACTCGAAGAGGGGATCGCGTCGCGAGCGCTCCTTCGCGAGCTCGACCCGCACGAACACCGTGAGCAGGATCGCGGACGCGAGGAACGCGATCGGCACGATCGCGACCGGGCGGTCGAGGGACCAGACCGTCACGCCGAGGAGCTTCACCGGCTCGAGCGGGTGCCACCACCCGTAGGTTCCGCCCTCGCTGATCCCGAAGACGAGCAGGAGCATCCCCGACGCCACCAGCAGCGCGCCCGGCAGATCGATCCGCTCGCGTCGTTCCGGGCGCGGCGCTTCGCGCATGAAGATCACCGCGCCGGCGATGGCGAACGGCACGACGATCACGTTGATGATGAAGGCCCAGCGCCACGAGTAGTAGGTCGTGAGGAACCCACCGATGACCGGCCCCGAGCGCGACGGCGACGCCGAGCACCGCACCCCACGCCGCGAACGCGGTCGCCCGCTCCTGCCCCTGGAAGCTGCTCGTCAGGATCCCCAGCGTGGCGGGGAGCATGAGCGAGGCACCGATGCCCTCGACGATCGCCTCGCCGACGACGAGCATCACGACCCCGGTCGAGAGCGCGGCGACGAGCGATCCCACGCCGAAGATCGCCGCGCCGATCATGAAGACTCGGCGCGCGCCGTGGATGTCGGCCAGGCGCCCACCGATGATCAGGAGGGCGGCGAACGTGAGGCTGTAGCCGGTGATCACCCACTGCAGCCGGGGGAGCGTCGTCTCGAAGTCGCGCAGGATCGTGGGGATCGCGACGTTCAGCACGGTGCTGTCGAGCGCGGCCATGAGCACCGCAGTGAGGATGATCACGAGGGTGATCCAGCGCCGCGGATCGGCGGGCGCGGGAAGGGCCGGTTCGGTGCTCGCGGGGCCGGTCATCGGAGAGGTTCGGGGGTCGGGAGGTATTGCTGTATCATACAGCTATGCCACCGGTCGCCCGCACGGAAGACCCGGGCCCAGCCGGTCTGGACACGATGGAGACCGAGCTCGCCATGCTCACGCGCGCGCTCGAAGGGCTCAGCCGGCAGTCCGCCATCTACCGGGACCTCGACCGCTCGGGGTACGTGCTGGCGCGCACCCTCGTGGCCGAGGAGCCGATGAGCATCACCGGGCTCGCGACCCGTCTCGGCCTCGACGCGACGACGGTGACCCGGCAGGTCGCGGCGATGGAGACCGCCGGCGTCGTGCGCCGCCGTCGTGACGAGCGCGACGCCCGCGTCAGCCTCATCGAGCTCACTCCCCTCGGTCGGCGCCGGATGGAGTCCGTGCGCCGCGCCCGGACGGATCGCATCGGGCGTCTCGTCGCCGGATGGCCCGCACCGGACGTCGCCCGCTTCGGCGCGCTGCTCGGTCGGCTCAACGACGCCATGCGCGCCGATCCGTCCGTGCGCTGACGACGGAGTGCGGCCGCGGGGAGGAGGAACGCGCCGTCCCCACCGATCACGCGGCGACCTTCCCCGCCGGCGAGGAGCACGCGTCCCTGACCACCACCGGCCGGGTCACCGGAGGTGCCTGACTCAGCAGGCCAGGCAGTCGGTGGAGAAGACCTGCTTGCCCGCGACGGTCCCGACGAAGCTGCCCTCGAGCTGGCGCGCGTCCTTCGTGGTGCCGACGAGCGTCACCGGCCGGTCGTCCTTGGTGGTGCCGGTGCAGGCGACGGTGACCCGCGTGGTGCTCTTCGACTTGACGGTGCAGTCGAGCACGCCGTCGACCGGATGGTCGTGGTCCCGGAACTCCTTGATCCCGGCGACCGCGATCGCGTTGCGCGCGACGGTCTCGTTGATGGACTTCCGCTGCTCGCTGGTGCAGCCGGCGACCGCGCCGACCGCGAGCCCCACCATGACGAGCACACCGACGCCGCGGACCACCATGGCGGGACGCTTCCCCGGTGGCCACGTGCCCAAACGCCGAGCCCGGAGCCGGATCCGGGCCGGGGCCGGGACTCAGGCGGGGTCGAAGCAGTCGGTGAGGAAGCGGGTGAGGGGCGGGGTCATCACCTGGTCGCCGGGAACGCCGATGCGCCGGTTCACCTGCTCGTGGGTGAGGCCGCCGGCGTCGATCCCGGTGGCGGCGACCCCCGCGTCCCGGAGCGAGGTGAGGAATCCGCGCTCGATGGCCCGCCGGCGGGGGGTGCCGCGCACCACCCCGATCATCGGTGGGATGCCGATCCCCGGGTGGACGTTGCGCGTCGCGGAGGTACGCGTCAGGTAGTCGGGCTGGTTGCCGAGCGCGACCTTCCACTGCTCCCGCTCCCCGCCGGGATCGGCGGCGCCGGCGCGGACCTTGTCGAAGCCCTCGGTGTCGAGTGGCGCGCCGCACGCGACGCTGTCGAGGTCGAGCCCGTCGGCGCGCAGGTACGTGGGGTCGACGAGCACGTTGGCGACGATGTCGGCGCCGGCGGAGTGCCCGAGCACGGCGATGCGGCCCGCGTCGCCCCCGAAGGCCCCGATGTGCGCGTGGACCCATGCGATGGCCGCGGCGACGTCCTCGTAGTGGTCGGGGAAGTGCGCGCTCGCGGGGTCGGTCGGATCGGTCAGGCGGTAGTTCACGCTCACGAAGACCCAGTCGTGCGTGCGCGCCCAGCGGACCTTGGGCGCGACGGCGTTCGCCTTGTCGCCGATCCGGTACCCGCCACCGTGCACCCACATCACGACCGGCGCGTGGCAGCCACGCGTCAGGGGGAAGACGTCGAGGCTCGTGGCGTCGGCCGGGACCCCGGCGACGCGCCGGTACGCGATCGTGCGACGGGTGCCCGGTGTGCACGCGGCGCCGCCCCCGGGCCGGGGCCCGGACGTCGTCGACGTCTCCGTGCCCGCGCCCCCCGCGTCGGAGGTCCCGGAGGTCGCGTGGCCCGATCTCGAGCCGGCACAGGCCCCGCACGTGAGCACCGCGGCGACGAGGAGGGCCAGGGGCCGGGCGGTCGGGCGCATGCCGCCATCATCGCCGCGGACTGTGAGGGGACGGTGAGGCTCCCGTCAGGATCCGTCGATCGACGACGGCGACGGATCCTCGTCGCGGCGGCGGTACCAGGTGTCCGCACCGTGCCCCCCGACCCTGCGGTAGCGCGCGTGGATGAGGCGCAGGGTCCTCGGGGACCGTTCGCGCATGATGCCGGCGCTGAACCGGTCGACGACCACCTCGTCGGGTCGGGCCCGGACGAGCTCGCGGGTGAGCCGGTCCCACACCTCGGGCGGGTACTGCTCGGGAGACCAGCCGTTGACGGCGACGCTCTGGCGCCGGCCGGACCGGTACAGGTCGAGCGGGTTGCCGAGCACGTAGACCCCGTGCGGCGTCGGACCGGCGCGGCGGAGGTGCCGGGCCCACGCGTCGGCCGCGCGGTAGTGCGGCTCGAGGTCGGCGCGGAGGGCTCGCCGATCGGCGGTGGTCGTCGCGAATCCGTGGCGGATCACCACGCGCACGTTGGACGCGATGCGGAGCCCGAGCGGCACCAGGAGCAGCACACCGCCGGCGACGAGCGCCACGCGGCGGGTGCGGTCGGTCCGTGACCAGGCATCGAGGAGTGTCTCGAGCCCGTCGCCGGCGAACACGCCGACGGGCACGAGGAACATCGCGTACTGGTAGATCCACCAGTGCTGCACGAGGAACACGGGGACCCCCAGCGCGATCCACCACGCGAGCCCCCACCCGAAGCGGTCCCACCCGCGCCGGATGCCGGCGACGACGCCGACTGCGGCCAGCCCGAGCGGGAGCGCCCAGCGGGCCGCGGTGCGCACCAGGCCCTCCACGAGGCGATCGGCGGGACGGCCCGCGAGTCCCGTGGCGACCCGCGGGACGTCGAAGTAGGTCCAGCGCGCCGTGCCGAGCTGGCCGTGCACCGCGAGGTAGGCCACCACGAGCCCGGTGGGGATCGCCGCGCCGAGGAGGATCCACCCCGCGTCGCGCGGGACGCCACGCGCACCCCGGCGACCGGGTGGCCTCGCGGTTCCGCCGGCGACGCGTGCCGGCAGGATCGCGACGAGCCACAGCGCGAGCACGATCGGCGCGAGCACGAGCTTGAACGCCGAGCGCGACGCCACCGGCGACCCCCGCCCCGAACAGCCACGGAGCCGGATGCCGGGACCGGGACGCGCGGGTCCCCGACCAGAGCGTGACGTAGAGCGGTGCGCCGACGAGGCTCTCGACCTGGCCGAGCTGCACCGGCTCGACCGTGGCGTAGAACGTGCCGACCACGAGGAGCGGCACCACGCCGGCGATCCACCGGTGCCGGAAGCGGTCGCGGAGCGAGATCCCCAGCACGGTCGCGCATCCGAGCAGCACACCCAGCTCGACGAGGTGCAGGCGGATCTCGCCGTACCCGAACAGCTCACCACCGAGGAGGTAGAACGCGTAGATCCCCGGTTGCTTCACGTCCCAGAAGTCGCGGTACAGGACATCGCCGTGGGCGAGCTGGCGGGCACCCGATGCGAACAGCGCCTGGTCGCCGGTGAAGGGCTGCACACTGGCGAGCACGCCCAGCGCGGCGATGAGGAGCAGCGACCCGACCAGAACGAGATCGGTGCGCTCCCGCGGACCCGGGGTGCTCGCAGGCATCGTCCCGAGCATGCCCGCGACCGTGGGTGATGTCGATGGTGCGGGTGAGGCTCCCGCGGCGAGCTACCGCTCGGGGAGGAGGTCGTCGCTCGTGCCGGCGAGCAGCGCGTCGAGGTCGAGCACCGCCGAAGTCGCGGGCGCGGTCGGGCGCGCGGGGTCGACGACGTCGTGCTCGGGCTCGGCCGGCTCGGCGGGCTCGGCGCCGAGGAAGCCGATCCAGTCCTGGTGCTCGACGTGAGGCTTCGGAGCCCAGAACGCCGCATCGGCGACGGCGCCGGTGGCCGAGGCGCTGTCGGTGCCGGTACCCGGGGCGGGGGACGTGGTCATGCCGCGAATATCGGCAGGTCGGGCCCCGAACATGAAGCGCCGGCCCGTTCCCGGGCGCGGCCCGCGGTGCCGCGAGGGCCCGATCGACCAGGAACGACGGGACCTTCGCCACTGTCGACCGGTCCGGACCCGGGCGATGCTGGGCCCCGATGAAGGGGGTTCCCATGAGCGACACGACCACTGAGGAGACCGTCGAGGCGTTGCGGACCAAGGTCCGTGAGCTCGAGGAGTTGCTGATCCAGCTCGGCCGGGAGACCGTCGATGCCGTGGTCGACGCTGCTCGCGCCCGCATCGACACGTTGCGGGTCCGGGCCGATCTGGGCCGGATGGACGCCCGCGACGAGGTGAGCGCCGAGCTCGCGGACGTCGACCAGCTGCTCCGCACCGCCGAGCAGCGCGCGGAGGGGCTCACCGCCGAGTCGTCCGACGTCGGCGCCGCGCTGGTCGAAGGCGTGCGCAGTGCGCGGAGCGACATCGCGGCCGCGGTCGAGCTGGCGCGCGAGCGTCTCGCCGCGGGACGTACCGGCTGACCGGCGCCGCGCGGGCCCGGCAATGGCCCCGAGCGGGGTCGCGTGTCTCCCGCCCCTACGGTGGGCGGTATGACCCCACCGGCCGGCCGCGTGCTCGTCACCGGCGCGTCCGGTTACGTCGGCGGCCGGCTCGTGCCCGAGCTCCTCGCCCACGGGCACCGGGTGCGGTGCCTGGCGCGTGACCCCCGCAAGCTCGACGCGGCACCGTGGCGCGCCGAGGTGGAGGTGGTCACGGGTGACGTCGCCGGCGATCTCTCGGCCGCGATGGACGGGGTCGACGTGGCGGTGTTCCTCGTGCACAGCATCGGCGAGGGCCCGGACTGGGTCGAACGCGAGGATTCGATCGCCGAGAACTTCCGCACCGCGGCCGAGGCGGCCGGGGTCCGTCGCATCGTGTACCTCGGCGGGCTCGGCGCGGACGCCGGCGAGCTGAGCGACCACCTGCGGAGCCGCCACCAGGTCGGGGTCACGCTCGCGGCCGGACCGGTGGAGACGGTCGAGCTGCGCGCCGCGGTCGTCATCGGCTCCGGCTCCGCGAGCTTCGAGATGCTGCGGTACCTCACCGAGGTGCTCCCGGTGATGGTGACCCCCAAGTGGGTGCACACCCGTTGCCAGCCGATCTCGATCCGCGACGTGCTGCGCTATCTGGTCGCGGTCGTCGAGCACCCGGAGCCGCTCGCCGGCGTCCTCGAGATCGGCGGGCCCGACGTCGTCTCCTACGCCGAGATGATGCGCATCTACGCGACCGAGGCCGGGCTCAGGCGACGGTGGCTGATCCCCGTGCCCGTGCTCTCGCCGCGCCTCTCGTCACTGTGGATCGGCCTGGTCACGCCGGTGCCGGCGCGTCTCGCCCGGCCCCTCGTCGATTCGCTCGTCACGCCGGTCGTCGTCACCGACCCGCGCGCCGAGCAACTCTTTCCCTTCGAGCGCGCGCCCCTGCGGGAGGCGATCCACCGCGCGATCGGTCGCACCGCCGTCGGCGACATCCCCACGAAGTTCGACGACGCGTCCTCTCCCATCTGGCAGGCCGCCGCGACCGACCCCGACTGGACCGGGGGGACCGAGCTCGCGGACGTGCGGCGCACGGTCGTGCCCGCCGGATCCGCGCCCGTCTGGGCAGCGGTGTGCCGCGTGGGCGGAGCGCACGGCTGGTACAGCGGGCGGCTCCTCTGGGAGGTCCGCGGTCTGCTCGACCGCCTCGCCGGCGGTCCCGGGCTGCGCCCCGGCCGCCGCCACCCCGACCGGCTCGCCGTCGGTGAGCCGGTGGACTTCTGGCGCGTCGAGGATCTCGACCCCGAGCGCCGGCTGGTGCTCCACGCGGAGATGCGCCTCCCGGGTGAGGCGTGGCTGGAATGGGGCCTGGCACCGGTGCCCGGCGGCACCGAGATCGTGCAGACGGCGAGGTTCCGGCCGCGCGGGTTGCTCGGTCGCGCCTACTGGTACGCGGTGGCGCCGTTCCACCGGCTCGTGTTCCCGGGGCTGCTCGACGGGATCGCCCGCGACGCGATCGCGCTCGCCGAGCCCGGCTGATGCGGGCCGCGTCGCCGGTCCGGGATCCCGCGACGCGGTCGCGTCAGCCGGCGCGCGTGAGCCCGGTGGCGAGCGGGAGCGCGATCCGGATCCGCTGGAAGTCCACGTGCCCGCCGAGTCGCGGTGGCGCGTACGCCGGCGTCGTGGCGATGAGCTGGAGCGTCACCGTCTCGCCCTTCGCAATCGTGTGGGAGATCATCTCCAGCGGGACGGTGGTGGTGTGGGGCTTCCCGTCGAGCGTCACCTCGACCGGTGTGACCTGGTTGCCGAGGGCGAAGCCCGTCGTCTCGTCGATCAGCTGCGCGAACACGCGCGTCGGTCGCTCGCCCGCGGGCGTCGTCCCCGAGTAGCGCAGCGTGAGGCGCGGCGCGCCGATGCTCGTCACCGGTCTGGTCGCGGTGAGCTTCACCTCGACGGCGCCGGTGGCGCGGGAGGGAGTGATCGCGGCGGCCACGCCGTCGATCGGTCCGTTCCCGGACGCAGTGATCGGCGCCGAGCCGCTCTGCTCGGTGAGGTCGAGCGTGCCTGTCCCGCTCGCGACGAGCGGGGTCCCGAGCGCGAGCGGCCAGTCGGGCGCGGTGAAGCGGGTCCCGTGCTGGTCGATGACGTCGATCCGCGGTCCCGTGGTGACCGAGGTGTCGCGCTTGAGCCAGCGCTGCAACCAGGCGTTCGTCGCGGCCTGGGGGCGGGCCGCGTCGCCCGCGTCGGTCCGGCAGGTCCCGTGGCCGCCGCAGTACCAGAGCATCGCGGTCGGGATCCCGTGTGCACGCAGGATGCCGTAGTTCGTCACCGCTTCGTCGAGCGTGAAGAGGGTGTCGACGGTGCCCTGGATGAGGAGCGTCGGCGCGGTGATCCGGGCGACGAGCGCGCCCGGCCCGCGGGACCGGAACCACGCCGCGTCCTCGTCGCTGATGACGCCCGTCGCCTTGCCCGATTCGTAGGCGGAGGTGATGTGCGGGTCGAGGTTCCGGCTCGCGGCGGCCGAGTAGAGGATGCCCGACCAGCCGAGCTTCACGGTGTCGGCCTTGTGCAGGCTCGTGGCGAGCGAGTGCCACGCGATCGTGGGGACGATGGCGTCCACCCGACAGTCGGTCGCCGCCGTGACGAGCTGGATCCCGCCGCCGTACGAGCCGCCCACCATCCCCACGCGGGGGTCGGACCGCCGGTCGAGCTGCACGTCGGGTTGGGCGGCGATCCAGTCGAGGAGCCGGCGCACGTCGCGGCCCTCGGCCGCCGCGCTGTCGACCTCGATGGCGCCGGTCGACTGCCCGAAGCCGCGCGGGTCCCAGGTCAGGACGTGGTATCCCTGCTCGTGCAGGACTCCGATCGGGGCGTCTCCGAACAACCCCGTTCCGCTGCTCTCGGTGGCACCGGCCGATCCCCAGCCGGGGCCCATGAGGACGGTCGGCGCCTCGTGGTCGAGCGGGTACCAGTGGAAGCGGATCCTCGTCCCGTCGAACGACGTCATCGTGAAGTCGTGCGGGACGCCGTCCACGGGGACGACCTTCGGCGGCTCGGGTCGCTTCGTCCGGCACGGCGGTGGTGCGTACGCGGCGGCGCTCCCGCCCGACGAGGCCGGGGTCGTGTCCTCGGCCCCGGTGCTGTTCGAGGAGCAGGCTGCGAGACCGAGCGCGGCGACGACAGCGAGGGCGAGGCCCGTCGAGCGGGTGCGGGGCATGAAGGTCCTTCCGGACGTCGGGCGGCGGGGCCGCTAGGCGGGCTCGGCCATCGCGCCGACGCCGAAGACCGCGCCCTGCGCGTCCGCGACGACCGCGCCGCGGCCGAAGTCCATGTCGTTCGGCGGCACGATCACCGAGCCGCCGAGCTCGGTCGCGCGCGCGGCAGACGCGTCGCAGTCCTCCACCGAGAACCACACCGACCATGCGGGGAACTCGCCCGCGCCTGCGGTGTGCGCGCCGCAGACCGGCGCACCGTCGACGGTGAAGATGCGCGCCGTGTCGCTGCCGGCGTCAGGCGCGATGCCCCAGCCGAACACCGTGGTGTAGAACGCGCTCGCGGCCTCGACATCGGTGGTGGCGAGCTCGTTCCACGTGAACGTCCCGGGCTCGTTGACGAGCTGCGCTCCGATGCTCTTCTTCGGCTGCCACACCGAGATGAACGAGCCGACCGGGTCCTGGAGGACCCCCATCCGGCCGGCGTCGAGCACGTCCATCGGACCGGCGACCACTGTCGCACCGTTGGCCGCGGCGGTGGTGCAGGTCGCGTCGACGTCGGCGACGGTCACGTAGACCGTCCAGTACGGCGGGAGGTCGGGGTTCATCTGCGGTCCGAGCCCGGCGACGGTCTTGTCGCGCAGGGTGAACATGCCGTAGCCGCCGGCCTCCGGGCGCGGGTCGATCGCGGCGGTCCATCCGAACAGGCCCGAGTAGAACTCGGCCGCCGCCGCGGTGTCGGGGCTGCCGAGGTCGACCCAGGACGGCGTTCCCGGGGAGTAGGACGTACGTTCGGTCATGGAGGTACCCCCAACGGGTCGCTGACGATCGGCTTCCGAAGGTAGCGCCCTGGCGCGGTGCCGCGCCCGGCGCCGACGCGGCGGTCAGCGCGCCGTGACGTCGATCGCCTGGGCTCTCTCCCACGCGGCGAAGCGCACGAGCTCGACGTCGAGCGTGGCGAGCACGAACGCGAGGATCGACGCGTCGTCGATCAGCCCGGCGCCGGGGATCGCATCCGGGATCAGGTCGATCGGGGTGACGAAGTAGAGGATGGCGGCGACGACGAGCACGATGTTCCGGACCGCGATGTCGCGGTAGGTCCCGGCGGCGTACGCCCGGACGAGACGGCCGAGGAGCTTCACCTGGTCGGCGAGGTCGCGGATCTTCGAGCTCGGCGAGCCGGTGGCCTTCTGGCGGGCGCTGGACGTGAGCTCGTCGATCGCGCGCGGGTCGTGCAGGAGTGCCCGGGCCCGACGCCGGTAGCCGGCGAGCAGGCGTGCCCGGCCGAGGTTCGTTCCCGGGGTGAGGGGGAACCTGCGGACGGAGCGCCCTGACGCCATCACCCGATGGTACGGCGGACCGACCCCGACCGTGGTCGCGCGTGCGGTCAGCCGCTCCGCCGCAGCACGGTGCCCGGCGTGGCCCCGGAGAACTCGCCGTCGGTGACGATCTCGGTCCCCGCGACGAGGACCGTCTCGACGCCCTGGCTGTCCACGACGATCCGGCTGGCGCCGCCGGGCAGGTCGTCGAGCGTCCGCTCGCGCCCGGGGCCGACGGTCCCGGGGTCGAAGACGACGATGTCCGCGTGCCCGCCGACCTCGACGCGGCCGCGACCGCTGAGCCCGTACAGCCGCGCCGGGACGTCGGTGAGCAGGTGCACCGCCTCCTCGAGGCGGAGCAGGCGGAGGTCCCGGACGGCCGGCCCGACGAGGAACGTGGAATAGCCCGCCATGCAGAACATGTCGAGGTGCGCCCCCGCGTCCGACGCCCCCACGACCGCACGCGGATCACGCCAGACCGTGGCCCGGGCCGCCCAGGTGGCGTCGCCCTCCGGCGGGAGCTCGGGGCGCAGCCCCGTCCGCAGACCGTCGGCGACGACGACGTCCAGGAGCGCGTCGAACGGGGCGATCCCGCGCTCCACGCGCGATGTCGGCGACGGACCGGTCCTCGTACGCGCGCGTCTCGGGGGTGAAGCCCTCGACCACGGTGAAGCGCTCCCACCGGGCGAGACCCGCGAGCACTCCGGCGTCCTCGGAGTGGGCACCGGCGTCGAGCCGGGCGCGGACGTCGGGATCGGCGAGCAGCGCGAGTCGCTCGGGAACCGGACGGCCGAGCACGTCGGACCAGCCCGGCAGGCCGTCGAGGACGAAGCCCGAGAGGAACGACAGGCGGATGCGCATGGACTGGGGGATCGTGAGGGCGACGACCCGCGCGCCCCGGGCCGCGGCGCGGCTGGACGCGGCGAGCTGGTGGTCGTGGTTCCCGGTGGCGCTCACGCCCAGGACGTTCCAGTTGAGCGGGCTGTCCGCGGCGAGGCACAGGTCGGCCATCAGGTCCACCTCGTCGTCGGTGAACCCGTTGAGACACCCCGGGATGATCAGCTCGAGCTGCGTGCCGGCGTACGGGCCGAGCACTCCTGCGAGCGCGATCAGCTCGGACCGGTCCGCGAACCGGGACGGGACGGGGTCGCCGTTGCCGTCGTGGTGGGTGGGGGCCTGTGAGCTCGAGAACCCCATCGCACCCGCGTCGAGCGCGCCCGCGAGCAACCGCGCCATCGCGTCGACGTGGTCGTCGGTCGCGAGGTTGCCCGTGGCGGCCTCGCCCATGACCGAGCGGCGCAGGGCGCAGTGCCCGACGAGGAAGCCGGCGTTCACCGCGATGCCGCCGCGGGCGACGGCGTCGAGGTAGCCGCCGAAGTCCTCCCAGCTCCACGGCACCCCGGACTCGAGTGCCGGGAGTGGGATGCCCTCCACGCGCGCCATGAGACGTGCGAGGTAGTCGGTGTCGCGATCGGCGGCCGGCGCGAGCCCGAACCCGCAGTTCCCGCCCATCACCGTGGTGACCCCGTGGCGCGGCGACGGGCTCGCGGTGGGGTCCCACAGGAGCTGCGCGTCGTAGTGGGTGTGCAGGTCGACGAAGCCGGGCGCCACCACGCGGCCGGAGACGTCGCGCGTGGTGGTGGCTCCGGTCGCGGTCGCCTCCGGACCGATCGCCACGATCCGGCCGTCGGCGACGGCGACATCGGCCACGCGGGCCGGTGCACCGGTGCCGTCGACGACGGTGCCGCCGGCGAGGAGCAGGTCCGCGCTCACGGCACGTCACCGCCGGGTCGCTGCAGCTCCTGGGGCACGTCGAGCCGGAACAGGCGGGCGGCGTTGGCCCACGTCACCATGCGGATCTCGTCGTCGGGGACCCCGGCGAGGTCGCGCCGGGCGCGGTCCTGGGTGTCGGGCCAGGTCGAGTCGGCATGGGGATAGTCGGTCTCCAACATGATGTGATCGACCCCGATGTGGTCGCGGAGCGCGAACGTCGAGCCGAGATCGATGGTGCAGAACCAGAACCGCGATCGCAGCGCGTCGGTCGGCGACAGGTTCGGGTCCTTCCACGCCGAGAGGCCCGCCGCGGAGTGGTCGAGGACGTAGTCGATGCGGTCGATCAGCATCGGCACCCAGCTGATGCCGCCCTCCGAGAACGCGATCGCGAGATCGGGGAAGCGCGTCGGGATGCCGGCCCACAGCCAGTCGGCCGCGGCCACCATCGCGTTGACCGGGAACAGCGTGGTGTAGAGCTCGAGCGGGGCCCCGGGCGATCGGGACGCCGTCCAGCTGCTCGAGGCATTGTGGAGGCACACGACGGTGCCCGTCTCCTCGCACGCGCGGAGGAACGGGTCCCAGTGCTCGGTGTGCACCGACGGCAGCCCGAGGTCCACGGGGTTCTCCGGGAACGACACGGCGACGAATCCTCTTCCCGCGTTGGCGCGGATCTCGGCGGCGGCGATCTCGGGGTCGAGCAACCACGGGAGCTGGTTCGCGAGCAGCCGGTCGGGGTGCGCACCGGCCCATTCCTCCGCCATCCACCGGTTCCACGCCCGCGCGCACGCGAGTCCGAGCTCCGGGTCGGACGTGCGGGCGAAGACCGTGCCGGCGAACCCGGCGATCAGCGACGGGAAGCACAGCGACGCGTGCACACCGTCGAGATCCATGTCGGCGATGCGCGCATCGGCGTCCCAGCACCCGCGCCGCATCTCGTCGAAGCGTGCCGGCTCGAGCGACCACTCCTCCTTGGGCCGGCCCGCGATCGCGTTCAGCCCGACCTGCGGGTAGCGGCTCCCGTCGAACTCCCACAGCTCGTTGCCGAGCTCGTCCTCGACGACCCGGGGCGCGGCCGGCGCCCAGCGGGCGGGCATCCGACCCTCGAACAGGTGCCGGGGCTCGATCAGGTGGTCGTCCACCGAGACGATCGTGTAGGTACGCCGAGCCGCGGGTGGATCGGGGAGGAGCGTCGTGCGAGCGGGCACGGCTGCACTCTTCCAGGCGGGGATTGCCGGGACAACCTCGTCCGGGTGGACGAAGCTGGGGGGTCCGACGCCGATCCGCCGGCGTCACCGGAGGACCACCATGCAGCGCATTCGAGCCTGGGGCGAATGGGCGGTCGGCGTCGCGCGCCGGACCGGTCAGCACGCCTGGCGCGTGGCCCGTGACCCGCTCCGACTCCTCCCGGTGCTCGCGGTGGTCTCCCTGCTGCTCGTCGCCGTCCCGCTCGACGATCACCGGCGTCGCCCGCATCGGCCGCGACGTCCTCGAATGGCGCGTCGACTCCGCGGTCCCGTGGTCGCACGCGACCGGGCGCATCGTCGCGGTCCGGGGCGACGACGGGCTCCACCTCCGGGTGCGGTTCCAGGATCGGGGCGGGCGACGACACCGGGCCGACGTCTACGTCGGTGCCACGGGCCGGACGTGGATCGGGCACCAGCCGAGGATCCGGTACGACCGCTCCGACCCGGGCACGGTCGAGATCGTGGGGTTCACCGAGCCGAGCCCGGTCCCCGCGCTGCTCGTCGCGGGCGCGCCGCTCGGCGTCGGCGTGGCGGCCGGCGTGCTCGCGGTCGGCGTGTGGCGGCGGCGCAAGCTGCTCGCGGTGAGCGCCCACCCCCTCGCCGCACTGCGGTCGCCGTTCGTCGTCGCCGGCGTGGCGCTCGCGGCCGGGTTGGGCGCGTGGGCCGCGGGGACCGTCTGGCAGCGCGGCTGGTCGGCGATCGCCTCCTCCGCCGGACACCTCGGCGCCACGGTCTTCGGCGACCTCCTCGGCGTGCTGGTGCCGCTGGTCGCGTTCGCGCTCGGCTGCCTGGTGACCGCGTGGCTCGCCCGGCACCGCCACGGCGACGACCACGACGGGCTGCTCTCGAACGCCTACCGCTTCATCGACCGGGCGGCCGGCATGGTGCCCTCGCCCGAGGAGCTCCGGCCCGAGTCGCGTCGCGACGATCCCTCGAACGTGCCGTAGCGCCCGTTCAGGGCTTGTGCACCACGCAGACGGCGCTGCTGAGCCCGGAGGACGTCGCGGTCACGGTGACATCGGGCGGGCTGCCATTCGGCATCGTGAACCGGAAGCTCTGTGACTGCGAGCTCCCGGAGTTGATCGTGAGCGAGGTCCGGTTGAACGAGCCGAGGTTCGGGCTCGCCGCGAGCGAGACGGTGCGTGACGATCCCGACTGGGGTCTGGGATTGAGGTACGCGTCGTACTGGCTCACGCGGCTGGTGAAGCGCCGGTTGCTCCCGACGGTCGCCGTGCCCGAGGCACAGTCGGGGTTCGAGGAGCTGTAGTGCAGCTGCGTCGCGGTCCCCGCGCCGACGGTCACGTTGCGCGACCCGGTGCGGGCACCGTCGGCCACCGTCACCGCCGTCGACTCCGCGTCGTAGAGGGTGACGACCGCGCTCGCGCGGCCCGCAGCGAACGTCACGGTCGCGGGATAGTCGGGCGCCGTCCCCGACGGGCTCGCGTCCGGGCCGGAGAAGGTCAGGGTCTTGAGGCCGGTGTAGCTCGTGTCGGTCGAGGAGCCGTTCGTGGTCGCCCGGATGTCGACCGTGAACGGGGTGCCCGCGGTCTTGGACCCGCCGCCGATCGTCACCCGGAACGGCCCGGGGACCGGCGTGGTGGCCGACGCCGGCGAACTCGCGCCCGACCTCCAGTTGGTGCCCACGCGTGCGGTCACCGTGTAGGTGTACGTGGTGCCGTCGGTGAGGCCGGTGTCGTCGCACGAGAACGTGGCGCTGCCGACGGTGCACACCGTCGTGGTGGTGGGCGCCGTCCGCGCGACGGCGTACTGCGTCGGTGTGACACCGCCGCCCGTCGGGGCCGACCACGTCACGCGGATCGAGGTGTCGCTCGTCGCGGCGGCCGCGACGGCGGTGGGGACGCCGATCGTCCGCGCCGAGGACACGCCCGAGCCCCCCGCGCCGGGCACCCACGACGCCAGTGCACCCGACGGGCTGAGGAGCACCACCCCGGGGACGGCGAGGAGAGCGAGCGAGCGTCTCACGATGCCACCTTCGAGACCCGACGGCGGCGGGCGAGGAGCACGACCCCGGTGCCGAGCGCGCCGACGCCGATGACGACGAGCGGGCGGGGTTCGGCGCCGGTGAACGCGAAGCCGTGGCCCGAGCCGTTGACCGGATCGCCCGGGGTCGCGCCGAGGGGTGAGCCGGTCGCGGTGAAGGTGAGGGGGAACGTGGCGCCCTGGCAGGCGTCGGGTGCGGATCCGGCCATGTGCAGGCGTACCGGGATCGTCCCGGTGCCGTGCGCGGCGACCGCGACGTCACCGGCGAACGGTTCGGCGCGGAGGTTCGCGGCGGTGCACCCGCTGCTCGCGTCGCCGACGACGACGCTCGCCGAGCGGACCGAGATGGCGCCGTCGAGTGGATTGTGGACGGTCACCGCGCGGTCGAGGTCCGCGCCGGGATAGAGCCCGACGATGGACGCCGAGAGCTTGAGCTCTCCGGCCGCACCGGCGACGTCGTGGGACACCACCGCGGGCACGCCCGCGACGAGTGCCACGGCCGGCACGACGAGCGCCAAGAACCTGGGGGCGATGGGCATGGCGAGATCCGGTCGGCTCCGGGCCGGGACGACGTCCGGCCCGGAGCGATCGGGGTTCCGGTCAGCTCGTGGCGGTGAAGGTCACGGGGATGGTGAACGTCGCGCCCTGGCAGCCGGTGTCGGAGGCGTTGGACATGGCGACGGACGGCACGGTGAAGCTCGTGGAGCCGCCGGCCGGGACGACCTTGCTGACGGCGGTGGTCGTGGAGGTGACGCCGGTGGTGACGCAGGTCGGGTGGCCGGCGTCGGCGGTCGCCGCGCCGTTCGCGTTCACCGAGGTGATGGTGACGGGGAACGGGTTGGGGTTGTTGACCGTGAGGTACAGGTCGGCGCCGGTGACGCCGGGGTAGAGCGCGGCGGTGGTGGTGGCGACGCTGGTGGTCAGGTTCTGGGCCGAGGTGGCGCTGGCGGTGCCGGTGCCGCCGCCGCCGACGGTCCAGGCCGCGAAGGCGGCGCTGGCGGCCAGGGCCACGACGGCGCCGGCGGCGACGACGGCGACCTTGCGGCCCTTGTTGTTCTGGCGGATGCGCCGCGCAGGCGCGTGGGTCTCCACATCGGTGTCCATGATGAACGTCTCCCTCGGGGCGGTACGGGTGCGGTACGGACGAGGCAGGGACACCGGGGGCGCCGGTGCTCAGGCCGCTCCCCTCTTCGGTGCGTGACAGACCGCGAGAGAGGGTTGTCGTGAAATACGCGCGTAATCGTCACGTGATCATCAAGAACCACGGGGTGCGTCAGTCGCGGGAGACCACGCAGGTGGCGCTCGTGAGGCCGCTCGACGCTGCCGTCACCGTCGTGTTCGCCGGGTGCCCCGTCGGATGCTTGTACTTGAAGGACTGCGAGGTCTGGGCGCTCCCGGTGGAGATGGTCAGGCTGCTGCGGTTCAAGGTGCCCTGTGACGGGCTCCGGCTGATCGTGACGGAACGGGACGAACCGGTCTGGGCCTTCGGGTTCAGGTACGCGTCGTACTCCGTGACGAAGCTCGTGAACGAGCCGCCGTTGCCGACGGCCACCGTGCCGGAGGCACAGCTCGGGCCCGAGGACGAGTACCGCAGCTGGGTCGCGGTGCCGGCGAGGACCGTCACCGACGCGGCGCCGCTGCGGGTGCCGTCGGTGACGCCGAGGGTCGCGGACTCCGCGGCGTAGAGCGTGATGCCGGCGGTTCCCACGCCGGCGGTGAACGTGACCGTGGCGGGGTAGGCCGGGTCGGTCCCCGAGGGGCTCGCGTCCGGACCCGAGAACGAGATCGTCTTCACGCCGGTGTAGCTCGTGTCGGTCGTGACCCCGTTCGTCGTCGCGGTGATCGTGGTGGTGAACGCGGTCCCGGCGGTCTTCGAACCCCCGCCGACCGTCACGAGGAACGGACCGGGGCTCGTCGTGGTGGCCGACGCGCCGGCGCTCGCGCCCGAGCTCCAGTTGGCGCCGACGCGTGCGGTGACGGTGTAGGTGGACGTGGTCCCGGGGCTGAGCCCGGTGTCGTCGCACGCGAATGTCGCCCCCCCGACGGTGCAGACCGTCGCGCTGGTCGGCAGGGTCCGGGACACGACGTACTGGCTCGGGCTCACACTGGCGCCGCCGGGCGCGGCCCAGGTCACGTGGATCGAGGTGCTCCCGGTCGCGGCGGCGGCCACCGACGTGGGCACACCGACGCTGCGACTGCTCGAGGTGCCGGCTCCGCCGGTCCCGGGGGTCCACGCCGCGAGCGCCGCCGGCGGACCGAGGAGCAGCACGGCGAGAACGGCGAGGAGCGCCACGACGTGCTTCACGCCGGCACCTCGCCCGCCCGCCGGCGGCGCAGCAGCAGGAGGCCGGTGCCGAGCGCGCCGAAACCGATGACGACGAGCGCGACGGAGTCCGCGCCGGTGAACGCGAAGCCATGGCCCGAGCCGTTGACCGGACCGCCGCCCGGGGCTCCGCCGAGGGGTGAGCCGGTCGCGGTGAAGGTGAGGGGGAACGTCGCCCCCTGGCACGCGTCCGGCGCGGATCCGGCCATGTGCAGGTGGATGGGGAAGGTCGCCGATCCGTGGGCCGGGACGACGACGTCGCCGGAGAAGGAGCGGGCGGTGAGGTAGGTGGCGGTGCAGGAGGGGTTCGCATCGCCGATCGCGACGCTCGCGGACTGCACCGCGATGGCGAAGTCCGCCGGATTGGTGACCGACACCGGGAAGTCGGCGTCGACGTTCGGGTAGAGCCCACTCAGGTCGGCCGAGAGCACGAAGTGGTCGGCCGCGCGCGCGACGCCACCACCGGCCGCGACCGGAGTCAGTGCCGCGAGGAGGACGATGAGGAGCGGGGCGCGTCGCATGGGGATTCCGCGGTCCGCTCCGAGCCCGGACGACGCCCGGGCCCGGAGGGATCGATGGGCGGAGTGAGGCCCGGGTCAGCTCGTGGCGGTGAAGGTCACGGGGATGGTGAACGTCGCGCCCTGGCAGCCGGTGTCGGAGGCGTTGGACATGGCGACGGACGGCACGGTGAAGCTCGTGGAGCCGCCGGCCGGGACGACCTTGCTGACGGCGGTGGTCGTGGAGGTGACGCCGGTGGTGACGCAGGTCGGGTGGCCGGCGTCGGCGGTCGCCGCGCCGTTCGCGTTCACCGAGGTGATGGTGACGGGGAACGGGTTGGGGTTGTTGACCGTGAGGTACAGGTCGGCGCCGGTGACGCCGGGGTAGAGCGCGGCGGTGGTGGTGGCGACGCTGGTGGTCAGGTTCTGGGCCGAGGTGGCGCTGGCGGTGCCGGTGCCGCCGCCGCTGACGGTCCAGGCCGCGAAGGCGGCGCTGGCGGCCAGGGCCACGACGGCGCCGGCGGCGAGGACGGCGACCTTGCGGCCGGTGCGGTGCCGTCGCGGGGTGCGTGACGGCGTCTCGGACTCGTTCTCGTACATGGGTTCTCCCTCAGTGGTGACCGGTGGGGCCCGGTCGGACGTTGAGGGACGATCGGCCCTCGCAGGGAATCTCGGCCGGGGGCGGTCCGGGTTGAGGGGTTCTTTGACGATCAGATGACTTTCTTGCGCGGTTGCCGCGCGTGACCTCTGTACTGATGAGTCTGTACGGGTTTGCCCCCCTGCGGGGGGATCGCGCCCCAAAGCTCAAGCCGTGCCAGATTTCGTCCGAGAACGGGTAAAGATTCCGCTGATGATCTCCCTTGCCCGCCACACTCGCGGCGTGCGCATCCTGCTCGTCGAAGACGACGAGGTGCTCGCGGCCACCCTGCAGGAGGCCCTGCTCGCCGGGCTCCACGACGTCCAGGTCGTGTCCGGCGGTCGTTCCGCTCTGGCGGCGACCGGCTACGACCTCGTGCTGCTGGATCTCGAGCTGCCTGATCTCAACGGCCGCGAGGTCTGTCGCGTCCTCCGCCAGCGGGACCCCGATCTGCCGATCATGATCGTGAGTGGTGCCGGGGACGAGATCGACCGCGTCCTCGGGTTCGAGCTCGGTGCCGACGACTACCTGGTCAAGCCGTTCAGCCTCCGCGAGCTCATGGCCCGGGTCCGGGTGCTCGGCAAGCGGGCCGCGTTCGACCCGCGGGACGGCTCGCGCCAGCGGGTCGGCGACGCGCTGCTCGTCGACCGTCGGGCACGTCGGGTGTTCCTCCACGACGAAGAGGTGCATGTCACGCCCAAGGAGTTCGACGTGCTTGCCTATCTGTGTGAGGACCTCGGGGCGGCGTGCAGGCGAGAGGAGATTCTCGAACGGGTGTGGGGCCCGCGGTGGTTCGGCCCGACCAAGACGCTGGATGCCCACATCGCATCGCTGCGTCGCAAGCTCGCGGGGGGCGTGGTGATCACCGCCCTGAGGGGCGTGGGGTTCCGGGCCGATCCGGCCTGATGACGCGCCGGCTGCTGACCGCGCTCGTCGGGGTCGCGGTGCTCACGTCGGGACTCGTGGCCTTCTTCGGCTCGCGCGGGGCGCAGGACGTCGAGCTCCGGAGCGCGGTCGCGGGGCTCCGGCGCGACGCGCTCGAGCTGGTGATCGTGGGCGGGAACGAGCTCGCGGGTCCGCGGGACGACCGGGGCCGGGCCGCACTCCGGCGGTCGGTCGAGCGCGTCGCGTCCGAACCGGGGATGATCGCTGCCGTCCTCGACGCCAGGGGGGAGCCGGTCGCGGCGACGCGACCCGTTCCGCACGCGCTCCGGGAGCTCGGCGGCGCTCGGACCACCGTCCGGGATCGGCGGGTGGGGACGACCGGGCTGACCACCACGCGGGTCGCCGGTCTCGAGGTCGTCCGCGCGCCGGTCGTCGTCGGGGGTGAGGTCGCCGGAACGGTGATCGTCTCGCGGTCGGTCGCGTCGATCGATGCCGCGCGTCGCCGCACGCGTGGGGTCCCAACGCTGGGTCTTCCTCGTAATGATCGTCCTCGCCGCCGGCGGGGCGTGGTTGCTGGCACGATCGTGGACGCGACCGCTCGGAGCGGTGACCGACGCGCTGCGACGGATGCCGGTCGAATCCGAACCTCCGCCGGTCCTGGAGCCCGAAGGGCCGCCGGAGCTCCGTGAGCTCGGTGAGGCCTACCTCGCGGTGGCGGCCGAGGTCCGCGGGCTGAGGCTCGCGCGCGACACGGTTGCGAGCGACGTCGCCCATCAGCTGCGGACGCCGCTCACGACGATCGGGCTCCGCATGGAGCAGCTTCGCGCCGGCGTCGACGCCGGCGACGAGGCCGCGACGCGACGCAACGCCGACATCGCGGCCCGCGAGATCACGCGCCTGCGCCAGGTCGTCGACGGCCTCCTCGCATTGCGCGGAGGCTCGGCGACCGGTCTCCGGCGGTCGGAGGTCGACGTCGCCGAGGTCGCCCGCGAGCGCGCCGCGGCATGGGCCGACCTCGCCCGGGAGCACGGGCTCCGCATCTCGGTGGAAGCACCGGAGTCGGCGCCGGCGCTCGCGACGACGCGCGCCGCCGGTCAGAGCCTCGACAACCTCATCGACAACGCATTGGAAGTGGCGCCCCCGGGATCGACGGTCGAGGTGGTCGTCACGGCGGGGCGAGGTCAGGTGATCGCGACCGTGCGTGATCACGGCCCCGGGATGTCGGAATCGGAGCGTCTGCACGCGTTCGACCGGTTCTGGCGGGGGTCGCACGGATCCGAGGGTGGGCTCGGGATCGGGCTGCCGATCGTCGCGGACCTCATGTCGGCGAGCGGCGGTCGTTCCGAGATCCGCGAGGCTCCTCGGGGTGGTGTCGACGTTGTGCTCACGTTCGAGGCGTCGGGCGGCACCCACACCTCGGACGCCGGGCCGATGCCGGTCGGCCGCGGCGCCGCGCCGATCCGAGCGACGCGCCCGCTGCGGGTGCGGATCGCGAGCGGGCTCCTCGTGTCGACCGGGCTGGTGTTCGTCGGAACCGCCGCCGCGGCGACGAACGCCCTCCCGCCCTCGCTCCAGCACACGGCCGCCGGCGTCCTGTCGCGGTTCGGCGTCTCCGTCCCGGATCCGGGCGGTCGTCCCTCGACGGAGCGAGTCCCGATCGGCTCGTCCCGCGGCCGGGCCGACGCGCCGGGTGGAGGCGGGACGGGGGACAGCACGGCACGCGGCTCGTCGGGCGCGCCCCGCGCACCTGCGGCCACGCCCGCGACCGGGACGACGGGGAGCGGGCCGGACGCGGCCGACACCCCGGCCAGCACCGGGGCGACCGCGCCCGGAGCGTCGAACCGGCCGTCGACCCCGCCGGGTCAGTCGAACGAGCCGTCGACCCCGCCGGGTCAGTCGAACCGGCCGTCGACCCCGCCGGGTCAGTCGAACAAGCCGTCGACCCCGCCGGGTCAGTCGAACAAGCCGTCGACCCCGCCGGGTCAGTCGAACAAGCCGTCGACCCCGCCGGGTCAGGCCAAGAAGACGACCCCCACCACCTGACGGCGGTCGGACGGCGCGAAGGTGGTCAGCTGCAGCTCGACGTCGTCACGGGTCCGGGGTCGCACTCCCGCCAGTTCGTGATGTCGAGCGTCGAATCGCCGAAGCCGACGATCTGATCGAGCCGGGAGTCGTACGCGACGTTCATGTTGTTCTTGACCTGGATGTTGTTCGCGTACACCGCGCCATGGAACTCGGCGTTGTTCTTGAACGCCACCGGTCCGTTCGGCGCGTACAGCAGCACCGCCGTGTTGTCGTCACCGCTCAGCGTCGACGTGCTCATGTCGAAGTTGTTCTTGATGCCGATCGCGCAGTCGCCGGGGTTGCCGCCGTTGGTGGAGCAGCTCGACGCCGGTGCCGCGTACCACGAGGCCAGCACGATGACCTTGTCCGATCCGGCGCTCGCCCCGATGCCGCCGGAGGCGTCGATCGGCGCGTCGGTCGCGATCACGGTGAGGTCGCCGGTCACCGTGGTCCCGCCGAGGTCGACGGGGTACGAGGCGCTCCCGCCCGTGATGTAGAAGGTGCCCGAGAGGTCGGACTTGTTGGCCGCGATGTAGCTGTTGAAGGTCGCGTAGTCCGCGGGGAACGTATAGCTGTGCAGGGTCGCGGTCGGGTAGTTCGCAGCATTGAAGGTGAACGTGGGGATCGGCTTGGTCTCGGAGGCCGCGGTGCAGGTGTTGGCGGTGGAGGTCCCCGCCACGCTGGACGAGATCGACCCCCACGCCGTCGCCGATCCGGCGATGGATCCGCTCGACCCGATCCCGTAGGTCGTGTGGCTCGGGTCGTCGACGCATCCCGGCGTCGACGACGCCGCCTTGGCGTCGCCGCCGATCGTCGCGCCGTTGGACATGCTGATGCCGTACGCGCCGGTGTAGCCCCCGGACCATGCATCGCCCTCCACCGTCGAGTTGTTGCCCATCGAGATGTAGCCCGTTGCCGCGGTCACGTTGCCACTCCCGCCGGTGGCGCCGGCCGGGCAACTCGGGCTCGTCGACGCGCGGACGGCGTCGCCGTTGTAGACCTCGACGTAGGTGTTCGCATAGATGTCGCCGCACACGTTGTTGTTGTTCTTGGTGGTGACGTCCGAGAGCGAGAACAGCGCGTACTTGAACGACACGGGCGGAGCCATCGTGATCCGGAGCCGGCGGCTCGACATCGTGCTGGCCGCCGTCCCGACGGTCCCGACGGCGTCGATCTGGTACCGGTTCCGCGCTTGGGCCTCGATGCGGAACTCGTAGGTGCCCTCGTCGGTGCTGCCGGTGACGGTGCCCGAGGGGACGACGCCGCCGGAGTTCTGCAGATAGGCGATGGCCTGGTGCACACCCGACTCGGCGACGTGCAGCGCCTGTCCGGACGAGCGGTTGCGCGCCGAGGACGTCTCGTCGTGGAACGCGACGAACATCATCGTCACCACCAGCATGGTGCCGATGAAGCCGACCATGATCGCGGTCACGAGAGCGATGCCCCGTTCGTCGCGGCGGCGGAAGAGTTGTGTCATGTCGTTCCTGTCAGGGCCGAGGTGCGGTTGCGGAGGTTGATCTCCGAATCGAGGACGAGCGTGGTGGTCGGGTAGCCCTTCGGGGACACCTGCAGGTTGATGTCGACCCACTGGACGCCGCTCGACCCGAGCTCCGGGTTGTACCCGAAGATGTCGGTGCTCGAGAGGTGCGTCATGATCGTGACCGGGCTGGCGGTGCCGACCGTCCGCGTCAGGGTGGTGCCCGAAGCGGTGTAGACGACCTGGGTGCTCACGTCGTTGACGTACGTGGTGAAGGTGACGGTGCTCGTCGACGACGTGGCCTCGTCGATGGACGTCGCCTGCCGGAGGTCCTTGGTCATCCGGCTGAGCACGCCGCGCATCTCGTCGAGCGTGCTGGATCGGTTGGTCTGGTACGCCTGGGACTTGGACGTGGTCTCGAGCGCCTGGAAGGTGACGAGCAGCACGACGAGGAGCAGCGCGGACGCGATCAGCAGCTCGATGAGGGTCACACCGGCCGCGCCGGTGCACCGCTCAGGAGCACTGGTTCTTGGACAGCGTGATGATCGAAGAGGCATTGGAGTTGTTCCCAGCGGCGTCGTACGCGGTGACGTAGAAGCGGGTCGAGGTGAGGGACTTGCTGTGGTTGTCGGAGTAGGAGAGCGACGACGTGCTCCCGACGAGCGACCACGTCACGCCGTCGGTGCTCCGGTACACGTGGTACCCGACGAGATAGAGGTCGCTCGACGCCGTCCAGCTGAGCGTCACGGTGCGGGTCGAGCCGTGGCACGACGCGGTCCGGGAGAGGCCGCCCGGCGTCGTGGGGATCGTGGTGTCGAGGATGATCGCCTGCGAGGCCAGCGACCACGGTGATCCCCCCGACCAGTAGCGCGCGCGTCCGGCGATGGTCTTCGTGCCCTCCCCGGACGTCAGTGTCCATGCGACGGTCGTGCTCGTCGTCGAGTACGTCACGTCCGGTCCCCAGGTCGCGCCGCCGTCGTTGGAGAAGTTGAGGTACATGTCCGGATCGCTGCAGGCGGACATGTTCATGGTGATGGTCACGGTCGTGCTCGCGCTGTAGCCGACGCTCGCCCCCGTGCTGCCCGCGACGCTGAAGCTCCCGCAGCCGGATCCGCTCGTGGTCGTGGTGGTGGTGCCCGAAGGCGCGGTGGTGCTGGTGGTGCTCGTGGACGTCGTCGCGGACGCGCCGAGCGAGACCGTGCCCGGGGTCAGGGTCACCGACTCCCGCAGGATGCGCGAGCCGCCGGTGATCGGCACCGTGTGGTACTGCACCACGACGCTCAGACGCTTGAGGTTCTGGGTGCCGGGGATCCCCGGATCGTCCACCCAGGTCACGTACTGGAAGATGTCCACCACGGTGGTACCGACCGTGACCGGGGTCTCGAGGTGTTCGATCGGTCCCGTCGGCGACGTGATCAGCGTCTCCACGAGGCCCTGACCGTTGACGTCGTAGGTCGTCCCCGCGTTGTTCACCCAGTAGTCGGGGTTGTCGGGGTCGGTGCTGTGCGAGATCGGAGGGCTCGTGTCCATGAGGGCCATGGATGCGTAGTCGACGTCGCGCAGCTCCTCGAGCCGCTTGTTCGCCGCCGCCTCGGCGACCTGCCGGGCGCGCGCGAGCTGGACCGCCTTGAAGTTCACGCCGATCGAGAGCGCGATCCCGCTCATGACCAGGGTGAGGACCGCGACGGCCACCATCACCTCGATCAGGGTCATCCCGTCCGAGTTCCGGGCGCGCCGCGACCATCGGTGCCGGCAGTCCGTTCGGCGGGTGATCGCGTGCACTCGACGGCCTCGGGGTCCCTGGACGAGCATGCGGTGTCTCTTGGAGATTTCCTGGATATCGGCCCGACGGGTTCTCAACCTGAGCGAAAGGGACCGCAGGGAGCATCACGCGAGGCGCGCGCGTCGTCAGCCCCGGAATCAGGGATGTTTCGCGGTTCGGGGTGGGGCGGCCCGTTCCGGGCCGGTGCGCCGCGGAGGGATCAGAGGCCCGTCGGGACCCCGATCTCCTTCCAGACGGCGATCTCCCACGCCGAGGCGATGGGGTCGAGGAACTTCGGCGGCGACTGGTACTTGAGGCGCTGGTCGTACTGGTAGTCCTTGGCGAGTCCGGTCGAGATCGACCCGCCGGAGCCGGTGCCGACCGGACCGCGGTAGCGCTGGCCGATGACCCCGGTGACGTTGAAGGTCCCGGTGGGGGCGCCCACGTCCCAGTTCTGGTTCCGCACGCTGTGGTTCACCGCGAGCATCGCGGCCTGGATGGTGGGATCCGTGAAGGGATCGTTCCGGGGCGTCTCCCCGGGGAAGTTCGCGTCCAGGTTGCACGACGAGCTGGAGCCCGACGAGCACCTCACCGGGTGCCACACCTCGATGTAGTTGTTCGCGATGAGCCCGAGGAGGTCGGTGCCGCCCGCGCCGCCCTGGTAGGTGAGGTTCCACGTCACGTCGATGTTGTCGTCGGCCGCGATCGTCAACCGGCCCTTCAGCGTCCCCTCGATGAAGACGTCGCCGTCGAAGCAGCCGTAGGAGGTCCTGTCGTTGGCGATCGGGAGCCCGAGCGGGTGCCTCTCGCCGTTGACGTTGAAGTTGCATCTCCTCGTGTAGTTCGGATCCGTCCTGACCGACGGCACGTTCTGCACGTAGATGACGCCGTTGGTCGGCAGGGTGCCGGTGCCGTTCGTCGGGCAGCTGTTGTTCGTCTCCCGGCTCAAGGGGCTCGTGACCGTCATCTGGCCGTTGGCGAGGAGCTTGATCCGCGTCGGCCCGGTGTAGAGGCAGCCGCCGTTGGTGGGCGTCGTCTCGTTCTCGATCGCGGAGTTGCTCGGTGGCAGCGAGAGCGGCGGGAGGTACGCCGGATCGCCCGGGTTCGCGAAGTTGGGATGGCTGGTCGGGCAGTTGTCCCGCCACCGCTTGCCCGAGGTGTTCCAACTCGTCGACGTGTTGCCGTTGAAGGTCGGGGATCCGCACATCAGGATCGCGTCGTTCGAGTGCAGCGGTCCGTTGATCGTGTCGGCGCTGATGAACTGGATGTCGGAGCAGTTCGAGTTGCGACCGTCGTAGTAGTGCTTCGAGCAGTAGGTCTGGGCCTGGCTCGCGCTGAAGGGACTGCCCGTGTAGGACGCCGGGTCCTGGGTCTCGAAGTCGGTGAAGTAGAGGTAGTCGAGGAAGCTGCGCCGCCGCAGGGTGGCCTGCACCGTCCGCTTGCGGTCGGCGACCTTGCCGGTCGACGTGACGACGATCGTGCCGTCCACGCCGAGGTTGGTGGTGTCGACGCTGTAGCGGTACGAGCCGGAGGTCCCGCCGCCGGGGATCGCGACGTACTGGCTGAAGGCCAGGTTGCCGTCGGGCGGCGGGTTGGCGGCCGAGTACAGGTTGTAGGACGAGTCCTGGTTCAGGTGGAAGATGTAGTTGTCGATCCCGGCGTCCGCCGCGTTGAGGGCGGACTGCCAGTTGGCGTCGCGCTTGGACGACGTCTGGGAACCGAGCCCGTAGTCGAGCGCGGCGACGGCGAGCGCCATGAGCACCGTCAGCGCCAGGAGCACGGTGATCATCGCCATGCCCGACTCGCGATCGTGGATGCGTCGGATCGTCATGGCTACGTCCCCGGCTGCTGGTAGTCGACATTGGGCAGGCGAACCTGGTTGACCACCGTGACGGCCCGGACCGGCAGGGTGGTCTGCTTCCGCACGACGAGCGTCACCTTCACCGAGTACACGGCGAGGAGGCTCGACGCGTTCAACGGCGTGGTGAGCTGGTTGCCGTCAACGTCGTAGTACTGGAAGATGGGTTGCGCCGTCGTGTTCGCCACGTACTTGCCGACGTAGCGCAGGGTCGGAGCCCCGGTGTAGGTGTAGTCGGGCGCGGTCGATCCGACATCCGGTGTCCACACCTGCGAGATGAGGACACTCGACGAGTTGACGTAGATCCGGAGCTTGCGCGGTCCGCCCGTCGTGTTGTTCAGGTTGGCGTAGAAGGTGACGTCGCGGTCCTCGGCGGAGGCGAACGCCGGGGTGCCGGCCTGGAGTCGCGCGGCGGTCCGGATGTCCTTGGTCGTCACGGCCATCAGCGTCCGCGCCTCGTCCAGGTTCACGAGCCGGGCCTGCTCACCGGTGATCGCGTTCTGCGCGCTGTCGACGCTCGAGTACACGACGGTCAGCACGATGGACAGCAGCATCAGGGTCGCGACGATCTCGACCATCGAGGACTGGCCGCGCTCGTCCCTCCGCCGCATCAGATGCTCACGTTCGCGGTCGCGGCTGCCGTCGCCGACGGGTCGAGGGTCACGACCGGCCAGCTCCCGATCGGCGTCTTGCCCGAGGCCTTGATCGTCCAGGTGCCGTACGGGAGCGCGATCAGCGCGGTGCCGCCCGATCCGGTGAAGCTCGCGACCGTCAACGTCTCGCCGGAGGGGCACAGCGTGTCGCTGCCGTGAACCGCGATGATCGTGACCGATCCGCTGCCCGAGGCTCGGGTGGAGTTCACCTGCACGGAGCCCGCCGCCACGGTCACTGCCGTACTGCTCCCCGGGCTGACCTCGAAGGCGTCATCCCGCAGCGCGTTCGGCCAGTACCGGGTCCCGCTCGAGTCCTTGCCGAGCGGGTCGGCGTCGGCGCAGTCGCCCGCCCACCCCGTGTAGCCGTCGACGAACGGGAAGAGGTTCGCCAGCGTGCGGACGGCGCCCACCCCGGCGACCACCTTGGTGCCCGTGGGGAGGAACCCGGTGTTGCCGAGCGTGAGCGGCATGGTGTTGGCGGGCGTGCCCCCGAAGTTGCCGGTGATCGTGGCGGTGAGCGAGGCGGCGACGTCGTAGTCGAACGCCACCGACGCCACCTGGCCCGAGTTGACGCCGACGGCCTGGGAGGGCGAAGCGACACCCTGGCGGTCCACGTAGCCGCTGGTCCCGAGCGTCACCGTGTAGGACCCCGGCGTCAGGAAGGCGAAGAAGGCGCAGCCGGGGCTGGCGGCCGTCGTGCCGGTGGTCGACAGCGTCTCGTCCGTGCCCGGACCGACGATGCGAACCGGCACGCCGGGTGACGGTGCCGCGTTGCGGTCCCGGACGCGGACCGCGATGTGACCGAGGTTCGCGTCGTAGGAGCCGACCGGCGGCGACAGCACCGTGGAGGTCCGCACCGGCTGGACCGTCTTCATGTCCGTCCACGAGACGTCGACGGTGGCGCGCAGCACCTGCGGTACCGAGCCGGCGGAGTCGCACTCGCCCGACGACGCACTGGTGTTCACCCACTCGAGGTTCCGCGTGAGCGTGAAGTCGACGCCGTCGACCGCGACGGTCGACGTGGAGAGCCCCGGGACGAGGCTGGTGAAGTCGGCCTGGCGCACGGCGTCGATGTCCTGGCTCGCCAGGTTGGCCGCCACGGTCCGCTCCCGGTTGCTCCGGGCGAGCCCGAGACCGGCGGTGAGGGTCACGACGATCCCGCCCATGAGGATGCTGAAGACCGACAGCGCGACGATCAGCTCGATCAGCCCGAAGCCCTCCTCGGCACGGCGAGGACCGTCAGCGATTCGGCGTCTCCCACGCTGGTGTCTCGAATTGCCCCGTGCTGGCATGAAACCGGCTTCCTCGTGTCGACGGACTCCCTGCCATCGACGGCCGATGCTCCCGGCTTTTCGCACTCGCGCACTTCTTGGACGAAAAGATGACGAAGCTTCGAGATTCTCGCGACGTGAGTCAGGCCCGGGCCGCGCCCGCGCCGGCCCGACGACCGAAGAAGCTGCCGTCGCCGAGCGAGATGCCGCTCACGTAGCCGTCGGCCGCGATCCCCGCGGTGGTCCGGCCGGCGGCGAAGAGCCCCGGAACGGCCGTGCCGGTCGGGTCCAGCACCCGGGCCTCGGCGTCGGTGGCGAGGCCGCCGAGCGTGAACGGTGCGTAGATCGCGTCCGAGCGGACGCGCAGGTCGACGGCGCCGAGCGGCGCGCGCAGCGGGGTGAGGAACTCCGGGGCCTTGTGCCATACGGGGTCCTCGCCGTGCTGGGCATGGTGGTTGTACCCGGACACGGTCGCGGCGAGCGCGCCCTCGGGGAGGCCGACGTCGCGCGCCAGCTCCTCGGCGGTCTCGGCTGCCCACTGGAGCCGCATCCCCACGAAGTTGACCTCGAAGATCTCCTCGCTCACGATCATGAACACCTCGCCGTGCTGCTCCAGCAGCGCGCGCATCCCGATGCGCCCGGTGTAGGTGTCCTCGTTCACGAACCGCTCGCCGCGCACGTTCACCAGGAGCGCGCGGGCGAGTCGATGCGGTGGCCCGATCGGGAGCGCGCACTCCACCGCGTCCATGTTGCGCAACGCGGCATCCACACCCCAGCCGAGGCGGATCCCGCGCCCGTCGTCGTTGGGCTGGCCCACGCGCCACGCGACGTTCGGCTCGAGCGCGGGCGGGCAGTGCTCACCGAGCATGTCGTCGTTGAAGACGAAGCCCCCCGCGGCGAGGACGACGCCCCCGGTCGCCCGGACGGCCCGGAGCCCGCCGTCGGCGGTCACGACCGCGCCGGCGACCGCGCCGTCGCGGTCCACCACGAGCTGCTCGACGCGTGCGTCCACCAGGGTCCGGGCGGAGGTCGCTGACCGGGCGGTGCCGAGGCAGTCCATCAGGAACCCGCCCGCGGTGTCGGGGAACCGTGGGTGGTGCCCGCGGGGGACGGGATCCGCGATCTCGGTGAACGGCCACGAGTCCTCGCCACCGGAGAAGATCAGGCCGCTGTCGTCGAAGGGCTCGCGGTTGGGCTCGTCGTTGAACTGCGCCTTGAACGGCACCCCGTGCCCGGTGAGCCAGTGGTAGTGCGCGACCGAGCCCTCGGAGTACGCGCGGACCTTCGCCGGATCGGTGCGCTCGCCGCACGCAGCGAGGAGGAACCGCTCCATGTTCTCGGGGGTGTCGGAGTACCCGCAGGCCTCCTGGATCGGCGTGCCCCCGCCCAGGTAGATCAGCCCACCCGACAGCGCCGAGGTACCGCCGGGCGCGACCGCACGCTCCACGGCGAGGGTCGAGGCACCGGCCTCCGCGGCGGCGATCGTCGCGCAGGTGCCGGCGATCCCGAGACCGACCACGAGCACGTCGACCGTCTCCGCGAACGTCGTGGACTCGGCGGAGGCAGGCTCGATCGGGTCGGTGCCGGCCATCAGTACCTGGTGATGACCGTGTCGGCGAACCACATCAGCGAGTCGAGGCGGTTCCCGAGGTCCTCGGGATCGGCGCCGGTGAAGTACCAGGGCACGGCCTGGATCTCGGTGACCCCGACGTCCTCGAGGCGGCGGTAGCCGTCGAGATCGAACGCGTCGGTGGCCAGCGCGTTCACCTCGAAGGGGAGCTCGGCGCGGCCGTACTCGGCGCGGTAGGTGCGGAGCGCGGCGCACGCGCCGGTGATCTCCTCGGTGGTGTTCTGGACCGAGATCCAGCCGTCGGCGAGCCGGGCGGCGCGGCGCAGGCCGGGCTCGGAGAGACCGCCGACGTAGATGGGCACGGGGCGCTCCGGCGCGGGCGACATCATGAGGCGGTCGAAGTCGTAGTGCTCACCGTGGAACTCGATCCACGCGGGGCCGCCGCCGGCGCAGGCGAGGCGCAGGATCTCGATCATCTCGTCGGCGCGCTTGCCGCGGGTGCGCATCTCGGTGTGGGTCCACGCGAACTCCTCGGGGATCCACGAGAGCCCGACCCCGAGCGCCACACGGTCGTGGGAGAGCGCGGCCATCGACGAGAGCTGCTTGGCGACCATCAACGGGTCGCGGATCGGCAGCTTGACGACGTTGGTCAGGAACCGGATCCGCTCGGTCACCGCGGCCATCGCGCTGATCGAGACGAAGGGATCGGGGAACGACGTCTCGGGGGCCCAGAACCGTCCGCCGTCGGCCGAGTACGGGTAGTCCGCCGAGACGTGCTCGGGGAAGAACACCGAGTCGGGCACCGTGATGCTGTCGAACCCGGCCTCCTCCGCGGCGCGCGCCATCGGCACGAGGTGGTCGACCGGGAACATGGGGAACGCCACGGTCCAGCGCATCGTCATCTCGCGCTCAGAGGTCGGGGAGGCCGAGGGCGAGGTTGGCCTCCTCGAGGCCGCCGTCGACCTCGAAGATCTTCCCGGTGACGAAGCTCGCGGCCGGCGAGGCGAGGTACAGCGCGCACAGCGCGATGTCGTCGGGTTGGCCGAGCCGCTTGAGCGGGGTGCCGTCGACCATCTGGTTGCGGATCGCGTCGTCGACGAGCACGGTCTCGAGCGCCGAGGTCGCGACCGATCCGACCGCGATGGCGTTGACCCGCACCTTGGGCGCCAGGTCGGCCGCCATGAGCCGGGTGAGATGGGACAGGGCGGCCTTGGCGGTCCCGTAGGCGCTGAAGCCGCGGTCACGCAGCCGGCCGATCGCGGAGGAGATGTTGACGATCGCGCCCTCGCCCTGCTCGAGCATGTGCGGCACCGCGGCCTTCGACAGCACGAACGCCGTCGTGGTGTTGAAGTGGAACGCCCGTTCGAGATAGCCGGGGCTGGTGTCGAGGAACGGCCGCGGCGGGGTGCCGCCGGCATTGTTCACGACGATGTCGATCCGGCCGAGCTCCTCGATCGTGGCGTCCGCGAGGGCGACGAGGTTGTCGGTGTCCGAGACGTCGGTGGGCACGACGAGCGCCCGCCGGCCGCACCCACGGACGTCGGCCGCGACCTCCTCCAGCTGCGAGGCGGTCCGGGACGCGAGCACGACGTCGGCGCCGGCCTCGGCCAGCGCCCGCGCGGTGGCGGCACCGATGCCGCGGCCGGCACCGGTGACGACCGCCACCCGGTCGTCGAGACGGAATCGTTCGAGCACGTGGAACCTCCTCGTGTGCGCCGGGGACCGTAGCCGGACTCGCGCGCCACGGACGCGGCCCCCTCACCTCCCCCGGGCGGAACCGCGGCGCTCGCAGGTGGGGTTGGTACGGTCCGGTCGTGGCGGAGGAGGTCCCGGTCGGCCGGGTCATCGGTACCGAGGACAGCACCCCGCTGTCCTACTGGGTGGCGCTCGCGCCCGATCAGTACCTCCAGCTCGACGACGTCGTGGTGACCGACCGCGACCTGCCCGGCGCCGCCGGCTCGGTGCGGCTCTCGGGCGTGGTCACCCAGGTCCGGGCACGTCAGGAGGGGGCGCGCTTCGACTCGGACGTCTTCCTCGTGGCCGACGGCGTGCTCCCGGCCGAGACCGTCGAGGCGGCCGAGGTCAGCACCACGCGGCTGGAACCGGAGACGTTCGTGCCGCCGAGCCCCGGCGCGGCGGTACGGCGCGCCGTGGGCGTCGAACGCGACCACGCGCTGATGTTCGATGCAATGGAGCGGCGGATGCCGATCGGGCTCGGACGCGACGGCGCGCCCCTGTACGCCAACGTCGACTTCCTCGACGGCACACGCGGCGCGCACGTGAACATCAGTGGGGTGTCGGGCGTCGCGACCAAGACGACCTACGCGACGTTCCTGCTGTACGCCATGTTCCACTCGGGGGTGCTCGGCAGCGAGGCCGCCAACACGAAGGCGCTGATCTTCAACGTCAAGGGGGAGGACCTCCTCTTCCTCGACCACGAGAACATCCGCCTCGACGACTCGATGCGCGAGCGCTACGCCGCATTGGGGCTCCCCGCGGGGCCGTTCGAGAGCGTGGCGGTGAAGGCGCCACCGCGCCGGGGTGACGTGAACGCCGGGCCCGACACGGCGACGCGCACGCGCGGGGTGTCGTCGTTCTTCTGGACCCTCGCGGACTTCGTCACCGGCGACCTGCTCCCGTTCGTGTTCGCCGACGCCGAGGACGAGCGCCAGCAGTACACGATGGTGATCCACCAGGTCATGCGGCGCCTGGCCGACGGCGAGCCGACAGGGGAGGACGGGAAGTGGCGCGTCGACGACGTCACGCTGGCGACCTACCGCGATCTCGTGGAGCTGATCGTCGCGCGGCTCAACGACGAGGACCCGCAGGTGGTCGCGGAGTGGGCCGGTCGGGCCGTCGGCGCCGGCACGATCAACGCCTTCGTCCGCCGGCTGCTCTCGTCCCAGCGGGCGCTCGGTGCGCTGATCCGCGCCGACGTTGCCCGGCGCGACGACCGCCTGATCGACACCGTGAACGGTGCGCAGGTCACGGTGGTCGACATCCACAACCTGGCCGACCGGGCGCAGCGGTTCGTGGTCGGCGTCACGGTCAAGCGCGCGTTCGAGGCCAAGGAGGAGACCGGCACCCGCAGGCCGCTCCTGTTCCTCGTCCTCGACGAGCTGAACAAGTACGCGCCGCGCGAGGGAACGAGCCCGATCAAGGAGATCCTGCTCGACGTCGCCGAACGCGGCCGCAGCCTCGGCATGATCCTCGTCGGGGCCGAGCAGACGGCGAGCGAGGTCGAGCGCCGCGTGATCGCGAACTCGGCGCTGCGCGTGGCCGGGCGCCTGGACCCGGCCGAGGCGATGCGCCCGGAGTACGGGTTCCTGCCCGCCGTGCACCGCGACCGCGCGCGCATCGCGAAGCCGGGCACCATGTTCGTCTCCCAACCGCAGCTGCCGGTGCCGCTCGTGGTCGAGTTCCCCTTCCCGGCCTGGGCCACCCGCCCCGAGGAGCGCGTGCCCGACGCGGCCGACGCCGACCCCTTCGCCGGACTCCCCGGCGCGTGATCGTGTCGGTGGCGGACCGTTGAGGCTTCTCCACACCTCGGACTGGCACGTCGGCAAGACCATCCGGGGCCGGTCCCGGCTGGCGGAGCACGCCGCGGTGCTCGGCGAGGTCGGTGAGATCGCCCGGCGCGAGCAGGTCGACCTCGTGCTCGTCGCCGGCGACCTGTACGAGACCGCGTCGCCCTCGGCCGAGGCGGAGCGCGTGGTGATCGACGCGCTGCTGGACCTCCGCACGGCCGCGCCCGTCGTGGTGATCGCCGGCAACCACGACAACGCGGCGCGGTTCGAGGCCCTGCGGCCACTGGCGGAGCAAGTGGGGATCACGGTCCGGGGCCGGGTCGTGGCGCCGCGCGAGGGCGGCGTCGTGGACGTCGACACGCGGCGCGGCGAACGCGCGCGCATCGCGCCTCCTCCCGTTCTGCTCGCCCCGGTACTCGGTGCGCGCGGCCGACCTCATGGAGCTCGACGCGGCCGCGGCGGCCGGCGAGTACGCGGCGCGCCTCGCGGCGATCGTCGGTGCGCTGTGCGCCGAACCGGATCCGGACGCCGTCAACCTGCTGGTGGCGCACTGCATGGTGCGCGGCGGAACGGTGGGTGGCGGTGAGCGCGTGGCGCAGACCGCGTTCGAGCCCTACTGGCTCTCGGCGACCGCATTCCCGCCGTCGCTCAGCTACGCGGCACTCGGCCATCTCCACCTCGCCCAGCGGGTGCCGTGCGGCAGTCCGGTCTGGTACTCGGGCTCGCCGGTGCAGGTGGACTTCGGCGAAGCCGGTGCCGGCAAGCACGTCCTGCTCGTCGAGGTGGCGCCGGGGACCCCGGCACAGGTGCGGGAGGAGCCGTTGACGCGCGGTACCGAGCTCCGGACGGTGTCGGGAACGATCGCAGAGCTCGAGGCCATGGCGGGCACCGACTTCGGTGATGCCTGGCTGCGCGTGCGGGTGCAGGACGCGCGCCGGGCCGGGATCGCGGACGACGTCCGCGCGTGGCTGGGTGAGCGCGTGGTCGAGGTGCGCGTCGAGCGCGAGCGCGACGACGTGGAGGCCCTGCCGGATCGTCGCGGACGTACGCCGCACGAGCTCTTCGACGAGTACCTGGCCGAGGAGGGCATCGAGGACCCGAGGCTCGGCGCGCTGTTCGCCGAGCTGCTCGAGGGGGAGACGAGCGGATGAGGCCGGTCGCGGTGACCATGGTCGGCTTCGGCACGTTCGCGGATCCGGTGACCGTCGACTTCGAGGGTCTCGACGTGTTCGCCCTCGTCGGCCCGACCGGATCGGGCAAGTCGACCGTGATCGACGCCATCTGCTTCGCGCTCTACGGCTCGGTCCCGCGGTACGACGACCGCCGTGCGGTCGGCCCGATCGTGCACGCCCAGGCGGTCGAGGCCAAGGTCTCGCTCACGTTCGAGCTGCTCGGTCGGCGCTACGTGGCGGCGCACGTCGTGCGGCGCGACGCCAAGGGCAAGGCCTCCACCAAGGAGGCCCGGCTCGAGACCGCCGACGGTGAGGTGCTGGCGGGGACCGCCCGTGAGATGGAGACGGTCGTCCCGGCCCGCCTCGGGCTCGACTTCGACCAGTTCACCCGGGCCGTGGTGCTGCCCCAGGGTGACTTCGCCCGCTTCCTGCACGACAAGCCGGCCGCGCGGCAGGACCTCCTGGTCCAGCTCCTCGGGCTGGATGTCTACGAGCGGATGATGCAACGGGCCCGGACGATCGCATCCGAGACCGCAGCCTCGATCGCGGCCGACCGCAACCGGATCGAGGCGCTGGTGGTGGCCACGCCCGATGCGCGTGCGGTGTTGGTCGCCCGTCGGGCCGAGTGCACCGCGGCGCGGGACCGATGGCGCGCCCGTCAGCCCGAGCTCGAGCAGCTGACCGATGCGGCACGGGCCGCCGATGCCGATGCCGCGGCCGCCGGCGAACGCGCCCGCACCCTGGCCGCGGTCGAGCCGCCCGGCGGCCTCGACGAGCTCACCGCCGCGATGCAGGGCGCCGAGGCGGCGGTCGCGGCCGCGACGGCGGAGCTGGACCAGGCGGCGACCGCCCTGACCGCGGCGGAGGCTGCCCGGGCCGAGGCCGGGTCGCGCGACGAGCTGGTGGACGCACGCCGGGAGCACGAACGACGGAGCCAGCTCGACGGGGAGGTCGTCGCGCTGCGGGCGCGTGGGGAGGCACTCGCACCGCAGCGCACGAGTGCCGTCGAGGCCGCGAACGCGGCCGAGGAACGTGTCGAGACGCTCCGCGCCGCGAACGCCACGGTCGTGCTGCGCGAGCACCTGCACGCCGGCGAGCCCTGTCCGGTCTGCGAGCAGATCGTCGAGCGGGTGCCGGCCGTCGGCGCGATCGAGGATCTCCGGGTCGCCCGGGAGGCGGCCCGTGACGCCGCCGCCGCGGCGGAGCGCCTGGAGCGGGAGCACACCGAGCTGGAGGGGCGGATCGCGGATCGGGTCGGGACGCTGCGGGAGCTCGACGAGCGCCTCGCCGGCCTGCCGGCACCGGCCGAGATCGGTGTCGCGCTGGCCCGGATCGACGAGGCGGAGACTGCGGTGACCACCGCGCGAGAGCGCGACGCGGGAGCCCGGCAGGCACTCGCGGCCGCGAACGACGCCCACGGTGCCGTCCGCACGCGGGGTCAGTCCACGCGCGCGTCGTTCCGGACCCAGCGTGACGTCCTCGCCGGGGCCGGGTTGACGGCCCCGGCGGAGACCGAGGATCTCGCCGCCGACTGGGCGGCCCTCGTCGCGTGGTCCGCCGCGGCACGACCGGAGCACGAGCAGGCCGCCGCGACGGCAGCCGGCCGGGCGGCCGACGCCCGGGATCAGCTGCGCGACGCGCTGACCGCGGTCGCGGCCGAAGCGGTCGGGCTGGGGCTGGAGGTCGCCGGCGACGCGGGTCTCGACGAGCTGCTGACGGCCGTCGCCGCGGAGGCCCGGCTGCTGGACGACCGTCTCGACCGCTTCGACGCCGACGTGAAGGAGCGGGAGCGCCTGATCGAGGCCTCCGCCGCGCGCGCGGACGAGTCGGCGGTCGCCGGGGAGCTGGCGCGCCTGCTCGACGCGAGCCACTTCGAGCGCTGGCTCGTCAGCGAGGCGGTCCAGCGCCTCGTCGCCGGCGGTTCGGTCCGGCTCGTCGAGCTGAGCGGCGGCCGGTACTCCTTTGCGATGGACGCGACCGGCCGGGATCTTCTCGTCGTCGACCACACCCAGGGGGACGAGCGACGTTCGGTGCGCACGCTGTCGGGTGGCGAGACGTTCCAGGCATCGCTCGCCCTGGCGCTCGCGCTGTCGGACCAGCTCGCCGACCTCGCGGCCGACGGTGCGGCGCGACTCGAGTCGATCTTCCTCGACGAGGGGTTCGGGACGCTCGACGCCGAGACGCTCGAGACGGTCGCGACCACCGTCGAGAACCTCGCGGCCGGTGACCGGATGGTCGGCATCGTGACCCACGTTCCCGAGCTCGCGGCCCGGATCCCGGTGCAGTTCCGGGTCGCGCGGCACGGGCGGTCCTCGACCGTCGAGCGGGTGCTCACGTGAGGTTCACCGTCGATCCGTGGGACCCGAGCTACGGCAGCGCCATCGAGACCGTGTTGGAGGAGAGCAAGGTCACCGTCGACCCCGACGTCGAGGCGCCGTCCGGCGCGTGGGCACCCGTCGGGGCGCGGGTCGCACGGGCGGACGAGGTGCTCTTCGTCGACGGCGTCCGCCGCATCGACGCGCGCGTCTGGATCGAGGACGACACCGGCGGGGTGCAGCCCGGCGTCTGTGCGACCTACGCCGCGGGGGTCGTGCGGGCCGGCGCCCGCGCCGAGATCGTCGCGACCGTCGTCGGCCGCGGTCTGTTCAGCGCGTCCCGGGCCATGCGAGCCGTCGTGACCCGCTATCCCGACGTCGTCTACTCGCCGTTCGTGGCCGGCGACTCGACGCCCGAGGCGCTGTGGATCGCGATCCAGGACCAGATGGCCCGGCGCGAGGTCGAGATGGCCGAGCAGGCGCGGGTGCTCGCAGCGGCCGACGCGCTCGTCCTCCTCGACGGACCCGTCACCAACCGGACGCACATCCCCGCCGCGGTGGGCGTGATCAAGACCCACGCGACCGCGTACCTCCCGCCCCCGCTGGACGCGTTCGTGGGGAGCCTGCCCGCCGGCACGCGGACCCCCGTGTTCACGATCGGCGGGCGTGGCAGCCGGCATTCGTGGTACCTCAGGCTCCCCGGGGGTTCGGACGCCCCGTGGTCGGCGGTGGTGCGGTGCGAGTGCTCGGCGGACCTCGCACCCGCCGACGCGGTCGCACTGGCCGACCGGGTGACCGCCAGCGTCCCGCGCTACGCCAGCGAGGCCCACAAGGATCCGCGCGCGCCCCAGAACCTCTACCCGGTGGGCGGGCTCGAGCGCGAGCTGCGCCGCCGCCTCGGCGACGCCGACCTGCTCTATCGCGCCCTCCGGGTCAGCGCGACCGCGGACGCCGTCGCCCCGCGCGCCTGATTCCCCCGGTTCAACCGCCGGGGGTCGGGTGGTCGATACGACACGGATGCGACGGCGATCGGGAACGCGAGGGCGCGCCGCGTCCCTGGTGGCCCTGGTCGTCGCCGCCACCGGGGCGCTCCCGGCCGCGGCCAGCCCGGTGCCGGGCGCGCCGGCCTGTCCCACCTTCCCCGCTGACTCGTTCTGGCACGCCCGGGCGGACTCCCTCCCGGTGGATCCGCGCTCGGACACGTACGTGGCCAACGCGGGCGCGGGATCCGCGCTGCACGCGGACTTCGGCGCCGGGCTGTACGCCGGGGGCCCGATCGGCATCCCGTACACCACCGTCGCCGGGACCCAGGCCGAGGTGCCGGTGTCGTTCACCTACTCGGACGAGAGCGACGTGGGCCCGTATCCCCTCCCGCCCGGCGCACCGATCGAGGGCGGTGCCGCGAGCACCGGCGACCGGCACGTCATCGTCGTCGACCGGGACCATTGCGTGGATCACGAGCTCTACGCCGCGTACCCCCACGCAGGCGGTTCGTCGTGGTCGGCCGGTTCGGGCGCGATCTTCGACCTCACCTCGAACGCCCTGCGGCCGCGCGGCTGGACGAGCGCGGACGCCGCCGGCCTCGCGATCCTCCCCGGACTCGTGCGCTACGACGAGGTCGCGGCCGGCGAGATCGACCATCCGATCCGCATCACGCTCCGGCGGACCGACCGCCGCTGGGTCTGGCCGGCGCGCCACCAGGCGGGCGTCGCCGACGCGACGGCCGCACCGATGGGCGCCTGGCTCCGGCTCAAGCCGACCGTCGACGTCTCCCGCTTCGGCCCGCAGTCCCGGGTGGTGCTGCGGGCCCTGCGGGACCACGGGGCGATCGTTGCCGACAACGGGTCGTCGTGGTACCTCTCTGGTGTCCCCGACGACCGCTGGGACAACGACGACCTCCACGGCCTCGGCGAGCTCCACGGCTCCGACTTCGAGTTCGTGGACGCGTCGTCCCTGCCGACCGATCCCGACTCCGGCCGGGTCGGGACGGCACCGCTGCGGAGCGACCTCACCGGTGGACTGACCCTCGACGGCTTCGGCGGCCTGCACCGGTTCGCCGTCGGCGCCGGCCGCGTGCTCGGCCGGGTGCACGGCGGCCCGTACTGGCCGGGCTGGGACATCGCGCGCGGCGTCGCGCTCCTGCCCGACCGGTCGGGTGGCTACGTGCTCGACGGGTTCGGCGGCCTGCACCCGTTCCGCCTCGGCGCGGGTGCGATGCCGCCGCATGCGTCGGGACTGCCGTACTGGCGAGGGTGGGACATCGCGCGCGGTGTCGCGCTCATGCCCGACGGCTCGGGTGGCTACGTGCTCGACGGGTTCGGCGGCGTGCACCCGTTCGGCCTCGGCGCGGGCGCGATGCCGCCGCGCGTGGTCGCCGGGCCGTACTGGCGGGGATGGGACGTCGCTCGCGACTTCGTCGTCGCCGCCGACGGTCGGGGTGGGTATCTCGCCGACGCGCTCGGTGGTGTGCACCGGGTCGCGATCGCCACGGGTGCCGTGCCACCCCGCCTCCGGGGGACGTTCGCCACCCGGTCGGGGAGCACCCGCGGGATCTCGCTCGTCGCCGACGGGACCGGCGGCTACACGATCGACGCCCTCGGTGGTCTCCACGCCTTCGCGGTGGGCACGAACCCGGTCGCGCCGCCGTCGACGGGCGCAGCGCGCTGGACCTGGCCGATCGCACACGACGTCGCGACCTGAGTGCCCGCACGGCAGGAGGCGGTGCGTGCGAGGATCGGGCGATGACCGACGAGCCCGCCCCGTCCCTCGCGCCCTCGACGATCCTCGCGGCGGGGGACCCGCTGGAGCCCCCCGGTCATGCGGTGGGGCACACGAGCACGACGATCGTCGACGCCACGCGCGCCGGACGCACCCTGGCCGTCGAGTGCTGGTACCCGGCCCGTCCCGACCCCGACGGCGCCCGCTCGGTCTACGAGCTGCTCCCGGGCATCGGGTTCACCGCCGCCGCGACCCGCGGTGCGGGGCCGGCGCCGGGTCCCCGACCACTGGTCGTCTGGTCGCACGGCCGGGTCGGGACACGGTCCTCGTACGTGATGCTGTGCGAGGGACTGGCCCAGCGCGGGTACGTGATCGTCGCACCCGATCATCCCGGCGACACGCTCCTCGACTGGATGACGGGCGTCGCGGTCGACGACGCGACCAACGAGGCCCAGCGCGTGGCCGACATCGCGTGCCTGCTCGACTCGGTCCGCGCCGGTGAGCTCGCCGGGCTCCCGCCCGTCGACCTGGACGCGATCGTCCTCGCCGGACATTCCTACGGCGCCTGGACCGCCTACGCGTGCGCCGGCGGCGACGTCGGGCGGGGGATCCGCGCGGTCGCCGGACTCGAGCCGTTCACCCGCACGCTGCCCCGCCGGGTGCTGGGGGCGATCGAGGTGCCCGCGCTCCTCGTCGCGGGCGCCCAGGACCGGACGACGCCGCCGACCACCGACGGCGACCGGGCGTTCGCTGCGTTCGGGTCGGCCGACGCGCGCCGCGTGGACGTCGACGCCGCGGGGCACCAGGCCTGCAGCGACGTGGGCCTCTACCTCGAGCTCGCCCCGCAGGTGGCGGGGATTCCCGACCTCGTGGTCGGGTTCGTCTCCTCGATGGCCGCCGACGTGACCGGAACGCCCGGCGACCCGTGGCGGCCGACGGTGGGCCTGCACCTCGAGATCCTCGGCGGCTGGCTCGACGAGGTGACCGGGACCGTCGCCCAGGGCCGGGGTCTCGCACCGGTCGCCGGCCGCCCCGGCGTGACCGTGGTTCCGTCTCCGGGCTGAGCGCGCGGTCGGCGACTACTGCGGGCCGGACCAGGCCCGGTCGACGACGCCGGTCTCGTAGCACCCGAGGAGGTGCTCGAGCCACGCCCGCGACTCGCGCAGCCCACCGGGCCGGTTGCGCGCGAGCCAGAGTCGCTCGTGCTCGGTGACGACCGGTCGGAGGCGGGTCGCGAGCCGCGCCCGGGTGTCGGGGTCGACGGCCGCGAGCGTGCCACCGACCGCGAGCCGTGCCCGGGCGTCGTCGGCGAGCACGCGCACCAACGCGATCGAATTCTCGAGCTCGGCGACCAGCAGCGCGGCGTCGTCGCGCGTCGACGCGGTGTCCCCGAGCCGCGCACCGAGCCGGTCGAGGGCGGCATCGACCGCGGCGTACTCCTCCTCGGTCGCGCCGAGGAGAGGACCGCGCCCGACGTCCAGCTGGGGGAAGTACAGGGGCAGCACCAGGGTCGCCACGTTCCAGACCTGGGGGGTCAGGATCCGGTGCACGTCGCCGAGGTCGACGACGACGGCCCCGAGAGTGCCGCTGGGATCGTCGTAGCAGTGCGCGCTGAGGGCGGCCCCGAGGTCGAGATCCCGGTTCGTCGCCGCGCACCATCCCATGCCGGCAGCGAAGGCGAGCCCGGGGTCGCTGACCGCCGGGTACTGCAGGTGGCCGTTGTCGCCCCAGTCGGTCGTGAGCATGCCGCCGGCTCCGTGCGTGGCGGCGGCGTCAGCGGCCTCGGCGATGTCGGCGCGCATGTTGGTCGTGCGGCCCAGGATGGTGAGCCAGCTCGACGTCCCCGGCGCGACCCAGCGGGGGATCCCCGCGGCTGCCAGCGCGCCGAGTCGTGCGTCCCAGGGGTGGCCGGCGTCGTAGCCCCACTCGCAGACCGTGACGCCGTCGGGGATCTCCGCGAGCCGGTCAGGGTGCGCGGCGAGGATGTCGCCCCAGATCAGCAGCTCGCGACCGTCGACCTCGGGCAGCTCGCGCAGGGTCCCGACCCAGGCGAGATAGTCGTCGAAGCGCCCGGCGGGCAGCTCCCACGGCTCGTCCAGCCCGACGTGGACGTAGGCGCGGTCGGAGAAGTGGGGCAGCAGCTCGGCCAGGAGCCCCCGGACGAGCGCCAGGGACCCGGGGGCGGTCGGCTCGATCGTGCTGGGCGGCCGGCGCATGCCCATCATCACGTAGCCGTCGGGGTCCATGGCCAGGTCCCGGTAGGGCTCGTGGAGCAGCCAGCGGTTCATGTGGCCGAGGCAGTTCTGGTTCGGCACCAGCGCGACGTGCCGCTCGCGGCAGAACGCGTCGAGGGTCTCGACGTCCTCCGCCGTGTACGGGCTCGCGTCGCGCCACACGACCTCGTGGCCCGGGTAGGCGAAGGTGTGCTCGGCGTAGAGCTCGACGTGGTTGACCTTCCACCCGGCGAGGCGATCGACCAGCGCGTACAGCGTCTCGAGCGCGGGGACCTTGTCCCGGGAGACGTCGACCATGACCCCCCGGACCGGGAGGTCGGGCCAGTCGCGGATCGTGCCGACCGGGAGCCGACCGCCGTGCTCGCGTGCCAGCTGACGCAACGTCATGCGCGCGTAGAACGCGCCCGCGTCGTCGGCCGCCTCGATGCGGACCGCGTCGGCCCCGATCGTCAGCGCGTACCCCTCGGGCGGGAGGCTGCCCGTACCGACCGTCGCGGTCGGCGTGGTCGTGGGCACGGTCTCGATCCCGAGCGACATCTCGCGGGGCTCGGGCAGCAAGGTCATCGGAGCTCCTTGCGGTAGACGAGGAAGACCCGCCCGATGGTCGCGCCGACGCGTGCGTACGGGACCACCGGGCCGACCCACGCGACCTCGGCGTGGCGGCGGCCCGTGGCACGGAGGTGGTGGAGCGCGCCGACGAGCGGCGCGACCCCGACCCCCCGTCCGAGCAGGTCCGGGCGCACCGCGACCGGTCCGACGAGCCCGGCCCGGTTGACGTCCACCGCACAGACGGCGGCGAGCCCGCGCTCGTCGTCGACGACGACGAGGCCGCGCTGGTCGACCGCGCGCACCATCTCGTCCCGCCAGAACGCCCAGTGCGTCGCCGCCCACTCGTCGACCGCGTCGCGGTCGCCCGGCCCGGCGATCCGCCACCCGCCCGGGTCGGGGGGAATCGCGCCGAGGTCGACGTCCATGTTGACGTTGGCCTCGACGCGCGTGTACTTGGCGCGCTCGAGCAGGCAGATCGCCTCGAGCTCGCGCGTGTCGACACCGGGCCAGAGGTAGTACGGCGCGTCGGCGCCGACGGTGACGCGCGTCGCGCCGGCCGCCCGCAGGTCCGCTTCCGCGGCGGCGAGCAGCGCGCGCCCGAGCCCACGGCCGCGGTGGGCGGGATCGACGGCGATCAGCCGCACGTACCCCTCACCCTCGCGGGTCACGGACGCGACGACGCCGGTCCCTGGATCGCCACGGATCACTGCCGGCTGGTCGCGCGCGTCCAACGTCTTCGCGAGCTCGTCCACGGTCGGGGGATCGAGGCAGGAGCGGGCGGCGAGACCGGCGATCGCGGGGATCGATCCGGGACCGAGAAGAGGAGGGCTCACTGAGCGCACGCTATGTGCGGGAGAGTCCCGCGCGTGGAGACCGGTCAAGAAGCGTCCCCCGTCGTGCCGATACCGCGAGTCGGGAGTGGGCCTGATGCGAGGAGAACGTCGCCGTGCGAACGGATGAGCACCTCCGCCACGACCTGGCCGCGGATCAGCGGGCCGCGGGACTGCGCGGCCGTGAGATCGCCTCGATGGAAGCGGTCGACCGGCGCCGCCGGCAGATCGCGGCCGTGGGTCTGGTGGTCGCGGCGGGACTGCTGCTGTCGACCTTCGTCTCGTCGGGAGCGTTCGATCTCCGCTCGCGCGGCTGGATCGACCTCACCGCCGCGCGCTTCGCGAGCCTCGGATTCGCGATCTGCATGATCGTGTACACCTTCGACAAGGAGCGGCATCTGCGCCGCTTCGTCCAGGAGCGCGAGCAGCTCTACGCCCTCGACGGCGAGATCGCCCAGAACCTCCTCACCTCCGGGCTGCTCCTCGACGTGGCCGTCGCGGTGCACTCCACGCTGTCGCTCGACGAGCTGTTGCCGATCCTGGTGGACCAGGGCCGGTCGCTGATCGGTGCCGACCACGGCGTGCTGTTCATCGAGGAGGAGGGGCGTCCGATGGAGCCCGCCGTCGATCCGGCGCACCTCGCGGCGGTCGGCGCGCCCATCGCGGGGCTCGCGGCCGCGCGCGGCAGCGTCGTCGGGATCGTCGAGGACGGCACCGTCGACATCGGGGTCCCGATGGTCTCGGACGCCGAGGTGCTCGCCGTCCTGGTGTTGCCGGGGGTCGTGGCGAGTGAGCTCACGGCGTCCACCCGGGCGCTCCTCGACCGGTTCGGGTGCATCGCGGGCTCCGCGCTGGCCCACGCCGCGCCGCTACGAGGCCGCGATCTTCCTCTTCGACGTCGCGTGACCGCCTGAGGCACCTTGGCGGTCCGGGCGCCGCAGGATGGCTCAGACCACCCAGGGGTAGTCGTCGCCGGGCCACGTGACCACGCCGGCGGCACGGAGACCGTCGATGGCCTCGCTGCTCTTGCCCAGCCAGCCGAGGATCTCGCGGGTGTGCTCGCCCACCAACGGTGGTGGACCGGAGATCTTCCCCGGAGTCTCGGAGAAGTCCACGAGTGAGCCGAACTGGCGCATCAGGCCCATCATCGGGTGCTCGTACTCCGCGACCATGCCGAGCGCGACGTTGTCGGCGTCGAAGAGGACCAACTCGCCGCCGACGGTGTCGACGGGGATCTCGTTCGGCACGCCCGCGTCGTCGAGCGCGTGCGTCCACGAGATCGACGTGCGGCTGAGGAAGCGGGGCGCGAGCAGCGCTTCCAGCTCCTCGCGGTGCTCCCGCCGGAGCTCGGCGACGGCGAAGCGCGCGTCGTCGGCCAGATCGGGGAGACCCAGCGCCCGGCAGAGGGCGGCCCAGTCGCGTTCGGCCACGGCCGCGATCTGGATCCAGTCGTCCTGGGTCTCGTAGAGCCGGTAGCAGGCGTCGACGCCGTGGAGCCCCTGGTCGAGCCGTGGGCGGGGAACCGCCTCGCCGTCGACGAGGAGCGCGTCGGACGAGTACACCGCGCCGCCGTCCAGCAGCGACGTCCACAGCTCCTGACCCTCGCCGGTCCTGCGCTGGTGGTACAGCGCGGCGAGGCAGCCGACGACCGAGAGCATCGCGTTGGCCGCGTCGCACATCCCGAAGCGGTAGTAGAGGGGGTCGTTGCCGGTGTGCACCGCGCCGGCCTCGTACTCGAGCCCGGCGGACGCCTGGTACAGCGGATCGAGCCCCCCGAAGTGCGCGAGCGGTCCTTCGAGCCCGTAGGCCCACGTGTTGCAGTAGACGACGTCCGGGTTCACCCGCTTCGCGTCCTCGTAACCGATCCCGAGGCGGTTCGCGACGCCGGCGGTCATGTTGTGGTGGACGATGTCGGCCCGCTCGATCAGCTCGAGCGCGATCGCGCGTCCCTCGGGCGACTTCACGTCGAGCGCGAGGCTGCGCTTGCCGCGCTGGCAGCCGAAGAAGGGCTTGCCGGCGAGCCGCATGCCGTCGCCGGTGACCGGCTCGACCTTGATCACCTCGGCGCCGAGGTCGCCGAGGACCATCGGTCCGAACGGGCCCGCCAGGTACTGGCCGAAGTCGACGACGAGCACTCCTTCGAGCGCGTGCATCACGCCACCCCCCCGGCGATCGTCGCGATCTCGTGCTCGGTGTATCCGAGCCCGCCGAGGATCTCGTGATTGTGCGCGCCCGGAAGGGGCTGGGGCCCCTGGATCGCGCCGGGCGTGCCGTGGAGGTTGATCGGCACGCCGATCTGGGTGGTGGTGCCGAGCTCGGGGTCCTCGACCGTCGCGACCATCCCGTTCGCCACGAGCTGGGGGTGCGGTCGCCCCGTCGAGCCCAGCGCCTCCTCGGCCGTGATCACCGCCTCGACGGCATGGTTGTGGGCCTGGAAGTCCGCCACCAGCTCGTCGCGGTCATGGTGCCGGTAGGCCTCACGCCGCCGCTTCGTGAACTGCTCGCGCTCCTCGGGCGGGAGGGCCATGAACTCGTACGGCTCCGGGGCGTCCTCGAGGCCGAGCAGGTGGTCCTGGCTCTCGGTCGGGGTGAGGCCGCTCATCACCGATGTGTGGACCCACTCGCCGTTCGCGACCTCGAAGAGCATCTGCTGGTGGACCCCGGGCGGGTAGCTCTTCCCCATGAGATCGTGGAACGCCGCCGGGGCCTTCTCCACGTGCTGCCAGATCTGGGTGGTGTACAGGAGCGCGCCCTGGAACAGCGAGGTCCGCACGTGCTGGCCGCGCCCGGTGGTCTCCCGGGCGACGAGCGCCGAGAGGATGCCGCTCGGGACGAGGAACACCGCGCCCATGCTCGGCATCGGCATGTGCAGGAAGATCGGGCCCATCCGCCAACCGGGTTGCTCCCACTGCTGACCGCTGCTCGCCTGCACCAGCGCGTCGTAGCCGGGACGACCGGCGAGCCGGTGACCCTCCGGGTACCCCGGGCACGAGCAGTACACGAGCCGCTCGTTGCGCGCGTGCAGCGCGTCGAAGCCGATGCCGAGCCGGTCGGTCACGCCGGGCCGGAACGTCTCGACGAGGACGTCGGCGTCGTCGACCAGCCTGCCGAACGCCTCGAGGCCCACGCCGGATTTGAGGTCGACGGTGACCGAGCGACGCGACCGGTTCCAGACGGCGTACCCGCTGTACGCGCGGAACGGGTCGCCGCCGGGCGGCTCGACCTTGATCACGTCCGCGCCCTGCTCGGCGAGGAGCAGGACGCCGAGCGGCCCGGCGATCCCCCACGAGAGATCGAGAATCCTGACTCCGTCCAAGGCACCCATGGACCCGGCAGCCTCGCGCAGACCTGACGTCCGTGTCAGCAGACCGCGGCGAGGCTCGACAGCGCGATCCCGCGCCGCCCCTGGCGGATGACGTGCTGGTCGAGGCCGTTGGTGAGGTAGCAGAACGAGAGGCCGGATCCCGGGTCCGCCCACGCGATCTGTCCGCCGGCACCGTTGTGGCCGAACGTTCCCGGTGAGTTGGTGTGTCCGAAGCCGCGCAGGTTGGCGCGCCCGTCGTCACCGGCGAGGACGAGCCCGAGGCTGCGGTTGGCGGTGACGCCTGTCCAGCGCTCCGGCTTGGTGTTGCGGACTCTCGTCGTCGCGTCGGCGAGCACCTCGGGCTCCCAGATCCCGGCGTGATCGTGGAGGAGCGCCTGGTAGAAGGTCACGACGTCGGCGGCGTTCATGATCCCGCCGCCGCCCGGGTGGCCGAGGGGGCGCGCGTCGTCCTGGCTCAGCGCGACGAGTCCGTCGGGGGTGACGACGTTGAACGGCAGCTCACGCACCCCGAGCACCGCCTGGAGCTCGTCCGGAGTCGCCTCGTTGCCCACGGGTACGACCGGTGCGATGGGCACATCGGTGCCGAGCAGGCGGTCGCTGATCCCGGCCGGGCCGGTGATCCGCTCCTGGAGCAGGTCCCGGTAGTCGCCGCCGGTCACCCGGTCGACGATCTCGACCAGGACCCAGTGCGCGGATTCGGCGTGGTACTCGTAGGTCGAGTCCGGTTCCCAGTTGAGCCTCCACTCGGCCATCTTCGCGACGCGACCCTCTCGGGTCTCGACGTCGGGCTCGCCGAGCGGCGCGTAGGGGAAGCCCGCCGTGTGGAGCATGACCTGCTCGACGGTGATCACGTCCTTGCCGTTGGGCGCGAACTCGGGGATGTAGTCGACGACGCGCTGGGACACGTCCACGAGCCCCTCGCCGATGAGCTGCCACACGAGCGACGCGACGAACGCCTTGGTGGTGGAGTACACGATGTAGCGGGTGTCGGTCGTCGCGTCGCCGAACGCCTCGAACAGCTCGATCTCGCCGTGACGCGCCAGCGCGACCTGGCAGCTGGGGAGGAGCCCGGCGTCGATCTCGCGTCGGGCCCGGGTCAGGAGGGCATCCACTTCCTCGGTCATCCCGCGAGCCTGGCGCGCGGCCCGGTCGGGTCACAAGTGCGCCCCGCCCCGGCCCGCGGGCTGTGCGAGGATCGGTCCCACCGCGATCGGCGAGGAGATCGATGAGCGACTACGAACCCACGCCCGACGACCGCTTCACCTTCGGCCTCTGGACCGTCGGCAACCGGGGCCGGGACCCGTTCGGGCACGAGACCCGGCCGTCGATCGATCCCGTCGACGCGGTCCACCGCCTCGCGGACCTCGGCGCGTACGGCGTGAACTTCCACGACGACGACCTCGTCCCCCCGGGCTCCTCGGCGGAGGAGCGTGACCGGATCGTGGACCGGTTCTCGAAGGCGCTCGCCGACACCGGGATGCGCGTCCCGATGTCCACCACCAACCTGTTCTCGCAGCCGATCTTCAAGGACGGCGCGTTCACCGCGAACGATCCGAAGGTGCGGCGGTTCGCACTCCGCAAGACCCTCGACGCGATCGACCTTGGCGTCGAGCTCGGCGCGCGGATCCACGTGATGTGGGGTGGTCGTGAGGGTGTCGAGAGCGACGCCGCCAAGGACATCCCCGCTGCACTCGACTGCTACGCGGAGGCGGTCAACGCGTGCTGCGCGTACATCACCGAACAGGGTTACGAGATGGAGCTCGCGCTGGAGCCCAAGCCGAACGAGCCCCGCGGCAACCTGCTGCTCCCGACGGTCGGCCACGCACTCGCGTTCATCCACGAGCTCGAGTATCCGGAGATGGTCGGCCTCAACCCCGAGTTCGCGCACGAGACCATGAGCGGGCTGTCCTTCCATCACGCGGTGGCGCAGGCGCTCTGGGCGGACAAGCTCTTCCACATCGACCTGAACGGCCAGGTGCCCGGCAAGTACGACCAGGACTTCCGGTTCGGGTCCGAGGGGGTCAGGGACGCCTTCTACCTCGTGAAGCTGCTGGAGGAGTCCGAGTGGACGGGCATGCGCCACTTCGACGCGCACGCGTATCGCACCGAGGACACCGACGGGGTGTGGGAGTTCGCCCGGGGTTGCATGCGCACCTACCTGATCCTCCGGGAGAAGGCTGCGCGCTTCGCCGATGACGGCGAGATCCAGGAGGCCCTCGCGGTCGCGATGGTCGACCGGCTCGGCGTCCCCACCCTGCCCGAGCCGCCCGACACCCGTTTCGCAACGCTGCGCGCGGAGACCTTCGACGTCGACGCGCTGGCGGCGCGGGGCTACGGCCACGAGCGTCTCGACCAGCTCGTGACCGAGCTGCTCCTCGGCGTCCGCTAGGGATGCCCGGGTTCGACCACGGCGGTGGGTCGCTGCGCGACGCGTGGGACGAGCAGGCCGAAGCCTGGGTGCGTTGGGCGCGGACGCCCGGCCATGACGACTACTACGAGCTGTACAACCTCCCCAACTTCCTGGAGCTCGTGCCGGGTCCGGGTGCCCTGACGCTCGACGTGGGTTGTGGCGAGGGGCGGCTGGGCCGAGAGCTCACGGCGCAGGGGCATCGCGTCGTGGGCGTGGATCCTTCGCCGACGATGGTGCGGGCGGCGAGAGACATCGGTGTGCCGGTGCCGGCGGCCGTGGGGGACGGGCGAGCGCTGCCGTTCCGAGACGGTGTCGCCGACCTCGTCGTGTGCTTCATGGTGCTCCAGGACGTCGACGAGCTCGCCGAGGTCGTGAGCGAGCTCGCCCGGGTGCTGCGTCCCTCCGGCGCGGTCTGTGCGGCGATCGTGCACCCGATGGTCTCGAGCGGCTTCCTCGATCCCGACGCGCCACTGCTCTACGTCGGGCGATACCTGGAGGTCATGCGCAACTCGTTCGCCGTCGAGCGGGACGGAGTGTCGTTCACCTTCCACTCGGCGCACCGCCCGCTCGAGGCGTACTCCCAGCGCGTTCGAGGGAGCCGGGCTCGTCGTGGAAGCGTTGCGGGAGCCACGGCTCCCGGACGAACACGTCGGTCTCCGTGTCGGGCTGGACCGGCATCGGCTCATCCCGAACTTCCTGTACTTCCGACTCCGGCACCGAGGAGCCTGATGCCCCTGGTCCGGGGCGTCGACTCGTCGACCCAGTCGACCAAGGTCGAGGTGCGCGACGCCGACACGGGGAAGCTCGTCGGCTCCGGCCGGGCGCCGCACCCGCCGACGTCGCCGCCGGTCTCCGAGCAGGATCCACGGGCCTGGTGGGTGGCGTTCGAAACCGCGCGTGGCGAGGCGGGTCACGAAGGGGAGGTCGGCGGGACCGCGATTGCAGCGCAGCAGCACGGGCTCGTCGTGACCGACGCCGCGGGAACGCCGCTCCGGCCCGCGAAGCTGTGGAACGACACCGAATCGGCACCCGACGCGTCGTGGTTGCTGGGTCGGCTCGACGCCGGCGCGGCCGGCTGGGCCGCCGCGTGTGGGTCGGTCCCGGTCGCCGCCTTCACCGTCACCAAGCTGTCGTGGCTGCACCGCACGGACCCCGAGCTGTTCGGACGGGTCGAGCGGGTGATGCTCCCGCACGACTGGCTCGCCTGGCGGCTGGGGGGCGAGTACGGCACCGACCGGGGCGACGCGTCGGGCACGGGGTACTGGTCGCCGGCGACCGGGGAGTACCGGCTCGATCTGCTCGAGATCGTGGATCGGGACCTCGACTGGGCCTCGGCGCTGCCCCCGGTGCTCGGACCCGACGCGGCTACCGGGACCGGCGACAACATGGCGGCCGCCCTCGGGCTCGGCCTCCGGCCCGGCGACGTCGTGATCTCGCTCGGGACCTCCGGAACCGTCTTCGCGGTGAGCGACACGCCGACCGCCGACGCGAGCGGAGCGGTCGCCGGCTTCGCCGATGCCACCGGTCGGTACCTGCCGCTGGTGTGCATGCTGAACGCCACGAAGGTGACCGACGCCGTCGGTCGATGGCTCGGCGTGGACCACCGCGGGCTCGACGCCCTCGCGCTGGCAGCACCGGCCGGTGCCGGTGGCGTGACGCTGCTGCCGTACTTCGACGGGGAGCGGACCCCGAACCGGCCGGATGCGCACGGTGCATGGGGCGGGCTGCGTTCCGGCGCGACGCGCGAGGAGATGGCACGGTCCGCCTACGAGGGTGTGGTGTGCGGGTTGCTCGACGGGCTCGATGCGCTGGTGGCCGTCGGCGTCGCGACCGGTGGCCGGCTCTTCCTCGTGGGCGGCGGCGCGCGCAGCGCGGCCTACGTGCAGATCGTCGCCGACCTGGCGCAACGCGAGGTCACGCTGGTCGACGACCACGAGCTGGTCGCGCTCGGCGCGTGCGTGCAGGCCGCGGCCCGCACGACGGGCGCGCCGATCACCGACGTGCAGGCCGCCTGGCGCCTGGGCGCCGGCCGGGCCGTCGCGCCCGCCGCCGACGCCGACGCCGCGGCCGGGGCGAGAGCGGCCTACGGCGCGGCTCGCGATCGCACTTCCTGACACCTCGCCGGGGTTCAGGGATCGGCATGCCGGCTGCGGTGACAGAGACGACACCGGATCCGGAGCTCGTCGACGACGGTGCGACCGCTGCTCTCGTACGGCGGTTCGTGGTCGTACTCGAGGAACTCCGTTCCGCCGCAGTCGACGCCACGCGGTCACGCTCCCGCACCACCCGGCGTTGACGGGTGGTCGGATGGCGGTGACGTCCCGACGCGTTGATCGGCCGTCCTTCGGCGTCGTGGATCAGGGCGCGGATGAACGAGTCCGGTGCGATGCGTTCGACGACGCTCGCGGGGATCGGCGTACCGTCGTCGAAGGTGGTGCCGTCGCTGCGCACGTGCATCACGATCTCGGTCACCTGCTCCGATCCACCCCCGCCCACCAGCGCGACGAGTGCATCCGCCCGTTGTTGTCCGATCGAGGGCCATCCGTTCCACGCGTCCACGGACCGCGTCACGCGAGGGATGCGGGGTCCGCATCGTCCACGCGTCGACGGCGGCGGTGAGCTCGCGACCCGCGGCCGGCGGGAGCCGGTACCAGCCCGCGACCATGCCGTCGGGGTCCGTTCGCCACGAATGGCATCGTGCCCGCGCGTTGGCGATGGTCGGTCTCCTCCGGCTCTTCGTGACCCGCGAGCCACGCGGCGAGCACGGGCCCCAGCCGTCCTGCAGGGACATCGAGCGCCAGACGACACAACTCCGCTTCGTGGTCGGGCGTCGCGATCCGCGTCAGGGTTCGAACCTTGCTGTAGGACAACCGCCCGCTGCCGAAGGAGGCCTCGATCTCGGGCAGCAGCTCCAACGCGCGGCCGATCCGCAGCCACTCCCTTCCGGTCGACACCTCGACGCCGAGTGCATCGGCGATCCAGTGCGCGCAGGTGACCGCGCCGTCGGCCGCCCATTCGCCGGACCGGTCGAGCTCGACCACGAGCCCGACCAGCCGGTACTGGGCGGCGGTCCACCGTTCGCCGATGGCCACGACCTGCTCCCGCAACGACCTCGGCGTGCCGGATTGGCGCGCGCTGCCCCCTCCTGCGTCGTCCTCGATCACCGACATCTGCGCTCCCGTCGTCGCGTCCGCGCGACCGGCACGGACCCGTGTGCTGGCGGTCGGCCATCGCAGCGGGCTGACGAGCTGTGCTCGTCAGCGTACGTGGAGGGTGTGACCACCAGTCCGAGCACGCTCGTCCGCGGACGCGTTCCTTCCAGCCCCGACGCGCGTCCGCGGACGCGGGGCCAGGAGCATCACGGCTCGGTGACCTCGGCGTCCCGGGCCCGGCGCTTGCGGTGCCAGCGCAGGCCGCTCTCGAGCGCGGCGAGGATCGAGTCGTTGTCGCGCGAGATCCGGTCGTGCACCCATCGCTCGAGTCCGAGGCGGCGCATCCACGGGTTGAAGCACTCGTACCGCTCGGTGAAGTGCACCCGGGTCCGGCCGCCCCCGAGGTCCTCCAGCCGCGTGGCCCCCTCCGCTCGGGACCACAGGGGCTTGCCGACGGCGTCGTAGCGCCAGGACTCGTAGGGCTTCACCTGGGTCAACCACTCCCACGACTGCCCGACGCCACCGGACCCGAGGATGCGCGGCACGGGGAACGTGCAGTGGCGGACCAGTCCCTCGCCGACCGCGTCCCCGGGGTGCAGGATCTCGATGCGGGTCGAGATCGGTCCGCGAGCCGAGCAAACGCGGCGCACGTACCGTGCGACGCCCGAGGTGGGGCCCGAGCGGCCCGGCGGCTCGGCCGCCGAGAGCGGGGAGGGCGGTTGGGGACGGTCCGGCGCGCGGTACCAGAACAGCTCCCACACCTCCTCCCGCGGTGCGTCGAGGTCCACGGAGAACCTGTGCTCCTGCATCAGGGACCCGTCGAGCCCGGGAGGTGGACGAGGCAGAACTCGTTGCCGGCCGGATCGGCCATCACCTGGAACGGCTCGGGGGACTCGTGCACCAGGCGCCCGAGCCGCCGCGCGCGCCGAGCGCTTCCGCGGCGACGGTCGCGGCCGCGAGGTCGGGGACCCACACGTCGAGGTGCAGCCGGTTCTTCCCGGCCTTCGCCTCGGGCACTCGTTGGAACGCCACGCGCGGGTGCCCGGGCCCGGCCGCGCGCAGGGAGACCCAGTCGTCGTCCCGGAAGGCGACGCCCACGCCGAGCATCTCGGACCAGAACTCCGCGAGCGGCTCGGGGTCCAGGCAGTCGACGACGACGGTCCGGAGCGCACCCACAGCCACATCGCGACTCTACGGGCGGTACGGTCGGCGACGTGGACCTCCCGCCCGACGGAACGCCCGAGATCGCCGGCTCGATCCTGGACCTCGTGGGCAACACGCCGATGCTCCGCCTCGGTCGGGTCGGGCGGGACCTGCCGTGCGACCTCGTGGCCAAGGTCGAGACCGCGAACCCGGGTGGCAGCGTCAAGGACCGGCCCGCGATCGCGATGATCGACGCGGCCGAGCGCGACGGCCTCCTCCGGCCGGGTGGCACCATCGTCGAGCCGACGTCGGGCAACACCGGCGTCGGACTCGCCATCGTCGCCGCGCAACGCGGCTACCAGTGCATCTTCGTCATGTCCGACAAGATGAGCCCCGAGAAGGTCTCGTTGCTCCGCGCCTACGGCGCCGAGGTCGTGGTGTGTCCGACGGCCGTGCCGCCCGAGCACCCCGACTCGTACTACTCGGTCGCCGACCGGCTGACGCGCGAGACACCGAACGCCTTTCGGCCCGATCAGTACTCCAACCCGCACAACCCCGAGGAGCACGAGCGCTCCACCGGTCCGGAGATCTGGCACCAGTCCGCCGGCCGGGTCACGCACTTCGTGGCCGGGATCGGCACCGGGGGCACCATCACCGGCGTCGCGCGGTACCTGAAGCGCATGAACCCCGACGTGCAGATCGTGGGCGCCGATCCCGAGGGCTCGGTCTACTCGGGTGGCACGGGACGGCCGTACCTCGTCGAGGGGGTGGGCGAGGACTTCTGGCCGACCACCTTCGATCCATCGCTCGTCGACCGGACCGTCATGGTCACCGACGCCGAGTCCTTCGCCGCCGCGCGCCGCGTCACACGCGAGGAAGGTCTGCTCCTCGGCGGTTCGTGCGGGACGGCGGTGCACGCCGCGATGGTCGTGGGTGCCGAGCTGGGTCCCGACGACCTCGTCGTGGTGCTGCTGCCGGACTCCGGCCGTGGCTACCTCTCGAAGATCTACAACGACGAGTGGATGATGGACTACGGCTTCATCCGGTGCGACGGTGACTGCGCCGGTGACGTGCTCGCAGGGAAGGACGGGTCCATCCCCGATCTGGTCCTCGTCACGCCCGACGAGCCGGCGCGCAACGCGTGGTCGTTGATGCGTGACCTCGGCGTCTCCCAGGTCGTGGTGTCGGTCAGCAAGGAGTCGCCGCTCGCGGCGAAGGAGGTGAGCGGCATGCTCGACGAGCTCGCCCTCATGGACCGTGCGTTCCGCGATCCCGATGTTCTCGACCGGCCGGTCCGGGCGATCATGAGCCCCGCGATGCCGATGGTCGGCGTCGGCGAACCGGTGGGCAACCTCGTCGCCCAGCTCGACACGTCCACCACCCTCCTGGTGCTCGACGGTGGCCACCCGGTCGGGTTGATCAGCCGCAGTGACGTGCTCGGCTTCCTCGCGGGTCGCGGAGCGGTGGGATGAGTGCCGAGGGGAGCGCGGAGGTCGACGGGGTCCCCGGCTTCGAGACGCAGGCGATCCACGCCGGCCAGCCCGCCGACCCCGTGACCGGCGCGGTGGTCACGCCCGTCAGCCTCGCCACGACGTTCGCCCAGGACGCCGTGGGCAAGCACGCGGGCTTCGAGTACGGCCGCACCGGCAACCCCACGCGTGCGGCCCTCGAATCCTGCCTCGCGGCCCTCGAGGGCGCGGTCCGTGGCCTGGCCTTCGCGAGTGGCATGGCCGCGGAGGACGCGGTCCTGCGCGCGCTCGTCGGGCCCGGTGACCACGTGGTGCTGCCACTCGACGCGTACGGCGGGACGTTCCGGCTCGTCTCGCGGGTGTACGCCGACGCCGGGGTCTCCTGGTCCGCCGCCGATCTCACCCGGCCCGATCGGCTGGCCGAGGTCTTCAACCCTGCGACCACGGTCGTCTGGATCGAGACCCCGACCAATCCGGCGCTCGGGATCGTCGACATCGCGGCGGTCGCCCGGGTCGCGCACGCGGCCGGCGTCGTGGTCGTGGTCGACAACACGTTCGCGACGCCGTACCTCCAGCAGCCGCTCACCCTCGGCGCCGATGTCGTGGTGCACTCGACCACCAAGTATCTCGGCGGGCACTCCGACACGATCGGAGGATTCGTCGCCGTCGGCGACGCCGATCTCGGGGAGCGGCTCGCGTTCCTCCAGAACGCGACCGGCGCGGTCCCCGGCCCGTTCGACTGCTACCTCGTCCTGCGGGGGATCAAAACCCTCGCGGTGCGCATGGACCGGCACTGCGAGAACGCGGCCGCGGTGGTCACGATGCTCGCGGACCATCCCGCGGTGGATCGGGTCCTGTACCCGGGGCTCGGGTCGCATCCCGGCCACGAGATCGCCCGCCGGCAGATGCGTGACTTCGGCGGGATGGTGAGCTTTCTCGCCGCCGGCGGCGAGACCGCCGCACTCGAGATCGCCCGGGGCGCCGAGCTCTTCACGCTGGCCGAGTCGCTCGGCGCCGTCGAGTCGCTGATCGAGCATCCCGGTCGGATGACCCACGCCTCCGCCGCGGGCTCGCCGCTCGAGGTGGATCCGGCCCTGATCCGACTCTCGGTGGGACTCGAGTCCCGTCGCCGATCTCGTGGCCGATCTCCGCCGCGCGCTCGACGCAGCTCCGTAGCCGGACGGCGCCTACCCTCGCGGCATGACCGCGTTGGTGGTGATCCTCGCCGTGGTGGTGGCCCTGCTCGTGGTCCTCGTGGCGGGGTTGCTGCGCAGTCACGCCGACATCCTGCGGGTGCTCCACGACGCGGGCCTCGCGCACGACGGCCACGATCGCGAGGCCGGGCGTCCCCAGGGCGCGTCCCGCCGGCCGCCGCGGGTGGCCCCGAGCCGGCCGCCGGGTGGACCGAGTCCCGTGGCCGTCGACCTCGCCGGGGTCACGCCGGCCGGCGACGCGGTGGCGGTGGGGATCGTCGGCGTGCCGACCCCCACGCTGCTCGCGTTCCTCTCGAGCGGGTGTCTCACGTGTCGGGAGTTCTGGGAGACGTTCGCGGATCCGGCCGTCGCCGTCCCCGGCGGCGCGCGGCTCGTCGTCGTCACGATGAGCCCGGAGGACGAGAGCCCGTCGACGCTGTCCCGGCTCGCCGCGCCGCACACGACGGTCGTGATGTCGACGCCGGCCTGGGAGGCGTACGAGGTGGAGGGCTCCCCGTACTTCGTGTACGTCGACGGTGCGAGTGGTGCGGTCGTGGGCGAGGGCACGGCGTCGGACTGGGCCCGCGTGTGCGAGATGGTGCGCGAGTCCGTCGACGACGGCGCGCTCGCCGCGACCCGGCGGCGAGCGGCGGCTCGTCAGGCGCGTGCGGAACGTCGTCACCTCGCGGACCGCCAACGCGAGGCCCGGGCGGACGACGCGCTGGCGGCGGCCGGCATCGAGCCCGGGGACCCGCGGCTCTATCCCGCGAGCGGGGGCCCGGAACCGGAGCCCGACCGGCCGTGACGATCGGACCCGCGATCGTCGGCGTGGCCGTCGCCGTCATCGCGGGGCTGCGCTCGACCTGGTCCCCCTGAGGCGAGTCGATGCTCGCGAGCATCCATCCGCTCGGGGAGCGGAGTCGGGGACAACGGTTCGGGACGACGGTCGGCGCGTACGTGCTCGCCTCCACGCTGGGGGGCTCGCTCTTCGGTCTCGCGCTCGGCGCCCTGGGCGGCGCGCTCCTCGGTGCCGTGGCGTCGGACGTCCGGCTCGCGCTGCTCGCCGCGGCGGCCGTCGCGGCCGCCGGGTGGGAGCTCACGCACCGCGCCGGTGCCCTCGTGGCACCGGCAGGTGAACGAGGACTGGCTCGCGGACTTCCGCGGGTGGGTCTACGGCGCCGGGTTCGGCGTCCAGCTCGGCACGGGCGTCGTCACCATCGTGACCACGGCGGCGGTGTACCTCGTCTGGCTGACCGCGTTGCTCGGCACCTCGCCGGTCCTCGGCGTCGCGGTCGGCGCCGCCTTCGGGTTCGCCCGGGCCGTCCCGGTGCTGGCCTCGACCGGCGCCGACACCCCGGACCGGGTGGCCGGTCGCGTCCGTGCGCTCGACGCTCGGGCCGGTAGCTTCCGGACCGTGACGGTGGTGGCGGAGCTCCTCCTGGCCGTGGTCCTCGTCGGCGTGGCGGCCTGATGGCGGCGATGACCGCGGACGGGATCGCGGTGGACCTGCCCGCCGGATGGGACGGCCACATCTCGGTGCGTCACGACGGCGACGCACTGTCGATCCAGTCCGCCTCGGGGACACGCCTCGCGCCACTCCGGTCCCGTCCCGTGGCGCATCTCGCGAACTTCGGCCTGCCTACGGACCGGGGCGACTTCGGCAGCGGAGCGGTCGAGCTGATGGGTCAGGACGACGTGTTCGTAGTGCTGTTCGAGCACGAGCCTGCCGCCGTGCACACCGCCCTGTTCCGGAGTCGGGGCCTGCCGCGGGCGCTCGCACCGCGCGACTTCGATCCCCGCACGCTCCGGCGCGGGATCGTGGGCCAGACCGCGACGCAGCACTTCTTCCAGGAGGGTGGTCGCGCGTTCTGTCTGTACGCGGTGCTCGGGTCCCACACGCACCGGGCGCTGCTGGTCCCCGTCGTGAATCGCGTGCTCGCCTCCGTGCGGTTCGATCCGCCGACGGCCGGATAGGTTCGGTCGCGATGGGTGCGTGGTCCGGTCCCTTCCTCGTCGCGGCGCTGCTGCTCGCGACCGCGGGGATCGCCAAGGCCGTCCGCCCCGACGACACCGTCGGCGCCCTCCGGGTGATGGGGATCCGGGTGCCGCCCCTCGTCGTCCGCGCCGGCGGTGGGATCGAGGCGGCGGTCGCGATCGGTGCCGCGGCTCACGGGCGCGCCGGCGCTCGCGGCGGTCGTCGCCGCGTCCTACCTGGCCTTCACCGGTTTCGTCGTCGTGGCGCTCGCACGCCGGTTGCCGGTCGGCTCGTGCGGGTGCTTCGGGCGGGCGGACGCTCCACCGACGGTGCTGCACGTCGTGATCGACGCCGGTGCCGCCGTCTGCGCCGTCGCCGTGGCACTCCGCGACGGCGGTGGGATCGCATCGGTCCTCCGGGACCAACCGCTCGACGGGATCCCGTTCCTCCTGCTCGCCGCCGCCGGGACCTACGCGGCCCTCACGGCCCTGACCGTGCTGCCGAGGCTCGCCCGGCTCGGGCTCGGGCGCCCATGACCGCGCGACTCGCCGACCGCGCCGCGAGCTTCCTCGGCCGGCACAGCCGCCGGACGTTCCTGCGCGCCACCGCGATGGCCGGCACCGCGCTGGCCGTCGCGCCCGCCGACTTCGTGCTCCGTCCGGGGTCGGCGTACGGCGCGATCTGCAACTGCAGCGGCACCTCGTGCGAGTGCGGGTCGCTGTGCTGCGACGGGTACACCGAGTTCTGCTGCACCATGACCGGCTCCAACTCGTGCCCGCCGGGCACGATCGCGGCGGGGTGGTGGAAGGCCGACGGATCGCAGTACTGCGCCGGCCCCCGCTACTACATCGACTGCAACGCCACGTGCCGGTGCGGGACCGGCCGCATCTGCTCGGACAGCTGCTCGAACGCGCCGTGGGGCTGTGGCTGCGCCCACGGCGACTGCAACAACCGCAAAGCCGGCTGCACCCAGTTCCGCTACGGCCAGTGCAACCAGCAGGTCGCGACGGTGGGCGCCATCGCGTGCCGTGTCGTGTCGTGCGACCCGGCCGTGCTCGTCGTCGGTGCCTGCGCACCGACGGTCGCGGTCGACAACTCCACGGCGAACCACAACAAGCCGTGCCTGCAACAGACCCAGGAGGAGGACGACGTGGAACACGGCATGGCGGTGGACGTGATCCTGAACCCGCTCGATCCCACGAGCGGCTACACGCTCGACCGGTGGGGTGGCGTGCACCAGTTCGGCAGTGCCGTCCGGGCCCGGACCACCGCGTACTGGCCCGGCCAGGACGTCGCGCTGGAAGGTCATCATCTCGGACTGGAACACCGGTCAGGGCTACGTGATGGACCTCGACGGTGCCCTTCACCCGTTCAACGGTGCACCGCGCGTCAGCGGCACGCCGTACTGGCGCGGCGGCAAGGTCGTGCCGTTCTTCGAGCTCTGACGCGCGCCCCGCGCCGGACTCAGACCTTCTGGCCGGCGAGGCGAGCGTTCTTGAACTGCGCCTTGACGTAGTCCCGGTTGAGCAGCGCGATGAAGTCGATCGAGATCTCCTTCGGGCACGCCTCCTCGCACTCGCCGTGGTTGGTGCACGAGCCGAAGTACCGCTCCATCTCCTCGACCATCGCGACCACCCGTGTGTACCGCTCCGGCTGGCCCTGCGGGAGCAGCGAGAGATGCGAGTACTTGGCCGACGTGAAGAGCTGCGCGGCGCTGTTCGGGCACGCCGCCACGCACGCACCACAGCCGATGCAGGCGGCCGCGTCCATCGCCGCGTCCGCCGCCTCCTTCGGGACCAGGATCTCGTTGGCGTCGCGGGCCGCGCCGGTGGGAGCGGTGATGTATCCACCAGCCTCGACGATGCGGTCGAATGTGCTGCGGTCGACGGCGAGGTCCTTGATCAGCGGGAACCCGGCTGCCCGCCACGGCTCGACGGTGATCACCGCGCCGTTCTGGAGCTTGCGGAGATGGAGCTGGCACGTCGCGGTGCCGTGCTCGGGGCCGTGGGCGCGACCGTCGATCATCATGGCGCACGATCCGCAGATGCCCTCCCGGCAGTCGTGGTCGAAGGCCACCGGCTCCTCGCCCTCGGCGAGCAGCTTCTCGTTCAGCACGTCGAACAGCTCGAGGAACGACATGTCCTCGCTGACGCCGGGCATCGCGTAGGTCTCGAAGCGGCCGGGAGCGTCGGGGCCGCTCTGGCGCCACACGCGGAGGGTCAGATCCATCGGTGCCGGCCTCCTACTTGTAGCTGCGCTGCGCGAGGTGGACGTGCTCGAAGGACAGCTGCTCCTTGTGCACGACGGGTGATCGGTCCGGGCCGGGCCACTCCCAGGCGGCGGCGTACGCGAACTCGTCGTCCCGCCGGAGGGCCTCGCCCTCCTCGGTCTGGTACTCCACGCGGAAGTGCCCGCCGCACGACTCCTCGCGCGTCGCGGCATCACGGACGAGCAGCTCGCCGAACTCGAGGAAGTCCGCGACGCGCCCGGCCTTCTCCAGGCTCTGGTTGAAGCTCTCGCCGTCGCCGAGGATGCGCACGTCGGACCAGAACTCGTCGCGCAGCACCGGGATCTCGGCGAGTGCCTTGTCGAGGCTCTCGGCGCTGCGGGCCATGCCGCAGTCGTCCCAGAGGATCTTGCCGAGCTCACGGTGGAAGTCGTCGACCGAGCGGGTTCCGTTCACGCCGAGCAGGCGGGAGACCTGGTCCGCGACGCTCGCCTCCGCTTCGGCGAAGACCGGATCGTCGGTGCCGACGGGCTCGCTGCCGAGCAGGGGCGCGAGGTAGTCGTTGATCGTCGCCGGCAGCACGAAGTACCCGTCGGCGAGACCCTGCATCAGAGCGCTCGCACCGAGACGGTTCGCGCCGTGGTCGGAGAAGTTCGCCTCGCCGAGCACGAAGAGGCCCGGCAGGTTGCTCATGAGGTTGTAGTCCACCCAGAGCCCGCCCATCGTGTAGTGGACGGCGGGATAGATGCGCATGGGCACCGAGTACGGGTCGTCGCCGGTGATGCGCTCGTACATCTGGAAGAGGTTGCCGTAGCGCTCCTCGATCGTGTGCCGGCCGAGCCGCTCGACCGCGTCGCCGAAGTCGAGGAACACGCCGTTCTTGCGCGGACCCACACCGCGGCCGGCGTCGACCTCACGCTTCGCCGCGCGACGCCACGTCGCGGGGGACCAGGTTGCCGAATGCGGGGTACCGGCGTTCGAGGTAGTAGTCGCGCTCGGACTCGGGGATCTCGTTCGGTGCCCGGGTCTCGTCGAACGCCTCCGGCACCCAGATGCGCCCGTCGTTGCGGAGCGACTCGCTCATCAGCGTGAGCTTCGACTGGAAGTCGTCGCTCGCCGGGATGCAGGTCGGGTGGATCTGGGTGAAGCACGGGTTCGCGAACAGCGCACCCCGCTTGTGCGCCCGCCAGGCGGCGGTCACGTTGCTGGCCTTCGCGTTGGTCGAGAGGAAGAAGACGTTGCCGTAGCCGCCGGTCGCGAGCACCACGGCGTGGGCGTTGAACGACCGGACGTCGCCGGTGATCAGGTGCCGGGCCACCACGCCGCAGGCGCGCCCGTCCTTCACGACGAGGTCGAGCATCTCGGTGCGGTTGTGCAGCTCGACGTTGCCGAGATGCACCTGGCGGGCGAGCGCCTGGTAGGCGCCGAGGAGCAGCTGCTGACCGGTCTGGCCCCGCGCGTAGAACGTGCGCGAGACCTGCGCGCCCCGAACGAGCGGTTGTCGAGCAGGCCGCCGTACTCGCGCGCGAACGGGACGCCCTGGGCGACGCACTGGTCGATGATGTTCACCGAAACCTGGGCGAGGCGGTACACGTTCGCCTCGCGGGAGCGGAAGTCGCCACCCTTCACGGTGTCGTAGAACAGGCGGTACACGCTGTCGCCGTCGTTGCGGTAGTTCTTCGCCGCATTGATCCCGCCCTGCGCGGCGATGGAGTGCGCGCGCCGCGGGGAGTCGTGGAAGGTGAGCATCGTCACCCGGTAGCCGAGCTCGCCGAGCGTGGCAGCCGCGCTCGCACCCGCGAGCCCGGAGCCCACGACGAGCACGTGGAACTTCCGCTTGTTCGCCGGGTTGACGAGCTTGACGTCGAACTTGTGGTTGTCCCACTTCTGCTCGATCGGCCCCTCCGGGACGTGAGCGTCGAGCTCCACGGGCACGGTCACAGGGTCACCACCTTCGTGACGACGAGCAGGGGGAAGCTGATGTTGCCGAGGCCGATGAGGACGGCGAAGCCGATCGCGAACTTTCGCCGCAACCCGTTCCACTTCGGGTTGTTGATCCCGAGGCTCTGAAACATCGACCAGGCGCCGTGGTAGATGTGCACGGCCAGCGCGACGTTGGCGATGATGTAGACGATCGCCACCGGCACCCGCTGGAAGCTGTGGATCACGTTGGCGTACGTGTCGCCGCGCACGAAATCGGGGTTCGCGTTGCCCCACGTGAGATCCATCAGGTGGAAGACGAGGTAGAGCCCGACGATCACGCCGGTCCAGCGCATCGTCCGGGACGCGAAGTCGGCGGCGACATAGTCGCGTGGCGACTGGTACGCGGTCGGGCGCGCCCGCCGGTTCATGCGGGTGAGCTGCGCCGCGGCGACGATGTGGAGGAAGAACGCCAGGATCAGCCCGCTCCGCAGGATCCACAGCAGGACGGTGCGGGGGAGTGCCGGCTCGCCGAGGGTGCGGAGCCATTCGGCGTAGTGGTCGAGCGGCCCGGCCCCGAGGTAGATCTTCAGGTTGCCGATCATGTGCGCCAGGACGAACCCGAGGAGCATGATCCCCGTGACGCCCATCACCCATTTCTTGCCGATGGCCGATCGCCAGAACCGCAGCACCGGATTTCCGGGCGGTGTGCCCGGATGCACGGGCACCGGGTGCTGCGCCGTCGATTGCGTGGCTGTCATGCCGCTCACGCCTCCTTGTCCCCCGCTGATGCGGGGAAGCTATCGGTTAGCCCTGGTCGTTCACGATCCGGAGCCACTCCAGGAGCCCGTCGTAGCGGTTCTCGATCGGTGCGAGATCGGGATGGTGCAGCGCGAGGCGCACCTCGCCGGTCCGGTGGTCGAGGTGCACCTGCCCGATGAAGGCGAGGGCCCGGGCGGGAACGTCGCCTCGGAACCGCCGGGTCCGACCGTCGATCTCCACCTCGAGCGTCGCGCCGGGCAGCGCCCGGGCGCCCTCGTTGGCCACATGGAGCAGCCCGTGCCGGGGTTCGAGCATCGGGAGCACCGTCCGGCAGGCGTCGCGGCAGCGCGGCGTAGCCGGCCTTCGGCCGGCGCAGGTGGTCGAGCACCGACCACGTGACCGACGGGTGCCCGTCCGCGAAGCAGAACTGGCAGAACCCGCCGGCCGGATGCAGCCGGAGCCGGCGCAGGTCCTCGACCTGCAGCTGGAGGAGCGCGGCCTGGTACTGCTGGGTCGCCTCGCGCCAGGCGGCGAAGGTCGGGAACATCGCCGGTGGCACGTGCCGGTCGAACAGGAGCTTCTGGCAGGAGTGCCGCGCGAACAGGCGGTCCCAGTCGAGGTCGGGCCAGCGGTCCGGCTCCATGAAGTCGGCCGTCGGCGGCACCGCCTGCGCACCGAACTCCGAGACGAAGCGCGCGAGCCGCGGCATCGCCCGCGCCGCGGGCGCGAGCCCGTCGAGCCGACCGTGGTACCAGCCGAAGTAGAGGTGAGCGTCGGTGCCGAGGCTGCCCACCCCGGGCCAGATCCCCGAGTGGACGTCCACGAAGCGTGACGGGTCGGCCTTGTGGATGGCATGGGTGACGGAGCGGTCGAGGACATCCTTGTTCCACGACGGCAGCAGCATGCTCGCCCCCGCCCGTGCCGCCTGACGGGGGCGCATCCGCTCGCCCGGCTGGAACTCGACCGCGAGTGGCTCGTTGTGCGCACACCACATGGCGATGCTCGGGTGGTGCCCGAGCAGGTCCACCATCTCGCGCGCCTGGCGGTTCGCCTGCTTCCGGGCACCACGCCCGTAGCCCCACTGCAGCGGGAAGTCCTGCCAGAGGAGCAGTCCCGCCGCGTCGGCCGCGTCGTACAGCTCGGGGCGCGTGACGTGCGCGTGCAGCCGGAGCAGGTCGAGGTTCGCGTCCTTCGCCAGGGCGACGTCGTTCGCGAGCTCGTCCGCGCCCGCCTCGGCGAGCGCCATGCGGGTCGGACCCTGGTTGGCGCCCATCACGAAGACCGGTTCGCCGTTCACCCGCCACTGCCAGTCCCGGACCTGGATGTCGCGGAAGGCCGTGGTCAGGCGCCGATCGTCGCTGCGGATGCCGTCGATCTCCACCCCGACCTCGACGTGGACGCGCGGCTGGCGCCCGAAGCGCCAGGGCCACCAGCGCGGGGGCCGGTCCACGAAGAGGGGCACGGTCAGGGTCGTGCCCCGGCGCGTGGGCTCGACGGGCACCGTGGTCTCGGCGAGTCGCGTCCCCTGCTCGTCGGTCACGTCCGCGACGAGGACGATGTCGTCACGTGGCGGCGTGCTCCCGGGATCGAGCGTCACGTCGAGCCGGAGCTGGCCGCGCACGTCGTTCGCCTCGGTGCAGAGCACGCGCAGCCACGAGATGCGCACGGGGCCGGTGTCGCGCAGGCGGACCGGCCGCCAGATCCCGCCCGGGTTCCATTCGGGGTCGAGGTTGTCCCAGTGGGAGAACACGCCCGTGATCACGCGCTTCGCGGTCCGGTCGGGCTGGCGCGGTGACGCGACCTCGACCGCGAGCGTGTGCGCGTCGTCCCGGCGCGCGAAGCGCGTGACCTCGAACGTGTGCGGGAAGAAGTAGCCCTCGGTCGCACCGAGGTAGTGCCCGTCGAGCCAGACGTCGCCCAGGTAGAAGATGCCGTCGAAGGAGAGGAACCGGCGATGGCCGGGCGGCAGCGGCCGCGGCTCGACGGTCCGGCGGTAGAGGAGCGGCCCGTCGGCGTCCCCGAGGAGCGGATTGCTGCGCCAGTGGCCGGGGACGTCGACCAGAGGCCAGTCCCCGTCCGCGAAGCCGACGTCGGTGAAGCGACGGGAGAGATCACCGTCCTCGACGTGCGCCCGCCAGCGACCCGACAGGTCGACCGGAACTGGGTCGGGCGGTGCGAACATGAGCAGCGAGACTACGGCAGGCGACCCCCGGAGGATCGATGTTCGGTGACCCGTCGGTGATCGACTTGACGATGGACGCGCGTGCCGTGACCTTCGAGAATCCCACGGGCGCGCGCGGGGCCGGCGGCGCGACCGCCGGCGGGCGCAAGGGGGCACCGTCGCGGCGGATCGACGCCGGCGAGCGCGTCACGCTGGTGGCGCTCGACGGTCCCGGGACGATCCGGCACCTGTGGTGCACGATCCCGCCCGGAGAGCCCGACGTCATGCGCGCCGCCGTGCTCGAGGTCTTCTACGACGGGGCCGACGCACCGAGCGTGAGTGTCCCGTTGCTCGACTTCTTCGGTGCCCCCTGTGGGCGCCCGCGCGTACGCCTCGGCGCTCACCTCCGTGGCGGAGGGCCGTGGCTTCAACGCGTACTTCCCGATGCCGTTCTCGGGATCGGTGCGGATGGATCTCGTCAACGGAGCCGACCGACCCACGACGCTCTACTTCCAGGTCGACGTCACGCTCGGTCCCGTCCTCCCCGACGCCGGGTACCTGCACGCGACGTTCCGGCGTGAGAATCCCACGACCCTGGGGACCGACTTCACCATCCTCGAAACCGTCGCCGGCCCGGGTCGGTTCCTCGGGTGCGTCGTCGGGGTGCGGACCATCGACCCGGGGACCTGGTACGGCGAGGGGGAGGTCAAGGTCTACCGGGACGGTGACGTCGACCGGCCCACGATCTGCGGCACGGGACTCGAGGACTACGTCGGGACGGCGTGGGGGATGGGGGCACACCACGCACCGTTCGGCGGCGCCCCCCTGGACGTGCGCACCGGCGCGGCCGGGTTGATCGGCCTGCCCGACTTCGTCGGCTTCTACCGGTGGCACGTGCCCGACCCGATCGTCTTCCACCACGACGCGCGGGTGACGATCCAGCAGATCGGCATGCACCTGTTCGCCGCGGGCCGGGAGGGCGAACGCGACGCGTACGTCGCGACGAATCCGCTCGCCGGCGCCGGATGGTTCGACCCGGTGCCCGGCCTCTGCGGCATGGGGCTGTTCGAGCGGGTCGACGACTACTCGGCCGTCGCGTTCGTCTACCTGCGTGATCCGCAACCGGTTCCCGGGGTCGACGTGACGGCCGCGACCGCGGACCTGGCGCGGCGTCCGCACGAGCCCGTCGACCCGCTGGAGGGCTTTCTCGGCTGAGCGGCGCGGTGTCGTGGTGTCGGGCATCTCGATAGGGTGCGCGACGAACCCCCGTCGTCCGAGGAGATCCCATGAGTCGACCCGCAACCCTCGGTGAGCTGCGCGAATCCGGTTGGCGCTCCCGTCCGGTCATGGACGAGCTGCGCGAGCACACGATCGAGCGGATCGCGGCCGGTGAGCCGCTCGTGGACGGCGTGCTCGGGTACGAGGACACCGTCCTGCCCCAGCTCGAGAACGCACTGCTCGCCGCGCACGACATCGTCTTCCTCGGCGAACGCGGCCAGGCCAAGACGCGGATGATCCGGTCGCTCACCGGGCTGCTCGACGAGTGGATGCCGATCGTCGGCGGCAGCGAGATCAACGACGACCCCTACGCCCCGGTGTCCCACCACGCGCGGCTGCTCGTCGCCGAGCGCGGCGACGAGACCCCGATCGAGTGGGTGCACCGCGACCGCAGGTACGGCGAGAAGCTCGCAACGCCCGACACGTCGATCGCGGACCTGATCGGCGAGGTCGATCCGATCAAGGTCGCCGAGGGCCGCTACCTGTCCGACGAGCTCACGATCCACTACGGGATGGTGCCGCGCACCAACCGCGGGATCTTCGCGATCAACGAGCTGCCCGACCTCGCCGAGCGGATCCAGGTCGGGCTCCTGAACGTGCTCGAGGAACGCGACGTGCAGATCCGCGGCTACAAGATCCAGCTGCCGATCGACGTCATGCTCGTCGCGTCCGCGAACCCGGAGGACTACACGAACCGGGGTCGGATCATCACGCCGCTCAAGGACCGCTTCGGTGCGCAGATCCGCACCCACTACCCGCTCGACGTCGACGTCGAGATGGACGTCATCGAGCAGGAGGCGCGGTCGCTCGGCACCGACCAGCTGACGGTGACGGTGCCGGAGTTCATGACCGAGATCGTCGCCGAGATGAGCCAGCAGGCGCGGCGGTCGCCGAACGTCAACCAACGTTCCGGGGTTTCGGTCCGGTTGTCGGTCTCGAACTACGAGACGCTCGTGGCGAACGCGATGCGCCGGGCGCTGCGCAGCGGCGAGCACGAGGCGGTGCCCCGGATCAGCGATCTGGACTCGCTGGTCGCGAGCTCGTCCGGCAAGATCGAGATCGAGACCGTCGACGACGGACGCGACGGCCAGGTCCTCGACCGCATCATGAAGACCGCCGTGCTCGAGGTGTTCCACGCGTCGGTCCCGGCCGAGAAGCTCGGTGGACTGGTCTCGGCGTTCGAGGACGGCCGTGTCGTCCATACGGGCGCCGACGTCCCCTCGGGGGACTACGCGGACCTGATCGCCTCGATGCCCGGGTTGCGTGACGCCCTCGGCCAACTCGGTGTCGGTGAGACGCCGGCAGGCGTCGCCGCCGCGGTCGAGTTCCTCCTCGAGGGTCTGCACCTCTCGAAGCGGCTCAACAAGGACTCCATCGGCGGCAAGACGACCTACCGCAGCCGCGGCTGAGCGGGTGGAGCCCTCGCCCGACGCGATCCGCGCCACGGTCGACGAGGTCGCCGTTCGCGGGTTGGTCGCCGCGTACGCGGACGCCGTGAACCGACACGCGTGGGACGAGTTCCCGCGGCTCTTCGTCCCCGACGCGCGGATCGAGCTGGATCTGCGTGACCGGGCGCCGCTCGCGTTCGACGGCCCCGGGGCGATCGCGGGTTTCATCGCCGCGGCCCTGGAGCAGTACCCGTTCTTCGAGTTCGTGGCGCTCAACGTGCACATGACGCCGGACGGCCGCGATCGCGCGACCGTGCGGACGTACATGTGCGAGCTCCGCCAGGATCACGCCGGGCGACCGAGCCACGCGTTCGGGCTCTACCAGGACACCGTCATGCGTGTGGAGCCGGGGGTGTGGCGTTTCGCCCGCCGGAACTACCAGTCGATGGGGCGCGGTGAGTACGGCCTCGACCTCATGCCGATGCCCGCGGTCTTGGCATCCCCGCCACCGGGACCCCGCACCGGCTGAGAACTCTGGGGAACCTCTCGCGGAACTCCCAGGTGGCCCCGGCACGCTGGCCCCATGTTCGAGCTCGCGACCACCGACCCGTCGCCGCCCCGCGAGGCGTCGTCGCCCGCGTCACCCGCGGTGGACGTCGTGCTCCCGGTCCACAACGAGGAGGTGACGCTCGCCCGGAGCGTGCGTCGTCTGCACGACTACCTCTCGAACGGCTTCCCCTTCTCGTGGCGGATCACGATCGTCGACAACGCGTCATCGGACACGACGGCGCGGATCGCGGACCGGCTCGTGGCGGAGCTGTCGCAGGTCACGGTGGTGCATCTCGCGCGCAAGGGGCGGGGCCTGGCGCTGCGCGAGGCGTGGTGCCACAGCGATGCCGCGGTGGTCGCGTACATGGACATCGATCTGTCCACGGACCTCGACGCGTTCCTGCCGATGATCGCACCGCTGGTGTCCGGGCACTCCGACGTCGCGATCGGGTCGCGCCTCGCCGCCGGGGCATCCGTGGCGCGCCGGCCGAAGCGTGAGCTGATCTCCCGCGCCTACAACCTCATGGTGCGGGCGATGTTCGCCACCCAGGTCCGCGACCTCCAGTGCGGGTTCAAGGCGGGCCGCACCGACGTCGTGCGTGACCTTCTGCCGGCGGTGCAGGACGACGGATGGTTCTTCGACACCGAGCTGCTGCTGCTGGCCGAGCACAACGGGCTCCGGATCCACCAGGTCCCGGTCGACTGGGTCGACGATCCCGACAGCCGCGTCGACATCACGCGCACGGCCGTGGCCGACGTGAAGGGTGCGCTACGTCTCTTCCGTTCGTTCGCCACCGGTGGGGGACGGGTCCGGCTCACCCACCCCCGCGCCGCCGTCCCCGACGACCTCGGCCGACGGCTGGTCAGCTTCGGTCTCATCGGCGCGGTGAGCACCGCCGCCTCACTCGTGCTCTTCGTCGCGCTCCGGGCTCCGCTCGGGAGCGTGGTCGCGAACGCGATCGCGGTCACCGCGACGTTCGCGGCCAACACCTGGCTCAACGCCCGCTACACGTTCGCGCGGCGCGGCCCCGCTGGCGGCGTGCCGGCGCGCTCTACGCCGGATCGCTCGCGCTCTCCACCGTCGCGGTGCTCGCCGCCGGCGCAGCCGGTCTCGGGCCGGTCGCCGAGGTGGTGGTGCTCTGCGCCTCGTGGGCAACGGCGAGCGTCGTGCGCTTCCTGCTCCTTGGCGCCCCCCGATCCACGAGGACCACGCCATGACCGACGTGCTCGATCCACCCGTCACGACCTGGCCGGAGGCGCCGGCCGCGGTCGCGCCGCTGGACTGGCGACCGCGTGGTCGCATCGCCCGCCTGTGGCACGGGCGCGATGCCGACCCGGTCTGGGTGCGCCCGACGCTGCTCGCCCTCCTCCTCGGCACCGCGTTCCTCTACCTCTGGGGCCTCGGGAGCGCCGGATGGGGCAACTCCTATTACACAGCGGCGGTCCAGGCCGGTTCGAAGAGCTGGAAGGCGTTCCTCTACGGCTCGACCGATGCATCCAACTTCATCACCGTCGACAAGACGCCGGCGAGCCTCTGGCCCGCGGAGATCGCGGTCCGCATCTTCGGGCTCAGCTCGTGGAGCGTGCTCGCCCCCCAGGCGATCGAAGGCGTCGCGGCGGTGGGCGTGCTCCACCTCGCCGTCCGCCGCTGGTTCGGACCGGCCGCCGGGCTCCTGGCGGGCGCGGTCCTCGCGCTGACGCCGGTCGCCGCGCTGATGTTCCGGTACAACAATCCGGACGCGTTGCTGACGCTGTGCCTGGTCCTCGGCGCGTACTGGCTGACCCGTGCCGTGGAGGACGGCCGCACACGCTGGGTCGTGCTGACCGGTGCTGCGCTCGGCGTCGGCTTCCTCGCCAAGGAGCTGCAGGCGTTCCTGGTGATCCCGGGGTTCGCGCTCGCGTACCTCGTCGCCGCTCCCGGGTCGATGATGCGTCGCGTCCGCCAGGGTGTCGTGATGGCGGCCTCGATGGTGATCGCCACCGGGTGGTGGATCGCGATCGTGGTGCTCGTGCCCGCCACGAGCCGTCCGTACATCGGGGGCTCGCAGAACAACAGCTTCTGGAACGTGCTCTTCGGCTACAACGGCTTCGGTCGCCTGACCGGGAACGAGACGGGCAGCGTCGGCGCCGGGCCCGGCGGTCCCGGCGCATGGGGCGCGACCGGCTGGAGCCGGATGTTCAACACGCAGTTCGGCTTCGAGGCGTCGTGGCTCCTCCCCGCTGCCCTCGTGCTGCTCGTGGTGGGCCTTGCGGCGACGCTCACGCGCGGCCGGACCGATCGCACCCGCGCCGCACTCGTGATCTGGGGCGGTTGGCTGGTCACGACCGCCGTGGCGTTCAGCTTCGGCAAGGGGATCATCCACGAGTACTACGCGGTGGCGCTCGCGCCCGCCATCGGCGCGGTGATCGGGATCGGGAGTCACCTGCTCTGGACGCACCGCACGACCGTCTGGGCGCGCGCCGCGCTCGTGGGGACGCTCGCGGTCACCGTGTGGTGGCTGGTCGTGTTGCTCGACCGCGCGCCGCAGTGGCACCCCGGGTGGGCCGGGGCGCTGATCGCCCTCGCGCTCGCCGGCGCGGTCGCCCTCGGCCTCGTGGACCGTCTCGGTCGTGCCGCCGCGGTCGTCGCCGTCGGCGGGCTCGCCCTCGTGCTCGCGGTCCCTGCCGCGGCGACGGTGACCACGGTCCGGGCGTCCCACGACGGTCCGCTCCCGACGTCGGGCCCGGCGCACGCCGGAACGCGCGTCGGTCCGGGGCGGACGCGGAGGTCCCGGCGGCTCTGCCGGACGGCCCGGCGGCGCCTTCGCCGGTCTCCCCGGCGGCCGTCCGCCCGGACTGCCCGGGGGCTTCCCCGGTGGCGCGTTCCCGGGGGCCGGACCGGCGACCGGCGGCGGCCTTCCGGGAGGTGCCGGCCGGGGCGGCGGCGGTGGGGTCTTCGCCTCGCCCGAGCCGGGCGCGGCGGTGACGACGCTCCTGCAGGGGGCGACGACCGGCGGGTACCGCTGGGCCGCGGCGTCGGTCGGCGCGACCAACGCGGCCGGGTTCCAGATCGCCTCCGGCGCGCCGATCATGGCGATCGGCGGCTTCAACGGCTCGGATCCGACCCCGACCCTGGCCGAGTTCCAGCAGTTCGTGCGCCGCGGCGACGTCCACTACTTCCTCGCCTCGAACTTCGGCGTGCCCGGCGGCGGCCGGTCCGGCACGGGCACCACCATCTCGCAGTGGGTCCAGGACAACTTCACGTCCCGTACGGTGAGCGGCGTGACGATCTATGACCTGAGCTCCGGCCGCAGTGGCGGATGACCGGCGAGCGGATCCTGCTCGTCGACGACGAGGACAACCTGCGGACGATGCTCGCGGCCGCGCTGGCCCATTCGCGCTTCGAGGTCGAGACCGCGGCGGACGGTCGCGAAGCGCTGGCCAAGGTGCCGACGTTCCTCCCCGACCTGATCCTGCTCGACGTGATGATGCCCGACCTCGACGGGTTCGAGGTCTGCCGCCGGTTGCGGACGAGCGCGGTGAAGACACCGGTCGTGTTCCTGACCGCGCGTGACGACACCGACGACAAGGTCCGGGGACTCACCACCGGTGGCGACGACTACCTCGTGAAGCCGTTCAGCCTCGAAGAGCTCGTGGCGAGGATCGACGCCGTCCTGCGGCGCACACGACCGCAGCTCGCGAACGTGGTGGTCCGCTGCGCGGACCTCGAGCTCGACGAGGACGCGCACCGGGTCACGCGGGCCGGCGTCGAGGTCGCGCTCTCACCGACGGAGTTCAACCTGCTGCGATTCCTGCTCGTGAACCAGGGCCGGGTGCTCTCGCCGCGCAGATCCTCGACCACGTCTGGGACTACGACTTCGACGGCGACGGCCGGATCGTCGAGACCTACGTCGCGTATCTGCGCAAGAAGCTCGATCCCCACGGGCCCCGGTTGATCCAGACGGTGCGCGGCATCGGGTACTGCCTCCGGGAGGCCTGACGTGTCGTTGCGGACGCGGGTGCTGCTGGCCATGACCGTGCTCGCGGTCGTCGTCCTGGGCGGCGCCTGGGAGACCGTCCGGGTGGTGGAGCACCGCCTCGTCGGTCAGATCGACACACGCCTGGACCAGTCGGTCCCGCCGTTGCGCCCGGGGTTCGGTGGCGTGTCGCCGTTCGAGCCCCCCCGCGCAGCGGAGCAGGCCCGCCGCCCGGGCGCGTCGACGCTCTTCTTCGCGCGGGTGGACGCGACCGGAACGGTCACGGTCATCGGACGGGCCCTCGAGTCCGGGACGACGCTGCCGCTCCCGCGCCTGGACGTCGCCCGGGCCCGCGCCGCCGCCGCCGACCGTGCCGGTGCGTACACCGTGTCGGCCCGTCATGGTGGGCTGCGGTACCGGATGGTGGCACGCGGCGTGCCCGGATCCGCCGACGTCGCCGTGCTCGCGAGCCCGCTCAACCTCGTGGACGACTCCGTGAGCGAGGCCCGGCTGATCGTCGCGATCGTCGCGGGTGCCGCGCTGGCGGTGATCGCGCTGGTGACCTGGTGGATCATCCGGCTCGGGGTGCGGCCCCTCAAGCAGATGGCCTCCGTGGCCGTGACCATCGCGGACGACGAGCTGGACCGTCGCGTGCCCGACGCGCCCGCCGGAACCGAGGCCGGCGACCTCAGCCGGGCCTTCAACAGCATGCTCGGCCGGCTGCACACCGCCGCCGTCGCTCGGCAGGAGACCGACGCGCGGCTGCGCCAGTTCGTGGGCGACGCCAGTCACGAGCTGCGGACGCCGGTCCAGACGATCCGTGGCTATTCGGAGCTCTACACCACGGGCGCGCTCGCCGATCCGGCGGCGGTCGACGACGCGATGCGGCGCATGAACGAGGAGTCGGTGCGGATGTCCACCCTCGTCGACGAGCTGCTCGTCCTGGCCCGGCTGGACCAGGTGCGACCGATCGAGCGGGAGCCGGTCGACGTCGTCCACCTCGCGCGCGACGCCGCCGCCGACGCCGGCGCGGTGCAGCCCGCGCGCGTGGTGCGTGTGACGGGTGCCGACCGTGCGATCGTCGAGGGCGACGAGCATCTGCTGCGCCAGGTGTTCGCGAACGTCGTCGGGAACGCGCTGGTGCACACTCCGCCATCTGCCGAGATCGTGATCGACGTCCGCAGCGACGCGCCCACCTCCCGGCAGCTCACGGTCTCGGTGACCGACGCCGGCCCCGGCATGCCGCCGGAGGTCGCGGCCCACACGTTCGAGCGCTTCGTCCGGGCCGACACGGCCCGGACGCGCCATCGCGGCGGCGCCGGCCTGGGTCTGGCCATCGTGCACGACGTGGTCCAGGCCCACGGCGGTGCGACCGGCATCGTCTCCGACCCCGCCTCCGGGACCACCGTCTCCTTCACCCTGCCCGTCGCGAGCCCGACGACCGCCGGACCGAGGGACCCGTCGGACCCGGGCGGTCGCGCGGGCAGGGCCGGCGACGCCCCGCCCGCGGAGAGGACCTGAGCGCCGGTGCCGTCGCGCTCGACCGTCGGCCGCCGGGGATCCGGTCCGCCGGGCGGGCGGCGTCAGTCGCGTGCCGCGGCGTCGGCGAGGACCGCGGCGCTCGGTCGGGCCTCGCGGTCGCGCGTGAAGATCCCGAACGGCACGTCGAACCCGTACGTCCACTCGTAGTTGTCGACGCCCGTCCAGTGGAAGAACCCGCGGACGTCGACGCCGTCGTCGACGGCGTCCTCGACGACGGCGAGCGACTCGCGGAGCACCGATTCGCGCCACGCGTCGTCGTCCGTGCCGACCCCGTGCTCGCAGATCAGCAGCGGCCGCCCGGGGAGCTCGTCGTGCAGGCGCCGGAGGACGATGCCGAGACCCTCGCTCCACGGGGCGTACCCGAGTGGTCCGACCCGCGCGCCGCGCGGGTACGGCGAGAACCGGCGGTCGCGCCCGACGGCCTGCGCGGAGTAGTACGAGAAGCCGACGAGATCGCAGCACTCGCGCAGGTCGGTGACCTCCTCGGGCGCCCGGCCCGGCAGCGCGAGCACGCCGTCGCGGTCTGCACGCATCCAGACGCCCCACATCAGCCGCGTCGATGTCACGCGTGTTCGATTCCGCCGGGACGGAGTCGTCGGCGGGGAACAGGGGCGAGAGGTTGTGGATCGTCGCGACGGGTGCACCGCCACCCCTGAGCTCGCGCCACGCGTCGCGCTGGGCGAGGAGAACCCCGCGGTACGCGTCGAGCATGAGGTCGAACGCCCGTTGGCGGGGCGGGAGCACGCCGAGCTGGTAGGCGAGGGCCGCGTACCCGAAGGGCTCGTTGATCGGCTTCCACCCGAACACGAGGTCGCCGAAGGTCTCGGCGCAGAAGGCGACGTGCCGGGCCCAGAAGTACGAGCGGGCGCGGTCGTCCCGGAAGGCGCCCTCGCCGACCTCGGTGAACCATCCCGGCAGCGTGAAGTGGTGCAGGCAGACCCACGGGGCCACCCCCGCGTCGCGCGCGGCCTGGAGGACGGCCCGGTAGTGCTCGATCGCGGCGTCGTCGCGCCGACCCTCGGCGGGCTCGATGCGCGCCCATTCGACCGAGAGGCGGTGGTGGGTGAGGCCGTGCTCGGCGGCGAGGGCGAAGTCCTCGGCGTACCGGTGTCCGAAGCCGTTGCCGTCACCGCTGCGCGGATAGGTGCCCCGCTCCTCCTCGCGGTACCAGTCCGAGGCGGGCGCCGCGCCTTCGCACTGGGTGGAGGACGCGCCGGTGCCCCACCAGAACCCCTCGGGGAATCCCATGGGTCAGATTCCGCTGTCGCGCTGGAACCATCCGCAGGTCTGGGTGGCGCGACGGTTCACGTGGTCGAGCGCGGCCTTGACGCGAGGGTTGTCGACGACGCGGTCGTCACCGGCGGCGAGCTTCACGTACGACCGCCAGACGAGGTCGGCGTCGGACCTGGTGTCGGCGGGCGCGGCGGCCGCGATCGCCTTCGTGAGCGCGATGTGGCGGCGCACGGGGATGGACTTCGCGGTGGTGAGCTCGTCGTACCGCGCCGCCGCGGCGCAGAACGCGCGTGAAGGGCGCGGAAGCTTCGACAGGTCGTTGCTCTGGCCGCCCTGCGCGACCGCGGCGATCGTCGCGATGGCCACGATGCCCAGCACCCATGCCGCGATTCGCATGACGTGATTGTGCAACGCTGCAGCGGTCGAATCCGAGTCAGGGAGCACGGGTGCGAGGAACAGGACCGGCCCGGGGCTCCACCATGGGGCCGTACTTCGGGGCGTTTCTCGGCCTCGGGGTCGCGCTCAGCTTCTTCGGCCCCGCGCTGCCGACCCTGCGGGAGCAGACCGGTTCGACCCTCGGCGAGATCGGGCTCGTGTTCGGTGCACAGTCCCTGGGCGGGCTCGTCGGGTCGCTCCTCGCGGGCCGCCTCTACCGCCGTTTCGGCGGACCGCACCTCGTCGCGCTCGCCGTCCTCGCGCTCGCATCCGGGCTGGCGGGCATCCCGCTCGCCGAGAGCCTCGGGGCCGTGATCGTCCTGGGCGCGCTCATCGGGCTCGGCGCGGGCACGCTCGACGTGAGCGCCAACACCCTCACCCCCACGCTCGTCCCCGCCGAACGGCTGGTGTCGTCGATGAACGCGCTGCACCTGTGCTTCGCGATCGGTGCCCTGGCCACCCCGGTGCTCGTCTTCGCCTCGACGGAGTCCTCCGGAGGGCTCGGTCCGGCCTGTGCGATGTTCGCCGTCGCGCTGGGGGCGCTCGGCCTCCTCGTCTGGCGACGGGACCGCGCCGGCGGTGCCCGGCGTGCCGCTGCCGACCACGCCGCCGCCGGCGCACCACCCGAGGCGTGGCGTCTCGGCTTCGTCGCCGCGTTCTTCCTGCTCTACGTGGGACTGGAGGTCTGCTTCGCGGGCTGGATCGCCACCTACGCGCACGAGATCGGCCTCGGGCGTGGCTGGGCGACTGCGCTGACCGCGACGTTCTGGGCCGGGTTCCTCGTCGGACGGCTCGTGATGACCTGGCGGGGTGACCGCGTCGCGACGGGACCGCTCCTGCGCGCCAGCGTCGGCGCCGCGACCCTGATCGCGGTGTTCATCGCGCTGGTCGGCGCGCACGCGGTGCCGGTCCTGCTCGCCTCCGGGGTGTTCGGCGCCGTGATCGCGCCCAGTTCCCCACGATGCTCACCCACCTGCACCGGGTGATCCCCCTGACCGGCAGGGTGACGGCGTGGTGCATCGCCGGCTCGGCCGTCGGAGGGCTCGTCCTCCCACCGGCGATCGGTGGCCTGCTCGACGCGGTCGGCTCCGGTGCCCTCCCCTGGACCGTTGCGGCCGCGTCGCTCGGCAGTGCCGCCGTGCTCCTGGGCATCGACCGGTGGGCGTTGGCGCCGCGCGCCGGCGCAACCCGGCCCTGACGGGGTTACCCTCCGAAGATGCGCAGTCGTCGATCACGACGGGAAGGTCCGGCGTTCCGGTACTCGGCCTGGGACGGCAGCCAGGTCGGCTTCGACCTCGACGCCGATGCGCTCCTCGACGAGATGGCCGACGAGCTCATGTACCACGGTGACCTGAACGCCGCGTTGCGTCGCATGCTGCAGCAGGGCTTCCAGGACCGGAACGGCGAGCAGCTGATGGGCATGCGGGAGATGCTCGAGCGGCTCCGGCAGCGCCGCCAGCAGGAGCTCGAGAACCGCGACCTCGGCGGCGTGTACGACGACATCGCGGAACAGCTCGACGAGGTGCTCGAGCAGGAGCGCGCGGGGATGGACCGTCGCATCCAGGAAGCACGCGCCTCGGGTGACGAGCGGCGTCGTGAGATCGTCGAGAACCTCGCGCAGGAGCGCCAGCTCGAGCTCGAGCTCATGCCCGACGATCTCGCCGGTCGGGTCCAGTCCCTGCAGCAATACGACTTCATGGACGACGACGCGCGTGCACGCTTCGAGGAGCTCATGGACGAGCTCCGTCAGCAGCTGATGCAGAGCTACTTCAACCAGATGTCCGAGGGGATGCAGAACGTCTCGCCCGAGCAGATGGCGCGGATGAAGGACATGCTCGCCGAGCTCAACCAGATGCTCGAGCAGCGCGAGCGTGGCGAGGAGCCCGACTTCGCCGGCTTCATGGACCGCTACGGCGACTTCTTCCCGGGCAACCCCGAGACGCTCGACGAGCTGCTCGAGCAGATGGCGCAGTCGATGGCCGCGATGCAGCAGCTGCTCAACTCGATGACGCCGGAGCAGCGGGCCCAGCTCCAGCAGCTGTCCGAGGCGCTCCTCGAGGACATGGACCTGCGCTGGCAGATGGACGAGCTCTCCCGAAATCTGCAGCAGGCCTTCCCGAACATGAACTGGGGCCGCCAGCTCGATTTCTCCGGCGATCAGCCCATGTCGATGGGACAGATGTCGAGCGTGCTCCAGACGATCGGGGATCTCGACTCGCTCGAGCAGATGCTCCAGAGCGTCACCCAGCCCGGTCAGCTCGCCGAGGTGGACCTCGACCAGGCGCGCGACCTGCTCGGCGACGACGCCGCCCGTTCGCTCCAGCGGCTCCAGGACCTCGCCGACATGCTCAAGGAGGCCGGCCTCATCGACCAGCGCGACGGCCGGTACGAGCTCACGCCCAAGGGCGTTCGAGCGCTCGGGCAGAAGGCGCTCGGCGACTTGTTCCGCAAGATGATGCAGGAGCGCGCCGGGCGCCACGACGTCGAGCGCACCGGGATCGGGCACGAGCGTGCCTACGAGCACAAGCCCTACGAGTTCGGCGACCCCTTCCACCTCAACGTCGAGCAGACGGTGCGCAACGCGATCTGGCGGCAGGGCGCGGGGACCCCGGTGCACCTCTCGCCGGAGGACTTCGAGGTCGAGCGCACCGAGGTGGTCACCCGCTCGTCGACGGTGTTGATGCTCGACGTGTCGATGTCGATGCCGATGCGCGACAACTTCCTCCCCGCGAAGAAGGTGGCGATGGCGTTGCACTCGCTCATCACCACCAAGTTCCCGCACGACTACTTCGGGCTGGTCTCCTTCGGTCGCGTCGCCCGCGACGTCAAGCCGCAACTGCTCCCCGAGCTCGGCTGGGACTTCGAGTGGGGCACCAACATGCAACACGCCCTGCTGCTCGCCCGCACCCAGCTGGAGCGCCAGTCGGGCACGAAGCAGATCATCATGGTCACCGACGGCGAGCCGACCGCCCACATCGAGCGCGGCGAGGCGATCTTCCAGTACCCGCCGTCGTACACCACGATCGAGCAGACGCTGCGCGAGGTGCAGCGCTGCACCCGCGCCGGGATCCGCATCAACACGTTCATGCTGGACGAGTCGCCCTACCTCCAGGACTTCGTGCGCCGGATGATGGAGATGAACCAGGGCCGCGCGTTCTTCGTCTCGCCCGAGACCCTCGGCGACTACGTCCTCGTCGACTTCCTCGAGCACCGCACCGCCCACCGCCGCGCGGTCCTGATCCGGCCCCCGGGGGGGGCAGGCCCGGAACCCACCCAGGCGTGCCCGAATGTCACCCGAGAGTCCACTTGGGCACCGTTATCGGGGTCCAGGCCCCGAGAAGTGCAACCAAGTCGCGGCGGCCACCGCGATCGCGGCCCGCCCGGCCGGTCCGACGGTGGCAGGATCCGTGGGGCATCGGTCATTGCAGACAGCCGGGAGATCCCCCAGGATTGCGGCATGCGACGGGTCGTGATCCTCACCTTCGACGGCGGGCAGAGCCTGGACGTGGTCGGTCCGTTCGAGGTGTTCGCTGCGCCCGAGCGCACCGCGGGCACGGCGGCGTACACGGTCGAGGTCGTGGCGCCCCGGGCCGGTCCGGTACGGACCATGAGCGGGATGGGGCTGGTGGCGGAGGGCGCCCTCGCCGACATGCGGGGTCCGATCGACACGTTCGTCATCGCGGGTGGCGACCGGGCCGGCATCGGGGCGGTGCTCGCGGACGAGGTGCTGATGCGCCACGTCGTCCGCGTCGCCGGCCTCGCCCGCCGGGTCGCCTCGGTGTGCTCCGGTGCGTTCATCCTGGCGGCGACGGGGTTGCTCGACGGCCGGCACGCGACCACGCACTGGTCGGCCTGCGACGCGCTGGCCCGGCTCCATCCGCTCGTCACGGTCGATCGTGATCCGATCTTCGTGCGCGACGGGCGGATCGCGACCTCGGCGGGGGTGACCGCGGGCATCGATCTCGCGCTCGCGTTCGTGGAGGAGGACTGCGGGCACGACGTCGCGATGGCGGTCGCGCGCCAGCTCGTCGTGTTCCTCAAGCGCCCGGGCGGTCAGGCGCAGTTCAGCGCCGCGCTCGAGACCCAGGCCGGCGACCGCGACGACGTGTCCGAGGTGCAGCTGTGGCTCGCCGACCACCTCGCAGAGGATCTGTCGGTGACCGCGCTGGCCGGACGGGCCGCGATGAGCCCGCGCCACTTCGCCCGGGTCTTCCGGACCGCCACGGGGACCACGCCGGCGCGCTACGTCGAGCGCCTCCGGGTGGAGGCCGCCCGCCGCCGGCTGGAGGAATCCGAGGTGGGGGTCGACGCCGTGGCCCGGGACTGCGGCTTCGGCTCGGCCGAGACCATGCGGCGTTCGTTCCTCCGGGCGCTGCGGGTCGCGCCCACCGAGTACCGCCGGAGATTCAAGAGTCCGATCGCGACCGCCCAGGAGGCACGCACATGAGCATCACCACCGGCATCGTGCTGTTCGACGGCGCCGAGGAGCTGGACTGGGCCGGGCCCTACGAGGTCTTCACCATGGCGCGGATGGAGGGGGACTCGGTCGTCACGATCGCCGAGCGGTCCCAGCCGGTCGTGAACGCGAAGGGACTCCGGGTCCTCGCCGATCACACCTTCGACGACGCCCCGGCGCTCGACGTGCTCCTCGTGCCCGGTGGCCAGGGGAGCCGCCGGGAGCGGACCAACCCCGCGATGCTCGAGTTCGTCCGCCGCGTCGCGCCGGGCTGCACGTGGGTGACGAGCGTCTGCACCGGCGTGTTCGTGCTCCACGGGGCCGGGCTCGTCCGGGACCAGCGGGTGACGACGCACTGGGGCGCTGTCGAGGAACTCCGCGGTCTGGCGCCGGACCTCGAGGTCGTCGATGGGCAGCGCTGGGTCGTGGAGGGCAACGTGGTCACCTCGGCGGGGGTCAGCGCCGGGATCGACATGGCCCTCTGGCTCGTGGGCCAGCTGACCTCGGTCGAGCACGCCCGCCGGACCCAGCACCTCATCGAGTACGACCCCGCCCCGCCCTACGCGGACGCCACCTGACGCCCCCTTTGGCCCTCAAGGGCCACTCTCGGAGGGTCGATGCCAGGGTCGAATCTTCCGAGAGGCGTCATGGACCAGCTCCCCGTTGAGATCAGCCAGCGGATCCGTCACGAGGCGCGCGTGGCGGGCCTCAGCGAGCACGCGCCCTCGATCGAGATGGTCGAGCGGAGGCGACTCCAGCTCTGGTCCCTGACGATCATCGTCATCGTCGCGACCGGCCTCGCCGCGCTCGCCGTGTCGGGCGCGACCGGCAACGTCAGCTGGATCACCGGTGAGCCGCTGATCCTGGCCGGCGGGGTCGCCGTGTTGGGCGTGGGCTTCGGCATCTACGCCTTCGAGAAGGAGGTGCACCTCCACCGGCTGTCACGCCTTCTCGTCGACGAGCGCATCCTGAGCACCACGATGGCCGGCCAGCTCCAGATGAACTCGGCGCTCTTCGCGGCGGGCAAGGCGCTCAACTCCGCGATGGACCTCGACGACGTGCTCGACGCCATCCTCGCCAACGCCCTCGACCTGCTCGGGGGGATGGGGGGGTCGGTGATGCTGCTCGAGGACCAGTCGATGCTGCGCGTCGTCGCGGTGCGCGGCCGGGGCACCGATCGCGACGCGCGGATCCGCGTCGGTGAGTCGTTGGCCGGGCGCGTCGCGCAGACGCGCGAGCCACTGCTCGTCTCCGAGACCGTCGCGAGCGCCGACATCGGCGCCGAGGGTGTCGAGATCGGTGGGGCGATGTGTGTGCCGCTCGTCAACCGCGGTCACCTCCTCGGTGTCCTCACGGTGCTCGCGAGTCCGCGGGCGCGCTTCGAGGACGAGCAGATGAGCGTGCTGAGCCTGTTCGCGGAGCCCGTCGCCGCGGCGATCGCGAAGGCCGGCTTGTACGAGGCCGAGCGCGCCAACGTGGCCAAGCTCCTCGAGTCCGACCGGATGAAGTCGCAGTTCGTCGCCTCGGTCTCCCACGAGCTGCGGACGCCGATCACCTCCATCCGTGGGGCGGTCGCCGCGAGCCGCCGGACGAGCGACCCGGCCCAGCGGGAGGAGCTGCTCGACGTGGTCGACCGCCAGTCGGGTCGGCTCCAGGCCATGGTCGAGGAGATGCTGGTCGCGGCACGGATGCAGGAGACCGCCAACCGACCGACGACCCAGCAGATCGACCTGTGCGCACTGGTCCGGCTGACCGCCCTCGACTCGCAGGTCGCCGGTCGGCCGGTCGAGACCGAGCTGCCCGAGCAGTGCAGCGTGCGGGCCGAGCCCGAGGCCCTGCGCCGGGTGCTCACCAACCTGATCGAGAACGCGCACAAGTACGGATCCGAGCCGGTCCGCGTCACGGTGCAGGTCGGGGCCGACCAGGTGGTCCTGTCGGTCGTGGACCGGGGCCCTGGCATCCCGCCCGAGGAGCGCGAGCGCGTCTTCGAGCGCTTCTACCGGGTGGACCCGAACGGCACGAAGCCCGGCATGGGACTCGGGCTGTCGATCGTGCGCGGTCTCGTGGAGTCCGTCGGGGGCACGGTCTGGGTGGAGGAGGGCCCCGGCGGCGGCGCGGCGTTCCGCGTCGCGCTCCGGACCAGCTCCGTCGTCGAGAACCGATCGGAGGTGCTGCGTGTCTGACCGGCCGAAGATCCTGATCGTGGACGACGAGCCCGACGTGCTCCTGACCCTCCGGATGATCCTCGAGTCGGAGGGATTCGACCCGCTGCTCGCGGCCGACGGTGAGACCGCGCTGCGCCGTGTGGACGAGGAACGCCCCGACCTCGTGGTGCTCGACATCATGATGCCGGTGCTCGACGGTTGGTTCGTGCTCGCCGAGCTCGGAGGCCGCCCCACCCACCCGAGCGTCGTCGTGTGCTCCGCGAAGTCCGGCCAGTCCGACCGTGACCGCGCGACCGAGCTCGGTGCCGACGAGTACGTCACCAAGCCCTTCGAGCCCGACGACCTCGTCGACGTCATCCGGGCCGTGCTGACGCCGCGCCGGGACGCGCACCCGCGCCTGACCGACCACGACGGGCCGGAACCTTCGCGCCGTTCGTCGGATTCGGGCACACCGGCCGGACCCGCGCCCAAGCGGGTGCGGCGCCCCGACTCCGCCGGATTTGTGGAACTTCCGCTTGCATCAGGCGTTTGACGCTGGCAGAGTGACACCGTTGTAATTCCAGGGGCGTCATTCAATGTTCCATCGGCGTCGGAGCGAGAGGGGATCGCCGGTGAGAGAGATGATCGTGGCCCATGTGCACGCCAGCCAGGCAGGGGACAAACGCTGGCAGGAGCGGGCGAACTGCCTCGGTGTGGATCCGGATCTCTTCTTCCCCGAGCGGGGCGCGTCCACGTGCGAGGCGAAGTCGGTCTGCTCGAGCTGCGAGGTCCGGGCGGACTGTCTGGAATACGCGCTCGTCAACGGTGAGAAGTTCGGGATCTGGGGCGGGTTGAGCGAACGCGAGCGCCGGCGCCTCCGGCGCCAGCGTGCCCTCGCGCGCCGGGCGGCGGCCGAGGCGGCCGCGAGCGCCACCGCCTGACCCGTCGCGGCCGCGGCCACGACCCGCGGTCGCGACGGTGCACCACGCCACCGCCTCAACCGGTGCGCGCGCGGGCCCGTCCCTCCACCGTGTCGGCCGGACCGATCCCGGCCCAGTCGCGAAACGAGTCGGAGCAGCGGGCCAGCTCGGCTGCGGGCAGGAGCCCGACCAGCTCCACCGCGAACGGCATGCGCGCCCAGCGTGCGCGCCCGGTCCCGGACCTCCGAGCACGCCCGCTCGATGCCGGTGCGTTCGAGGTCGACCAGGTTCATGCTCACCTGCACCGTCCCGCGCGACGCGAGCGGGAATCCCAGCGCCCGCACCCCGAGCAGGCCGCCGTCGCGCTCGCGGGTCTCACGGGCGATGCGCCGGGCGAGCGCGAGGTCGTCGGTGTCGAGCTCGACGTTCACCGCGACGAGCGGCGGCCGGGCACCGACCGCGGTCGCGCCGAGGCGCGGGTCGGGGACGGCGGGTCCCCGGTCGGGCTCGAGCGGGCCGAACGCGTCCCGGCGGATCTCCGGCAACGTTCGCGCCCCGGACGACGCGGCACCGTAGAAGAACACCGGGACGTGGTGCACGCGCGCCATCCAGTCACCGAACGCGTGGGCGGCCGCCACCGCGATGTCGGGAGGAGTCGGCGCCAGGGCCACGAACGGCACGACGTCCACGACGCCGAGGCGCGGGTGCACCCCGGTGTGGTCGCGCAGGTCGAGGTCCTCGCACGCCACGTCCACCAGTCGTCGCGCGGCGGCCTCGGTGCTGCCCGGGTCCGGGGCCGCGATCGTGAAGACGCTGCGGTGGTGGTCGTGGTCGGAGTGCACGTCGAGCAGTGCCCGTCCCGCGACGGCACCGATCGCCGAGAGGCGTCGGCGCTCGCGACCTTCGGAGATGTTCACGACGGCTTCGAGCACGCCGGGCAGCGTAGGTGTGCGCCGGCCCGCCGGCGCCACGGCCCGGTCGTACCCCGCCGCCGCGGCGCCCCGTAGAGTGCCGACGTGCGGTTCGGGCTGGCTTTGCCGCAGTACGACTACTCGATCGTGGACGAGCGACCCCTGAGCTGGGCGACCGTGCGCGACGTCGCCCAGCGCGCCGAGGCGCTGGGCTTCGACTCCGCCTGGGTGTCGGATCACCTCTTCCTCGACATCGCGAAGTACGGCGGCAGCACCCAACCCGAGGCCGCGTTCGAGCCGATCGTCACCCTGGCGGCGCTCGCACGCTCGCTCGAGCACATGCGCCTCGGCACGCTCGTGTTCTGCGAGGCGCTGCGGCCGGCGTCCGTGCTCGCCAAGGCGATCGCGACCCTGGACTGCATCTCGGGCGGCCGGATCGACGTGGGTGTCGGCGCCGGCTGGTACGAACCCGAGTACGCCGCCATCGGGATGGACTTCCCGACGCCGGGTGTCCGCCTGGCCCGAATGAGCGAAGCGGTCGAGATCCTCACCGGGCTGCTCGGCGAGTCCGGCGGCCCGCTGGTCTTCGACGGCCGGTTCCATCACGTCGACGGCGCCCGCAACCTGCCGACGTCGGTGCAGAGACCGCGTCCCCCGGTCTTCATCGGCGGGAAGGGTGACCGTCTCCTCCGCCTCGTGGTCGAGCGCGCCGACGGGTGGAACACGTGCTGGGTGTGGACCCCCGAGGAGTACGCCGCCCGGCGTGACGTGCTCGAGCGCGAGTGCGAGCGCGTCGGACGCGATCCCGCGTCGGTGTGGTGCTCGCTCGGGCTGTACGCGCTCTGCGGCGAGGACGAGGCCGATCTCGCGCGCCGGTTCGAGCGGCTCCGCGGCGCACACCGCCGGGCGTGCTGGACCACGTCGGCCTCGACCAGTGGCGGAGGGGTCGGCTGGTCGGGACCGTCGAGCAGGTCCGCGAGCAGATCGCGGTCTGGGACGGCCTCGGCGTCGAGACCCTCATCCTCGGGGTCGGTGCGATCCCGTTCCACCTGGGCCATCCGGACGATCTGGAGCTGCTGGCCCATGCCGTGGGCGTGACCGGTCGTGCGACCTCGGAGGGGTAGGATCGGCACGTCCGCGAACGGGAGGACGTTCCCCAGGTGTTCGGTCTCGGAGCTCCAGAGCTACTCATCGTCCTGCTCGTCGTCGTGGTGCTCTTCGGTGGCGCCAAGATCCCGAAGCTGGCCCGCTCGCTCGGTCAGGCCCAGAAGGAGTTCAAGGCCGGCCTCGACGAGGGCGCCAAGGACGAGCCGTCCGACGAGCCCGCCGCCGGCGACGGCGAATCCTCCTGAGCTGATTCGCGCCGATCCGGGCGCCTCGTGGGGATTTCTCCGCCGCGACGGGAACCGGTTCCACCGCCGAGGTCGTTGAGATGTCGTCCGCCGGTGTGCCCACGTGGGAGGAGGTGGCCCGTGATCACGGGCAGTTCCTCTTCACCGTGGCCTATCGACTGACTGGCAACGTCGACGAGGCGCGGGACCTGGTCCAGGAGGCGCTACTGCGGGTCCGCCGTGGTCTCGCCACCTATGAGCCGGGTTCGCTCGAGGGATGGCTGGCGAGGATCGTGACCAACGTGTTCCTGGACGACATGCGCGCCAAGAAGCGCCGCCCCGTCCAGGCCCTCCCCGAGAATCCGGACCTCGTCGTCCCGCCGTCGGTCGCCGCCGACGATGCCGCGGACGCGGCCGGCCTCTCCACCGAGATCCAGGCGGCGATCGCCGCCCTGCCCGAGGAGTTCCGCGTGCCCGTGGTGCTGTGTGACATCGCCGACCAGTCCTACGAGGAGATCGCCCGCGCGACCGGCGTGCCGATCGGCACGGTGCGGTCGCGACTTCACCGCGGCCGGAAGCTGCTGCGCGCCGAGCTCACGACGAGAGGGGTCATCGCGTGACCGACGACGACCTCCTCTCCGCATACCTCGACGACGAGCTGGATGCGGCCGAGCGGTCGCGGGTCGAAGCGATCCTGTCGGGAGACGACGAGCACCGTGCCGAGCTGGACTCCTTGGCCGAGGTCCGGGAGTTGGTGCGCGGGCTGGCACCGCCGGAGCCCCCGGTCGGGTGGATCGATTCGCTGACCGCCGCCATCGCGGCCGCGGGCGACGAACCCGTGGTGGCGGACCTGGAGCAGCAACGGCGCCGGCGGGCTCCGCGCGTGACGGCGTGGGTCGCGGCGTCGGCCGCCGCCGCGGCGCTGCTCCTCGCGGTCGTGGTCCCGACCGCCGGCGGCACCCACCCGGCACTTGCGAGCGACGTCCGGGTGCACCAGGCCGGGTCCGCTGCCGCCGGCGACCCCGTCTCCGGGCTCGCACCGCTCGCTGCGCCCCTCGGGTTGGGCCGCTGATGCGTCGACTCGTGGCCGCCGTCGTCGGCGTCGCGGCCGGGTTGGGCCTCCTGCTCTCCGTCCCGGGGTTCGCGGCAGACCCGAATCCGGCCGACACCATGCTCGATCGGGCCCGGGAGGCGCTGCGGACCCAGGAGTTCTCCGGCCGGGTGCGGCTCGAGTGGTGGGACGGGTCGAAGCGACACGTCGCCACCGTGGACGTCGCCACCACCGACGGGGTGCTGCAGATGGCCGACGGTCGCGTCGTGGAGCACGACGGCCGGTCCTGGATGCGCACCGCGCACCGCTGGACCACGCTGTGGGCGGACGACCGGGACCCGAAGGCGCCGAGCATCAGTGCCAAGTACCGGACGCGGGTCCGGCCCGGCCCGACCGTCGCCGGGCGCGCGACACGTGAGCTCGTCGTCCGGCACGCCGACCACGTGGTAGAGCGCATCGCGGTCGACCGGAGGTACGGGTTCGTGCTGGCGCGCGAGCGCTACGACGACACCGGTCGAGCCGAGCTCGCGATGCGGTTCGTCGGGCTGCGCGCCGTCCGCCGCGGGCGACCGTCACGTCGGTCCCGACGGTGGGGACGCGTTCGCCGACTCCGATGCGCGCGCCCCCCGAGGCGCACCGGCGCGTCGGCGACGGATTCGTGCTGGTCGAGGCTCGGCGCGTCAGCGCACACGAGCAGCAGCTGCGCTACAGCGATGGTGTGTTCGACGCGTCGATCTTCACGCGCGACGGCGCGCTGGACTGGCGGTCGCTGCCCGACGGCGGCCGGCAGGCGGAGTGGGACGGTGTGAAGGTGCGCCGCTACGCGACCGCGGCCGGAACGGTGGTCGTGTGGCAGTCGGGTACCAGGACGCTCACGTGCGTGACCGATGCTCCCCGCCGCGATCAGCTCGCCATCGTCTCCGACTTCACCGGTGGCGGGACCTCGGGGTGGAGCGGCGTCGTGCGGTTCGTGATCGCACCGTTCGGCTGGACCTGATCGGTCGGCCGTGTGGGGATCAGACGTTGGCCGGGCTACGCCGGCTCCGGAGGATGCGCCGGCGCTCCCGCTCGGACGCGCCACCCCACACGCCGTGCTCGATCCGGTAGCGGAGCGCGTACTCGAGGCACTCCTCCTTGACCGGGCACGCCGCGCACACCTTCCGGGCGCGGTCCACGCCGACACCGTCGGACGGGAAGAAGAACGACGGATCGCGGTCGCGGCAGAGGCCGTCCAGCATCCACACGTGCTCGGCGTCGTACTCGGGGATCGTCTCGTCGTCCATCACGGTGGTGCAACGGTAGGCGCGCCGATTCGGTTCCCCGGGAACGAACCGGCCACTCTCAGTGGATGCTCAGGTGCGTGTGGAACGCTGCCGACGTCTCAGTCGTTGTGCTCTGCCGACATCGATCCGCGTGAAAGGGCACTTGCGTGACCGAAGACCCAGGATCCAGCGCGCTCCCTGCGGGTGACCCCTCGGAGCCGGCCGTTCCGGAGGCGCCGACCACCGCCGACGTCCCGACGACCGAGGCGCCGACCGCGCCCGCCGGCCCGCCGTACGTCGCGCCGACCGCAGCCGACGACGTGACCGAGCCGATGGCACCGTGGGCGCCCCCGAGCGCGACCACGCCGCCGCCGTTCCCGGCGCCGGAGTCACCGCCGACCGGTCCCGGGACCGCCGCGGGGCCCACACCACCGGTCCCACCCGCAGGCGGCGACGGCGCGAACGGGAGTGGTCGGGGCCGCCCGTCGGGCTGGCGCCAGTTCGTCGTCGGCGCGGTCGTCGGTGCGCTCGTGGGTGGCGGGACGGCCGCCGGCGTCGCGGTGGCGACCCACGACGACTCGACCACGACCCGCACGGTCGTCGTCGGCTCCACCAACAAGCCGGTGCGCAACACGTCGGTGATCAACCGGGCCGACGACGTCCAGTCGGTGCTCGCGAAGGTCGACGGCGCCGTGGTGGCGATCCAAACCGGCGCGGCCGTGGACCAGGGACTCTTCTCGGGTCGCTCCGACAGCTCCAGTGGTGGGGAGGGAACCGGATTCGTCGTGTCGTCCGACGGCGTGATCGTGACGAACAGCCACGTCGTCGAGGGTGCCAACGGCCGGATCGAGGTCGAGTTCAGCGACGGCACCAAGGAAGCGGCGGACCTCCTGGGCCGCGCGCCCGAGTACGACCTCGCCGTGCTGAAGGTCCAGGGCAAGAACCTGCCGACCGTCAAGCTCGGCAGCTCCGACGACCTCGAGGTCGGCGACCAGGTGATCGCGGTCGGCAACGCGCTGGCGCTCAAGGGTGGTCTCAGCGTCACCCAGGGCATCGTGTCCGGCAAGGGCCGAGTCGTTCCCGAGGACCAGACCGGCGTCACGCTCTACGACATGCTCCAGACCGACGCCGCCATCAACCCGGGGAACTCCGGCGGACCACTCGTCAACGCCGCGGGCGAGGTGGTCGGCATCAACACTGCCCTGGCCGGCAACAGCCAGAACATCGGCTTCGCGATCAGCATCGACTCGGCCAAGTCCGTGATCGACCAGCTGACCACCGGCAAGAAGGTGAAGGTCGCGTTCCTCGGTGTCAGCACCTCCGAGGTCACGCCGGCGATCGCCCGGTCGCTGAAGCTCACGACCAAGACCGGTGCCGTGGTCCAGGACGTCTCGAGGAACACCGCCGCGGCCGACGCCGGGATCAAGGCCGACGACGTCATCGTGGCCATCGGGTCGCGGCCGGTCGCCGGTCCCGAGGACGTCGGTGCGGAGATCCGGCGCTTCTCGCCCGGGGACACGGTCGAGATCACCGTCGAGCGCGACGGTGCCCAGCGGACGATCTCGGTCACGCTCGGCGCCCGCCCCGACTCGGTCGGTTAGCCTCACGCGGCGCTCGTCCCGCCCGTACGGGCCGGGATCGGACCCGATCACGGAGGATTGATGGCCCAGGAACCCGAAGCAGTCGAGGACATCCCGCCCCAGGGACACGTCCGCGTCGTCTACCTGGGTCCGGTCTCGCCGCACTGGGAGGTCCACGGCGTGTTCGGCGAACGGGTCGTCGTCGACGAGTTCCGCCAGCGGGCCATGGCCCGCCTGCAGCTCCTGCCGCCCCACGACCCGCAGTTCCGCCGCAACCGCGAGCGCGTGGCCCGCGACGCGGAGCGCGAGCACCTCATCCTCGACTGGGACCTCGGGTACGAGGAGGAGTGACCTCCGCCGGGACGCTCAGTCCCGGTCGTGGTCGTCACCAGGGTGGGTCCCGGTGACCATGAACTGCACCCGCTCGGCGATCGTCACCGCGTGGTCGGCGATCCGCTCGTAGTGGCGTGACGAGCAGCGCGATCTGCATCGCCTTGACGATGGTGCCCTCGTCGGCGTTGGCCCCGAGGGAGAGTGCGTGGCGGAAGAGTGTCTTGCTGAGCTCGTCCATCGCGTCGTCCATGTCGGCGAGCGCCGCCGCCCAGCTCGGGTCGCGGTCGGCGAACGCGTCGATCGCGAGCCGCGTCTGGTTGGCGGCCTGGACCCCCATGCGGTCGACGATCCCGCGCGAACTTCGGATCGAGCTCGTGGGGATAGATGCGACGGGTCGTCTTGGCGACGTTGACCATGAGGTCCGCGTCGCGCTCGAGCTCGTGGTTGATCCGCAGCATCGTGATCACGCTGCGGAGGTCGGCCGCGACCGGTGACTGCGTCGCGAGGATCAGGATGATGTGATCCTCGATGGAGTGGTAGAGGTCGTCGATCACGTCGTCGGCGCGCGATCACCTGCTCGGCCATGTGCAGGTCGCCGTCGAGGAAGGCCTGCGTCCCGGCGGTGATGGCCTCGGTCGTGAGCGCACCGAGCCGGATGAGGTCGGTCGCGCACCTCCTCGAGCTCGTCCTGGAGCGTCTTGCGGGCTTCACTTCCCTGGTCGGGCACACCTTCTCCGGTCTCTGTGTCCATGCGAGCCATCTTGCCGCTCCGGGGACGGAGACGGGGAGGCCGTGGTCGCTGGTTCGTTCGTCGTTTGCCTGGTGTTCACCCGGACGCCGTCGGAGCGCCGCCTGGAGGCAGCTTCGCAGGCCGTTCCACCTGATCGCCACCGGCTGTTCACCTCGATGTCACCCGGGGGCAAGGGCGGGTCCAGATGGGCTTCGTACCCTGCCGGCCGATGAACGTCAACCGACTCTTGGCCGACAGCGGTCAGAACATCACTGACAGACAGGAGCACTCAATGTTTCGCTCACGCGCGTGGCGGCTGGTCGCGCTCGTTCTCACCGTCGGCCTCGTCGCCGCAGCGGTGTGGCTCGAGCTCCGGCAAGGACACGTCGAACAAGAAGGACACCTCGTCCACGACGCCGGGCAGCGAAGCTCGCCGCCGCGACGCTCAACGGGTCCGGCTCGACGTTCCAGCAGGCGTACGACGAGTCGGTGATCGCAGGCGTTCCAGTCGGCGCAGCCCGAGGTGACGGTCACCTACGGAGGCGGCGGCTCGGGCAAGGGCCAGACCGACCTCGCGGTCGGGCCTCGTGCAGTGGGCCGGGACGGACAGCCTCGTCAAGGACGCGGACAAGTCCACGTTCAAGGGCCGTTCCTCTACTTCCCGACCGTCGCGGCTCCGATCACGGTCTCGTACAACCTCTCGGGCGTGAGCGAGCTGAAGCTCTCACCGGACACGCTGGCCAAGATCTTCGACGGCAAGATCACGAAGTGGGACGACCCGGCGATCGATGCCGACAACTCCGGAGTCGACCCTCCCGTCGACCGCGATCACCGTTGCGCACCGCAGTGACGGATCCGGTACGACCGCGAACTTCACCGACTACCTCGTGAAGGCCGCGCCGACGGCGTGGACGCTCGGGACCGACAAGGTCGTCAACTGGCCGAGCGGTCAGCAGGCCGGCAACGGCAACTCCGGTGTCGCGCAGATCGTGAAGGACACCGACGGTTCCATCGGGTACGTCGACTTCTCCGACGCCAAGGCGTCGGGCCTCACGTTCGCATCGATCAAGAACGCGGACGGCAAGTACGTCGCGCCCTCGCTGGAGAGCGCGACGGCGGCGCTGCAGAATGTCGACGATGACCGCGGACCTCACCTACGACCCGGCTGAATGCGCCGGGTGCCGACTCCTACCCGATCGTGTCGCCGACGTACGTCATGGTGTACGAGAGCCAGAGCGATCCGGCCGTGAGCGCCGCGCTCAAGGGGTTCCTCGACTTCATCTACGCGGACGGTCAGTCGATCGCCGAGAGCGTGGACTTCGCGCCGCTCCCGGACTCGATCCTCAGCCAGGCCAAGGCTCAGGTCTCCAAGATCGGGGCCTAGGTCCTTCCGGGTGGTGCGGGCCGCTCGGGCCCGCACCACCCGTCGGACCGTCGCTGACGTCCATGACGACCACCACGACCTCCGCTCCCGGCGCCCTCTCCGGTTCGCAACGGCCACCCGGGCGTATCGTCGACCGCGCGTTCCGCTCGTGGTCGTCGTCGGTTCGGGCGCGCTCGTGCTCGTGATCCTCGCGCTCATCGCGTTCACGATGGTCAACAAGGCGATGCCCGCGTTCCGAAGTGAGGGACTCGCCTACTTCACGTCCGACGTCTGGGATCCCGCGAACGCGGAGTTCGGCACGCTCGCCTTCGCATTCGGCACCCTCGTGGTCTCGGTGATCTCGCTCGTGCTCGCGGTCCCGGTGAGCATCGGCATCGCGCTCTTCACGACGGACCTCGCGCCGCAATGGCTGCGCCGGCCGATCGTCTATGTCGTGGACCTGCTGGCCGCCGTCCCCTCGGTGGTGTACGGCCTGTGGGGTCTGCTCGTCCTGGCACCTGCGCTGCCGGGGTTCTACCAGGACTGGCACGACCTCTTCAGTGGAGTCCCGGTCCTGGGATCGATCTTCGGCGGTGAGCCGATCACGGGCCGGTCGTTCATGACGGCAGGGATCATCCTGGCGATCATGATCATCCCGATCATCACCTCCGTCGCACGCGAGACGTTCGCGACGGTCCCGCAGTCGCTCAAGGACGCGGCGCACGCGCTCGGGGCAACCCGCTGGGAGATGATCCGGGCGTCGGTGCTCCCGCACAGTCGCGGCGGATTGGTGGCCGCGATCCTCATCGGTCTCGGCCGCGCGCTGGGCGAGACGATCGCGGTCGCGCTCGTGATCGGATCCAGCCCGCAGATCACCGACAAGCTCTTCAGCTCGGGCGACGCGCTCCCGGCCGTCATCGTGAACCAGTGGCCCGAGTCGACCGGTACCTACAAGGCGGCGTTGCTCGGGATGGGCGTCGTCCTCTTCGTGATCACCCTCGTCGTCGGTGTCGCAGCACGGGCGCTCGTCGCGCGCGCCGACCGGCGCGCCCAGGGGATCTGATGGCGCTCGCACGCCCCGGTTCGTCGATTCAGATCAGCTCCGCGTCGCCGCTGGCGCCGAGCCAAGAGCGGCATCGCGAGCGCGTTCATCGTCGCGTCCCTGGTCGTGGCCATGGTGCCGCTCGTGATGATCATCGCGCTACGTCATCAGCCGTGGCTGGTCTGCGGTGACGACGCCGGGCTGGTTCACCGGCGACATCCCGATCGTGTCGCGCTTCGAAGGTCCCGGTATGGGCCCCGCGATCGTCGGCACCTTGCTCATCACCGGCGCGGCGACCGCTGATGGCCGTCCCACTCGGCATCCTGGGCGGGATCTACCTGAGCGAGTACAGCGCCGGCAGCTGGTTCGGGAACATCACCCGGTTCTTCGCCGACGTGATGACCGGGGTGCCGTCGATCGTGATGGGCCTGTTCATCTACACGATCTGGGTGCTCGAGTTCGGGGTCTCGGCGTTCGCCGGCGCGCTGGCGCTCGCGAGCCTGATGCTGCCGGTCGTGATCCGTACGAGCGAGGAGATGCTGCGGCTCGTGCCTCGCGAGCTGCGCGAGTCGGCCTACGCGCTCGGCGGGCGCAAGGCCGGGACCATCATCCGCGTCGTGCTGCCGGCGGCCGCGCCCGGGCATCATCAGCGGTGCGTTGCTGGCGATCGCCCGGGCCGCGGGAGAGACCGCGCCGCTCGTGTTCGTGATGCTGCCGTTCAACGTCCACCAGACGAACACCGATCTGTTCAACGGCCCAACACCGCATTGCCGGCTCAGATCTTCAACAACGCCAAGCAGGTGTTCCCAGGACCGCAGGACCGGGCCTGGGGTGCCGCACTGACGTTGATCGGCATCGTGTTCGTCTTCACGATCCTCGCCCGTGTGGTTGCGACGGTGTTCGCCCGAAAGCACACTCATGATGGAGTCGTCGGTGAACGACCTGCTGACCCCGCGTACTAAAGTTGCGCCGGTGGCGCCCCCGACCGACCTCCCGGAGGAAGCCGAGACCGAGATCGTCTTCGAGGTCGCGGGGGCGTCGGTCGACTACGGGTCGCATCGCGCCGTCGACGATGTCACGTTCGACATCGCGGCGCAGGAGATCACCGCCATCATCGGCCCGTCGGGGTGCGGGAAGAGCACGTTCCTCCGATGCCTCAACCGGATGAACGACTTCATCCCCGGCGCCCGGTCGGCGGCCGGATCAACTATCACGGCGAGAACCTCTACGGCCCGAAGGTCGACGCCGCCGAGGTGCGCCGGCGGATCGGGATGGTGTTCCAGCGGCCGAACCCGTTCCCCAAGTCGATCTTCGACAACGTCGCCTACGGGCCGCGCATCAATCGGTTCAAGGGCGACACTCGACGAGCTCGTCGAACACGCGCTGACCGCGGCGCGGCGCTGTGGGACGAGGTGAAGGACAAGCTCAAGAAGAGCGCGCTATGCGCTGTCCGGCGGCCAGCAGCAGCGGCTCTGCATCGCCCGCGCCCTCGCGGTGGATCCCGAGGTCATCCTGATGGACGAGCCCTGCTCGGCGCTCGACCCGATCGCGACGTCGCGCATCGAGGACCTCATGGTCGAGCTCAAGGCCGACTACACGATCGTGATCGTGACGCACAACATGCAGCAGGCAGCTCGGGTGTCGGACCGCACCGCCTTCTTCACCACCGACGTGGACGAGACGGGCTCGCGCACCGGCCGCCTCGTCGAGTTCGACCGGACCGAGACCATCTTCACGAGCCCGGCCGATCCTCGGACCGAGGGCTACATCACCGGGCGGTTCGGATGAGAGCCTTCCCGAGCCGGGGGACCGAGGGAAAGAGATGAACGTGCGTCGTCGTGCCCTGCTGCCCGACGACCGTCTCGCCGAGTCGCAGACCGCCGGCGCGCTGGACCAGCGCCGGTTGGCGGAGGCCCTCGACGCGGTCGGTGATGCCATCGTGGTCGTGGACCCCTCCGGTGACGTCGTCCTGCGCAACGAGGGCGCGAGCCGGTTCCACGATGCACGCCACGCGGACGCGCTCGCGGGCGAGGCGCTGCGGGAGCTGCTCGACCGGGCGCGCGCCGGCGAGGAGTGCTCGCGCGAGCTCCAGCTCTTCGGCCCGCCGCCGGAGGTGTTCTGGATGACGGCGCGGCCACTCACGGTGGACGGCCGGCGCGCCGGGGCGGTCGGCCTGGTGCGTGACGTCACCGAGTCGCGGCGGATCGAGACCGTGCGCCGCGACTTCGTGGCCAACGTGAGTCACGAGCTCAAGACACCGGTCGGTGCCATGGCGCTGCTCGCCGAGACCCTCGTCGGGGTCGACGACCCGGCGGTGATGCGCCAGCTCGCCGAACGCATCGCCAACGAGGCGGCACGCGTCGGGGCCATCGTCGACGATCTGCTCGATCTCGGTCAGATCGAGTCGAGCCGCGCGGTGCGCGAGCCGATTGCGGTGGACCAGCTGATCGACGCCGCCCTCGAGCGGGTGGCCGCCGCGGCGTCCGCCACGGACAACACGATCGAGGTGGGTCGGTGCGACGCCGTGCTCAGCTGCGACCGTCGCCAGATGGTGAGCGCGGTCGCGAACCTGGTCGACAACGCGATGAAGTACTCCGAGCCGGGCGATCCGATCCACGTCGGCGCGTCGGTGAGCGACGGCTGGGTGACGATCGAGGTGACCGACCACGGCGTCGGGATCCCGTCGCGAGACCTCGACCGGATCTTCGAGCGGTTCTACCGGGTCGACCGCGCGCGCAGCCGCAGCACCGGCGGAACCGGTCTCGGGCTCGCGATCGTGCGCAACGTCGCCCACGCCCACGACGGCGACGTGATCGTGGACTCCCGCGAGGGCGAGGGCTCCACGTTCCGGTTGCGCATCCCGATGGCAGCCGGCATCTCGCCGATGCAGTTCGAGGAGCACTGATGCCCGAGGCGCCACTCGTCCTCGTCGTCGACGACGAGGCGTCCTACCGCGACGCGCTCTCCGTGGCACTCAGTGCCGAGGGGTTCCGGGTCGAGACCGCGGCCGACGGCGTGGAGGCGATCGAGAAGTTCGAGCGCTCGCGTCCCGCGCTCATCCTGCTCGACGTGATGCTCCCGCGGGTGTCCGGGATCGACGTCTGCCGCCAGATCCGCAGCATGTCACGGGTGCCGATCATCATGGTCACGGCCAAGGGGTCCGAGATCGACGCGGTCGTCGGGCTCGAGGTCGGCGCCGACGACTACGTGGCCAAGCCGTTCCGCCTCCGGGAGCTCGTGGCGAGGGTGCGCGCCGCGCTCCGCCGCGGGCACCAGACCGAGGACGACGATCTCGAGCGGGAGGACGTCGTCGCGGTCGGTGACGTCATGGTCGACGTCGCCCGGCACGAGGTGACGGTGCACGGCCGGCTCGTGGCGCTGCCGCTCAAGGAGTTCGAGCTGCTCGAGATCCTCATGCTGAACGCGGGGCGGGTCCTGACGCGTGACGTGCTGATCGACCGGATCTGGGGACCGAACTACTTCGGCGACACCAAGACGCTCGACGTCCACATCAAGCGCCTGCGGGCGAAGATCGAGGACGATCCCTCGACCCCGGTCCGGATCGTGACGGTCCGGGGGGTCGGGTACCGCTACGAGAAGAGCTGAGTCGCTACGACGGCAGCAGGTCGTCGTCGATGCCGCCGAGCCCGTCGAGCCAGGCGCTGGCATCCAGCTGCTGGGTCGACGCCACCGGGGCGGTTTCCCGGCCCGGCTTCAGCTCGTTCACGACGTCCATCATGAGGGTGGCCGAGCCTTCCGGGCGTCCGGCCGGCGGCGGCGGCGGCGTGGTGTCGTCCTCGCGGCGGACCCGCTGGTCGTTGAACCGGACCGACGCGTCGGGGGGAGGAGGCGCCGCCGGCGTGGACGCCGGTGCCGTGGTGGCGTCGGAGTCGACCTCCTCGGTCGTGGTCGGCTCGCCTTTGCCCATCATGTCGGAGAACTTCATGTCACCTTCGCCAATGCTTGTTCGTAGTCCTCGCGCGCCCGGGGCGACGCGAGCCCGGCTGATTCGAACTTCGCGACGACGACGCCGTCACGGTTGATCACGAACGTGCCTCGGTTCGCGCACCCGAGCTGCTCGTTGAAGACACCGTAGGAACGGGCGACCTCGCCGTGGGGCCAGAAGTCCGAGAGGATCGGGAACGTGAACCCCTGCTGCTCGGCCCACTGCGCCTGCGCGTGACGGGTGTCGCAGCTGATCGCGAGCACCGCGGCCCCGGAGTGCTCGAAGACCGAAGGATCGTCGCGGATCTCGCAGAGCTCGCCCTGACACACGCCCGTGAACGTGAACGGGTAGAAGACCAGCACGACCGGTGACTTGCCCTTGTAGTCGGCCAGGCTGACGTCGTTGCCGGCTTGGTCCTTCAGGCTGAAGTCGGGGGCGGGCTCGCCGATCTCGACGGTCAAGGCACACTCCTGGCTCGGGGACGATCGACCGCAGTGTACGGCGTGTCATCGATCCCGAACGGGCTTCGTGTCGGTTCGTGGTCGCCACGCGTTGTCGACCGCTGTGGCCGCGCCCTTGAGGGGTGCGGCCACGATCCCGAGGAGTGGCGTCACGGTCGCGTAGCCGGCGGTGAGCAGCGCTTCGTCGGTGTCGGGGTCGAACTCGTCGTGGCGGCCCTGGAACTCCATGCGCACGTCGGCGCCGTCGCGATCGCCCGACGCGACCCAGAACTCGCCGTAGGGCGCGAGCGTCGCGTCCTGTACGCCGGCGAGCTCGTCAATCGGTCGATTCGGGACGTTCAGGTTCAACACGCGCGCCTCCGAGCCGGCCATGACCCACGAGAGTGCTGCGACGGCGAGCGTCGCCGCACTGCGCCAGTGGTACTCGCCGTCCTCGGACCACCGCATGCTCGCGGCGATCGCCGGCACGCCGAGCCCCGCGGCGGTGAGCGCGGCGCCGACCGTGCCCGAGTGCAGGACGAGATGACCGGTGTTCGCGCCCGGGTTGATGCCCGAGGCGACGACGTCGGGCCGATCGCCGAACGCGCCGATGCATGCGAGGTACACGGCGGTGGCGGGGGGCCGCTCGACCGCGAGCACGGGGACCTCGGGCAGCTCGGGCCAGTGGTGCTCGTGGACGGCGATGGGCTCACCCCGGTGCAACGGCCCGATCGAGGCGCCCGCACCGCTCAGGTCCGACGCCGGCGCGACGACCCGGACGTCGTGACCGGCTTCGTGCAGCGCGGCGGCGAGGGCGAGGATCCCCGGCGACGCCACGCCGTCGTCGTTGGTGACGAGGACCCGACAGCGGTCGCCGCCCGTCATCGGGGCGCCGGGACGTAGTGGCCGCTGGTGGGAACCCCGTTCTCGGTGCTGACGATCCACATGCTGCCCTTGGCCAGGGCGTCGTCGTCCAGGGGGACCCCCCGGACGTGCAGCCGTGAGAGTGCGGCGCCGAGCACGTCACCGTGGCTGCAGACGGCGACCGGTTCCGTCGCCTGCTCGATCAGCTCGAGCACGTACGCCGCGTCGGCACCCTCGGCGAGCCGCTCGTCGGTCTCGACGGCGACGTCGAGCGCGGCGCGATCGGCACGACCGTCTCCACGCAGCGCACCAGGGGCGAGGAGACGATGCGCGCGATGGCTGATCCCGCGAGCGACTCGGCGATCGCTCGTGCCTGGGTCGTACCGCGTTCGGAGAGCGGACGGAGGTCGTCGTCGACCGTGCCGCGCTTGCCGGCGTGCGCGTGCCGGATCAGGTAGCAGAGCGTCACGGGAGTGCTCGTCGGACGAGATCGCGGTCGTGCGCGTAGGTGAGCTCGCGCGCGGCGTGCTCGGGCGACCACCAGACGACGAGGTCGACCTCGTCGTCCGGATCCCGTGGCCGAACGTCGGTGGCGGTCATCGTGAAGTACCGAACGACCTTCGACCGGTCGCGGTGGTCCCGGTACTCGACGGTGCCGGCGTCCCCGGTGATCTCGGCCCGGACGCCGGTCTCCTCGAGCACTTCCCGCACCGCGGCCTCGGCGTCGTCCTCACCGGGGTCGAGCTTGCCCTTCGGCAGGCTCCAGTCGTCGTACGCGGGACGGTGGACGACGAGGATCTCCGCACCGTGGCGCGCGGCACGGCGGACGATCCCGCCTGCGGCGCGGACTTCGACGGCCGGTCGGCTCATGCGCGGATCTCGGTACTGCGCGCGATCGCGCGTTCCATCAGCACCTCGTGCGCGTCGACGCCGTGACGGTTCTCGAGCCGGTGCCAGATGCCGTCTGCGGCGAGCTCCCAGACCTGGGTGTCGTCGGCGAGCTCGATGTCGAGCACCTCCCCGAGCCGGCGCCGGAGCGCCGGTGCGCGGACGGGGACGAGCGCCTCGACGCGTCGATCGAGGTTGCGCGGCATCAGGTCGGCCGAGCCGATGAGGTACTCCGCCGTGTCGGCGTCGGGACCGAAGCGGTAGATGCGCGAGTGCTCGAGGAACCGACCCAGCAGTGACCGGACCCTGATCGTCTCCGACTGGCCGGGGACGCCCGGGCGCAGGCAGCACACGCCTCGGATCAGGAGATCGATCGGGGTACCGGCGCGTCGACGCGTCGTACAGCGCGTCGATGGTCTTCGGATCGACCAACGCGTTCATCTTGAGCACGATCCGACCGTCGGGTCCCAACGCGGCCTGGCGCTCGATCCGCTCGACGATCGCCTCGCGGAGCCCGTTGGGTGCGACGAGCAGCTGGCGGCACGGCAGCTCCCTCGAGTAGCCGGTGAGCGAGTTGAAGAGCTCGGTGACGTCGGCGCCGATCTCGGGATCTGCCGTGAGGAGGCCGAAGTCCTCGTACAGGTTGGCCGTCACCGGGTTGTAGTTGCCGGTGCCGACATGGCAGTAGCGACGGATCCCCGTGCGCTCGTCGCGGACGACGAGCAGCACCTTCGTGTGGGTCTTGAGCCCGACGAGCCCGTACACCACGTGCACGCCCGCGGTCTCGAGCTCGCGGGCCCGCTCGACGTTGACCTCCTCGTCGAAGCGGGCCTTCAGCTCCACGAGCACCACGACCTGCTTGCCGGACTCCGCGGCGCGGATGAGCGACTCGACGATGCGGCTCTCGGAGCTGCCGGTCCGGTAGAGCGTCTGCTTGATGGCGAGCACGTTCGGGTCGCGCGACGCCTGGTCGACGAACTCGGCCACGCTCGTGGCGAAGGAGTCGTACGGGTGATGGACGAGCACGTCGCCGGCCTGCAGGATGCGGAACAGGTCCGCGGGCGGGTCGGTGCGCGTCAGCACGGCCTGGGTCTGGGGGACCCAGGTCTCGTCCTTCAGCTCCGGCCGCTCGAGGGCGTACAGCGCCCAGAGGCCCGAGAGGTCGAGGGGGCCTTCGATCGCGATGACGTCACCCTCGTCGAGCTCGAGCTCGCGTACGAGGATCTCGCGGACCTCGTCCGGCATGGCCGCGTCGATCTCGAGCCGCACCACGTGACCGGAACGCTTCCGCAGGCTGAGCACGCTCTCGATCGCCTCGAGCAGGTCGTCGTTCTCGTCGTCGAGCTCGAAGTCGGCGTCACGCGTCACGCGGAACGGCGCGTGCCCGGTCACCTCCATGCCCGGGAAGAGCTGGTCGAGCTGGGCGGCGATCACCTGCTCGAGCGGGACGTACCGCTCGTGGTCCGGCAGCACGATGAAGCGGGGGAGCAGCGGCGGCACCTTGACGCGGGCGAACCGCGTCTCGCCGGTCACCGGGTCCACCACCTGCACCGCCAGGTTCAGCGACAGGTTGGAGATGTAGGGGAAGGGGTGCGCGGGGTCGAGCGCGAGCGGCGTCAGCACGGGGAACACACGTGCCTGGAAGACGTCGACGAGGTACTTGCGGTCGTCGTCGTCGAGGTCCTCCCAGCGCGAGAACACGATGCCCGCGGCGCCGAGCTGCGGTTCGACCGACTCGAGGAACACGCGCGTCTGGCGCTCGGTGAGCTCGCGGATGCGGTCGCGCACCGCGTCGAGCTGCTCGGCGGGACGCAACCCGTCGGACGCCGGGGTGCGGACGCCCGCGGCGACCTGCTCCTGGAGCCCCGACACCCGGACCTGCACGAACTCGTCGAGGTTGGTGGTGAAGATCGCGAGGAACTTCGCCCGTTCGAGCAACGGCCGGTGCGGGTCCTCCGCGAGCTGGAGGACGCGCTCGTTGAACGCGAGCCACGAGAGCTCCCGGTTGAGCAGGCGCGCGTTGCCTTCCACGGCAGGCATCGTACCGACCGCCTCTCGTGTCCGATTCCGGGCGCGACCCACCCGGGGAGGTGGGTGGATCGGGGCCGGGTGCGGAGGAGGGGACCTGGTTCCCGGCGCGTCCCGGCGGATTGCCCGGGACCGATGCGAACGGTACGAGACCCGGATGAACTGTCGGCAGCGGCGAGCACACCGGCACGCGAACACCGGGTGAACCGATGGGGGAGCAGCAGGGAGGCCGGTAGCCTCGGTTCGACGATGGTCACGCGCGACCCCCGCACCTACGAACTCAATCCGTTCGGCCGGCTCGCGGTGGCGCACGCGCGCGTCGTCCGTCGGTGACGCGTGCCTGACGGTGTCCCTGGCCGGGTCGATCTTCTTCACCCAGAGCATCGGGCAGTCCCGCACCCAGGTGCTGCTGTACCTCGTGCTGACGCTCGCGCCGTTCTCGGTCGTGGCGCCCGTGATCGGCCCGGCGCTCGACCGGAGCCGGGCCGGGCGCCGGACGCTGATGGCGGCCGGTTGCTTCGGGCGCGCGCTGATCTGCTTCCTGATGATCGGCCAGCTCGACTCCGTGCTCCTGTTCCCCCTCGCCTTCCTGGCCCTCGTCCTCTCGAAGGGCAATGCGGTGGCCAAGTCGTCGCTCGTGCCGACCGTCGTCCGCAACGACGACGAGCTGGTGCCCGCCAACTCACGGCTGTCGCTGATCTCGGTGATCGCGAGCGTCGTCGGCGGACTCCCGGCCGCGGGGCTGGTGGCGGTGCTCAGCGCCAAGGCATCCCTGCTGCTCGCCGCGGTCGTCTTCGTCCTCGCCGGTGCGCTCACGACGCGGATCCCTTCGGCCCGTCGACCGGCCGAGCCCGAGAGCACGCAGGAGCGCGCCGAGCTCTCCGCGCCGAGCATCGTCTTCGCCGGGACCGCGATGGCAGTGATGCGCGGCGGCGTGGGCTTCCTGACGTTCCTCCTCGCGTTCCTCCTCAAACAGCGCGGCGCGGACCCGGTCGTCTTCGGCCTGGTCCTCGTCGCGAGCGCCGTGGGCGGCTTCGTCGGTGTGTGACCACGCCGCGGCTGCGCCGAACGCTGCGCGAGGAGTCGATCCTCGCGGGTTCGCTGCTCGTGGCGTCACTCGTCTGCCTGCTCGGCGCGCGCGACGGCGGGACCCTGGGTGCGATGGGCGTCGGCTTCAGCGTCGCGGCCTGTGCGTCGGCGGGCCGGATCGCCTTCGACAGTCTCGTGCACCGCGACGGGCCGGAGCACCTCCGGGGCCGTGCCTTCGCGCGCTTCGAGACCCGGTTCCAGCTGTCGTGGGTCGCGGGAGCACTCATCCCGGTCGCGCTCCTCGACGTGCTCGACCTGCGTTGGGGCTTCTTCGCGCTCGCGGTGGTGCTCTTCTTCGCCGGCCTCTCGTACGTGGCCGGGCTGCGGGCGCGGCGCGGCTGGGGCCCGTCGCCATCCGCACCCGGGAAGGCGGCAACGGTCGAGGAGCGCGACCTGCCGACCCACGGGGCCGGGGAAAACCGCTCGGATGGTGAACGCGACCGCGAGTAGACCAGGGGGATGGACGCGCAGCTCCGCCCGATCACCGCGGCGGAGATCCCGGCCTTCGTCCTGGCCGATTCCTACGGGTTCGGGGAGCGATGGTCGACGGGCGACGACGCGCAGTGGGCGCGGCTCGACCTGGACCGCACGGTCGCGGCGTTCGTCGACGACGAGATCGTCGCGACCGGTCGCAACTACACGCTCGAGCTGACGCTGCCCGGCGGTGCGCTGGTGCCCGCCGGTGGCGTGAGCTGGATCTCGACGCGGCCGACGCACCGCCGGCGCGGGTTGCTGCGTCGGGTCATGACGCGTCTCGTCGAGGAGAGCGCCGAGCGCGGCGAGGTGGTCTCGATGCTGACGGCGTCCGAAGGGGGCATCTACCCGCGGTTCGGCTACGGCGTCGCGACGCGGATGCTGCGCGTGTACGTCCCGAAGGAGTCGGTCGAGTTCCTGGCTCCCGAACCGACGTCGAGCTCCGGCTGATGGAGGCCGACGAATCGCTCGCGCGTGCCCGCCCGCTGTACGAGCGGGTGCGGCGGACGCGCGTCGGCGCGGTCTCGCGTCCCGCCGAATGGTGGGCGGACGAGTGGTTCGACGCCGACGACGTCGACCCGAAACGGCGGTTCGACGTGGTGGTCGAGGACGACGGGGAGATCGTGGGCCATGCGCTCTATGCGGTCGAGGGTCCCTGGACCGACGGCTTCACCCAGAAGGTGGTGCTCGTCCGCGACCTCGTCGCCGCGACCGACGCCGCGGAGGCCGCGCTGTGGCGCTACCTCCTCGAGATCGACCAGACCCTCGGTGTCCGCGCGTGGAACGTGCCGCCTGATCTGGTCCTGCCGTGGTTGCTCACCGACGGACGCCAGGTGCGAACCGAGAGCGTGCGCGACTTCCTCTGGATCCGACCGGTCGACTCCGCCGCGCTGTTCGGCGCGCGGACCTATTCGGCCTCCGGCGCGCTCGTGCTCGAGGTCACCGATCCCTTCCTCGGGCTCGATGCGACCGCGGGGCGCTTCCTGCTCGAGGGGGATCCCACCGGCGCCACCTGCGTGCGGACCGGACGACGGGCGGACCTGACGATGAGTGCCGACGTGCTGGGCGCCATCTGCCTGGGCGGTGTCCGCCCGAGCGCGGTGGCCCGGTCCGGTCGCGTGGCGGGCGAGGCCGCGACGTTCGCGCTCGCCGACGCGATGTTCCGCGCCGACCGAGACCCCCACGCGTTCACCTGGTTCTGAGCGCGGCGAGCACCAGCGCGAGCCCGCGCCCTCGACCGTGCCGAACGGACCTGCCGGCCACCGGGAGCAGTCCAGCTGGTCGACTCCGCCGCGGTCGCGATGCCTCGTTCAGCACCTTCTCGGCCTCGGCGAGCTTCACGACCGGCGCCGGCGACGCCCAGTGCCGCGCTCGACGGCGGAGTCGAGGTCGTGGAGCGGGTCAGTCCGGACCGGGGAGGTCGATCCGCGCCAGCCAGAGTCCCGGTGCGTCGATCTCGTTGGGCGTGGGCAGGAGATCGGGATCGCTCCAGATCCGGTTGAGCCCGGCCATGCCGGCCCGCTCCACGACACCGGCGCAGAACGCCTGCCCGCGCTCGTAGTGGCTCCGGTCGAGCTCGACGCCGAGCATGCCCTCGACGAACCGACCGGCTTCGCCCCGCTCGACGTGGTGGCGGCGGAGCGCCTCGTGGATGCGGGCCGCGTCGGGGATCAGCTGCTCGGCGATCTGTTCCGAGACGAGGTCCGCGTGGCCCTCGATGACCATCGTGAACTGCTGGTTGCGTTCGAGGATCGCACGCTGCTCGTCGTTGCGGAGCGCGCTGAGGAGCACGTCGGGGCGTTGGGCGAGGCGCGCCATGGTCTCGGGATCGCCGGGGTCGACGTCGCCGAACGCGGCGTCGAAGGCCTCCGGATCGAGCGAGAACGCCGCGACGTAGTCCCGGGCGATCTGGATCAGCCGCTCGCGGACCCAGGGGTGCGTGCGTTGCGCGGCGCGGACGGATTCGCCGATCGCGACGGCGAGCGACACGTCCCGGCGCTCCAGCGACCACGCATCGGCGAATCGGTCGATGTTCGGCGCGACGAACGTGATCGTCGGGGCGTCGGTGGAAGGCAGCGGGAGGTCGAAGGCGCCGAGCGCGTACTGCGCCAGGTAGCCGACCATGGATCCCGTCTGCGCGCCGAGCAGCAGCGGACCGAGCATGCCCATCAGCCCGCGCATTCCACCCGCCCCGACGGGCAGGCCGAGCCCGCTCGTGAGCTGTTCCACCTCGGCGTCGTCGGCGGCGTCGAGATCGGCCGCCAGCGACTCCTGCATGGTCGTCGCGAGGGTCTCGAGGACCGGACGGAGCCCTTCCAGATGTCGGCGGGCCCAGTCGCGCCGGTCGAGGACCGCCACCGGCAACGTCAGGACGTCGTCGACCCCGGTCGCGGACATCACCGGTCCGAGTGCCGTGTGGGCGAGCTCGATCAGCTCGGCCCGGGCGGCGTCGTCGATCGTCTGGTCGGCGTCGTCCTCGACGGCGACCTGGTCGGACACCTGCCGGGCGATCTCCCAGTTGAGCGGTCCGGGGGACTGCAGGATCCGCATCGCCTCGTTGAGGTCGATCCCGGAGAGGTCGAACGGCAGCCCCATTCCCGCGAGCGGGTTGCCGAGCGGGTTGCCGAACGGATCGTCCGGCTCGTCGTCGCCCCCGGCTTGAGGATCGTCGGTCACGCGGCCAGTCTAGGGAGACCCATGAGCCCCTCCCCCGTCGCCGCATCGGTCGCCGTCACCGGCGCGGCCGGGTTCGTGGGCTCCCGTCTCGTACCCGCGCTCACCGCGGCCGGGGTTCCCCGCATCGTCGGCCTCGACGTGCGCGAACCGTCGCGCAGCGGGCCCGGGGTGGAGCACCACCTCGTCGACGTCGCCGGCCGCGACGTCGAAGCCTTCCTCCGCGGCGTCGACACCGTGGTGCACCTCGCCGCGGTCGTGGACCCGATCGTCGACGACACGCTCATGGCACGCGTCAACATCGAGGGCACCCGCCGGGTGCTCGCCGCCGCCTCGGCGGTCGGTGTCTCCAAGGTGGTGCGGGTCTCGAGCGCGTCCGTCTACGGCGCGTGGCCCGGCAATCCCGTCCCGCTGACCGAGGACGCGGCGTTGCGCCCGAGCCCGGATTCGGCCCGGCGATCCACGCCGCAGAGGTCGAGCGCCTGCTGCAGGAGTGGGGCCAGGATCATCCCGGCACCACGGTGACGGTGCTGCGGGCCGCGCCGGTGCTCGGCGCGGGCGCCGAGCACCTCTTCGCCCGGTTGCTGGCCGGACGCCGCCGGCCCCGCGTGCCGGGCGAAGGTGCACCGTGCAGGTCCTGCACGTGGACGATCTGGTCTCGGCCCTCGTCGACGCGGTGGTGGAGGACCGCGACGGCGTCTACGACGTCGCCGCCGCCGGCTGGGTCGGGACCGACGAGGTGCGAGCGTTGCTGCCCCACGGGTCGCTGCCGGCGGTACCCCTCGAGGTGCTGCGCCGGGTCTTCACCCGTTCCTGGCAGGCGGGGCTCGGCGAGATCCCCCCGTCGGTGCTGCCGTACCTCGTGCACCCGTGGGTCGTGGCCACGGACCGGCTCGAGGCGACGGGATGGCGGGCGCGCCACACCAACGAGGAGACGCTGCTCGAGACCTACGACTCGATGGCGTCCGCGGCGCCGTCGCCGGCGGTCGTCGCCGGCGCCGCGGGTGCGGCGGTGATCGGTGTGACCGGGGGCCTCGCGCTCCGGCGCCTGCTGCGGCGACGCCGGTAGGCGCGCGACCTCGAGCAGGCCGGGGACGACCCGGCCGCTCAGTCCTCGTCGTGGCGGAGCACCACGGTGCGCGACCGGACCGGCCGGCCCGGCGCGCTGTTCGGCACGGTGACCACACGACCTCCCGGTTGTGGGCGCGCCCCCCGTGACGACGCGGGGTCGCGTGCCAGTCGCGCCAGGTGGCGGAGCGACCGGAATCCCGCTGCGGGCGACGCGTGGAAGCCCCGCGGCGCCGGGGCTCCAGCTGGTAGGGGATCTCCACCAGCGACCTCCACGTGCCGGTGGCGAGCACGTCGACGAGGACCCGGAAGCCGCGGGGGGCGAGGTCCACACCGTCGAGCACGTCCAGGCGGAGGCCGAAGAGCCCGCTCCCCGGATCCGTCGTTCGGCGCAACCTGGGGATCGCGAGGCGGGTCAGGTCCCGGGCGGCCGCGGCCGCACACCGCCGCCGCCGGCTCTCCATCCCGGTGTCCGCCCCGCCGGCGAGATAGCGGGTCCCGACGACGACGTCGCCGCTGCCGTCGAGCAGGACGTGGGCCATGGGCGCAAGGAGCTCGGGCGGGTGCTGGAGGTCGGCGTCGATGCAGAGCACCGCGCTTCCGCGTGCTGCGTCGAACCCCGCGCACAGCGCACCAGCGGGACCCGCGGCCCGAGTCCCGGGGCCCCGATGGACGAGGCGGACGGTGTGCCCGTGGCGCTCGTGCCACGCGATCGCCTCGGGGGTCCGGTCATCCGAGTCGTCCACGAAGAGGACCTCGTAGCGGTAGCCCGCAGGGCCGAGCGTCCGCCGGATCCGCTCGACCAGCTCGTCGATCGTGCCCTCCTCGTTCCGGGTCGGCACGATCACCGTCACGTCGACGTGCCTCGCCGGCGCCGACGTGGGGGCGTCCGAGGTTCGTTCCGACGGGTGGTCGTCGACGAGATGCAGTCCGGTCATCGTGCGTCCTCGACGGGATTCGGGGGATTCGCGGTCGAGTCCGTTGTACCGGTGCGAGGTGAAGTCGGGGTGACGCGTGGGTGTCCGCCGGGCGGCGTCGGGAAGAAGAAGCTCGATCGCTAGGAGCGCCGCGCGCGTCCACGAGGTGCTCGACCCGCCACTCGTCCCAGTCGGGAGTGAAGTAGCGGACGCGCGTCTTCTTGTACTCCTTGACGGACCAGAGGAGCGCGTACTCGTCGACGCCGGTCTCCGACGCGATCGCCTCGATCACCGCCTCGCAGTCCCGGCCGGTCCGCCCGTGCACCATGGTGAACACGGTGTAGGGCCAGTCCTCGTAGGTCGGTCGGCGGTAGCAGTGCGACACCGCGGCGAAGCCGGCCATCTGCGGTCCGATCTCGGAGAGCTCGTCCTCGGGCACGGCCCAGACACCCATCGCGTTGGCCTTGAACCCCGCCGTGCGGTGGTTCATCACCGCGGCGAACCGGCGCATCAGCTTGCGGTCGGCGAAGGACCGGAGCATCGCGAGCAGCTCGTCCTCGGTCGTGTCGATCTGCTCGGCGAGCACCGCGAAGGGGCGCGGGACCAGCGGCAGGTCCTCCTGCGCGATCCGGATGGCCGCGACCTCGAGCGGGGAGAGGTCCGGTGCCTCCATGTCGGGGCGGCGTTCGGGCCTCTCGTGCTCGAGCACCTCGGCCTTGGCGTCGACCGCGGTCTTGCCCGTCATGTCGAGCTTGACCCCGATCTTGTAGAGCTGGAGCGTCGGCAGCGGGCGGGTGACGAGGGCGCCCGACTCCCGGTGCAGCACGTCGAGATGGGTCTCGAAGTCCTCACCCGGCGGGACCGCGAGGGTGTACCAGAGGTTGTAGGCATGGTTGCGCTTGTAGTTGTGGCTCACGCCCGGGTGGGCGCTGATCACGGCCGCGGCCTCGTCCACCCGGTCCGGATCGATCTTCGCGGCGACGAGCGCCGACGAGTAGCCGAGGGCGCGGGTGTCGAAGATGGCCGAGAGCTGGCGCAGCACCCCGGCGTCCTTCGCGGCGCGGAGATCGGTCAGGACCTGCTCCTCGGTGGTACCGAGGCGCTCGGCGAGCGCCGCATAGGGCGTGGCATCGAGTGGGAACGACCACTGCACCGCGTTGAGGAGCTCGGCATCGAGGTCGGTGACGTCCATGGAGCCCATTCTCGCGCCCGACCGCCGCGCGCGTCCGACCGAGGTGATCGGGCGGTCCTACGAGCCCCCGCCGAGCGCGAGCGGGGCGACGGAGCTGTCGGCGGGCTCGGGTCCGCCCGATCCGGTGTCGTCGAGCTGAGCCGCCAGGTGGAGGGTCCCGGCGCCCTTGCGGCGGACGGTGAGCGTCACACGCGTGCCGGCCGACCTGCGCCGCAGCTCGTAGACGAGGGTTGCGGTGTCGGGCGTCCGGACGCCGTCGATCCGGGTGATCCGGTCACCGGCCAGGATCCCGGCCCGGGCCGCGCCCGAATCGGCGACCACCTCCGTGACCGACACGCCGTCGGGTCCGTCGGTGGCGCGCACGCCGAGTGCGCCGTGGGAAGCACGTCCCTGCTCGGAGAGTTGCGTCGCGACGTCGCCCGCCATGTCGCTCGGCAGCACCGAGGTGCGCGCCGGGGCCGACGCGCTCGACGCGAGGATCCCGATGACGCGTCCCTCCTGGTCCACCAGTGCGCCACCGCGGCGCGTCGGCCGCGAGCTCCGTGCTCGTGGTGATCACTCCGGCGTACGAGTAGCCGGCGGCGTCGGTCATCCACCCGCCGACCGCGGTGACGACACCGCTCGTGACCCACGGCCGGGCCGGTGTGCGCCCGACCGCGACCACCCAGTCGCCCGGCCGGACCGCGTCGGTGTCACGCCAGCGCACCGGCTGGGCCCGTAGGGATCGGACGTCGAGCAGGACGAGCCCGGTCACCGGGTCCCGGCCGCGGACCTCGGCGGAGTGGCGCTTGCCGTCGGCGGTGGTCACCGCGACCGACCCGGCCGCGGCCGGGTCGCCCACGACGTCGGTCGTGGTGAGGATCTCGTGGCTCGAGACGGCGACGCCGGACCCGCGTCGCTCGGCGCCGCCGCTGGTCGCGACGACCGCGGTGATCGCCGGCGCCACCGATGCCGCCACGCCGGCGGCGTCGCGGACCGGTGCCTCCCGCGGGGAGTCGTGGTGTCCTGGGTGAACGCACCCGCCAGGCCGAGGACGGTCACCGCGGCGACGGCCCCGATCGCCCCGGCGGAGAGGGCCAGGACGACGTCGCGCCGGAAGGCGCTGCGGACCCGGCGGGGGGCGGCGGTCCGGCGTGCTCCCGCCAGCTCGGAAGGATGGATCCAGGCCCGGTCCATCGGATGGGGCGGCGGCCGGGTGCCTTCGTCGTCAGGATCGGTTCCCGGCATTTTCGGGAGTGTACCGACGGCCCATGGCTCGCAGGCCGCGGCCCGGAGGTCGCGGCGGCACCTTCCCTACAATGGCGCCGTGATCGAACCGACCGCGGGTGGAGACTGGGTGGCGCTCGGCGTCGAGCCGTTGCCCGTCGTCGCGGCCGTTGCATGGGCCACGCTCCCCGAGGTGGGCGCGGTCGTCACCTTCCTGGGGGTCGTCCGCGACCATGCCGAGGGTCGGGCCGGCGTGACCTCGCTCACCTACGAGGCCTATGACGACGTCGCGCTCGCCTCGATGGCGGCGATCGTCGCCGAGGCCCGCCGACGGTGGCCGGACCTCGCCCGCGTCGCGGTGCTGCACCGGACCGGTGAGATCGCGCTGAGCGACCCGTCGGTCGCGGTGGTCGTGTCGAGCCCGCACCGCGGTGACGCGTTCGACGCGGCCCGCTTCTGCATCGACACGCTGAAGGAGTCCGTACCGATCTGGAAGCAGGAGCACTGGGAGGGCGGCGACGACTGGGCCCTCGGCGCGCGCAGGAGATCCGCGCGATCGGTCACCGGGGCTGACGTGGCCTTCCTGGCGCTCGCCCTCGCGCTCATCGTGATCGGAGTCACGGTCGTGCTCATCCGGCACCGCCGTCCTCGTGGCATGCACGCAGGGATCGAGGACTTCGCTGCCCGCCGTCAGGCGCTCGCTCCCGACGGGCCGCCCCGGACACGAGGTCGGCGCGCTGGCTAGGGACCTCGCGATCGATCTCGGCACGGCGAACACCCTGGTGTATTCGCGAGGCCAGGGGATCATCCTCAACGAACCCACGGTGATCGCGCTCAACAGCCGGTCGAACGACGTCCTGGCGATGGGTCACGAGGCGTGGCAGATGATCGGTCGGACGCCGGGCTACATCGTGGCGGTCCGACCGCTGCGCGGCGGGGCGATCACCGACTACGAGATCACCCAGCGCATGATCCGGCTGCTCTTCCAGCGCGCAGGTGTCTCGCGCCTCTCACGCGCCCGCGTGCTGATCTGCGTTCCCTCGGCGATCACCCACGTCGAGCAGCGCGCCGTGCTCGAAGCGGCGCGCCTCGCGGGCGCGGCGTCCACGTATCTGCTCGAGCAACCCATGGCCGCCGCGATCGGTGCGGGGCTCCCGATCCACGAGCCACTCGGGAACATGGTCGTCGACATCGGCGGCGGCACGACCGAGGTGGCGGTCATCTCGCTACGCGGCGTCGTGGCCCTCGAAGCGGTACGCGTCGGATCGTTCGACATCGACGCCGCGATCCAGGCCTACGTCCGCCGTGAGTACGGGATCGCGATCGGGGAGCGGACCGCCGAGGAGATCAAGCTCGCGATCGGCTCGGCCTTCCCCACTCCCGACGAGTTCAAGGCCGAGGTGCGCGGGCGTGATCTCATGAGCGGCCTGCCCAAGACGGTGATCCTCACCCCCGAGGAGGTCCGCGAGGCGATCGAGGAGCAGGTGCGCGCCATCTGCGACGCGGTGATCGCGGCGCTCGCGCAGACCCCGCCCGAGCTCGCCCACGACCTCATCATCCACGGCATCCACCTCGTCGGCGGCGGCGGGATGCTCCGGGGACTCGACCTGCGCATCGCGCAGGAGACCAAGCTGCCGGTGCACCTCGTCGACGCACCCCTGGAGTGCGTGGTGCTCGGCGCGGGCCGCTGCGTCGAGATCTTCGACCAGGTCGAGGACATGTTCATGCGCCGCCCCCGCACGTAGCCGCGGACTCGACCTCAGAGGAGGTCGTCGGCGGACTGGCGGGTCTGCCAGTCCGGGTCGTCCCGGGCCGCGGCGAGCGCGGCGTCGACCTCGGGCCCCTCGAACGGCGCGAGTGCGAGCACCGCGCGCCGGCGGATCGCCGGGCGGTCGGTGCAGGCCGCGAGGATGGCCGGGAGCCCGGCGGGGTCGCCGAGGGCGCCGAGCGCGGCGACGGCGGACTCGCGGACGAGCGGGTCCGCATGACCGGCCGCCTCGACGAGCCCGGCCACGACCCGCCGCCGCCCGGCGTCCCGCCAGCGGATCTCCCCGGCCGCCCAGCACGCCGTCTCGGCCACGAGCGGATCGGGATCGGCGAAGAGGCCGGTCAGCCGGGTCGGCGCCGGGGAGGGCACGCGGGGCGTCAGCTCGGCCGCCCGGCGGCGCACGCCCGGATCGGCGTCGATGAGCGCAGCGGTCCACGCCCGCCGGCGGCGCTTGGCGTCCCGACCACGAACGAGCGCACCCAGGGCCGCGGCGCGGGCCCGCGGATCTGCGGCGGCGGCGACGGCAGCCTCGAGCTCCTCGGCGTGCGCTTCGACGCGTGCCGGGTCCTGCGCGTCCGCCGCGTACCGGGCCGCGAGGTCCGATGCCGGTCGGCGCGGTCCGCCGGGCGCGATCGGGTCCGGTGATCGGGGGCTGATCGCCCGACGCTACAGCTGGGGGGCGATTCTGCCGATGCCCTGGGCATGGGACTGGCTGAATCGTTCGGAAGGGTTCGTCGGCGCACCGTCGTCGGCGTGTTCATCGCGCTCGGAGTCGCGAGCACCGTCGCGGTTCCCGTCCTCGCGTCCGCCGACACCGGCGCCGCGGTGCCCACCCATCAGGTCGTGGCCGCCGCTCCGGTGCCCGTGCTCGCCGAGGCCGCGCTCCCGGCCGCCGAGCCGGCGCTGGCTGCCGCGGCCTGGTCCGCCGAGCACCCGCCGCCGCCCCCGCCGCTGCCGGTCCCGGCGCCGTTGCCCGACCCGGCCGCATACCGCACGCTCACCGAGGTCGGCCGCATCCAGATCCCCAAGACCGGTGTGGACCAGCCGGTCCGGGAGGGCGTGGAGCAGATGGTGATCGACGCGGGACCGGCCCACTGGCCCGGTACTGCGAGCTTCGGCGGGTGGGGCAACGTCGTGCTCGCCGGCCACCGCACCACCCACACCGAGCCGTTCCTGCGCAATGCCGAGCTCGCGCCCGGCGACGAGATCGTGCTGTCGGACGGGACCGGGGCGTACCACTACTCCGTCACCTCGGTGGAGGTGCTGCCCAACACGGCCCTCTGGATCGTCGACCAGCACCCGGGTCGCACGCTGACGATCTTCACGTGCCACCCGATCGGCAGCAGCGCCGAGCGGTTGGTGGTCAACGCCGAGCTCACGACGCGTTCTCGTCCCGGGGACTAGGTGCCCGGAATCGCCCCGGGTGACATGGCAGGCTGACGCCCGTCCATGACGAACCCGGCCGACCCGAGCGAACCCTCCGGCACCAGCGATCCGACGACCGGAGGCGCTGCGAACCCCCGGCGGGTCTCGGCCGCCGGCAAGGTCCTCGTCACCGTCGCGGTCGTCCTCGCGGTCGTCGGTGTCGCCGGTGCGTACATCAAGCTGCCCTACGTCATCGAGTCCCCGGGCGACGCCACGCCGGTCGACGGCTACCTGCGGATCCACGGCGTGAAGCAGTACCGCCATGACGGCGCACTCCTGCTCCTCACCGTGCGTGTGAGCAACGGCCGTCCGAACGTCTGGCGCTTCGTCGATGCGAGCCTGGACGACGACAGCCGGGTGATCGGCGAGAAGGACTACTTCGGAACCGCGCCCCGTCAGAAGGTCGAGCGCCAGAGCGTGCAGATGATGGCGGAGTCGCAGCTCGCGGCGAAGCAGGCCGCGCTTCACGCGGCTCGGCTACGACGTGACCGTGACGGGCAGCGGCGCGCGGGTCGAGCAGGTCGTGGCGCACTCGCCGGCCGCGAAGGCGGGACTCCGGCCTGGTGACGTGATCACCGCCATCGACGGAACATCCGTCACGGTCCGCGACCAGGTCGGCCAGATCGTCCAGGCGGCACCCGTCGGGACCACGTTCTCGGTCACCGTGCGCCGCAAGCACGACGAACACACCTTCGACGTCACGAGCGGCACCGCGCCCGCCGGGGACATCAAGGGCAAGCCGTACTTCGGCATCGCCGCGTCGACAGCCGACCTGAAGTTCGACTTCCCGGTCGACATCTCGATCGACGCGGGCGACATCAGCGGCCCGTCGGGGGGACTCGCCTTCGCGCTCACGATCATCGACGACCTCACACCGGGGGATCTCACCGGCGGGGCGAGGGTGGCCGTCACCGGCGAGATCGACGGCGCGGGCAACGTGGGCGAGGTCGGCGGCGTCCCCCAGAAGGCGGTTGCGGCACGGCAGGCGGGGGCGACGCTGATGATCGTTCCGCAGGCCGAGGTGAAGGGGCGCGGAGCACCGCCGGCGACATGAAGGTGGTCGGGGTGCGCATCCTCGACGACGCCCTGAAGGTGCTGCGTCGACAACGGCGGCGCACCACTGCCGGCCGCCCCTGCGCCGCGTGAGCGGTCCTCGGCGAGCGGGGAGTGCGCCAATACGATGGTGCGCCGTGATTGCATCGAGGTGTTCCCGTGGCTGACGTGCATCGTCGCGCCGCCGCGAGCGCGCCCCGACTCACCCCGGACGAGATCGCGACTCGCGGGTTCGCAGCGGCGTTCCGCGGGGTCTCCGAGCTCGAGGTCCGCAACTTCCTGAAGCGCGTGGCCGAGGAGATGACACTCGCCCGCGAGCGCGAGGCCGAACTCGAGGGCCAGCTCGAGGAGCTCCGCCGTCAGCTCGCAGACCCGCCGCTCGTGACCGAGGACCGGCTCCTCGACGCGCTCGGCGAGGAGACCGCCAGGGTCCTGCGCTCCGCGCAGGAAGCTGCGGAGGAGATCCGGAGCCGTGCCGAGGCGAGCGCGGCCGAGCTGGTCGCGACGGCCGAGGCCGAGGCGGCCGGCACGCGTGCCGAAGCCGATGCCGACGCCGCGGCGATCCGCGACACCGCTCAGTCCGCGGCCGCGGCCCGCGAGGAGGAGTCGCTCACGTTCGCGTCGGAGCAACGCGCGACCGCCGAGGCCGAGGTCGCCGAGCTGCGCGCGACCGTCGCCGAAGAGGTCGCCGGCGCACGCGAGGAGTCGATCGGGGCGGCGGCCGCCGAGATCGAGGCCGCGAAGACCGCCGGTCGTGATCTCGTCAACGAGGCCCGGTCGGTCCGCGAGCGGATCCTCGCGGACCTCGGACGCCGGCGCATGCTGCTGCAGGCCCAGATCGACGAGCTGCGAGCGGGCCGGGACCGCCTGCTCGACGCGTACCGCGTGGTGAAGCGCACGCTCGGCGACGCGACCGAGGCGCTCGTGCAGGTCGAGTCGCGTGCCGCCCAGGAGCTGGCCGGACCGCCGCCGCTCCCCGAGGACGTGCACCCGGTCGACGGCGAGCTGGCCGCGCTCGCCGGGGAGCTCACCGGGGAGTCCGGTCCCGTCTCGATCGAGGTCGAGGCGCTGTTCGCCCGGCTGCGGGAGCAGTCCGCCGAGCCCGCGCCGGCCCCCCGCCCCGAGCCCGAGCTGGAACCGGCGCCGGAGCCCGAGCCCGAGCCGCCGAAGGCCGAGCCGCCGAAGGCCCAGACGCCGGCGAAGCCCCGGGCGAAGGCGAAGCCCCGGGCGAGAGGCGACCGAGCCGGTGGCGACACCGGAACCCGAGCCGGCCCCGGCTCCGGCGGAGGTCGTGATCGATCTCGTGACCGAGGGCGGCGATCCCGACCCCGACGCGGAGCCCGTGGTCGCGATCTCGGGCCCGGTCACCGACGACGAGGCACACGCCGCGCACGCGCCGCCATCCTCGCCCCGCTGCGACGCGAGCTCGGTCGCAAGGTGAAGCGGGCCCTGCAGGACGAGCAGAACGACGTCCTCGACCGCATCCGCACGGTCAAGGGCGTCCCCGAGGCGGCGGCGGTGCTGCCCGATGCGGACGAGCAGGTCCGCGTGCTGGTCGCCACGATGCGCGAGCCCGTCGACGCCGCGTTCAACGGCGGACGGGCCGCGATCGGTGGCCGGCCCGGCGGTGCCGCGCCCGGAGCGATGGTCGACGGGCTCGCGGCCGCGATGGTCGAGCGCCTGCGGTCCCGGCTCGTCGAGGCGATCGACCACGCCGGCGAGGGCGAGGCCGTCACCCAGCGCCTCGGGGCCCGGTACCGCGAGTTCAAGGGTCAGGAGCTGGACGCGGTGGTCGAGGACACGCTCGCGGCCGCCTGGGCGCTCGGTGTCTACGACGCCGCACCCGCCGGGCAGACCCTCCGGTGGGTGCCGAGCGTCGAGGGCACGTGCCCGGACTGTGACGACAACGCGCTGGAGCCGACGGTTCGGGGCGAGTCCTTCCCGACGGGCCAGCCGCATCCGCCCGCCCACCCCGGGTGCCGGTGCCTCCTCGTCCCCGTCTGGTGACGGGCGCGCCGCCGGAGTGGGCGCGGGCTTCTAGGCTCCCCCCGATGCGCGTCCCCCCGGTACGTCGAAGTCGCGAGGGTCGATTCCGGATCCGACCGTGGATGATCATCCTGGTCGGGGTGCTGATCGCCCTGTTCCTGTCGGCCCGAGGGCTCGCCGGCTTCTACACCGAGTACCTCTGGTTCGACTCGATCGGCCGGGGCGACACGTGGCGGGCGCTGCTCTGGGCGCGTCTGCTCCCCGCGGCCGTCTTCACCGCGCTCTTCTTCGTGATGATGTTCGTCAGCCTGACGATCGCGGAGCGGCTCGCGCCCCGCACCCGCGCGCTGGGCCCCGAGGACGAGATGCTGCTGCGGTACCAGCAGACCGTCGCGCCGTACTCGGGTCGCATCCGGATCGTCGTCTCCGTGATCTTCGCTCTCCTGGCGGGCGCCACGGCCGCCGGCGAATGGCAGCGCTGGATCCTGTTCACCCACTCGCAGTCCTTCGGCGTGAAGGACCCGCAGTTCGGCAAGGACGTCGGCTTCTACGTCTTCCGGCTGCCGTTCCTCACCTTCGTGTTCGACTGGCTGTTCGCGGGTCTGATCATCGTGTTGATCATCACCACGATCGCGCACTACCTGAACGGGGGGATCCGGTTCCAGGCCCCCTTCCAGCGGGTCACGCCCCAGGTCAAGGCGCACCTGTCGGTGGTGCTCGCGTTGATGGCGCTCGTCAAGACGGTCCAGTACTTCTTCGCCCGCTACGAGCTGAACTTCTCGACGCGGGGCTTCGTGGAGGGCGCGAGCAAGACGGACGTCGCCGCGCAGCTCCCCTCGCTCAACCTGTTGATGGTGATCTCGGTCGTCGCGGCCGGCCTGTTCGTCTGGAACATCTGGCGCCGCGGGTGGGTGCTCCCGGTCATCGCGGTCGGGCTCTGGGGCTTCGTGGCCCTCGTCATCGGGACGATCGTGCCCGCCGTCTACCAGCAGTTCTTCGTCAACCCGAACGAGCTCGCCAAGGAGAAGCCCTACATCGCCCGCAACATCGAGGCGACGCGCGCCTCGTTCGACCTCAGCGGCATCAACGCGACCAACTTCGACTACCGGACCAACCTGACGCCCGCGGACCTGACCGACAACAGCCAGACGATCGGCAACGCGCGCCTGTGGGACCACGACGCGATCGAGAAGGACTTCCAGCAGTTCCAGAGCCTGCAGACCTACTACAAGTTCGTGAACGCGGACACGGATCGTTACATCGTCGACCAGCAGCTGCGCCAGGTGCTCATCGCGGCGCGTGAGCTGAACAGCGACGACCTCCCCTCGCAGAGCTGGGTCAACCGCCACGTCGTGTACACCCACGGCTACGGCGCCGTGGTGTCACCCGCCAACACCTCGGACGCCGGCCAGCCCACGTACTTCCTGAAGGACATCCCCGGCAAGGGGCAGCTCGATCTCAGCCGGCCCCAGCTCTACTTCGGCGAGCAGCTGAGCAGCTACGCGCTCGTCGGCGCGAAGCAGCCGGAGTTCGACCACCCGCGCGAGGGCTCCGACGCGACGACCCGGTACAAGGGTGCGGCCGGCGTCGGCCTGTCATCGTGGTTGCGCCGGGCCGCGTTCGCGCTCCGCTTCGGCGACCAGAACCTCCTGATCTCGAGCCAGATCAAGGACTCCACCCGCATCATCTTCCGGCGGGACGTCCGCGAGCGCGTGCAGACGGCGGCGCCGTTCCTGACCTTCGACCAGGACCCGTATCCGGTGGTGTCCAAGGACGGCCACCTCGTGTGGGTCCTCGACGGCTACACCACCAGCGACCGCTACCCCTACGCGCAGAGCACGTCTCCCACCGAGGGGTCGCTCGCCGGCAAGCGGTTCAACTACATCCGCAACTCGGTCAAGGCGACCGTCGACGCGTACGACGGCACCGTGACGTTCTACGTCGCGGACCGCAAGGACCCGGTGCTCAAGGCCTACCGCGCCGCGTTCCCGGACCTCTTCACCGACCTCGCCAAGATGCCGAGCGACATCCGCGCCCACCTGCGTTACCCGCAGGACCTGTTCCGGGTCCAGACCGACGTGTACCGCCAGTACCACGTGCAGAGCCCGACGACGTTCTTCTCCGGCGCGAACGTGTGGGAGGTCTCCGCCGACCCCGCCGCGGCGGGATCGAGTTCCTCGGACACCTCGGTCGTGACCAACGCGCCCCAGAACGCACAGTCGACCGGCAAGCGCATCGAGCCCCTCTACGTCCTGACCCGCCTGCCGGGCCAGACCACTGAGGAGTTCCTCATCATCCGGCCCTTCGTCCCGGTGTCGAAGGGCAACGGGCAGAACCGCCTCTCGGCGTTCATGATCGCCCGCGGCGACCCGGCGGCGAGCCCGCGCCTCGAGGCGTTCTCGATGCCACAGGACCTGACCGTCGCCGGTCCGGTGCAGGTGGACCGCACGATCAACAACACCGACTCGATCAGCACGCAGATCTCGCTGCTGAACCAGCAGGGGTCGCGGGTCCAGCAGGGCTCCTTGCAGATCATCCCGGTCAAGGACTCGTTGCTCTACATCCAGCCGCTGTACGTGCTGTCCGAGAGCGGCGACCAGCCGGCACTGCGATTCGTGATCGTCTACTACGACGGCACCGCCAACTTCGGGCCGACGATCCAGGACGCGTTGTTGAAGTTCCCGCAGTTCGGCGGGAGCGGTGCGCCGCCGCCGGACAGCGGTCAGACGCCGCCGACCACGACGCCGGGGAACGGCTCGGGCTCGGCCACACTCGACGATCTCCTCCAGCAGGCGAGCGATGCGTACGACGCGGCCCAGAAGGCCCTGAAGAGCGGCGATCTCGGCGAGTACCAGAACCAGGTGAACAAGCTCGGCAGCATCATCGACCAGATCCGGACGCTCCAGAGCACGAGCTCGTCGACGACCTCGACCACGACCACGACCGTTCCCTCGGGGTCCGGGACCCAGGCCACAGGGTCCGCGACGCGCTGAGCCGCTCGGGGCATCGACGCCCGGGGGGTGGGATTGTTACTATGGCCGTAGTGGAAATACCGGCCCCTTCCCGGCCGGCCCCGGCAACCCCCGGAGCGCCCTCATGGCGGTCAAAGGCATCGATCTCGGCAAGTACCAGCTCGGTTGGCACGATTCGACCGACGACTACGTCTACACGCCCCACAAGGGCATCAACGAGCTGACGGTCCAGGAGATCTCGGACCACAAGTCCGAGCCGGACTGGATGAAGAAGTTCCGGCTCAACGCCCTCAAGCGGTTCGAGCGCAAGCCCATGCTCGAGTGGTTCGCGAAGAACATGCCCGACATCGACTTCGACGACATCTACTACTACCTGAAGCCCACCGAGGGCGACTCGGTGTCGGACTGGGACATGCTCCCCGAGAGCATGAAGAACACCTACGAGAAGCTCGGCATCCCCGAGGCCGAGCGCAAGTTCCTGGCCGGGGTGACAGCCCAGTTCGAGTCCGAGGTCGTGTACCACAAGAACCGCGAGGACCTCGAGGGCCTGGGGGTGCTCTTCACGAGCATGGACCAGGCGCTCAAGGACTACCCGGAGCTGGTCGCGCGAGCACTTCGGCACGGTCATCCCGCCGGGTGACAACAAGTTCGCCGCATTGAACTCCGCCGTGTGGAGCGGTGGCTCGTTCATCTACGTGCCGCCCGGCGTGCACGTCGACATGCCGCTCCAGGCCTACTTCCGGATCAACGCCGAGAACGCCGGCCAGTTCGAGCGGACGCTGATCATCGCCGACGAGGGCGCGTCGGTGCACTACGTCGAGGGCTGCTCGGCCCCGGTGTACTCGACCGACTCGCTGCACTCCGCGGTGGTCGAGCTGATCGCGAAGCCCGGCGCGCACATCCGGTACACGACGATCCAGAACTGGTCGCCCAACGTCTACAACCTGGTCACCAAGCGGGCGCGCGCCGAGGCCGAGGCCACGGTCGAGTGGATCGACGGCAACCTCGGATCGAAGCTGACGATGAAGTACCCCGCGGTCGTCATGACCGGCCCGAAGGCGCACGGTGAGGTGCTGTCGGTGGCCTACGCCGGCCGGGGCCAGCACCAGGACGCCGGCGCCAAGATGACCCACGCCGCACCCGAGACCACGTCGATCATCGACTCGAAGTCGATCTCGAAGGACGGCGGTCGCACGACCTACCGCGGCCTCGTCAAGGTCGAGGAGGGCGCGCACTCGGTGAAGAGCCATGTCCGGTGCGACGCGCTGATCCTCGACGACGAGTCCCGCTCGGACACCTACCCGTACATGGAGATCGACGAGCAGGATGCGCGCATCGGGCACGAGGCCACCGTCTCCAAGGTCGGCGACGACCAGCTCTTCTACCTGATGAGCCGGGGCCTGACCGAGCAGCAGGCGACCGCGATGATCGTGAACGGCTTCATCGAGCCGATCGTGAAGACGCTTCCCATGGAGTACGCGGTCGAGCTCTCCCGCCTGATCGAGCTCAACATGGAGGGTGCGGTCGGATGACGCGCTTCCTACTGGCCGCGGGACTCCGATCGCAGCCGACCGAGGAGATGGAGGGTGCGGTCGGATGACGCGCTTCCTACTGGCCGCGGGACTCCGATCGCAGCCGACCGAGGAGATGGAGGGTGCGGTCGGATGACGCGCTTCCTACTGGCCGCGGGACTCCGATCGCAGCCGACCGAGGAGATGGAGGGTGCGGTCGGATACGCGCTTCCTACTGGCCGCGGGACTCCGATCGCAGCCGACCGAGGAGATGGAGGGTGCGGTCGACTGACCGCAGCACGGTCTCGATGGGTCACGCATTCACTGTTGACGCCGCGGGCGCGCTGGGCGGGCCGGACTGGCTGAACACGCGCCGGTTGGCCGCCGCCGAGCAGCTCGAGGACCTCGTCTGGCCGACCGACACCGAGGAGATCTGGCGCTACTCCCGGGTCGACCAGCTCGATCTCGAGCGGTTCCGGCCGCTCACCGCCGAGGAGCTCGGAGCCCCCGAGGCGATCATGGCCCCGGGGGGCGGGCCGTTCGCGGCGGAGGTCGGCGCGCACGCCGCGCTCGTGGTCGTGCGCGACGGGCGCGTCGTGCACCGCGAGCTGTCGCCCGAGCTCGAGGCGCAGGGGGTGACGGTCGGCGGGATCGCCACCGCGGATCCCGGTCTCGTGACCCCGATGCTGGGTGCGATGTCAGCCGAGACCGCCGACGCGTTCACGGTGCTGCACGACGCGTTCCTGGCCGGCGGCGCGTTCGTCCACGTCCCCCGCCGGGTGGTCGTCGAGCTGCCGATCGTCATCCTGCACTGGGCCGAGGGCGACGGGCTCGCGTCCTTCCCGCACACGCTCGTCGTCGCCGAGGAGGAGAGCGAGGTGACGGTGCTCGAGCGGCACGCGTCGGCGCCCCGTATCGCGCACCTCGTTGACGCCGCCGTCGAGCTCTCGATCGGGGACGCGGCCCACGTGCGTCACGTCTCGGTCCAGGAGTACGGCGAGCGGACATGGTCCCTCGCCGCGCAGCGCGCGCACCTCGGACGCGACGCCCGGTTGTCGTCCTCGGCGGTGGCGCTGGGCGGTGACTACGCCCGGCTCCGGACCGAGGCACGCCTCGGCGGTCCCGGAGCGGAGAGCGATCTCCTCGCCGTCTACTTCGGCGACGGTACCCAGATGCACGACTTCCGGACCTTCCAGGACCACGTCGCGCCGCGCACGCGGAGCGACCTGCTGTTCAAGGGTGCGGTCGAGGACACCGCCCGTTCCGTGTACAGCGGGCTCATCCGGATCCGCCCCGACGCCCAGAAGGTCGAGGCGACGCAGTCCAACCGCAACCTCGTGCTCACCGAGGGCGCGGGCGCCGAGTCCATCCCGAACCTCGAGATCGAGGCCGACGACGTCCGGTGCTCTCACGCCTCGACCGTCGGACCCATCGACGACGACCAGCGCTACTACCTCGAGAGCAGGGGGGTGCGCCCGGAGGACGCGGAACGGCTCATCGTGCTCGGCTTCTTCGAGGACGTCTTCGCCCGCCTCCCCGTCCCGGAGCTGGCGACACCCCTGCGCCGGGCCGTGCACGAGAAGGTCGGGCATCTCCACCACGACGCCGATGCCTGAGATCCGGATCTGCACTACGACCGACGTCGCCACGGACGCGGCGCGACGCTTCGACGCCGAGGGCCGGCGGCTGTGCGTCGTTCATCTCGACGGTGCCGACGGCGACGCGTGGTACGTCGTGGACGACGAGTGCTCCCACGCCGACTACTCCCTGTCCGAGGGCGACGTGTGGCCCGAGGAGTGCGAGATCGAGTGCCCGAAGCACGGCTCGACGTTCTCGCTGGTGTCGGGTGCGCCCCACTCGCTCCCGGCGACCCAACCGGTCGCCGTCTACCCGGTCCGGGTCGAGGGCGACGACGTGATGGTGACCCTGCCATGAGGTGCATCCGATGAGCGAGCTGACGATCACCGACCTTCACGCCTCCGTCGCGGGGGTCGAGATCCTGTGTGGAGTGAACCTGAGCGTGGCCTCGGGCGAGGTCCACGCGTTGATGGGGCCGAACGGCTCCGGGAAGTCGACGCTCTCGCACGTGCTCATGGGGCGCGCGCGACTACACGGTCACGTCCGGCTCCGTGACGATCGACGGTGAAGAGCTCCTCGGCCTGCCGACGTGGGAGCGAGCCCGGCGCGGGCTCTTCCTGGCCCACCAGTATCCCGTCGAGGTCCCGGGGGTGCGCCTGGTCGACGTCGTGACCGCCGCGACCGACGACGACACCGGTCCCGCATCTCGGATCGACGCCGAGGCGGTTCGGCTCGGGGTCCGGCCCGAGTTCCTGGCCCGGGGCGTGAACGTCGAGTTCTCCGGTGGGGAGCAGAAGCGGGCCGAGACGCTGCAGCTCGCGGTGCTCGCGCCGCGCTTCGCCGTGCTCGACGAGATCGACTCGGGCCTCGACGTGGACGCCCTGCGGGAGGTGGCCCGTCGTATCGAGGCGATGACCGAGGAGCGCGGCCTCGGCGTGCTCGCGATCACCCATTACGCCCGCCTGCTCACCGAGCTGCGCCCGGACCGGGTGCACGTGTTCATGGGCGGCCGCGTGGTGACGTCCGGGGGTCCCGAGCTCGCGGACGAGCTCGAGGCGTCGGGGTACGACGGCCTGGCCGCACGTCTCGGTCTGGAGACGACCAGCGTGAGCGCACCGGGGACCGCCGTGTCGGAGGACCCGTTCGCGGACCCCGGGTTCTGAGCGGCCCGGTCCGGGTTCAGCTGGCGGGCGGGGTGACCGGCGCAGCGGGCGCGGTCGCCGGCGGCGCGGCCGGCGGCGGCGCGGGCACCGCCGGTGCCGTGGTCGGCGGGGCGGGGGTGATCGGCGTGCTCGAGAGGACCTGCGCCGGCTGACCGCCGAAGACGTACACCGGGTCACCGACCCTGACGAGCAGGGGGAAGTACTCGGCGATGTGCATGGGGATGCGGGCGCAGCCGTGCGACGCCGGCGTCGTCGGCACCGACGGGTAGCCGTGCACCGCGATGCCGCCGTTGAAGTAGTACGGCTGGTAGAGCTGACCGAGCGGGGACTTGTCCCAGCCCTTCACGAACCGGGTGTAGGTGAAGCGGCCCGAGGGGGTGGTCGCGACCTCGCAGATGTGACGGGTCGGGTTCTCGCGCGGCGAGTTGTAGCAGTAGTGCTCACCCGAGCCGGTGGACGTGGTCGTGATCAGGCGGACCTGGTAGTCCGCGTAGAGCGTGATCACCTGCTTGGTGATGTCGATCTCGGTGCGGTTCGCCTCACCGGTCGGTTGCAGCGGCGGCGGGTACTGGAAGGCCGCGAGGGTCATCGCCTCGGCCGGGCCGATGCGGCCCGTGCGGGGCAGCCCGACCATCTTCTGCACGGTCTCGACCGCGTACATGGTGGCCTGCCCGTAGTTGCCGTCGACCGGGCCTGGATCGAAGTGCAGGTCGGCGAGGCGCTGCTGGTACGCCCGCACGACGGTGGCGTCCGAGCCGGATCCGAGCGCGGAGGTGACCGGGGGCAGGGTCGCCGGGGGCGGCTGGACCAGGGCGGGGAGCGTGGTCGTCGTGGTGGTCGGCGCGGTCGACGAGGTGGTCGTCGACGACGAGGTGGCGACGATCCGATCGGCGGAGGCGGCGCCGCCGTCGCCGGCCTTCACGGCGGCGACCCCCACTCCGGCCGCGGTGGCGAGTCCGACGGCACCGACGAGCACGATCGTGGGCCAGCGCCGGCGCGGATGATGCCGGGCGCGCCGGTCGCGGCGGGTGGGCTCGGCGGGTGTGGGGTCTTCCATGGATCTCCCTCGGGAGCCGATCAGCGTACCGGCGGTCCCGGGTCGATCAGTGCACCGACGCTCAGGCGGTCGGCTGCCGTTCCGCGTCGAGGAGCTGGGCGATCGCCCGGTCCGAGCTGTTCACCACGGTGAGGCGGAGGTCGAGCAGGAAGTCGACGACCTCCGAACCCGAGACGAGGTCCCCGCGCCGAAGCGCTCGAGCGCCGCGTCGATGGTCGTCACCAGGTCGGGCGCCACAGTCGTCTGCTCGGTCATGCCGCTCCCTTCGGGTTGGAACCGCGAGCGTAACCGCACCGCGCCACCAAAATTGGTCACGTTCGCGCGAATCCACCGGGATTCGTGACCTTTGACCCGGGTCGGTCGCCGCCCGACGCACGGGTGAGGCGCTCATGACGGGAGCTCGTCGAGCCCCTGGGTCAGGGTGTTCCACGCGAGCGTGGCGCACTTGATCCGCACCGGGAACTTCACGACGCCCTGGAGCGCCTCGAGGTCGCCGAGGCGGACGTCGGTGGTCTCCTCCTCGGGGAGGTCGACGTCCTCGCCGTCACCGCCGATCTTTGACTCGTGGATGCTCATGAGCGACTTGAAGGCCTGGATGAGGCTGCGCACCTCGGCGACCGGCTTGCCCTTGACCGCCGCGCTCATCATCGACGTGGACGCCTGGCTGATGGAGCATCCCTGCCCACCGATCTTCACGTCCGTGACGACACCGTCCTCCACGACCAGGTAGAGCACGACCTCGTCTCCGCACAGTGGGTTGAAGCCCTCGACGCGATGCGCCGGCGGGACCGGCAGCTCGCCGCGGTTCCGTGGCGCGCGGTAGTGGTCGAGGATGATCTCGCGGTAGAGGTCTTCGAGTCCGGCCATCGGTGCGATCCTACGTTGGGGTGGGCGATCAGAGGCTGAAGAACTTCTCGACCTTGACCAACGCGTCGACGAGAGCGTCGACGTCGTCGCGGTCGTTGTACACGTAGAGCGACGCCCGGCTCGTTGCCGGGATCCCCAGCACCCGCATCAGGGGCTTGGCGCAATGGTGGCCCGCGCGCACGCAGACGGCCTCTTCGTCGAGGACCTGGGACACGTCGTGCGCGTGGATCTCGGGGAACAGGAATGAGATCACGCCGCCGCGGTGGTCGGTCGAGGCGGGTCCGTAGACGGTGAGTCGGTCGGCGAACCGGTCGGCGAGCGCGCCCAGCGCGTAGCCCGTGAGCTCGGCTTCGTGCCGGTGCACGGCGTCCATCCCGAGCGCCTCGAGGTAGTCGATCGCCGCCGCCCAGCCGATGGCCTCCGTGATGGCGGGCGTGCCGGCCTCGAACTTCCAGGGCACCTCGTTCGTGGTGAAGCCGTCCTTGCGGACGTCGCGGATCATCTCGCCGCCACCGAGGAACGGCGGCATCGCCTCGAGCAGCTCGCGCCGGGCCCACAGGGCGCCGATGCCCGAGGGCCCGAGCATCTTGTGCGCGGTGACGGCCACGAAGTCCGCGTTCCACGCCTGGACGTCGAGCGGGAGGTGCGGAGCCGACTGCGACGCGTCGACGAGGGTCGTGGCACCGGCCGCACGTCCCGCGGCCACCGAGCGCGGGCACGTCGTTCACCGTGCCGAGCACGTTCGACATCGCCGTGAAGGCGAACAGCTTGGCGCCCTGCAGCGTCGCCTCGAGGTCGGTGAGGTCGAGGCGGTAGTCGGAGGTGATCGGGATCCAGCGCAGCTCGATGCCCCGCTCGGCCGCCAGGATGTGCCACGGGACGATGTTGGCGTGGTGCTCCATCTCGGTGAGCACGACGACGTCCCCCGTCGTGAGGTGGGCGCGGGCCCACGAGTAGGCGACGAGGTTGACGGCCTCGGTGGCGTTGCGGGTGAAGACGATCTCGGCCGCGTCCGCGGCGCCGAGGAACCGGGCGACGGACGCACGCGCCGCCTCGAAGCGGGCGGTCGCGGCCTCGGCGATCCGGTACACGCCGCGGTGCACGTTCGCGTAGCTGCACTCCATGAGCTCGTCCATCGCACGCATGACCGAAGCGGGCTTCTGGGCGCTCGACGCGCTGTCGAGATACACGAGGCGGTGTCCGTCCTGCTCCTGGCCGAGGATCGGGAAGTCCGCGCGGATGCGGGAGACGTCGAGGCTCATGACGGACCTACGCCGCGTCCCGGAAGCTGTCGAAGCCGTCCTGCTCGAGCTGGGTCGCGAGCTCCACCCCTCCGGACTGGACGATGCGCCCGTCGAGGAGGATGTGCACGACGTCGGGCGCGAGGTGCTGCAGGATGCGCCGGTAGTGCGTGATGAGCAGGATGCCCATCTCGGGCCGCTCGGCCCGCACGACCTGGATGCCGTCCGCGACCGTGCGGAGCGCGTCGATGTCGAGCCCGGAGTCGGTCTCGTCGAGCACCGCGAAGTCGGGCTCCATCATCGCCATCTGGAGGATCTCGTTCCGCTTGCGCTCCCCGCCGGAGAAGCCCTCGTTGAGGTAGCGCCGGGTGAAGCGGTCGTCCATGCCCAGGCGCTCCATCCATTGCATGAGCTCCATGCGCACCTCGAGGACGGACAGGTCGGGGATGCCCTTGCGGACGGCGAGCGCCTGGCGGAGGAAGTTGAGCACGCTCACCCCCGAGATCGCCTCGGGGTGTTGGAAGCCGAGGAACAGGCCGCGGGCGGCGCGGGCCTCGGTGGAGAGTCCGGTGATGTCCTCGCCGCGGAACCGGATGGTCCCGCACGTCACGCGGTAGGCCGGGTTGGCGAGCAGCGTGTTGGCCAGCGTCGACTTCCCGGAGCCGTTCGGGCCCATGAGGGCGTGGATCTCGCCCGCTCCGGCCGCCAGCGTCAGGCCGCGCAGGATCGGGTTGCCGTCGGCCTCGACGTGCAGATCGGTGATCTCGAGCACGGGTTCGGGGGTCGTGGGGGGATCGGTCACGGCCCTCCATGGTAATAGCACTACGGCGATAGTGGAAACTCGGGACCGCCCGGCCCGTCGGTCCGGCGGGGCGATGTCCGGTCGATCGGCCTGGTCGGTCAGCCCGGACGGTCGGCGGTCAGGGCGGTGCCGTCGGTCCAGGCGTCGGGGCGCTCGATGGGCAGGGTCGGCTGCCGCGAGAGGTCGGCCGTGCACGGCCGCACCGGTGCCGACGAGCGCTCGCAGAGGTAGTGCCGACCGCTCCCGGCCACGCGCACCAGCTCGAGGTCCACGGCGTCGCAGGCGGCGCCGGTCGGGGCGTCGGCCACGAGGCGTGCGCCGACGACGCCGGCATCGAGTCCCGGCCCGAGGCGCGGGTCGTAGAGGAGCGATCCCATGCGGGCGTCGAGCCCCGTCGGCGTCCAGCGGACGGAGCGATCGCCGTCCGCCGAGCCGTCCATGAGGCTCGACACGCAGGACGAGTGCTGGAGGCCGACGGCGTGACCGAGCTCGTGCGCGATGGTGCGGTTGCGCGACACCTGCAGGTCGTCGTCGGCGATCACGATCACGCCGCCGTCGATGCTGCCCGGGCGCTCGGGATCGAAGCGCAACCGGGTGAGCCCGACGGCCGTCGGGTCGACGTGTTCGACATGGAGGACCTCGGCGAAGGCGGCACGACGGACGAAGTGGACGTCGAGGTCGGCGGGCCCGGTGCCGGCACTCATGTGGAGGCCGGTGATGACGTTCCAGGTCGTGATCGCCTCGGCCAGCCGGCGCAGGTCCTCGGGCGTGGGGTGGCCGGTGATCCGGAGGCGAGGGTTCCGCGTCCATCGGCTGAGGACCGGCGGGGCCGACGTCGCGACTGCGGGCGCCAGCGCGACCTCGAGGAAGGCTTTCCGCTCGTAGGGCGAGACCGAGATCGTGGTGCCCCGCGTGATCGAGTTGCCGAGCACCTCGGTCGCGTCCGTCGCGTCCCGCGCCGGAATGGCGTGGTTGGCCGCCGCGCGCGGTGCGTCCGCCCGGTCCGAGCCGGTCCCGCAGGCGGCCAGCACCAGCGCGGCGGCGACCGTCGTCATCCGCGCGGAGTTGCGCATCACCGATCGCCCCACGGGCGCACCGTAGCCGTCGCATGCGCGTGGCCCGGGACCGCCGCCGTGTCACCCCCCGCTGCGGCGGGCGAGCGCGAGCGCGAAGTCGTCCTGCGGATCGGTCCAGAGCTCCACCAGGGTGAACCCGGCGGCGGCGAGCTCGGAATCGATGCGGGCCCGCCGAAACTTGGCGCTGATCTCGGTCCGCATCTCCTCCCCGGCCGCGAAGGGGACCGTGAGCGCGAGGCCGGGAAGGTCCACGAGCAGGTCCCGGCGGGCGCGCAGCCGCATCTCGATCCATTCGTCGGCGGGGTTCCAACGCGCGACGTGGTCGAAGTCGTCGGGATCGAAAGTGGCCCCGAGCTCGCGGTTGAGGACGTGGAGCACGTTCTTGTTGAAGGCGGCCGTGACCCCCGCGGCGTCGTCGTAGGCGCGCACGAGACGTTCCGTGTCCTTCACGAGATCGGCGCCGAGCAGGAGCGTCTCGCCCGGGGCGAGGGTACGGGCGAGCGACGCGAGGAACACCGCGCGGGGTGCGGGTGCGAAGTTGCCGATGGTGCCACCGAGGAATGCCACGAGCCGGTTGCCGCCGGCGGGGATGTGCTCGAGGTGGCGCTCGAAGTCGCCGACGACGGCATGGACCCCGACGCCGGGGTACTCGCGGGCGACGGCGGCGGCGGCATCGCGCAGGGTCGCCTCGGACACGTCGAAGGGTACGAAGGTGTCGAGCCGGCCGGAGGCGGCGAAGGCGTCGAGGAGGAGCCGGGTCTTCTCGGAGGTGCCCGACCCCAGCTCGACGAGCGTGTCCGCCCCGCTGCGCGTCGCGATCTCCCCGGCGCGTGCATCCAGGATCGATCGCTCGGTGCGGGTCGGGTAGTACTCCGGCAGGCGGGTGATCTGGTCGAAGAGGTCCGATCCGCGGTCGTCGTAGAACCACTTGGGTGGCAGGTCCTTCGGCGTCGCGGTGAGCCCCCGGTGTGCGTCGGTGCGCAGCGCCGCCCCGAGGTCCTCGGGCGCGAGGTGCCGGTCGACGCGGACGGCGGTGTCGGTCATCGGAACGCCTCCAGGGGGGTGGTGGTGAGCGTGCCGGCGGTGGCGTCGACGAGGCTCGCGTCGGGGACGCGACGCCACGACGCCACCGAGTCCACGGGCTCGGAGGAGATGGTCGTCGACCCGCTCCCATGGTCGGCGTAGAGCGTGTGCTGCCACGTGGTCGCGACGATGCGGTCGACGGTCACGAGCAGCAGGTTGACGTAGACCTCGGGCCCCGGATCGATCACGTGGTGCACTGCGGCGACCGCGGCGGCGGCATCGTCGCCGGCGTCGATCCGCTCGCGCACGAGCGTGAAGAGGATCTCGGAGTCGGTGTCGCCGGTGAGCGGAGCATCGGGCACGAGCGCGGCGCGGACCCGGTCCTCGCACGACGCGTGGAACGCGTGGCCGTTGAGCGAGAACGCGACCGGTCCGATCGGCGTGTCGGCGAGGAAGGGCGCGTTGTTCACCTCCCGCAGGGTGGTGCGTGGCGACGCCTTGCGCACCGCGCCGATCAGTGCCGCCGCCGGCCGCTCGCCGTGGGCGAAGCCGTCGTCCTCCCACATCGTCGTGGTGGTGCGGTAGCGATGGGGCGTCCCGGTCCCGGGCTCCCACCAGGCGACGCCCCACCCGTCGGGATTGTCCCTGGCCACGACCATCTCCCGGGGGGCTCGGCCCTGGGAGCACAGCGAGTGCGGCGCGTCGATCGTGAGCGCGCGGACGGGTCGCGGTGGACCGAGGTACGCGAGGTGCCGGCACATCAGACGTCGCGGGCGCAGCGGAACCCGGCGAAGATCTGGCGGCGGATCGGGTGGTCCCAGTTGCGGAACGTCGTGCTCACCGCGTGCGGGTGGGTCGCCCAGGACCCGCCGCGGAGCACCTTGTACCCTTCGCCGAAGAACACCTCGGAGTACTCGCGGTAGGGGAAGCTCCGGAACCCGGGGTACCCGTCGAAGTCCGATGCCGTCCACTCCCACACGCCGCCGAGAAGGTCCACGATGCCGCTCGGCGTCGCACCGCCCGGGTGGGCACCGATCTCGTCGGGGCCCCACCGGGCCGTGGACCCGGCGAGGGCGGCGGTCCGCACGTCGGGCGGCTCGGGGCCCCAGGGATGGCGTGCCTTGACGCCGGCGCCGGCGCCCGGATCCCAGCTCGCGGCCTTCTCCCACTCGGGCTCGGTCGGCAGCCGCTTGCCGGCCCAGCGCGCGTACGCGTCCGCCTCGTACCAGCAGACGTGCTGGACGGGCTCGAGCGCCGGGAGCGGCTCGACGACCCCGAAGCGGCGCCGGACCCAGTCATCGCCGCGGCGCGACCAGAACTGGGGATGCGCGAGCTCTTCGCTCTGGCGCCACTTCCAGCCCGCGTCGGTCCAGTGCGCCGGGTCGTCGTAACCGCCCGCGTCGATGAACTCGCGGTACTCGCCGTTCGTGGTCGGGGCCGCGTCGAGGTGGAAGGCCGGCAGGTCGACGGCGTGCGCGGGGCGCTCGTTGTCGTACGACCACGGGTCGTCGTCGGTCCCCATGACGAACGGGCCCGCCGGGACGAGCACCTCCGCGCCGACGAGCCCTCCGGCGCCGGGCCGGGCCGGGCCGGTCCCGGCCGCGTCCGGGAGTCCCGAGCTCATGAGCTGCATCGTGGCGAGCATCGTCTCGATGTGCTGGTGCTCGTGACGGACGACGAGCCCGTGGACGAACTCGTCCCGGAGCAGCGCGTCGGTCCGATCGCCGGACGCGACCACCGCATTCGCGAGGACCCGGGCCCGCACCGCCTCGCCGAAGGCCCGCGCCGCCTCCGGTCCGAGCAGGTCCAGGTCCGGGCGCTCGCCACGCGGGTGCAGGAACGCGTCGTAGATGTCGTCGAAGCGCGGGTCGGTCGCCTCGCCGGCGCCGAGCTCGCGGAGGAGCCACAGCTCCTCGTAGTGCGCGATGTGCGCGAGGTCCCAGACGAGAGGCGACATCAGCGGCGAGTGCTGCGCGCGGAGTTGCTCGTCGGTGAGCGGTGCCAGCACCGCGAGGGTCCGGGCGCGCGCGTCGGCGAGCGCGCGTGCGGTGGCGGGCGTCATCGGCTCGCGACGGGGAGGGGCTCGGGGTCCGGACCGAGCGCGCCGGTCGCGTGCCATTCGTCGAGTCGGTCGTCGGCCAGCGAGCGGCCGCGTCGCGGGTACTGCTCGGCGAACTCGTGGGCGGCGACCACGAGTCCCGGGTCGTAGCCCGCCGGCTCGAGGGCCGGGAGCGTCACCGCGAGGACGACCTCGGCCGCCGTCCGGAGGCAGCCCGCGTGGACCCCGCGCCACGCGGCGAGGAGCCATCGGTCGCGCGTCTCGGCCAGCTGCGGTGCGACCTCGGCGCGCACATCGGGATCCGACAGCGCGGTGACGGCGACGGCGGCCGCGACCCGCCACCACGGCTCGGGCAGCGCGTCCAGCACCCGGAGCTCGATCCAGCCGCGGGGTCGCACCGGGGGGAAGAGCGTGGTGAGGTGGTAGCCGACGTCGTCGGCGTCCGGGAACGAGCCGTCGTGGCCGTGCTCGATCCACTCCCGCAGCGTCGGGACCGGCACGGGGACGACGCATCCCGCCCGGTGGTGCATCAGCATCACGGGCGCGTCGAGGGCGTACCGGATCCACGCGTTGCGCGCGCCCGGACTCGTCGGCACCGGCCCGGTGCGGCGCGGCTCGAGCGCGGCCCAGACGGCGAGCCGGCTCGACTGCCAGCCGCTCGGCCGGCCGTCGACCAGCGGGGAGTGGGCGAACATCGCGCCGAGCACCGGGGCGAGATCGTGGGCGTAGGTCCAATGGGCGTCGAGGTCGCCGTCGAAGCCGACGTTCACCTGCAGCGACGCCGTGCCGCACATCATCGTGGCCCCCGCGCTGCCCAGCTGCTCGAAGTAGCGCGCCATCGCCGCGTACCGGGGCTCCTCGGCGACGCGCTCGCGCGGGCCTCGCGCATCGAGCCCGACCGCGACGAGCTCCATGCCCGCGGCCGCGAGTCGGGTGCGCACCGCGAGCGCGTCCTCGGCGGCGCGGGCCACGGCGGTGGGGCCGTCGCCGGCGGGGGGAGTGCTCACCTCGAGCTGGCCGCCGGGCTCGAAGGTGATCCGGCTCTCCTGCGGGAGGGGGCCACCGGCCGCGAGGGCGTCGAGGATCGTGGCGCGATCGGTCACGGGGACACCGTCGCGGGCGACGAACCACTCCAGCTCGAACCCGACGCCGGGCGCGCAGGCTCCGAATCCGGCCTCGCCGATGAGGGCACACGCGTCGGCAATGGTGAGCGAGGGGCGAGGCGCCGGCACGTGGTGCCTACCGGTGCCCGAAGTGCGCGGCAACCCACACCTGATTGCGGACGGGCGCGAGCCAGACGTCTGAAGGAGTCATCGGGGACATCGTTCCCCCGGTGACCGTTCCGTTACACCTCATGGCTCACCAGCCCCGTTCGACCCAGGCGTCGAGGCTCGGCCGCTCGGTGCCGACGGTGGTGTCGAGCCCGTGGCCGGGCATGACGAGGGTCTCGGGAGGCAGGGTGAAGAGCCGCCGGTCGATGGACCGGATGATCTCGTCGAAGCTGGCACCCTCGAACGAGGTGTTGCCGGGCCCCCCGGGAAAGAGCGTGTCCCCGCTGAAGACGACGGGGTGACCCTCGACGAGGAACGACGTGGATCCTGGCGTGTGCCCGGGAGTGTGGATCGCGCGGAGCCGGGTGGATCCGACGCTGAGGACGTCGTCGTCGGGGATGGTGAAGTCATAGCTGGGCAGCATCGCGGCGTCGGCGGCGGCGATCCCGACCTCGATGCCGGCGTCACGGATCGCGGTCACCGCCTGGATGTGGTCCCAGTGGCCGTGGGTGGTGAGCACGCGCCGGACCCCTGTAGCCCGGCTGACCTCGAGCAGGAGGTCGTGCTCGTTGGCCGCGTCGATGATGAGCGCCTCGCCCGAGCCCTTGTCCCGGACCACGAAGACGTTGTTCTCGTACGGACCGACGACGTACTTGTCGATCCGCAGGTCCGAGGTCTCGTAGTGGGCCGACACGACGCCGACGCTAGTCCTGCCGTGTGACCACGGCTCCCCCGGGGCCGTGCCCGGCGCGCCGCCGTTGGCGGCTCGCCGAACGGGTCAGGTACCGTCCCCGCGCCGTATGGAACTCCGCGTGCGGGCCTCCGGCCCGGACGTGCGCACCGTCTGAGGAAGGAACCCTTCGTGAACTTCGCCTTTTCCGAAGAGCAGGACCAGCTGCGTGACGCAGTGCGGAAGTTCCTGGAGGCCAAGAGCCCCGAGACCGAGGTCCGGCGCCTGATGGAGACGACCGAGGGCTACGACCCGGCGGTGTGGTCCCAGATGGCGAACGAGCTCGGGCTCCAGAGCCTGCACATCCCCGAGGCGCACGGAGGGCAGGGTTTCACGTGGGTGGAGCTGGGGATCGTCCTCGAGGAGATGGGTCGGGCGCTGCTGTGCGCGCCCGTACTTCTCGACCGTCGTGCTCGCGGCGAACGCGATCATGAACGCGGGGACCGAGGACCAGCAGTCCGCGCTGCTGCCCGGGATCGCGAGCGGCGAGACGATCGCGACCCTCGCCTTCACCGAGCCGAACGGGAAGTGGGACGCCTCCGGCATCACGCTCGAGGCCTCCGGCCCCGGTGACACCGCGACGCTGACGGGCACGAAGATGTTCGTGCTCGACGGCCACACCGCGGACCTCGTGGTGGTCGCGGCCCGGGCCGCGGGCACGAGCGGCGAGGACGGCATCTCCTTCTACACCGTCGCGGGAGACGCAGCCGGGCTCACGCGCACGCCGCTCGCGACGATGGACCAGACGCGCAAGCAGGCCAAGCTGAGCTTCGACGGCGTCGAGGCGAAGCTGCTCGGCACTGCCGGCGCGGGCTGGGCGGCCCTCTCCAAGACGCTCGACCAGGCGGCGGTGGGCCTCTGCAACGAGATGGTGGGCGGCGGCCAGTTCGTGCTCGACGAGTCGGTCCAGTACGCCAAGGACCGCGTGCAGTTCGGCCGGCCGATCGGCTCGTTCCAGGCGATCAAGCACAAGTGCGCGGACATGCTGCTCGAGATCGAGTCGGCGAAGTCGGCGGCGTACTACGCCTCGTGGGCCGCGGCGGAGGACAACGACGAGTTGCCCGTGGTGGCGTCGCTGGCCAAGGCCTACTGCTCGGATGCGTACTTCCACGCGGCGGCGGAGAACATCCAGATCCACGGCGGGATCGGGTTCACCTGGGAGCACAACGCGGACCTGTACTTCAAGCGCGCGAAGTCCTCGGAGATCCTGCTCGGCGACGCGACCTACCACCGCGAGCTCCTCGCCCAGCGCATCGGCATTTGACTCGTCCCCCTGCTTCGCGCACCCGAATACGCGCCGAAAACAGCGCGATTCGCGCGTCGGAACGGTGACGACGGCGGATCGAGTGACTCGTGACCTGGATCGTGGTGTTCGTCGTCGCGGGCCTCGTCCTGGCGATCGCGGCCGGGCTGGTCTTCCGGGAGGCGGCGCGCCTGAGCGAGGACCCACCGGACGCCGTGTTCGACCCCGACGACGCGCTCGCCTGGGTCGTCGCCCACCTCGACGATCTCACGGCGGCCACGCTGACCGAGCGGGACGCCGAGCGGATCATCGAGGCACAGATGGAGTTCCTGCGCGAGCGGGGCGCCGCGCACAACGGCTCCCGGGCCGTGGTGGCGGTCCCGGTGGTCTTCTCCACCGACGAGGCGGTGCGGTACATCCTCGAGCGGTGCGCCGCGACCGGCGAGGGGTACCTGCCCGAGCAGGTCGAAGCGGTCATGGGCTGCCAGATGGACTACCTGCGGTTCATCGGGGCCGTCGGCGGCGAGGCCGACGCCACCGGGGGGTGATCGTCATCGGATTTTGCGCCGAATCCGCCGTCGGACCCGCTCCGGACCTGCTACGAATTCCCCTACCAGGGAAAGGAGGTGGTCCATACATGCATGATCAACATGGGACCCTGGAGGTGCGCGGCCGCTAGGAACTTCCTAGGAAGGTCGGTACTCGAAGGACCGTCTGGCGGAATCCCACCGCTGCACCGCCGTCCCGGGCTCGGGGGCTGGTCCCACCCGAGCGGTGCCCGTGACGGGGCAACACGTGAGCGAGTGGCGGGGGTGCTTCGGCACTCCCGCCACTTCGCGTCCGCGCACGCCGGTGACGGCGAGTGGCCTCAGCAGTACTCGCGCTCGGCGACGATCGGGCTCTTCGGGATGTGCACGAACGTGTAGGGCGCGGCGTGCCACAGGTTCGTGAGGAAGCGGCCCGGCGTGAGCGGCTCGTCGATCGCGTCGATCAGCCCCTTGATGGGCTGGCACTGCAGCGTCCGGCGCGCCGCCTGCGTCTTGGCGTCGCCGGTGGCGGCACCGAAGCGGGCCCAGTACCACTGGTCGTTCACCTGTTTGCGGTGGCCCGCGGGTCGGTTCTCGATCGGCGTCGTGCGGGCGGCGAGTGGCTCGGCGAGGCCGCCGATGTCCACGACGAACACGTCGTGGCCCGCGATCCACGCGGGCAGGCCGATCGAGCCCATCATCACCGCGAGCCGGTGCGGGTCCTTGCCCGGCCGCGGCTTCTTGTCGAGGATCCGCATGAAGCCGCGTGCGCCGTCCTGGTACATGGCATGGATCTCGTAGGGCGAGACGGTGATGCCCTTGCCCGGGTGGTGGAACATCTTGCCGCCGAGCACCTGGCGCCAGTCGGCGATGTCGGTGAGCCCGAACGTCTCGTGCGGAGCCGGATAGCGGACGGTCGTCACGATGACGACCGACCAGACCAACGTGACCGCGATCGCACCGAGCTTCCACGCGGACGGCCGCACCCGCGGTGTCGAGCGCAGACCGACGGTCGCGGGCACCGCGACGGCGAAGAGCGCGGGAAGCAGGAGGCGCCCGTGCATGTAGTCGCCACCGGTCAGGACCATGTAGCCGGTGTCGGCCATCGCCGCCACGATCAGCGCGCCGCAGGCGACGACGAGGCGCCGGTCGTGGATCTCCACCGCGTGCGCCACGACGACCGCCGCGATCACGAGCAGCGGGATCCAGAGCTGGTACGTGCCGACGAGGTCCTTCAGGTAGTTCCAGCCCTGGTGGGCGTGCAGGCCGCCGGAGTCCTTCGCGAGCGCCGTGCTCGGGACCAGGCTGGCGAAGTAGCCCATCCGGAAGATCTGGTACCCGACGGGGGCGGCGAGCGCGATCCGCGAGGTCCCGCACGACCCGGCGCGGCGACGCCAGGAGGATCCAGGCCGCGAGGAAGCTGACCATCATGAGACCGAGCTCGGGTCGGACGAGCGGCCCGAGACCGATCGCGACCAGCGACCAGCGCCGGGCCACGGTGCTCGGGGCGGCGTCGTCGCGCGACGCGGACGAGCGCCAGCCAGCTCCCCGCGATCCAGAGCCAGACGAGGCTCATCTCGAGGCCCGAGGTCGCGAAGTCCCACATGACCGGGACGGCGGCGACGGCGATGAGCCCGACGGGCACGACGAGGCGGTCGGCCTCGTGGAGGTACCGGCCGGCGCGCGCCGCGATCACGAACGCTCCGATCGCCGCCGCGAGGCCGAGCAGCACCGAGATCCACTCGAGGCCCATCACGAAGCCGAGCGTCGCCTTGCCCGCGACGAGGATTCCGAGCCACAGCGCGCTCGTGTAGGTCTCGATCCGCTCACCGGCGTTGAACACGGGACCGTGACCGGCCATCACCTGGTCGACGATCCGGAAGTTGATGAAGGCGTCCTCGTCGGTCCAGCGGTGGACCCAGCCGCCGACGCCGATCATGATCGCCGGCAGCAGCGTCACGACGAGCGGGAGGAGGCGGGTCGTGACCCCCGAGGACGGCCGCTCGTCGGCGGTCGGGACGGCGGCGGTCACCGCTCGGTCTTCGCGAGCTGCCGCAGGATCCACCGGCTGGCCCGGGTGGCGGCCGCGGGGTCGAAGTGGCGACCGTCGGGTCGGGGGCGATGGCCGTGCACGAACTCGGGGCACGGTGGGCCCTTGGGGCAGAGCCGCGAGGCGAGGTCGATCACCGTGACCTGGCCGGGATGGCGCTTGGCGAAGCGGCGGTCGATCGACCGCAGCCGGAGATAGCTCGCGTCCTCGACCGCGGTCGACGTCTGCTGGGTGCCCTGCGCGTCGTTGGGAGCGGCGGGGGCGACGGTGATCAGCGCGACCTTGGCGCCACCGCGGGTGATCCGGCGCAGCGCGTCATCCATCCGGGACAGCATGGCGCGGTCGCCTGCGGGCGTGCCGTTCACGAGGGTCTTGCCGTCCTGGATGATGTCGGACTTCTCCCAGATGCTCATCCAGAGCACCAGATCCGGTCGGGCCCGCCCGAGCGACGCTCGCAGCGTGCGGTCCACCATCTCGGGACAGCGCTCGGAATGGGGGGTGATCTGCTCGTTGCGCGTGGTCGTGATCTCGCCGCTCGCGATGCCACAGCCGAACACCGAGCCCTGGTCGACCTCGACGCCGCTCGCCGGGCCGACCTGGCTGAGGCCGATCCAGAGGCTGCACGCGGTCGAGTCGCCGATGAGCAGGATCCGCTGGTGCCTGACCCGCTTCGGGAGGTGCAGCGGGCCGAGGCGGTGCTGCTCGGCACGCGCTGGCCCGGGCGTCCTGGGGCCGGGGCGGACCGCAGAACAGCGGATCGCCCGACGCCCAGAGGTAGTTCGGTGGCGGGGTCGCGCCCGCGGTCGACGCCATGATCGCGACGATGGTCACGGCGATGCCGATGGGTGCGAGCCAGACGATCGCGCGCCGACGGGTCCGCTTCCGCCACCCCTGCCGGATGGGCAGCTCGACCACGTAGTACGACGCGATCGCGACCGCGAAGGTGAGCGCGAGTCGGACGACGTTCAGCGTCGTGTTCCCCACGTGCAGCCGGGTCGGGACGATCCACACGATGATCGGCCAGTGCCAGAGGTAGAGGCCGTAGGAGAGGCGACCGATCCACGGGAGCGGTCCGAAGCCGAGGGCGGCCCGGGCCGGGCCTCCGGTCATCGACGCGGAGATGACGAGGGCCACGACGATCGCGAACACTGCGGACCCGCCGTGGTAGTAGAGCGACGCGACGTCCGAGACGCGCCACCACGCGAGGAACATCGCGACGAGCGCGAGCGGGCCGAGGACCATCACGACGCTGCGCCAACGCGGCGACGGGGTCCAGGCGAGCAGCACGAGGGCGAGCAACGCGCCGATGAGCAGCGTGTGCGCGTGCGTGTCGGTGCCGTAGTAGGCGCGTGAGGGATCGCCGACCTGGTACAGCGTGGCCATCAGGAAGATCGAGACGAGCGCGCCGGCCGTGCACACGCCGGCAAGGAGTCGGGTCGACCCCCTGGCGAGACGGAGGCAGCCCAACACGATCAGGGGCCACACGATGTAGAACTGCTCCTCGATCGCGAGCGACCACGTGTGCCGCAGCGGCGATGCCGCGGAGAAGAGCGTGAAGTAGGACTGCTGGTCGATCACGAACCGCCAGTTCGCGGCGTAGAAGAGGCTCGCGATGCCGTCGTTGCGGATCCCGGCCCGCTCCCAGGGCACGACGTAGTGGTGGGTGTAGAGCGCGACGAAGATCAGGACGAGGAACAGGGCCGGGAGCAGGCGGCGGGCGCGCCGGCCCCAGAACGCGATGAGCCCGATTCCCCGGCCCCGCCGGTACTCGAGCACGAGCAGCGTCGTGATCAGGTAGCCCGAGAGCACGAAGAACGCGTCCACGCCGAGGAATCCGCCCTTGGCCCACCGGTACCCGTAGTGGTACGCGATCACCGCGAGCACGGAGAGCGCCCGGATGCCGTCGAGCGCCGGTTGGTACGCGAGCCGGTGCTCCGGCGCGCCGGGCGGGGGAGGTGCCGTGGCCGGCGCGGCTGGCTCGTCGACCGGGTGATCCACGGCGCAAGGGTACAAGCCGGTCCTTCCGGTTTCGACGCGTAGGCTCGGCGCCCATGACGCGACCGACCAGGTTCGAGGAGTTCCGCTACGTCGGGGACAAGCGGTCCCAGCGCTACTACGACCTCGACGATCCGGAGGTCGACGGTGAGGCCGTCGACGATCTCATGGCCTCGGAGCAGTTCGTCTGCTTCGGTCCCGACACTCCGGCGGAGGCGCGCAACCGCGGCTACCGCCCGGCCTGATCGTGCGCAAGGCCCTCTGCTCGATCGGTGCGGGCCCGCACGCCGAGCTGCTCGCGCTCTCGGGCGAGACGTTCGGGTGGTACGCGGAACGTCACGGCTACGAGCTCGAGTTGCGCACGGAGCTGCTCGTCCCGGCCCGCCCGGCGGCCTGGAGCAAGATCCCGCTCATCCGGGGGCTGCTCGCGGATCACGACCTCGTCCTGTGGATCGATGCCGATGCTGCGATCGTGGACCCGACGCTCGACATCGCCGACGAGCTCGGCCCGCATCGGCTCATGGGCCTCGTCGCGCACAGGTACGACGGTCAGCTGGTGCCCAACAGCGGGGTGTGGGTGCTCCGTCGTCATCGCCGGGTGCTCCGGTTCCTCGACGAGCTGTGGGCCAACGTCGCCTATCTCGACCACAAGTGGTGGGAGAACGCCGCCCTCATCGAGGGTCTCGGATATTCGGTCGAGCCGCGCGTCGAGCCGGTCCGCCGGTCCCGGATGCGGGCACGGACCCGGTACCTCGACCGGTCGTGGAACAGCATCGCGGCGGATCCGGCCGACCGGCCCCGGATCAACCACTATCCCGGGCGCTCCCTGGAGCACCGGCGTCGAGCGCTTCGTGCCGACGTGGCGACCGCCCGCGAGGTGATGCGCTCGCTGGTGCACCCCTCGGGTGTGAGGTGAGCAGCTACCTCGAGGGGGGTGTTCCGGGGGGCGGGAACCCTCCCGGCACGGCGCTCGCGGCGCCCTCGAGCCGGGCCTCGAACGCGGTGTCGGACAGCGCCGGCACGCTCGCCACGGCGTCGGGATCCGGGAGACCGTCGATGTCGACCCAGGACGTGCAGCCGCCGTACTCGTCGCGGAACGGGACCGTCACGGGCTCGACCAGGCGGTGCACCCGTAGTGCGAGCAGGTGCAACGGGTCGCGCGACTTCCAGCGGAACCGGGTCTCGACGTACTCCCGCGACCAGACGACCTTGCCGTCGATCGCGTCGAGGACGTCGGGGTCGGTCACGGTGGCCACGCCGACGACGTCCGCGAACCCCTCGACGCGGATCGCCCGGTCGGGCGGCGCGTCGGTCTCGGTCGCGTCGACCCACCGGCGGTAGGCGGGCTTGACCAGCTCGGGCTGCTGGTGCTCGACGGTCGGGTAGAGCCAGACGCGCGTCGCCCGGACCGAGAAGTGCCGGCCCTCCTCGCGCAGGCCGCCCTTGCGAACGTCCAGGATCTGCTCGCCGTGCAGCAGCGCACGGACCACGACGGCCCATTCCTTGAAGGCGGGAACCCGGAGCGCGGGAGACGGCACGGCCGGTCAGGATACCGGGGTTCGATCGAGGAGCCCACGTGGACCAGCACATCACCCACCCCGACGGCACGGCACTCGCCGCGTACTGGGCGCGCCCGTCGTCGGGCGCGACCGCGCCGGCCGTCGTGCTCTGCCACGACTTCCCGATCCCACCGCGTGGCTCGGTCGCCTCGGCCCTCACGTTCCCCGAGCTCGCCGATCGCATCGCGTCCCAGGCCGGTTGGCAGGTGCTGACGTTCAACTTCCGCGGGACCGGCGGCTCCGACGGCGACTTCTCGATCGGCGCGTGGGAGTCCGACCTCCGGCTGGCGGTGGACGAGTCGGATGCGGCGTCGACCACGAGCGGCGTCTGGATCGTGGGGACCGGCGTCGGCGGTGCGCTCGCGCTGACCGTCGGCGCCCGGGACCAGCGGATCCGCGGCGTCGCCGCGCTCGGTGCGCCCGCGAACCTCCAGGACTGGTCACGGGACGCGGGGCGCTTCGCCCGGCACTGCCGGCGGATGGGGGTGTTCCGGAGCGACGACGCGCCCGGCGACATCTCGGCGTGGGCGCGCGAGATCGCCGCGGTCGACGCCGTGGCCGCGGCCCGGGCGTTCGCACCGCGTCCGCTCCTGCTGTTGCACGGCACCGACGACGACGTCGTGTCGGTCGCGGACGCCCAGCTGCTCGCCGAGGCGCACGGCAGCGCGGAGCTCCGCCTCGTGCTCAACGCGGGACGGCGACTCCGCCACGATCCGCGAGCGGTCGCGTCGATCCTCGGGTGGCTGGACCGGCAGGTGATCTGAACGCGCGGTGCCGCTCGGGTCAGGTGGTCTCGGTCGCAACGGTCGCGCGGGCGGCGGCGAGGACGTCGGCGAGGGTCTGTTCGAGGGAGAAGTCAGGCGCCCATCCCGTGGTCTCGCGCAGGCGGGTGTTGTCGCCGATCATCACCGGGGCGTCGACCGCGCGGACGAGTGTCGGGTCGGTGACGAGCCGGATGGCGCGGGTCGAGTGGCCGAGCAGCAGGTCCGCGATCTGCTGGATGCTCACCCCGCGGCCCGAGCACACGTTGTACGCCTCGCCGGGCTCGCCCCGTTCGGCCAGGAGCCGGTAGGCGCGCACGACGTCCCGGACGTCGGAGAGGTCGCGGACGGCCGTGAGCGAGCCGACGGGGATCTCGTCGACACCGTCGCGCTCGGCGCGGGCGATGCGGTGGGCGAGTGCGGGGACCACGAACTGGTCGGACTGGCCCGGCCCGGTGTGCCCGAACGGGCGGACCCGCACGACCGCGAGCTGGTCGGCGAGGAAGGCCTGGAGCGCGAGCACGTCGGCGGCGGCCTTGCCGGCCCCGTAGGGCGTCACGGGCCGGAGCGCCGCGTCCTCGGCGAGCGGGAGGGCATCGGGTTCGGCGTTGCCGTAGACCTCGGAGCTGAGGATCACGACCACACGGGGGACCTTCACCTCGAGGCAGGCGCGCAGCACGTGCAGCGTGCCCTCGGCGTTGACGCGGAACGACGCGCCGGGGCTGGACCAGCTCTGCCCGACGTGGCTCAGCGCGGCCAGGTGGTACACGACGTCGGGTCGGGCCGCGTCGATGGCGCCGAGCACCGAGTCGGCGTCGGTCACGTCGAGCACGACCGGACCGAACAGGTCCATCTCGGTGACGTCGTCGCCCTGGTCGCGCAGATGAGCGACGAGGTGCGGGCCGACGAACCCGCCGGCGCCCGTGACGGTTGCTCTCATGTGTGGCCCCCCAGCGCCGCAGCGTAGGCGGCGAGGTGGTGGTCACCCGAGGACTTCCAGGTGAAGCCGGCCGCGCGCAACGGCGCGGCGTGGCGCAGCCGGTCCCGGGTGCCGGGATCGTCGAGGACGAGCGCGAGCGCGTCGTGCAGCGCGGCGGCGTCGCCGGTGGGCACGAGCAGCGCGGCGTCGCCCACCACTTCCTCCATCGCGGAGCCCGTGGTCGTGACCAGGGCCGCCCCGCACGCGAGCGCCTCGAGCGCAGGGAGGCCGAAGCCCTCCTCGAGCGAGGGGTACGCGACGGCCTCGGCCTGGCGGAAGAACGCGGGCAGCAGGTCGTGGTCGATCCACCCGAGGCGGAGGATCCGTGTGGTGCACCGGCTCGCCGCCGCGGCGTCCCGCACGGCCGTGGCGCCCCAACCGTCGCGACCGGCGATCACGAGCCGCAGGTCCGGGCGATCGGGCGCGAGCCGGGCGAACGCCCGGATGAGGGTGGGGACGTCCTTGCGGGGCTCGAGCGTCCCCGCGAAGGCGAGGTACGGGGGACGGATGCCCGCGGCGGCGAGCCGGGCGAGGTCGTCGGCGGGCTCGGGGGTGAACCGCGCGTGGTCGACGCCGTGCTCGGCGACGACGACGGGCGCGGTCGGGGCCAGCACCGCCTCCAGTCGCTGGGCGGTGTGGTGGCTCACCGCGACGATCGCCCACGCGCGCCTGGTGCTCGAGCGCATCATGCGGCGGAAGAAGGCGACCTTGGTCCGCTCGTGCCATTCGGGATGGTCGAAGAAGGTCAGGTCGTGCACCGTGACCACGCTGGGGAGCGCGAGTCGCAGCGGCAGCGTGTAGTGCGGACCGTGCCACAGGTCGGCTGCGATCCCGGTGGCCACCCGCGTCGCACCGGTCTGCTCCCACAGCAGGCGGGCGGGCCGGGACGTGGGGACGACGGCGTGCACCGTGGCGCCCGGTGCGACCGACGCCCAGCGCGGTCCGTCGTCCCGCCGCGCGAGGAGCTGGAGGTCGAGGTCCCGGTCCGCGAGCTCGCGCGCGAGCTCGAGGGTGTACACCCCTGCCCCCACCGGGCGCGCGGGCACCGCGGAGACGTCGAGGAGCAGCCGCACGGCGCGCAGTCTACGAGCCGGGCGCCGGGGCCCTAGGAGGCCTCGATCGCCGCGGCGTAGGCGGCGGCGTGCGCGTGCGCGGAACCCTGCCAGGTGAAGCCCGCGGCGCGTTCCCGGCCGAGCGCGGCCATGGTGTCGCGCACCTGGCGGTCCTCGGAGACCTCCAGGAGCGCACGGGCCAATGACTCGACGTCGCCGACGGGCACGAGCGTGCCGGCGCTTCCCACGACCTCCGGCAGGCTCGTCGCGTTGCTGGCGACCACGGGGCAGCCGCGCGCCATCGCCTCGAGTGCAGGGAGGCCGAAGCCCTCGTACCGCGACGGGATCGCACAGACGAGCGCACGCCGGTAGAGCGCGTCGAGCGTCCGCTCGTCGACGGTGCCGAGGCGCAGGATCCCCGGCACGTCCAGGCCCGGGACCGCGAGCCAGCCGGGAGGCCCGACGATGGCGAGCGTCAGGTCGGGTCGCTTCGCGCGCGCGACGGTGAAGGCCTCGGCGAGGATGTCGAGCCCCTTGCCGCGGCTCGATCGTGCCGACCGCGAGCACGAACGGCGCGTCGAGTCCGAGTGAGGCGATGCGTGCGTCGATCTGCGGTTCGGTCTCCGGGGTCCGGACCTCGACTCCGTGGGGCGCGAGGTGGATGCGGTCCCGGGCGAACCCGATGCTCACGAGCTCGTCCCGGGCGAAGCGCGACGCGGTGACGATGGCCGCGGCCTCACGGTGCGCGATGGCCAGCCCGCGACGGTGGAACGCGAGCCCACGGCGGGTGAACGCGCTCGGCTCGCGCAGGAACGCGACGTCGTGGACGGTCACCACGAGCGGGAGCTTCGTCGGTGGGACGGCCAGGCTCGGCGCGTGCACGAGGTCGGCGTCGAGCACCACACGCGGCCGGCGGAGCTGGTGCCAGAGCTCGTAGCGGAGCGGGCCGCGTGGCCAGCCGAGGTCGACGTAGGTCCCGATGAGCGACTGCACCCGTGCGCTCGGGACGCCGGCGCCGAAGGAGACGACCTCGACGTCGGCCGCGGGCAGGTTGCGCGCGAGATGGACGACGTAGCGCCCGATGCCGCCGGGGACCGGTTGGAGCAGCTGGCCGACGTGGAGGCCGGCCCTCACATGACGCTCCGGTACAGCTCGACCATGCGGGCGGCAGTGGCATCCCAGTCGTAGCGGGCCGCCCGGGCCTTCCCCCGCCGGACCAGCTCGGCGCGTTCGGACCCCTCGATCGCGAGCGCCGAGATCGCGGCGCTCAACGCCTCGACGTCCATCGGGTCCACGAGGCGAGCCGCGTCGCCCAGCACCTCCGGCAGCGCGCCCGCGGCCCCGGCGACGACGGGGACGCCGCACTGCATCGCCTCGAGGGGCGGGAAGCCGAAGCCCTCGTAGACGGAGGGATAGGCGAAGACGGTCGCGCCCACGAGGAGGTGGGCGCGGTCGGTGTCGGACACGAAGCCGAGCTGGACCACGCGGTCGCGTGCACGGATGCTGTCGACCGCGGACTGCACGCGCGCGGAGTCCCATCCCGGAGGCCCGGCGAGCACGAGGCGCATCGTGTCGTCGGTGGCCGCGACCCGGTCGAACGCCTGGACGAGGGTCGCGAGATTCTTCCGCGGCTCGATGGTCCCGAGCGTGAGGACGTAGCGGTCCGCGCCCGCGCAGGCAGCGCCCCGCGCCGGATCGCCGTCGGCCACCACGGGGACACCCGACGGGATGGCCACGACGCGCTCCGCCGGCGCCTCGAGCAGCTCGCGCACCTCGGCGGCGACGAACTCGCTCGGCGTGTGGATCGTGGCGCCGTGCGCCAGCGCCCGGCGGAGCAGGCCGGGATAGCGGAGGGTGTCCTCGGTGCACAGCTCCGGGAACCGCAGGAAGGTCACGTCGTGGACGGTGACGACCACCGGCGCCCTCGCCGGCGGGGCGACGAAGTTGGTCGCGTGCACGACGTCCACGGGTCCGGTCCAGTCCTCGGCGCGCGGTCGGCTCGCCCCCCGCTCCCAGAACTCGCGGACCACGGTGGCGGGGATCGGCCGGGTCGCGGCGGTGACACCGTCGGGGACGGCGTCGGCCAGCGCCCGGCGGCCGCGCCAGGTCAGCGCGTAGGCACGGACGGTCACGTCGTCGCGCCGGGCCAGCGCGCTGAGCAGCCCGGCGGTGACCTCGCCGACGCCGGTACGGTGACCGAGCAGGGGAGTGCCGTCGATCGCGATCCGGAGGGCGTCGATCCGCCCGATGCTACCGGGCGATCGGTCCGGTTCCCGGTCCCCGACTCCAGGCGCGGGGTCGATCTGGTCGATGCTGGTGCTACGGCGAGAGGAGTGCACGGGTGCGCAGGCAACGATGGATCTCGATCGCGGCGGCCGCGGTCGCCGGCGCGACCGTCGGCGCCGGTCTCACCGTCGTCCCCGTGGTCGGCGCGGCGCCCCGGACCCCCGAGGCGACGATCTCCGCCGAGCAGCTGACGGGCTCGGGCGCGGTGCATCCCGGCTGGACCGCGCCGGTCGCGTCGGTCCCCGACCTCGTGGCGGTGCGCTGGCAGGGCGATCACGCGGCGCGCTACGCCGTCCAGACCCGGCGTGCCGACGGGCACTGGCGCACCGTGACCGAGGTCGGCGCCCAGGACGAGCACGCCCCGGATCCCGGGACCCTCGAGGCCGCGCACGTCGCCGCGCGGGGGCCGGTCGCGTCCGAGCCGGTCTGGGTGGGCCGGGCCCGGGCCGTGCGCGTCCGCCTGGTGCACGGCACCGCGCGTGCCGTCGCCGTCGACCGGATCGTGAGCCCCCGCGCGAGCGGTGGCGCGGTCACGGGCGCGTCGACCGTCGCGATGCCGGGCATCGTCTCGCGTGCGGAGTGGGGAGCCGACGAGAGCCTGCGGCTGAACAACTGCCCCGAGCCGCCGGACATCTCCACCAACGTCCAGCTGGCCGTCGTGCACCACACGGCCGGCAGCAACAACTACGGCCCTGCCGACACTCCCGCGATCGTGCGTGGGCTCTACGGCTACACGACCCAGACCCTGAGGTACTGCGACACGCACTACAACTTCTTCGTCGACCGGTACGGCCAGATCTTCGAGGGCCGCTACGGCAGCGTGTGGGACCCGGTGCGGGCGGCGCACACGACCGGTATGAACACCGGGACCGTCGGGGTCGCGGTCATCGGCAACTTCCAGACGAGCGGCGTGCCGGCCGCGGTGACCGACGCGCTCGAGCGTCTGCTGGCGTGGAAGCTGACCCTGCACGGCGTCGATCCGACCCGAACGGTCGACTACACGACCATCAGCGGCACCGACCGCTGGCCGGCGGGATCGACCCACACCCTCCCGTTCATCGTCGGGCACCGTGACCCGGGCCTGACGAGCTGCCCGGGCGACCACCTCTATGCGCTCCTGCCGGCGATCCGCGCGTCGGTCGCGTGGCGGATCGTGTCCGGCGGGGCGGATTCCGTGGGCGCTCACGTCGTGGGCTCCTCCCAGCCCAAGGTGGTCGTCATGAACAGCGACGGCACGCTGTATCCGGCGGGCGGCGCCCCGGAGCTGCGCACGACCGCCGTGTGGCCGCACTGGCCCATCGCCCGGGACGTCGCGCTGGCCGCGTCCGGCGCCGGCGGCTACCTGCTCGACGGCTTCGGCGGCCTGCACCCCTTCGGCAACGCGGTACGGCGATCCGGCGCGTACTGGGTCGGGCTCGACATCGGACGGGACGTGCTGCTCCGGGACGCGCGCAGCGGCTGGGTGCTCGACGGATGGGGTGGCATCCACCCCTTCGGCGGGGCTCCCGCGCTCCGCGGTGGTCCCTACTGGCCCGGCTGGGACATCGCGCGCAAGCTCGTGCACCTCTCGTCGGGCTACTACGTGCTCGACGGGTACGGAGCCCTCCACCCGGTCGCCGGCACGCCGCGCGTGTCGGGCCCCTACTGGCGCGGGTGGCCCGTCGCACGGGACGTCGTCCCCAACCCCTCCGGCGCGGGCGGCTACCTGCTCGACGCGTACGGCGGGGTCTGGGCGATCGGCGGTGCACCCAGGCTCTCCGGCACCCCGTACTACGGCCGCGACGTCGCCAAGGGTCTCGTCGTGCTCGCGGGCAGGAGTGGGTACGTGGTGCGCGAGGACGGGTACCTGGCGCGCTTCGGCGGCACGCCCGCGCTGTCGCAGGGTCGCAGCACCTGGAGGAACGCGAGGGCGATCACCACGCCGTGGAACATCGTGGGAGTCTCCGGCGTGTCGTGACCGCGGCCGTCCCGCCGTCAGAGGTCGAGTGGCTCGTGCTCGATCTGGCTGATGAGGGACTCGATGCCCTCGTCGACGCCGCGGCGCATCCGGGCGAGCAGGGCCCAGGCCATGACGATCGTCGTGATCGTCGTGCCGGCGAGGAAGCCGATCTCGACGCGCAGCGCGAGGTCGGAGATGGCCGCGGCCCCGATGACGAAGCCGATGACACCCAGGCCCCAGGCGATCGCCGCCTCCTTGTGGCCGTGGAGTGCGATCAACGCCTGCGCGATGGTCAGGGCGATGATGAACACCCCGTTGCCCGCGACCAGCAGTCCGAGGTTGACCGCGGTGACGTTGAACTTGTCCTCGCCGAAGAGGATCTTGCCGATCGGCACGCCGACCGCGAACGCGACTGCCGTGCCCAGCGCGGCGATGCCGACGACGAGCACCATGAGCTGGCGCAGCCCGCGCCGGAAGTCGTCGTGGCGCCCGGTCCCGGCGAGACCCGCCAGCTTCGGCAGCAGGGTGCCCTGCACCGCCTGGAAGAGCAGCGGGGGGATGCGCCCGACGAAGAACGCGCTGCTCAGACCCGCGGCGACCCTGGCGTCGGTGTGCTTGCGGAGGACGCCGACGCCGAGCAGCACCGAGTAGCCGAGCGTCTGCATGAGCAACGACCCGGCCAGCAGCCAGCCGAGCGAGTTCGAGAGCTCCGAGTAGGGCGCGGGCGGGCCGTCCTCGAGGAGGCCGTGCTGGCCGATCAGCGCGATCCCGGTCGCGACGAAGGGCGAGAGCGCGATGCACAGGCCGTAGGCGCCCGCCGACTCCACGCCGGCGGCCCAGAGGACGATCGCCGCGACGAGCTTCGCGCCGCCGTCGATGGCGAGGATCGTCCCGTAGGGCATGAAGCGACCGTTGCCCGAGAGCGTGCCGCGCGTGAGGTGCATGAACGCGAACCCGAACAGGCCGACCGCGAGGCTGACGACGAGCAGCCCGTCGCCGTGGAAGAACCCGTCGACGTAGAGCGGTGCGGTGGCGACGGCTGCCACCGCCATGACACAGGTGAGGAGGAGGCCGAGCCGCGCGGCGCGATGGACGAGGGGTGCACCGCCGACGCCCTGGGCCCGGCGCTGCGCGAGCGCGCGACCGACTTCCTGCTCGAGGGGGAGGAACAGGCCCGGCCCGGCCACGAAGATGAAGCCCCAGAACGCGTTGAAGGCCGAGTAGACGTGGTCGTCGGGGAGCGCCTTGCGCACGATGATCAGGAAGATGTAGGTCGTGACCGCGGTGATCATCAGTCCGCCGCCGACGGCGAAGGTGCCCTCGGGCACCGCGTCCCGGGCCTTGCTGATCAGTTGTTCAGCGCGTTGTTTCACGCGAGGGAACCCCGGGTTCTGAGGAGGGGAGGCGGACGATGGTGCCACGGACCGCCCGAAAGCCGCGTGAGTGTACCTGCGCGGCCGCCCGATCGGCGACGCGCCGGGAGCTCCCGAGGGCGGGTCGGGCCGCCGGGCCCGCGATGATGGGGTGCAGTGAAGACCCGAACGCTCCTCCTGCTGGCGCTCGTGACCGGGCTCGCCATCGTGGCCGCGGGCGTTCTCCAGATCTTCCTGGCCCGATGACGGTGCGCGTCGGCGAGAATGGGTACCCGTCCCCCGGAGGTGGCCTGTGACCGAGCACTACGACGTCGTCGTCCTGGGCGGTGGTCCGGGCGGGTACGCGGCCGCGCTGTACGGCGCCTCCGCGGGGCTGCGCATCGTCATGATCGAGGAGGCGCGCGTCGGCGGCACGTGTCTGCACCGTGGATGCATCCCCGCGAAGGAGCTCCTCCAAACGGCAGAGGTCCTCCGGACGGTCCGCAGCGCCAAGGAGTTCGGCGTGGACGCCGGGCAACCCACCGTCGACCTGGCCACGAGCATGGCCCGCAAGCAGCAGGTCGTGGACCGCCTGACCAAGGGTCTGGAGTCGCTGCTGAAGGGCCGCAAGGTCACGGTCGTGCCGGGGACCGGAGCGGTGGTCGACGCCGCGACCAAGCGGGTGCGCGTCTCGGACGGCACCGAGGTCACCGGCGACGCGCTGATCCTCGCCACCGGCTCGGCGCCGCGCACGATCCCGGGCTTCGAGTTCGACGGCGAGCGGATCCTGTCGTCCGACCACGTATTGGCGACCGCGACGGTGCCCGGCCGGACCGCCATCATCGGCGGCGGCGCGATCGGCTGCGAGTTCGCGTCGTACCTCGCCGACGTCGGCAGCGAGGTCACCGTGTTGGAGGCGATGCCGAGCATCCTCCCCGGAGTCGACGCGCAGGTCGCCGACGTCGTGGCGCGGGCCTTCAAGAAGCGCCGCATCACCGTCGAGACGGGGGTGAGCGTCACCGGCTACGAGCCGGGCCCGCCGCTCCTGCTCCACGCCAACCGGGGCGAGGAGTCCGGCGATCTCGAGGTCGACGCGATCGTGGTCAGCGTGGGGCGTTCGCCCCGCTCGGCCGGGATCGGCCTCGAGGGCTCCGGCGTCGAGATCGACGCCCGCGGCTACGTCGTGGTCGACGACCATCTCCGCACCGGGGTCGACGGCGTCTACGCGGTCGGCGACCTCGTCGCGACGCCCGCGCTCGCGGACGTGGGGTTCGCGGAGGCGATCGTCGCGATCCGCACGATCCTCGGCGAGGACGTTCCCGCGATCGACTACGACCGCGTGCCGTGGGGCATCTACTGTCACCCCGAGGTCGCGTTCTCGGGCCTCACCGAGCAGGTGGCGATCGACCGGGGCTACGACGTGGAGACGTCGGTGCACCGCTTCGTCGGCAACGGACGCGCGCTCGATCATCGGCGAGCCAGACGGCATGGTGAAGATCGTGGCCGAGCGTGACGGCCCGATCCTCGGGGTCCACATCGCCGGGCCCTGGGCGACCGAGCTGATCGGCGAGGGCTACCTCGCCGTCAACTGGGAGGCGACGGCGGAGGACCTCGGCGCCCTCATCCACCCCCACCCGACACTGGGTGAGCTCTTCGGTGAGTCCGCACTCGCGCTCACCGGTCGCTCGCTGCACGGCTAGCAGGAAGGACGCCACGTGGACGTGACGATGCCCCAACTGGGCGAGACGGTCACCGAGGGCACGATCACCAAATGGCTCAAGCAGGTCGGCGACCAGGTCGCGGTCGACGAGCCGCTGTTCGAGGTCTCGACCGACAAGGTCGACTCGGAGGTCCCGTCGCCGGCGGCGGGCGTGCTCAGCGAGATCGTGGTGCCCGAGGGCGACACCGTCGAGGTCGGCGAGCGCCTCGCCGTGATCGGCGACGGCGCCGCGCCGCCCCCTGCCGCACGCGAGGCCGCACCGCCCGCGGCCGAGTCCGCCGCGGCCCCGGCACCGACCGTCGCCGACACCCCACCGCCCAAATCCGCCGCGGCCCCGCCACCGGCTCCCGCGGCCCCGCCACCGGCACCGGCACCCGCACCGGCTCCCGCCGCGGCCCCGGCCCCGGCTCCCGCGGCGGCCCCGGCCCCGGCCCGCGCGGCGGCCCCGGCCCCGGCCCGCGCACCGGCTCGCCCGGGCCCGCCGAGCGCGCCCGCCCCGGCCGGCAACGGCCCCGCGGGTCGCGTGACGTCGCCGCTCGTCCGGCGGATGATCTCCGAGCGCGGCCTCGAAGCGGGCACCATCACCGGGAGCGGCGACGGCGGCCGGATCACGCGCCGCGACGTCGAAGCGGCCACCCGAGCCCCCGGCGGCGCTCCGACCGCGGCGTCGGCCGCGCCCGTGCCGTCGGCCGCGCCCGCGAGCTCCCCCGCGCCGCGGGTCGTCACCGGCGACGAGCGGGTGCCCTTCGACAACATCCGGCGGCGGACCGCCCAGCACATGGTGCGGTCGAAGGCCACGAGCGCGCACGTCGCCACCGCGGTGGAGGTGGACTTCGAGCGGGTGGAGCAGGTGCGCCGCACCCATGGTGGCCGGTTCCGCGCCGAGGAGGGGTTCGGTCTGACCTACCTTCCGTTCATCGCGCGGGCGTTCTGCGACGCGGTGCACGACTACCCATCGGTGAACGCGAGCGTCGACGGCGACGCGTTGATCGTCCATCACGACATCAACCTCGGGATCGCGGTGGACCTCGAGTTCACGGGTCTGATCGCACCGGTCGTGCGCGCCGCCGACACCAAGCGACTCCGGTTCGTCGCGCGCGAGATCAACGACCTCGCCGGCCGGGCCCGCTCGAAGCAGCTCGGCCCCGACGAGATCATCGGCGGCACGTTCACGATCACGAACATGGGGCCGTTCGGCACGGTCTTCACCGTCCCGATCATCAACCAGCCGCAGGTCGCGATCATCGCGACCGACGCGATCCGCAAGCGCCCGGTCGTGGTCGAGGGGCCCGACGGTGACGACGCGATCGCGGTTCACAGCGTGGGCATGTTGACGCTCACCTGGGATCACCGCGCGTTCGACGGCGCCTACGCGGCATCGTTCCTCCACGCCGTGGCCGAGATCATCGAGACGCGCGACTGGGATTCCGAGCTCGCATGACGTCCGTGCTCCGGGCCCGATGGTTGGGGCGGGTCGGCTACGACGAGGCGCTCGCCGTGCAGCGCGCGATCCACGCACGCAGCGACGACGACTACTTGCTGCTCCTCGAGCACCCGCACACGTACACGCTCGGCAAGCGCGCCGACCCCGCGGACGTGCTCGTCGACGCCGGATCCGTCGGTGCCGCGCTGGTGGACACCGACCGCGGCGGCGACGTGACGTACCACGGCCCGGGTCAGCTCGTCGGCTATCCGGTCGGCAACCTCGCCGTCTCGCCGGCGGGGATGCGGGACGTCGTGGCGCACGTCCGGCGCATCGAGGAGGCGCTGATCCTCGCCCTCGCCGAGCTCGGCGTCGCGGGCGAGCGTGTGGAGGGGCGGAGCGGCGTGTGGGTCGGTGACGAGAAGATCGCCGCCATCGGGGTGCGCGTCGCCCGCGGTCGCACGATGCACGGCTTCGCGCTGAACGTCGACACTGACCTCGAGATGTTCGAGCACATCGTGCCGTGTGGCATCACCGACGCCGGGGTCACGTCGCTCGAGCACGTGCTCGGTGCCGCGCCCGCGATGGATGCCGTGGTCGACACCGTCACCCGGGCGTGGGCTCGGGTCTCGCGTGCGCTGACCGTCGAGACCGCGGCGGTCGCGAACGAGCGCGTCCCCGTCCCGGTGCCGGTGGCGGGCCCACGCCGACCGGACTGGATGAAGGTGCGGGCCGACCTCGGCCCCGAGTACCGGCGTCTGAAGCGTCTCGTCCACGACCAGCAGCTGCACACGGTCTGCGAGGAGGCCGGGTGCCCGAACATCTACGAGTGCTGGTCGCAGCGCACCGCCACGTTCATGATCCTCGGCGATCGCTGCACCCGCGCCTGTGGCTTCTGCCTGGTCGACACCCGCAAGCCGGTGCCGATCGACACCGAGGAGCCCGCGCGCGTCGCCGAGGCGGTCGCGACCCTGGGTCTCGCTCATGCGGTGATCACGAGTGTGGCCCGCGACGACGTCGCCGACGGGGGCGCGGACGGGTTCGCGGCCACGATCGAAGCGGTGCGGGCGCGCAACCCCGACACGACGGTCGAGGTGCTCATCCCCGACTGCAAGGGCGACGCGGGCGCCCTCGCCACGATCTTCGCGGCCCGTCCCGACGTGCTGAACCACAACCTCGAGACCGTCGCCCGGCTCCAACGCCTCGCGCGCGCCCGTCGGCCGGGTACGCCCGCTCGCTCGGGGTGCTCGCCCGGGCGAAGGACGCCGGTCTCGTCACCAAGTCCGGCGTCATCCTGGGCCTGGGCGAGGGGACCGCCGAGGTCCGTGCCGCGATCGCCGACCTGCGCGCCGTCGGCGTCGACATCCTCACCCTCGGCCAGTACCTCCGACCGTCGCCGGTCCACCTGCCGGTGGCGCGCTGGGTCACGCCCGTGGAGTTCGCGGAGCTGGGTGAGTACGCCGCGCTCGCTCGGGTTCGGCCACGTCGAGTCCGGTCCGCTCGTGCGGTCCAGCTACCACGCCCGCGACGGTGCCGTCGCGGCGATCCCCGTCCCGGCCTGATGGTCGACGCCGCCGCGTACGCGGCGCCGCCAGGACCGGGCCCGCCGCGCCCTTGCGGCCGTGGGCGTGGACCTGCTCCTGCTGTCGGTCGGCGCGGACCTGCCGTACCTGACCGGCTACGAGGCGATGCCGCTCGAGCGCCTCACGATGCTGGTGCTGCCGTGCGACGGCGAGGCGACGCTCGTCGTCCCCGAGCTGGAGGCGCCCCGGGTGCAGCGCAACGGGTCGTGCGCCGTCGACCCGTGGAGCGAGACCGAGGATCCCATCGCCGCGTCGTCGCGACCCTCGCCGGCCCGGCACGCCGCATCGCGGTCGGCGACCACACGTGGACCCGGTTCACCCTCGCGCTCCAGGCCGCGATCCCGGAGGCGACCTGGGTCCCGGCCGGCCCCGTCACCGGAGCGTTGCGGGCGGTGAAGGACGCGGCGGAGATCGCCGCGCTGCGGACCGCGGCGCACGCCGTCGACGCGGTCGCGGCCGAGATGCGCGAGCGCCCCTTCGGGGGGCGTACCGAACGTGACGTGAGCCGCGAGCTGGTCGAGCGGATGCTCGAGCACGGCCACGACCGGACGAACTTCGCCATCGTCGGCTCCGGTCCCAACGGTGCCTCGCCACACCACGATGCCGGGGACCGTGTGATCACCGTGGGCGACGTCGTCGTGTGCGACTTCGGCGGAACGATGGCGGGCTACTGCTCGGACATCACGCGGATGTTCGTCGTCGGCGAACCCGCGCGCCGAGGTCGCCGACACCTACGCCGCGCTCGCGGTGGCGCAGGAGCTCGCGGTGCGGGCGGCAACGGTCGGAACCCCGTGTGAGGAGGTCGACGCCGTCGCCCGGCGCTCGCTCGCCGAGCACGGGCTCGAAGCCGCGTTCATCCACCGGATCGGTCACGGCATCGGGGTCGAGGCCCACGAGGACCCGTACCTCGTGCGCGGGAACGGCGCGACGCTCGCCGCCGGGAACGCGTTCAGCATCGAGCCCGGCGTCTACTTCCCGGGTCGCTTCGGCATGCGGCTCGAGGACATCGTCGTCGCTACCCCTGCCGGGCCGGACCGGCTGAACGAGGCGGCACGCGACCTCGCCGTGGTGGGCTGACGTGCACCTCGACCTCTCGACGATGCTGCTGCAGTGGGCGACGGGAGGCCTCGCGTTCGGATGGGTCACCACCCGCGGCCGGCTCGTCAGCCTCGGGTACGGCTGGCTGCTGCGCGTGGTGTTCGGCCTCATGGCCGCCGCTGCCGTCGCGGCCGAGCTCGCGGACCACCATGACGGCGTCGGACGCACGCTGTTCCTCGTCGGCGGTGCCGGGGTCGTGCTCGGCGCCGCGCTCGCGCTCGGCGTGAGCGTGGCCCGGCGCCGGGCGGGCGTCGGGGCCGCGCGCGTGGCGCGCGCCCGGGCCGCGGCGCGTGTCGCGGCGATGACCGGTCCGGTGGAGCCGGGTCCCGACGACGGTGCGGCGGCCGGTGCCCCCGGCGGGCGGCCCGGGCGCGAGTTCCCCCCGTCCTCGACCTCGTCGCCCCGGCGTTCGGCGCCCTCGGCCTGCTCGGTGCGGCGGCCTTCACCGGTGGCGCGGTCTGGCTCACCGGGCTGCGGCTCGTGGTCGGCGCCGCGTTCCTCGGCGTCGTGAGCGACGCGATGCTCCTCGGCCACTGGTACCTGACCCAGCCCGGTCTCCCGCGCGATCCGATCAGGGAGCTGGTGCGCTGGTGCGCATACGTGCTGCCGGCCGAGGTCGCGGTGCTGCTCCTGCCGCCGGGGATGGTCGGCGTGCTGCGCGGCGCGGCACGACGACGGCTACGGCGGGCTGCTCGGCTGGATGTGGGTCGTCTGTGCCGTCACCACCGGCGTGCTGATCTGGGTGACCTGGCTCGCACTGCGCGAGCGCTTCTACTCCGCGGTGATGGCGGCGACGGGGCTGCTGTACCTCGCGATCCTCACCGCGTTCGGTACCGACCTCGTGGCCCGCGGCGCTGCTCAGCCCGTAGCGCCCGCCGGACGGAGGTTCACGAGCCAGGCCGTGCCCGCGTGCCGGGCCGTCGCGCCGGGCGGGAGCTTCGCGAGGATCCGGTGGACGGCGCCGGGTGAGTACTGCGCGGTACCCGGCCTCGGTGCCGGTGTGGAGCAGGACGTACCGGACGTCGAGACGGTGCGCGACACGGAGTGCGGCCGGCGCCGGGAACCGGTTCAGCTGCTCCAGGTCCGCGAGGTAGCCGTCGGGCCAGCTCCCGGAATAGCCGTTCACCCGCGGGTGCAGGTCGAGGGTCGAGGCGAGCATGCGCGGGGCCTCGACGCGTGCCCACGCCGCACCGTCGGTCGGACTCTGCATCGGGAGCTCGAGCACGGTGCCGCGCGGCTGGTGGTCGAGTGCCCGGTACGCGGCCAGGCGGCGCGGTCCGTCGGGCAGCACGACGTGCGAGAGGGGTCGCGAGCTCCAGCAGCAGGAATCCCGTCGCGGCGAGGCCGAGCACCGTTGCCAGCCCCGGACGCCGGATCCGGTCGAGGATCGCCCCGAGGCCGATGCCGGCCGTGACGGCGAGCGCGAGGAATCCGGGCATGGCGAGGCGGGCGGCGACGCGGATCCCGCGGAAACCGGGGACGTGGTCGTGGAACCAGGTGAAGGGCATGGTCACGCCGCGCAGGTCGGGCCCGACGGCTAGCACGATCGCCGCGGCGCCGGCGGCGATGAGCAACCCGGTCTCGAGGGGCCGGGCGACCCGTGGGAGCCGCGACCTCCGCCGGCGGTCGATCGCGCTGACCGCGAGCACCGCGACGCCGGCGCCGCCGAGGACCATCGTCGAGAAGCCCGGGAAGAAGGTGTGCTCCCACCGGTCGAGCTTGTCGTCGGCCCAGTGGTCGAGCCCGGGGTAGAGGATGTTGCCCTGGGCGACGGTGATCACGTCGCTGGGGTTGAACCCCCACTCGGGGACGAGCTCACGCTGCTGGTCCAGCTGGAAGTACGGCTGGACGAACGGGAGCGCGCGACCGCGCCCGCGACGGCCACGATGGCGAGCCCGCTCCAGAACCGGCGGCCGGGCCGGAATCCGCGTGCGAGCAGGTAGCCGACGACGATGACCGCGACGCACACGGTCCAGATGGCCGCGTAGTAGAGCGAGCCGAGGAAGAACGACGCGTTGGCGAGCCCGAACCAGAGTGCGTCGAGCGGCCGCCGGCGTTCGAACCAGCGGAACGCGAGCAGCACACCGAGCGGGAACTGCCCGAGCAGCAGGAGCTGCAGGTGGCCCAGATGCGCGTAGGTGAAGCCGCTGAACGTGTAGGCCACCGCGGCGAACACCGCCGCGTCGACCCGTCGCACGAGGCGGTGCGCCAGCGCGTAGGTCGCGGCCAGGGAGAAGCCGAGCATCCCGAGCGTCAGGAGGTTCAGCTCGAGCGCCCAGCTCGCCCCGAGCGCGCGGAGCACGGAGAACGGCGCGAGCAGCACCACCATGTTGTCCGTGTACGCGACCGTGAGCGGATGCGGCCAGAAGATGTTGCCGTCGTAGAGCCGGGCCGGATTGCTGAACAGCGCGTCGCGGATCCAGTTCCAGCTCCAGCCGAAGAGCACCGGGTCGCCGAGGTCGGCCACCTTCTGGTCCATGGTGTGCCAGGACATCCGCGTCATCAGGACGACCAGACCCACGAACAGCAGCAGGAGCAGGATTCGTCGCCGCGCGGGAGCCGGCGAGCTGGCGGCGAGCATTGCCGGCCGATGGTACCGGTCACCCCGTCCCGGCCCCGGATCTCCCGATCGCGACGGTCGACGCGTACGCTCGCGCCCTCGAACGGGAGGAGTGGTCGGTGAACGAGGCAACGCCGTGCCTGAGCGTCGTGATGCCCTGCTACAACGAGCAGGCCACGGTGCTCACGATCATCGAGCGCGTGCTCGCGTCGCCCTACGTCGTGGAGATCGTCGTGGTCGACGACGGCAGCACCGACGGCACGCCGGATCTCGTGGCCGGGATCGAAGACCCGCGTGTCCGCCTCTACCGCCAGCCCGAGAACCTCGGCAAGGGCGCCGCGCTGCGCCGTGGCTTCGCCGAGGCCCGCGCGCCCTACGTGATCGTGCAGGACGCGGACCTCGAGTACGACCCCGACGAGTACGCCAAGCTGCTCGAGCCGTTGCTCGCCGGGCACGCCGACGTCGTCTACGGCTCACGGTTCCTGAGCGGCGGTGCGCACCGGGTCCTCTACTACTGGCACTCGGTCGGCAACCGGTTCCTCACCACCGTCTCCAACATGTTCTCCGGGCTCAACCTCACCGACATGGAGACCTGCTACAAGGTGTTCCGCCGCGAGGTCCTCGCGTCGCTCGACCTCCAGGAGGACCGCTTCGGGATCGAGCCCGAGATGACCGCGAAGATCGCGCGCGGCGGCTGGCGCGTCTACGAGACCGGGATCTCCTACGCCGGCCGGACCTACGCCGAGGGCAAGAAGATCGGCTGGCGGGACGGCATGCGCGCGCTGTACTCGATCGCGCGGTACTCGCCGCTGCTCGAGAAGGTCAACGGTCACCCCGTGGTGCGTGAGGACGAGCCCGTCCACTTCGACGACGCCGACGCCGAGCTGGCCGAATCACTCGACTCGCTGCGCGACGCGGAGAACTACCAGGACTGGATCTTCGAGCTGTGCGAGCCGTACTTCGGCAAGAAGGTGCTCGAGGTCGGCGCCGGTCACGGCGACTTCACGCGCCTGCTCGCCGACTCGCGCCGCGAGGTCACCGCGCTCGATCCGTCCCCACGCTGCACCGACATCCTCGGCCGGCGCTTCGCGGGCGAGGAGTCGGTGGATGTCGTGACCGGGATCGTCGACGCCGTTCCGGCCGAGCAGCAGTACGACTCCGCGGTGCTCATCAACGTGCTCGAGCACATCGACGACGATCTCGGCGCACTCTCGGACCTGCGGAGCCGGCTCCGGCCCGACGGCCACCTCATCGTGTTCGTCCCCGCGTTCGACGGGCTGTATTCCAAGTTCGACCGGATGATCGGGCACCGCCGCCGGTACCGCCGGTCGCACATGGTGGTGCTCGCCGATCGTGCCGGGTACGACATCGTGGACTCCCGTTACGTGAACTCCGCCGGCGCGTTCGTCTGGTGGCTCTTCGCCCGTCGTCTGCGTCAGATCCCGACCTCGCCGCTCCCGGTGAAGATGTACGACCGGGCCGTGGTCCCGGTCCTGCGGCGGCTCGAGGCCGACCAGGCCCCCAGGGTCGGCCAGTCGGTCCTGCTCGTCGCGCGCCCCCGACCGCCCGCCTGAACGGCCGCGTGCGTGCCTCCTCTCTGGTTGCGCTCGCTGCTCGGCGGGGTACCCGCCTCGCGGGCGCTCGCCGCCACTGAGCCGAAGTTCTTCGTCTACACGACGAAGTACTTCGCCTTCTCTTTGGTTGCGCTCGCTGCTCGGCGGGGTACCCGCCTCGCGGGCGCTCGCCGCAACTGAGCCGAAGTTCTTCGTCTACACGACGAAGTACTTCGCCTCGGGGTGGGGGACGATGATGGCGCTGGTGGACTGCTCGGGCTCGAGCTGGAACTCCTCGGTGAGCACCACGCCGATCGCGGCGGCGTCGAGGAGATCGACGAGCTTCTCCTGGTCCTCGAGGTCCGGGCAGGCCGGGTAGCCCCACGAGTAGCGCGAGCCGCGGTACTGCTGGCGGAACAGACCCGCGAGCGATCGGGCCGTCCTCGTCGGCGAAGCCCCACTCCTCGCGGATCCGGCGGTGCCAGAGCTCGGCGAGCGCCTCGGTCATCTCCACCGAGAGACCGTGGCACATCAGGTAGTCCTGGTAGTGGTTCGCCGCGAACAGCTCCCGCTCGCGCTCGGTCGCCGCGGCGCCCACCGTCACGATGTGGAACCCGGCGTAGTCCGCGTCTCCGGAGTCCACGCTGCGGAAGAAGTCCGCGATGCAGAGGAAGCGGTCCTTCTGCTGGCGGGGGAAGTGGAAGCGCAGCCGCTCCGTCCGACGCTCGTCGTCGGTCCAGACGACGAGGTCGTCGCCCTCGGCGTTCACCGGGAAGTAACCCCACGCGACCGCGGGGACGAGCCAGCCTTCCGACTTCGCGGTGTCGAGCTCGGCGCGCAGTTGCGGGCGGATCCGGTTCTTGAACTCGTCGTCGGGCTCGCCGCCCTCGGGGCGGAACTGCCACTGGTTGCGGAACAGCGCGGTCTCGTTGATGTACCCGGCGATCTCGTCGAGCGACACGCCCTTGGCGACGCGTGGGCCGAGGAAGGGAGGCGTGAAGACGGGTGTGTCGGTCGCGACGTCCGATCGTGCCGGCACCTCGACCGGCTCCACCGGCTGCTGGGACCTGCGGGGCGGCAGCTTGCGGCCTCCGGCCTCCCGCCCGAACGCCGGGTCGATCGTGCCCGTGCGCTTGGCTTCCATGAGCCGGTCCATCGTGTGGAGACCCTCGAACGCGTCCTTGCCGTAGAACAGCCGGCCCTCGTACACCTCGCGCAGGTCGACCTCGACGTAGTTGCGCGTGAGGGCGGCGCCGCCGAGCAGCACCGGGGTCTCGGCGAGTCCGAGGTCGTTCATCTCCACGAGGTTCTCGCGCATGATGATCGTGGACTTCACGAGCAGCCCACTCATGCCGATCGCGTCCGCCTCCACCTCCTTGGCCTTGTCCACGAAGGTCTGCAGTGGCGCCTTGATCCCGATGTTGTGGACCTCGTAGCCGTTGTTCGTGAGGATGATGTCCACGAGGTTCTTGCCGATGTCGTGGACGTCGCCCTTCACCGTGCCGATGACCACGACGCCCTTGCCCCCGCCGTCGGCCCGTTCGAGATGCGGCTCCAGGTACGCCACAGCGGTCTTCATCGTCTCCGCGCTCTGGAGCACGAACGGAAGCTGCATCTCGCCGCGACCGAACAGGTCACCGACCACCTTCATGCCCTCGAGGAGGACGTCGTTGATGATCGAGAGGCCGGCGCGCCCACCGTCGAGCGACTCGTCCAGGTCGGCTTCGAGGCCGTCGCGGTCCCCGTCGATGATGCGGTGCTCCAACCGCTCCTCGACCGTCCAGCCCGAGCGGTCCTCCTTCTCGACCGCGCTCGCCTCGACGCCTTCGAAGAGCCCCATCAGCTCGTGGAGGGGGTCGTACCCGTCGTGACGACGGTCGTAGATCAGGTCGAGGGTCACCTCGCGCACGTGGTCATCGATCTTGTGCATCGGGATGATGCGGGCCGCGTGCGCGATCGCGGCGTCGAGACCGGCCTCGCGGCACTCGTGCAGGAAGACGCTGTTCAGCACGTGGCGGATCGCCGGCTTGAGCCCGAAGCTCACGTTGGAGAGCCCGAGGATCGTCGACGAGCCCGGCAGCTCGGCCTTCACCCGGCGGATCGCCTCGATCGTCTCGATCCCGTCCCGGCGCAGCTCGTCCTGGCCGGATCCGAGCGGGAACGTGAGCATGTCGAAGATCAGGTCGGTCGGGTCGATGCCGTAGCTCTCGGTGGCGAGCGTGTAGATCCGCTTGCAGACCCGCAGCTTCCAGTCGGCGTCGCGCGCCTGACCCTCCTCGTCGATCGCGAGGCAGATCACGCCGGCGCCGTACTCCTGGGCCAGGGTGAACACCCGGTCGAGGCGCGAACCGGGCGCTTCTCCGTCCTCGAGGTTCGCCGAGTTGAGGATCGCCTTGCCGCCGGAGTGGCGGAGGCCGGTCTCGAGCACCTGCGGCTCGGTGGAATCGAACACGAGGGGGAGCGCGGCCTGGGTCGCGAACCGCGACGCGATCTGCTCCATGTCGACGGTGCCGTCGTGACCCACGTAGTCCACACAGACGTCGAGGACGTGGGCGCCCTCCTTCACCTGCTCGCGGGCCATCTGCACGCAGGTGTCCCAGTCCTCGGCGAGCATCGCCTCACGGAACTTCTTCGAGCCGTTCGCGTTCGTGCGCTCGCCGACCGCGAGGTAGGCGAGATCCTGGTGGTAGGGAACGTGGCTGTAGATGCTGGAGCAGCCCGGCTCGTACTCCGGCGTGCGGACCACGGGTGCCCGATCGTTGCCCAGGCGGTCGACGACCGCGGCGAGGTGCGCCGGTGTGGTGCCACAGCAGCCGCCGACCACGTTGAGCCCGAACTCGCCGACGAAGCGCTCGTGCGCGTCGGCCAGGAGCTCGGGCGTCAGGTCGTAGTGCGTGTGCCCGTCGACGACCGACGGCAGCCCGGCGTTGGGAAGGCACGAGAGGAAGGTGCGCGCGTGCTGGGCGAGGTAGCGCAGGTGCTCGGTCATCTCGGTCGGGCCGGTCGCGCAGTTGAGCCCGATGACGTCGGGACGCATCGCCTCCAGCGCGGTGAGCGCGGCGCCGATCTCGGATCCCACCAGCATGCGGCCCGTGGTCTCCATCGTCACCTGCACCATGAGCGGCAGGTCGCGCCCGGCGTCGGCCATGGCCCGGCGGCAGGCGATGAGGGCCGCCTTGGCCTGGAGCAGGTCGTACACGGTCTCCACGAGGAGCACGTCCACGCCGCCGGCGATGAGGCCCGCGGCCTGTTCCTGGTAGTCGGTCCGCAACGCCTCGAACGTGATCGCTCCGAGGGACGGGAGCCGGGTCCCAGGCCCCATCGAGCCGACCACCCAGCGCGGCCGGTCCGGGGTGCTCCACTCCTCGGCCGCCTCCCTGGCCAGGCGGGCCGCGGTCTCGTTCATCGCGTACGCCTGGTCGGCGAGGTCGTACTCGGCGAGCACGAGCGCGAAGGCACCGAACGTGGCGGTCTCGACCGCGTCGACGCCCACCGAGAGGAACTCGGAGTGCATCCGGCGGATGAGGTCGGGCCGGGTGAACACGAGGTGCTCGTTGCAGCCCTCGAGCGCCTCCCCGCCGAAGTCGTCGGGGCCGAGGTCCTGTCCCTGCACCCAGGTGCCGAAGGCGCCGTCGAGGATCAGGACGCGGTCGCGCAGCGTGTCGAGGAAGTCCGCCATGGAGTGGCAAAGGGTACAGGGTCGCCTGCCCGACCCTCGTGGCGAATCGCGAGGGCGGCTCGACCTCCCCCGGAGGTCGCCGCGGCGCGCCGGCATCCGGGTGCATCGGGGCAGGAATCGGGCCTCCGAGTCCACGCGCGCACCCGATCGGACCGGTACCGTCGGACAATGGCCCCGAACGCGCGCCGATCTGTCGTCGGCCGCGCCCGCCCGCGGGGACCCGTCCGTTCGTCGACGATGCCGAGGACCGAGTGGCGTCGGCCCGACCGGGTTCTCCCGATCGCCGTGGCGAGCACTCCCGATAGCGCCGGGGCCGCGGCCGACGAACCGCGGCGCACCGGTCCGGTCCTCCCCCGAGGAACGCTGACCGTCGGCGTCTGGGTCGGCGTGAGCGGGGTGCTCGCGTACCTGTACCTCGCGATCACCGGTCGGGCGCTCGGCGCGCAGACGGCGGCGGGGCTCTCGACGCTGTGGGTGGTCGGCTTCCTCCTCGGCAACGCGGTCGGCACGCCCGTCGAGCAGGAGGTCTCCCGCGCGATCGCGAGCCGTCGCGCCCGAGGGCTCGGCGTCGGCCCGGTCGTCCGACGGGCGGGGATCGCCTCGGGTGCGTGCTCGTGCGTGGTGGCGGCGGGGATCCTGCTCGCCGGCCCGGTCCTCGCACGCGAGCTCTTCGCGGGCGACTGGGTGCTCGTCGCCGCGCTCGCCGTGATGTTCATCGGGACGATGCTCGAGTTCCTCGTCCGCGGCGTGCTCGCCGGCGAGGCCCGGTTCAACGCGTACGGCCGGCTGCTCGGGGTCGAAGCGGCCACCAGGGTCGTCGGTGTCGCCGGTTTCGCGTTGGCCGGCGTGCAGACGGCGGGTCCGTACGCGATCGTGCTCGCGTTCGCGCCGTTCGTCGGCATCGCCGCTGCGCTCGTGGGTGCCGACCGCGCGATCACGCAGCAAGCCGGACCGGAGGCACCCTGGGGCGAGCTGAGCCGCGCGCTCGGGTGGTTGCTGGGCGCGTCGATGTTCTCCCAGGCGCTCGTCAACCTCGGCCCGGTCTTCGTCCGCGTGCTCTCCCCTTCGCAGTCGGCGGTGACGAGCGCGTTCGTCGCGAGCCTCATCGTCGCCCGGGTTCCGGTGTTCCTGTTCCAGGCTGCGCAGGCCGTGCTCGTACCGCGGCTCTCGCATCACGCGGGCGGTGGACGGGGCAGCGCGCTCGCCGCCGAGACCGCGGCCCTGGTGCGTGCGCTGCTGGTGCTGGTCGTCGTCGGCACCATCGGGGCTGCGCTGTTGGGTCCGACGGTCGTCCGCATCGGGTGGGGACCCGACTTCGCGATGCAGCCCCGCGACTTCGCCCTGCTCGGCGCGGCCTCGTGCTGCTACCTGATCGCAGCAACCCTCAGCTCGGCACTGATTGCCCTGGAATTACCGAACCGCGGCATGGTGGGGTGGCTGATGGGCGTCCTCACCCTGACGCTGTGCGTGGCATTGGGCGCGGACATCGTGACCAGGGTGGAGATCGGGTTCCTCGCCGGCACCGCCGTTGCCTCGGTCGCGATGGGCGCCCTGCTCTGGCGGCCGCTGAGAGTGGTCGCTGGCGTCCGGCCGCGTGCCGGATAGCATACCCGCTCATTCGGGGCACCTGGCTGAGACCGACCTCGGCGACGGATTGGTGTCAACACACGGAGGTCAATGTGCGAATCCTCATCCTGGGCGGCGATGGGTACCTGGGCTGGCCCACCGCGATGCACTTCTCCCGGCTCGGCGACGAGGTCGCGGTCGTGGACAACTTCACCCGGCGCACCGGGCACCTCGAGCGTGGCACGAACAGCCTCACGCCGATCGCGACCCTGCAGGACCGCATTCAGTCCTGGGAGCAGCTGGCGGGCAAGCGGATCGAATCGCACGTGCTCGACATCTGCGACTACGAGGCGCTGCGCGGCGTCTTCGAGACCTTCCAGCCCGACACGATCGTCCACTACGGAGAGATCCCGTCCGCGCCGTACTCGATGATCGACCGCGACCACGCCTGGGAGACCCAGCGCAACAACGTCGAGGGCTGCATGAACGTCATCTGGGCGATGCGCGAGATCACCCCCGACGCGCACCTCGTGAAGCTCGGCACGATGGGTGAGTACGGCACGCCGAACATCGACATCGAGGAGGGCTACCTCGACATCGAGCACAACGGCCGCTCCGACCGCCTGCCGTTCCCGAAGCTGCCGGGCAGCTTCTACCACCTCTCGAAGGTGCACGACTCCCACAACATCCACTTCGCGTGCCGCGTGTGGGGCTGCGCGCCACCGACCTGAACCAGGGTGTCGTGTACGGGATCCACACCGACGACACCGAGATCGACGACCGCCTGCTCACCCGGTTCGACTACGACGAGATCTTCGGCACCGCGCTCAACCGGTTCTGCGTCCAGGCCGTGCTGGGACACCCGATCACCGTCTACGGCAAGGGTCACCAGACGCGCGGCTTCCTCAACATCCGCGACACGATCCAGTGCATCGAGCTCGCCACGCGCAACCCGGCCGGGGTCGGTGAGATGCGGGTGTTCAACCAGTTCACCGAGACGTTCTCGGTGCTCGAGCTGGCCGACACCGTCGTCAGCGCGGCGCGTCACCTCGGCTACAACGCGACGTTCGACCACGTCGACAACCCGCGCTTCGAGCTCGAGGAGCACTACTACAACCCGACGCACACCGGCCTGCTGGACCTCGGGCTGAAGCCGCGGATGCTGTCGGACGAGCTGGTGGAGACCGTGCTGCACACGATCGAGCGATTCAAGGACCGGATCAACCCGCGGGCGATCGACCCCGCGACCCGGTGGCGCTGAGCGACCAGGAGAACCTGCCTGCACCTCCCAGCTCCATCGCCCGCCGTGATGCGCTCGCGATCGTGGCGGTCGTGCTCCTCGCGGCCGCGGTCCGGCTGTTCCGTCTCGGCGAGCAGAGCTTCTGGGTCGACGAGATCAACGTCCTCTCGTTCGTCCGTTCCGGTCATCTGCTGACCGCGCTCCGGGCACGGGGCGGTCCGTTCGAGCTTCCGCTGCACTACGTGGCCGTCTGGGCCGCGTCGTTCCTCCCCCTGGACTTCGAGACCTCGGCGCGCCTGCCCGCAGCAGTGTTCGGCACCCTCGAGGTCCTCGCGCTCATGCTCGTCGCCCGCCGCCTGACCGCGCGGATCGACGTCACGCTGCTCGCCGGGCTGTTGCTCGCCGTCGCGCCGTTCGCCATCCGGTACTCGCAGGAGAACCGCTACTACACGACGTTCTCCGCACTGGCGCTGCTGACGTGGTGGCTGGTGCTGCGCGCGATCGACCGACGGACCACCGGCGCGTTCCTGTGGTGGGGCGTCGGCGTCGGTGCGCTCGTCCTGGCCCATCCGTTCGCACCGCTCGTCGTCGTGGCGCAGTTGGTCACGATCGTCGTGGTGGAGCGGCGGGCGACCGCCGCCACCGGTCGAGGAGCGACCGACGGTCTGGCGGAGGGCTTTCGCCGGGCTGTTGCTCGCGGGCGCCGTCGCCGGACCCTGGATCGTCTGGGGACTGTTCCGCTGGATTCCCGATGCCGGGGCCGGTCGGAGCTACCAGCTCAACGCCGAGTCGTTGGGACCGGTCCGACTCGACGTGGACCTCCTGAAGCGCGCCGCCCAGTGGCTGCTCGCCAACGGCGGTCGCTGGACGCTGCTGTCGGCGCTGCTCGTCGCTCGCTGTCGTCTCGATCGTCGCGGCGCGGGTCGCCTCCGGCTCGTGGCCGTCTCGGGTGTGGGTCTACGTCGTCGGCGTTCCTCCTCGCGCTCGTCCCCCTGGCGCGGGCGTTGAACACGTACCTGGCGATGCGCCGCATCGAGTTCCTCGTCCCCGAGCTGGTGCTGCTCGCGGCGATCGGCATCGTCGGCATCGGTGATCGGATCGCCGGTTGCGTCGTCACGGGCCGACGGTGGTGGCGCCGCGTGCTCCCGTGGCGGTCCTGCTCGTGCTGTCGGCCATCCTGATCGGTACGTACTTCCACGGAGAAGACCGACTACCGCCAGATGGCGGAGCTGGTCCGGCGTACTCCGACGGCGGACGCGGTCGTGATCGGGCCGATCGACGAGCGCTGGCGTTCGTCGATCCGCGACTACCTGCGGTGGCGGGGCGTTACCGTGAGGTCACGTACCTCGTCGTGGGCCATCCCAGCCCGAGGGTCACCGTCCCGGACGGGCGGGAGGCCTGTGGGTCACCGGGGCGCGTCCCGATGACCCGGCGTTCGCACGCGTGCGCTGAACTCGATGTCCGATCTCCAGGTCATCGCGGGCGACCACACCTCGCCGGGTGCGATCCTCCCCTGGTTCGCCTCGACCACGCATCCCCGGGACGAGCAGCAGGTGCAGGACGAGCTCGACCACATCGTCGGTCTTCCCGCGCTCCTGCCGCCGCGGAGCTCGCACCCGCCCTGGTTCCTCTTCACCGGCCGCTGACCCCGCCGCAAACCACCGGCGCCCGGACAGTAGATTTCCCCGATCGTGAACGAATCGGCACAACGGGAGGGCGCTCCCGCACTCGACGGTCGGACCGTGCTCGTGACGGGCGGCGCCGGCTTCATCGGCGTGAACCTCGGGCGGGCGCTCGTCTCGAGCGGTGCGCGGGCCGTCGCGTTCGACAACCTCTCGACCGGCAAGACCGCGGATGCCGAGGCGGCCGGCTACCACGATCTCGTGGAGGGCGACATCCGCGACGCGGATGCGATGACCAGAGCCGCGGCGCGGGCGTCGATGCGATCGTCCACCTGGCGGCGCGAACCGGCGTGGTGGACTCCGTCGAGGATCCCCGCGGTGACGCGGAGGTCAACGTGTTCGGAACGCTCAACGCCCTGCTCGCGGCGCGTGACGCCGGCGCCGGCGCGTTCGTGTTCGCGAGCTCGGGCGCACCACTCGGATCGGCGGAGCCGCCGGGCCACGAGGGCCTGGCCCCCCGTCCGTTGTCGCCCTACGGCGCGTCGAAGCTGGCCGGCGAGGGGTTGTGCTCCGCCTTCTCCGGGTCGTACGGCATCAGCGCCACCGCGTTGCGCTTCACCAATGTGTACGGACCGTTCAGCTACCACAAGGGCAGCGTCGTCGCGCTCTGCCTGAAGCGGATCATGGACGGCGAGTCCCTCGTTGTCTACGGCGACGGCGAGCAGACACGCGACTTCCTCTACGTCGCGGACCTCTGTGAGGCGGTCATCGCGGCGATCGCTCCGCCCGACCGGCGGGCTGTACCAGCTCGGGACCGGGATCGAGACCTCGATCAACTCCCTCATGGCGCTCCTCGCCGAGGTGATGGCGGACCGGGGGGTCACCGTGGAGCACGAGCCGGAGCGGCCGGGCGAGATCCGACGCGCGTTCTCCGACATCAGTCGGGCGCGTGCGGACCTCGGGTACGCGCCGTCGACGAGCCTGCGCGACGGCTTGACCACGACCGGGGCCTGGTTCCGGGAGGAGTACGCCCGATGAGTCGACGCGTGCGAGCGCTCGACAAGAAGCTGGGAGATCTCGTCGTCTCGTTGACGCTCGCGGGCGCGGAGCCGGTGCCGCCGGCCACGGAGCCCACCATCGCGGTCGTGATCCCGGCCTACAACGAGGCCGAAGGCATCGTCGAGGTGTTGCGGGAGCTCCCCGCGCGAGCTGGCCGGCTGGCGAGTGGAGCCGATCGTCGTCGTCGACGGCGGTGACGACGACACCGCCGTCGTGGCCCGGGCGGCCGGGTTCACGACCCTCGTGCATCCGGTGAACCGAGGGCAGGGTGACGCGTTGCGGACCGGGTTTCGCTACGCCCGGGCGAGAGGCGCCGACATCGTGATGACGATGGACGCCGACGGCCAGCACCGACCGGACCAGATGCTGGACCTCGTCCGTCCGGTGCTCGACGACGAGGCCGACTACGTCCAGGGGTCCCGGTTCCTCGGGGAGTACGACGACGCCGGCGGGAGTCGCGATCTCGGTATCCGGGGCTTCACCCAGATCATCAACCGGGTGAGCGGCGCGGGGATCACCGACTGCACCAACGGCTTCCGCGCGATCCGTGGCAAGAGCCTCGACACGATGCAGCTCACCGAGGCGCGGTTCTCCGCCCCCGAGATCATCATCGAGGCGGCCGGCCGGGGCCTGCGGATCCGGGAGGTCCCGGTGCACATCCGGAGCCGTTCCCACGGCGAGAGCAAGAAGCCGAGGCGCCTCGGCTACCCGCTCGGGTTCCTCGGTGTCATCCTGCGGACGGCTCGGCGCGAACGCAGCCGGAGATCTTCCGTGTCGTGATCCCATACCTCCTCGGCGCGGTCGCGATCGTCGCGTGGCTGGTCCTGCCGGGGCTCGTGATCGGGGTACTCGCCGAGCGGCGCGCGCCGACTCCGGCCCGCGCTCGCATCGCGTTGTTCGGCCTCACCGGCGGTCTGTGCTTCTGGTACCTGGGCTCGCAGATCCTGGTGCGCCTCGGTGCCACGTCGGTCCCGGTCGTGTGGCTCGTGACGGTTGCGCTCGGGGTCGGCTCGGTCGTCGTGCTCCGTCGCTTCGGTCAGGAGGTCCTGGCCCGGCTCGAGTGGGCGGAGCTCTTCCGGTCGATCGCGATCGGAGGCGTCGCGACCGTCGTCTGCACCTTGCCGATCCTCCGGCTCATCGGCAGCCGTGACGACACGCTGCTCGGTTCGACGCCCTGGTACTACTGGCGGCTGACGCAGGAGACCATTCGCGCCCACGGTGTGCCACGGTGGTCGTGGGAGTGGGCCCTGCGCCTTCCGTACCTCGACGACTACCCGGCGTTCACCTCCGCGTCCGCGGTGCTGGCGGTGGCCAGTGGTGACTCGGCCAACGTCGCGGCGGCCCGGCTGATGATCGGGGTCGCGCTGGTGACCTTCGCCTTGAGCGGGTACCTGCTCGCCGCGCGAGCTCGGCGCGGACCGGCTCCCGGCTGCGATCGCCGTGGTCGTGATGACCTCCGGCGCCACCTTCAGCCTGAAGCTGTTGTCGTTCCGGCCGGAGGGCGCGGCCTACGCCCTGATGCTGCTGGTTCCGGCGGCGGCGATCGACTTCCTGCGCACCCGTCGGCCCTCGAGCCTCGTGCTCGTCGCCGTGGCCGGGCTCACCTTGAGCCAGATCCACGGGCTGGCGTGGGTCTTCGCGATGGCCGTGCTGGCCGGGTTGGCCGTCGCCGCGATCCGCGATGGCGCGGCCTCGGAAGGTGACGGTCCGGGCGGTGATCACCCTCACCGTGGTCGTCGCGGGGGCCTGGCTCGTGGGCAACGCGGTGCTGGGCGGCGGTCTCTCGGGAGCCGGGAAGCTCGGCGGTCTCCCGCACGTGGTCGACGGCGTCGACCCGACGTACGAGTTCCGGTACCTCGTCAACGGCCATCTCGATGCTCCGCCGAAACCGTCGTTCTTCGGCATGGCGATGGACTCGTTGCGCCCCGACATGTTGGGGGGATCCCACGGGTGGTGGCTCCTCGGAGGCGTGACGGTGATCGCCGGACTCGTGTACACCTCGATCCAGCGCGGTGACCGCCGACGACCGGCGCAGCGTCTCGTGCTCGTGCTCGGTGTGACCCTCGTCGCCGTGCTCGCCTTCTCGTTCTGGCTCGCGATCCGCCACGCCACGTTCGTCCCGCAACGGACCGGGTTCGGTCGGGTGCTGCAGCTGATCTTCGTGATGTTCCCGCTCGGGCTCGCGGTCGTGCTCAGCGCCATCGCGTGTCGGCGACGCTTCGTGGCCGGCGCGGTGGGTCTGCTCGTCGCCGGGCTCGCGTACTTCCCGGCGGCGAGCGCCCTCGAGTCGCAACGCTCCCGCACGGCCTCGGCCGAGACCCTTCGCGACCTGCGAGGACTCGATCTGCCCGAGGACGCCCTCGTGCTGACGAACTTCTACAGCGAGGGGTTCGTCCCGGACCTCACCGGTGCGAGGGGGGTCATCGACGGGCGGGCGCCGTACACCGAGGGTCCGACCCTCGCGAAGGTCAATGCGGAGGTCCGCCGCGCGGTCGAGTTCTTCTCGTCGCCGTCGACGGCCCCGGATCCGCCACTCCCGGCCGACGGGATCACTCACGTGCTGATCTCGACCGGGACCGGCTGGGCGCTCGGATCGTCGATGCGATGGGTGACCAACCAGGAGATGCTCGACCGCCGCTCCGACCTGCACCTCGTGGCTTCGAGCCCGGCGTTCCGGCTCTACGAGGTCGGTCCTTAGCGCCGCGGCGGCAGGCGGAGGCGACGGAGAGATCGACGGCGCCGTCGCCCTCCGGCAGGTCGAGGGTGCTCGGGACGAATCCGATGACCCGCAGCAGCGTCGTGTTCGTCCGGGGTTGCAGCCGCGTCCCGCCGGGAACACCGTCCGGCGTCGAGAACACGAAGCGCGTGCCGTCGCCCGTCCGCCTCGGCGAGAGCAACTCCCCGGTCGGCAGCACCAGGTCGAACGGCGTGGCGTCGGTCCGCAGGTACGTGTCGACCTCGACGGCGCGGATGCGCGTGCCGGAGAATCCGAGTGGGAGTCGTCGGGGGGGCTTCACACCGAGGAACTCGTTCGCATTCGCGTCGAAGTAGGCCTCGTGGGCGTTGATCGGCCGCCGGATGGTGGCCTTGCTCCGGTCCTCGGGTGGGACGCGGTAGCGACTGCTCGGCCGGAGGTCGTAGGTGCCCAGGAGCCGACCGCGGTGGCGCAGCACGAGGTCGGTCAGCGTCCACGCGCCCGGCGAGATCGCAGAGTCCGGGCAGGCCACGACGGAAGGCGGCGTCCTGGAGGCGCAGCCGCTCGGGCATGCCCCAGTCGGTGAGCCGCGCCGGATCGAATCCGAGCTTGGTCGGACCGGTGAGCCAGAGGCTGAACGGCTGCGCGCCGGACTGCTGCCAGACGTAGAGCGCGTCGACGTCGGGGGCCAGCACGACCATGCCGCCGTCGGCCTGGGTGCGGGAGCGCAGGGTGTCGATGGCGTCCCTCCACCGCGCCGCGGCGAAGGCGCTCGATCGGGGCGGGGCGGTCCATGCCGATCTCACCAGATCGCGGGTGTGCACCACTTCGACGATGCTGGGAGCGACGAGCAGCGCGGCGAGCACGAACGTCGTCGGAACGAGGGGGAGGCTGCGCACGAGCCGCGCGGCGAACCCCGCGGCACAGACGACGAGCGGCACGGCCGCGAAGAACCAGATCCGTCGCTCGGTCAGCAGACCGGAGTCGCCGAGCAGGCGTCCGAGGAAGGCGAGCGGCACGAACGCGGCCAGCCACCAGCCGAACCAGGCGGCGGGCCGTGTCCGGGAGCCGATGAGCACGACGAGACCCACGAGGGCGAGGAGCCCGGTGACCCCGAGAGCGTTGACGATCCCCGGGACGCTCGAGTCGGGCGGACGCAGGCCCGGGTAGCTGGCGAGCAGGAAGTGGCGCGATTCCTCGGCTGCGATCGCACGGGGGATCCACCACCACGCGGACGCGACGACCGCGGTGAGACCGAGGACGCCGGTGCGCACGACCGCCTTCCGTGCGCCCTGCTCCGGCCACCCGCGCAGCACGGCGAACGCGCCCACCACGACCGTCGCGTACGCACCGACCTGGGCCTGACTCGCGATCGCGAGCGCACAGACGACGCCCGCGGCGATCAGGCGGCGGACGGACGTGCCCCGGAGCACGATCGCGATGCCGAAGATGAACAGGAGCAACGCGAGGTCGCGCGGATACAGGGGCCATTCGTTCGCGCCGCTCGGCAGCGCGGTCGAACACCCACTCGGCAGACTCGGTGCGGCCGAGGCTGCTCCCGATCGTGCCGATGAAGACGAGGAGGGCCGGTTCGAGCACCCGCCCGGGCCAGATGGCCCGCCCGAGCGCCAGCAGCGCCAGCGGCAGGACCAGCGTCATCGGCCAGGAGACCACCGAGAGGAGGCCGTCGAACGAGACCCCGAGCAGCTTCGCCCCGAAGCCGAGCGCCATGGGGTAGATGCCCCCGAAGTAGGAGACGATCCCCGAGATCGGCCCCTCGCCGGCGAGACGTCCGCTGATCATGGTGTAGGCGACGCCGCGGTGGTACTCGGCGTCGCCGTGCATGGTCGTGGAGAACGCGAACCACAGGGACTGAGCGCACAGGGCGAAGACGAACGCCGCAACGATCAGGACGATCGCGACGCGCCGCTCGCGGATGGCACGTCGCGAGTCCGATCTCGCGCGTCGAGGACGGGGCTCGCCCATGGCCGGGTCGGACATTCGCTCCCATTGTGGTCGGTCACATGCGGATCCGGGGACCACTCGCGGACTGCGGCATCCGCAGGCGCCACCCGTAGACTCGGACGGATGCCCGACCCGATGAAGGTCTACACGCGCACCGGCGACGACGGCACCACGGGGTTGTTCTACGGCGGCCGTGTCGCCAAGGACGGCGCCGGACCCGCGGCCTACGGCACCACCGACGAATCGGTCTCCGCGCTCGGGCTCGCCCGTGCCGAGGCCGCGCCCGATTCGGAGCTCGCCGTCATGCTGATCCGGCTCCAACGCGAGCTGTTCGTCGTGGGAGCCGAGCTCGCGACCGCACCGGCGAACCGCCACAAGCTCGTCGCCGGCACCACGCGCGTCGAGCAGGAGATGGTGGACGCGCTCGAACGGGACATCGACGCCGTCTCCGAGCGCTTCGACCCTCCGCAGGAGTTCGTGCTGCCGGGCGAGAACCGGGTCTCGGCTGCGCTCGACGTCGCGCGCACGACGGTTCGCCGCGCCGAGCGGGAATGCGTCACCGCCACGCGCGACGGTTGGTTGGAGACCGACAGCCTCGTGATCCCGTACCTCAACCGTCTTGCCGACCTGTGTTGGACGCTTGGTCGCTGGCAGGAAGGTCACTCTCGCGCCGCTCGCGGCGACCGCTGAACCAGGAGGAACTCGTGTCGATCCAGCTCACTGCCGCATCCACCGCGCCCGCGCGCACCCGCGTCGACGTCATCGCGGTGCCGGTCTTCGCGGATCGCGTGCTCGGCCCCGGGGCCGACGCCGTCGACGAGGCCACGGGCGGGATCCTCGGGTCGTTCATGGAGCGAGCGGGGTTCACCGGCGGCAGGGGCGAGACGCTCCTCGTGCCCCTGTCCGGTCCCGCCGGTATGGCGCTGCTCGTCGGCCTGGGCGCTGCCGATTTGGTGACCGTCGACGATCTGCGCTCCGCGGCCGCGACGGTGGCGCTGAGGGCGAAGGACTCGGCGAAGGTGGCGACGACGCTGGTGGATGCCGCGCCGGATGGCACCGACCGCGCCGGCGTGGCCCAGGCCGTCACCGAGGGGGTGCTGCTGGGCTCGTACTCGTTCGACGACTACCGCTCGAAGCCCAAGACCCACAAGCTCAGGTCGGTGGTGCTCCTCGGCACCGGTCCGGCCGCGCTCAAGCGTGGGATCGAGCGCGGGCGCACGGTGGCGGAGGCGGTGATGTGGACGCGCGACATGGTGAACACACCCGCGCGCGAGCTCGCGCCCGACCGCTTCGCCAAGGCGGCCCAGCAGCTCCTGCGGGGCCGGGACGTGCGGGTCGAGGTCCTCGATGTCGCCGCAATGAGGAAGGAACGGCTCGGTGGGGTGCTCGGTGTCGGGCAGGGCTCCAAGCAGCCACCGCGGCTGGTGAAGATGACCTACGCACCCCGGGGGGCTCGCGGGTCGATCGCGCTGGTCGGCAAGGGTGTGGTGTTCGACTCCGGCGGGCTGTCGCTCAAGACGGGCAGCGGCATGGAGACGATGAAGACGGACATGGCCGGAGCCGCCGCGGTGATCGCGACGATGTCGACGCTCTCGGCGCTGGGCGTCAAGACCAAGGTCGTCGCCTACACGCCGATGGTCGAGAACATGCCGAGCGGCGACGCGATCCGGCCCGGCGACGTGCTCACGTTCCGCAACCGCAAGACCGCGGAGGTCCTCAACACCGACGCCGAGGGTCGACTCATCCTCGCCGACGGTCTCTCGCTGGCCGCCGAGGGCAAACCCGATGCGATCATCGACCTCGCGACCCTCACCGGCGCCTGCGTGGTCGCGCTCGGCGAGAAGATCGCGGGCCTGATGACGAACGACGAGCCGCTCGGCGAGCGGGTGCAGGCCGCGGCGAAGCGGGCCGGGGAGTCGGTCTGGCCGCTCCCGTTGCCGAAGGAGTACCGCAAGCTGCTCGACTCCGAGGTCGCCGACATGAAGAACATCAGCGGCGGGAGCTACGGCGGCGCGTTGACCGCGGGCCTGTTCCTCCAGGAGTTCGTCGGCGACGTGCCGTGGGTCCACCTCGACATCGCCGGTCCGTCGCGGGCCGGGAGCGACGACGGTCTGGTCCGCAAGGGCGGGACCGGCTTCGGTGTCCGCACCCTCGTCGAGTTCGTCACCGACTCGGGCGGCGCGGTGCGCTGATGTGCGGTCGGCGTCTCTCGGCGGTCTTCGCCGGGGTGGCGCTGCTCGGGTTCGTGCTGTCGCTCGCGGTCCTGGCCGGCAGCCAGGGCGGACTCGATCACCGGGTGAACCCCAGCTTCGACGAGAGCGTCTACGTCGGCGCGAGTTGGTTGCTGCGCCAGGGTCACCTGCCCTACCGGGACTTCGTCTACGTGTTCCCGCCGGGCTTCCTGGCGGTCCTGTGGCCGATCACGTCGTCGGCGGGGGTGTTCGGCGGTCCCGCGCTCGTGCTCACCTGGGTCCGGATCGCGGCGGCGATCGCGGGTGCCGTGAGCGTGTACCTGGTCGGGCGGATGGGCGAACGCTGGATCGGCTGGGTCGGCGGGCTGGTCGCGGCGCTGATCGTCGCGACCGCTCCCACCGTCGTGGGTTCGGACACGATGGCGCTCCAGGAGCCCTTTGTCATGCTGGCGGTGCTCCTCGCGTACCGCATCTGGTCGGCGCGCGGAACCCGCCGACCGGCGCCGGCTCCTGGTCGCCGGGCTCCTCGTGGGTGTCGCGATCTCGATCAAGCTCGTGGCCGGCCTGTTCCTCGTGCCGCTCCTCGTCGTGGGTCCGTTCGCCCGGCCGGTGTGGGACCGGCTGCGGGTGGCGGTGACGACGGCGGTCCCGCTGGCGGTCACCGGCGGCGCCGCGGCGATCGCGGTCGGGTGGCGGGATCCGTTCCGCCAGGCGGTGCTCGCGCAGCTCTCCCGACCGGCCCAGCACGACTCGGTCCCGCGGGTGGTGACGCTGCTGCCGTTGCCGGGCGCCGGCGTGGGCAGCGACGCCGCCGCGCTCCGCACGCTCGGGTGGATCGCGCTCGTGGTCTTCGCCATTGCGTGCGCCGCGGCGACCATGTGGGGTGGTCGCGACGGGCGGCTCTGGGGCTCGGCCGGCCTGGTGGGCGCCGCGGTGCTGATGCTCTCGCCGTCGTACTTCTGGCACTACGCCGCGATGCTGGCGCCCGCGGCCGCGCTCGTCGCCATGTGGGCGCTGCTCGCGGCCGAGGTTGCGCCCCACCCGCGGGCCGGTGGCGCGGGCGCCTGGTGGCGACCGCGGTCGCGGCGGGTCTTGCGCTTGCCGGTTCGCAGCTCGTACAGCGGCCGGCTCGGCGCGCGAACGACTTCCCTGCGAGCAGGATCTTCGCCCGCAGACTCGGCGACGCCCACTGCGTGGTCGCGGTCCGTCCGCAGGTGCTGATGGAGGTCGGCCGAGTGCCGTCCGCGGACGGCACCGGTCGGGTGCTGCTCGACGTGTACGGCGCGGCGCTGGTCGGCGCCATCGACGGGCCGACGGGCACGGGCACGTATAGCCGACCCGCGCAGGCCGTCGGTGCAGGCCCAGATCCTGCGGCACAGTGCCAGCTGCGGCACGACGATGTCGCCGCGCGAAGTGTGCGCGATCGGGCGGAAGGACATCACCGCCGCCACCGAGGCGCGGATCGTGGCGCGCGGCGGCTGATCGCGAGGGTGCGGTTGCTACCGTCGTCGTACCCGGCGCTGTGCGCGACCGGCGGCGCTCAGTGCCTCAGCGCGGTGCCGTCGGCGAGGACGGCGTGCGGCAGGCAGTGCTGGTCGTACTCCGCGATCACGATCTCGCCGGCGTTCTCGCCGCACGCCGGGCAGGTCGGGTCGCGCCGCACCTTGAACGTGCGGAACGACTGCTCCAACGCGTCGTAGGCGAGCAGGCGGCCGACGAGCGGGTCGCCGAGGTCGAGCAGGAGCTTGATGGTCTCGAGCGCCTGGATCGATCCGACGATGCCGGGGAGCACGCCGAGCACGCCGGCCTCCGCGCAGCTCGGGGCGAGTTCCGGCGGCGGCGGCTCGGGGAGCAGGCAGCGGTAGCAGGGGCCTTCGTAGGGGTCGAACACCGTGACCTGGCCCTCGAAGCGGAAGATCGAGCCGTGCACGACGGGGATCTGCTTGACCAGCGACGCGTCGTTGAGGAGGTAGCGGGTCGGGGAAGTTGTCGGTGCCGTCGAGGACGACGTCGTAGCCCTCGATGATGTCGATCACGTTGTCGGCCCCGAAGCGCACGTCGTGGGTGACGACGTTGACGTCGGGGTTGAGCATGGTGAGCGTCTTCTTCGCGCTGTCGACCTTGCGCTCGCCGATGCGGTCGATGTTGTGCAGGATCTGGCGCTGCAGGTTGGACGCGTCGACGATGTCCATGTCGACGATGCCGAGCGTGCCGACGCCCGCGGCCGCGAGGTACAGCGCCGCCGGGGAGCCGAGCCCGCCGGCGCCGAGGAGCAGCACCTTCGATTCGAGCAGCTGCTGCTGCCCGGCCTCGCCGACCTCGGGGAGCAGGATGTGGCGCTTGTAGCGATCGCGCTGTTCGGCGGTGAGCACCGCCGGCGTGATCCAGGGGCGGCCTTCGTTCTTCCACTGGCCGAAGCCGCCGGCCATCGAGGCGACGTTGGTGTAGCCGAGCTCCTGCAGGGTCTCGGCCGCGAACGCCGAGCGGACCCCGCCGGCGCAGTAGACGACGATCTCGGCGTCGCGCGGCCGGGATCTTGTTCTCGACCTGGCTCTCCAGGTGGCCGCGGGGGATGAAGACGGCGCCGGGGATGGTGCCGGCGTCGTACTCGTCCTGCTCGCGGACGTCGAGGAACGTGACGTCGCCGAGCTTCGCCTCGGCGTCGGCCGGGGTGATCTCGGAGATCCGGGACTTGGTGTCGGCGAGGAGCTCGCGGAACGAGGGCATCGGGGCTCCCGGGAGGCGTGAGGGAACTGCTTCGATCGGGGTTGAAATCCTACCCCCATGGTCGGATATTCCCAAGCCCCACCCCACTCTGGGCGCGGTATGGGGTCTGGAGCCCCCACAAACGCGATCAAGTGGGCGCGGGAGTCAGATGCGGGCCACGAGCGCGGGGAGGATCTCGCCGAGCGGGGCGTGGCTGACGGCGTCGGCCACCGGGTCGAACGGCGTCTCCTGGGCGTTGAGGATCACCAGGCGGGCACCGCTCCGCAGCGCGAACTCGGGCAGGGCCGCCGCCGGGTAGACGCCGAGCGACGTGCCGAGGGCCAGGAAGACGTCGGCCCGCGCCGCGGCCCGCTGGGCCCGGAGCAGGTCGGCCTCGACGAGGTTCTCCCCGAAGCTGATCGTCGCCGACTTCAGCATCCCGCCGCACCCGAGGCAGGCCGGATCCTCCTCGCCGGCACGCACGCGGTCGAGTGTCTCGCCCATCGGTCCCCGCCAGCCGCACGCGAGGCACTTGGCGAAGTGGACGGTCCCGTGGATCTCGATGATCGTCTCGGGGTCGCTCCCGGCCGCGTGGTGCAAACCGTCGATGTTCTGCGTGACCAGGGTGTCGACGTTCGCGACCCGTGCCAGCTCCGCCACGGCCTCGTGCGCCACGTTCGGCTTGGCCGACCAGATCTCGGACCGCAGCCGGTTCTGCCACGCGGCCTTCCGCACGTCGGGATCGGCGACGTAGTGCTGGAGCGTCGCGGTCTTCTCCGCCTCCGGGTTCTTCGTCCACACGCCTTCCGGACCGCGGAAGTCGGGGATCCCGGAATCGGTCGAGATGCCGGCGCCGGTGAGGACCATGATCCGCGGCGCGTCGCGCAGCCACTTGGCGACGGCGTCGAGCGCGTCGGGGACCTCGGGGGAGCTGTCACGCGTCCGAGGGTACCGGCGTGTGCCACGTGCGCACCGGGGGGACACGGGTGGGGTGGCGTGTCGGGGGCGGAGGGATGGGGGAGGACCGACACGCCACTCCCACCCGCGGCTTCAGGCCGCGGTGTCGGCGGCCGGGGAATCAGGCGGGTCGGCGGTGTCCGCGCTCGCTGCGTTCATGGCGTCGACGGCGTCGAGGGCCTGCGCGGTGCCGGTCGTAGGCCCACTGCGCGCTCTCACGGCAGATCGTCGGATGGAAGCCGATGCCGAGCAGGGTGCGCTCGACGTGATCGAGATCGTCGCCTTGCTCGAACAACGTGAACGCCACGCGGCGCGCCCGCCGGCGGGCGTGCTCGACCGGGGTCTCGGTGAGCTGCTCCTCGATCCAGGTGTCGTGGGCGCGCTGGAGGGACAGCGGGAGGCGGTGGGTGTGCCGCCGGTTGATCGGCGGCACGGTGCGGCGCACGGCATAGGTCCCGGGCGTCGGGCTGCACGCGAGGTCGAACTGCACGAGTCGATCGAGGCTGCGGAACAGTGGGGAGGACGAGCCCTCGCGTGCACCGAGCCCGAGCGACTGCGAGAGGTCGGCCACCTCGAACACCAGGTCCTCGGTCGTGTCGTCGAAGTGCGTCGCGATGCGCCGCAGCAGCAGGAGCGACGTCGGTCCCAGGGTGGGCAGCCAGAAGCGCTCCACGTACTCGGAGCGGGGGTCGTGTCCGAGCGTGTCGATGATCGGGTCGGCCCACGGGCTGATCGAGATCGTGGTCATGAGAATGGCTCCTTGGACGGATCAGGGGGTGGTGTCGAGTCGGGGAAGCGTGAGCACGCGGCCCGGGAAGATGAGGTTCGGGTCACTCCCGATCGCGGCTCGGTTGGCCGCATAGATCGCCCGCCAACCGCGGTCGATGGCGCGGTTCGTCGCGCCGGGACCGAGCTCGCGGCGCCGCGATGGACCACAGGCAATCGCCGGGCGCGACGGCGTAGGTCGATGCGGTCGCAGCCGCCTCGCCGACCTCGGTCGCGCCCGGGGACACCTCGGATGGAGCGGGAGTGGGAGCCGGCGGCGGGGGAACGACCGGTGCGACCGCGACCGGTCCGGGTGCAGCCGGCGGCGGTCGTGGTGGTGCTGGTCGTCGTGGTCGTTTCCGGCGGTGCGAGGTCGGACTCCGGCGCGGTGAGCCAGTCGCGGACCGAGGAGTCGTTCGGCGCTGTCGGCACGTCGACGACGTCCCTCTCGTCGCTCGTCCGGACGGGCGCTGCCGCGGGAACGGTGGTGCTGGTGGTCGGTCCGGTCAGCCAGTCGCGCACGTGGGAATCGGCCAGGGCGGTGCGCGGTCCCGCGATCGCGAGCGCCGAGGAGAGGAGCGTGACGATCGCGACGGCCACGCGGTGGGTCGACGTCGGCAGGAGCCGGTCGCTGAGCGCGACGAGCGCGTACGGCCGGGTGCGGCGCCGGAGCAGCTCCGCCACGCACGCCAGTGCCAGCAGCCCGCTTCCTGCGACAGCGATCGACCAGCACGCGAGCTCCACACCGGCGCGCATCGTGAGTTCGTCCTGGGCCATCCGTGGCTCCTCGGCGAGGGTCCGTCATCCGTGAGAATCGTGCAAGATCGTTTGGTTCCGAGCAGCAGCATGCTGATACGTGAAGATCTTGTCAAGGAGAAATGTACGACCCGCGCAGATTCATGCGCTTCTGGCCACTACTCTGCGTCCCTTCTCCACCACGGATGGTGGTTCACGAGGGGGCGTCCAAGGATGGACGAGTTCGAGGCCATCACGGCCGACCTGTGGTCCGAGGAGCGCGCGGAGCACGAGGAGCACGCTCGAGAGCTGCTCGCGGCCGCGGACGCCGAGACGCGGTTCGCCGACTGGATCCGCCGGCTGCCCCGGGGCGAGGTCGTCACGGTGACCACGCTCGACGGCGAGCGTCTGCGCGGGCGCATCCAGCGTGTCGGTCGGGACTGGGTGCGACTCGCCGAGGTGAGCGACGAGTCGGTGCCGTCAGGGTCGGGGACCCGAAGGGTCCACGCCGTCCGTCTGGCCGCGATCGTCCGGGTCAGCCGGGAGTCGGGTCGATGACCGGGCTCCGGCGCCGGGCCTCGGCCTCGAGGTCCGCCAGGTACGCCTCCAGCGTCTCGCGACTCACGCGCCACACGCCCTTCTTGCCGATCTTCAGCGCGGGGAGATCGCCGGAGCGCATCAGTGTGTACACCTGCGTGACCGTGACGTTGAGGACGCGCGCGACCTCGGCCGGCTTCAGGAGCGGCGGGGGGAGGTCGTCCACCATGGTCACACTCGCATCGTCGAGATCCGGGATCGGCTGGTTGCCTCTCGATTCGTCGAGCAGCGTACCGGCTCCGCGGCCGACGGCCGTCCTCCGGGCCGGTCGACGGTGACGCTCCCGCTGCCGTCCCTCCGCCGGCTGCGGCTGCCGACCATCGACGCGCGGGTCGTGACGGGCGTGGTGCTGGTCGCGGTCTCGGTGCTCGGCGGTCTTCGATTGGCCGGGTCGCCGCCACCGACCACGCGGGTCTGGACCACGACGGCGTCGCTCGACGAGGGCCACGTCATCACTGCCGGCGATCTCACGCCGTCCGACCTCCATGCCTCGACGGGTGTCCTCGGCGGCCTGATGCGGGCGAGCGGTGCGCCGCCGATCGGGCGGACGCTCCGGGTGCCCGTCGCCGCGGGCGCGGCGGTGCCACGGGACGCGCTGGGCGCTCCGCCGCCCCCGGGTCGCGAGATCACGATCCCGGTGACCGCCGAGCACGCGCTGGGCGGCGCCGTGCGCGCCGGTGACCGTGTGGACCTGCTCGCGTCCTTCGACAAGGGCACCGACTCGGCCCGGACCGTCACGGTCACCCGCGGCGCCGCGGTGCAGGGAGTGGTGCGATCCGACGGCCTCTTCGGCCAGCACGAAGGGGGTCTCACCGCGCTGACGCTGCGGGTCGATCCGGACGACGCGCTCGCCGTGGCCTTCGCCACGCGCAATGCGGAGATCGACGTCGTTCGCGCCACGGGCGACCTCGACGGGCGCGGCACCGACCGCATCGACGTGGATGCGCTCCGGTGACCGAAGCGGTCCCGATCCTGGTCTGTGCGGCGGGCGCGGCGTGGGAGCTCCCCCTGCGTCCGCGCGCTCCAGCGGCCCGAGCTCGGCGTGACCGTCGCACGTCGCTGCGTCGATCACGGCGAGTTGCTCGGAACCGCACTCCGCGACCGACCGCGGGCGGTCGTCGTCGACGGCGCGCTGGCGTGGATCGACCGGGACTTCGTCGCGTCGATGCGCCGAGCCGGGATCGAGGTGGTCGCGGTCGGCGGCACCGGACGGGACCTTGGTGCGCTCGCCGTGCACGCGCTCCCCGCGGACGTCTCCGGTGAGGCCGTCGCCACCGTGGTCCACGGCCTGGAGCCGGAGGCCGCCCGACCTCCGGCTCCAGCCCCGGAGTGCGGCGGGTCGACGGGAAGCGTCGTTGCGGTGTGGGGCGCGCCGGGTTCGCCCGGGCGGACGACGGTTGCCGTGCACCTCGCGGTCGAGTCCTCCCTCGCCGGGCGGCGGACCCTGCTGGTCGATGCGGATGTGTGGGCCGGGTCGATCGCGCAGACGCTCGGATTGGGCGAGTCGCCCTCGCTGACCCAGGCCGCGCGCGCCGCCGGTGAGGGGGCCTCCGCACCGCTCGCCGCCTGCGTGCAGGATGCGCCGCGGGGTGTCAGGGTCCTCGCCGGCCTCCCGCGCGCAGAGCTCTGGCCCGAGATCCGCGAGGAGGCATGGCGAGCACTGATCGCCGCGGCCCGCGCGGAGTACGACGTGGTCGTCGTCGACCTCGCGGCCCCGCTCGAGGAGGACGAGGAGCTGGTCTTCGACCGGGTGCCCTACCGGCGGAACCTCGTCACCACGGTGGCGCTCGAGCTCGCCGACCGTGTGGTGCAGGTCGTCGCCGCCGACCCCGTCGGGCTCCGCCGCGGCGTCGTCGCCCACCGGACGCTCTCCGGCCGGTCGTGGTACCGGCCGGAGCGCCTGGCGATCGCGCTCAATCGCGCACCGCGTACAGGTCGCCGTCTGCAGGAGTGCTCACGGGCGGTGGGGGCGTGGACGGGAGCTCCACCGACCGCCATCCTCGGATGTGAAGCGGCGCTCGATCGTGTCGGGTGGGAGGGGCGCCCCTTGCACGACGTCGCGCCGCGCTCACCCTGGCTGCGTGACCTGCGCGCCTCGGCGTCGGAGCTGCTCGCGTGACGGCACTGGAGCTCGGGCGTGCGATCGACCTCGTCGAGCAGGACGTGCGGGACCTGCTGGTCCGTCGGGCGCTGCCCCTCGACGAGGACGACGCGCTCCGTCAGCTCGTCGAGGAGGTCGCGGCCGACTACCGGGACCGCTACCTCGCGGGTGGGCTCCCGCCGCTCGCGGCGACGCGACGTCGAGCTCCTGCAGCAGCGGATCGCGGGCTTCGGGGCCGTCACCCCCCTCCTCGAGGACCCGGAGGTGGAGGAGATCTGGATCAACGAGCCGGGCCGGGTCTTCGCGGCCCGCCGAGGTGAGCACGAGCTCACGGGCATCGTCCTCGACGGGCGCGAGGTCGAGGAGCTCGTCGAGCGCATGCTGGCGCGCGCGCCGGTCGCCGCTTGGACCGGGCCCATCCATTCGTGGACGCGCGACTCCCGGACGGCAGTCGCCTCCACGTGGCGATTCCCCCGGTCACCGATCACTGGTCGATCAACATCCGGAAGTTCGTCGGGTTGCGGGCCCAGTCGGGCGCGGAGCTGGTCGAGCTCGGTTCGTGCTCGGACTCGGGGCGCGCGATTCCTCGACGCGGCGGTCCGGGCCGGGCTGTCGATCGTCGTCGCGGGTGCGGTCGGCGCCGGGAAGACCACCTTGTTGAACTGCTTGCTGAGCTCGGTCCCGGCCCGCGAGCGCATCGTGACCTGCGAGGAGGTCTTCGAGCTCCGCGTCGACCGTCCCGATGTCGTGGCGATGCAGTGCCGGCAACCGAACCTCGAGGGCGAGGGGGCGGTCGGGCTGCGCGACCTCGTGCGGGAGTCGCTGCGCATGCGTCCCGATCGCATCGTCATCGGGGAGGTTCGCGGCGCGGAGTCCCTCGACATGCTGCTCGCGCTCAACAGTGGCGCCGTCGGCATGACGTCGGTCCACGCCAACTCGGCGCGCGAGGCGCTCCGCAAGCTCGTGACCCTTCCGCTGCTCGCCGGCAGCAACCTCGACCGTCGCTTCGTCGCGGCCACGGTGGCGGCCGGTGTCGATCTCGTGGTGTTCTGCCGCCGCGGCGCACGGTCGCCGGGAGATCACCGAGATCCTCAGCGTCGGCGAGCAGGTCGGCGACGGGGTGCAGCTGACGGCGGGCGCGGTCTTCTCGGGTGCCGGTCGTGAGCTGGTGTGGACCGGTGAGCAGCCGCGGGGCACCGAGCGCTTCCGTGACGCCGGCATCGACCTCGCGACGGTCCTCCGGTGAGACTTGTCGTCGCGGTGCTCCTCGGACTCGGCGTCTTCCTCGTCTTCGACGGCCTGAGCCGCACCCGGGCGGGTGCGCCGCGGGTCGCGGTCGGTCCGGTGCGGCGATGGCTCGCAACCTCGGGGCTGGGCCACGTGTCGCCGGTGCACTACCTCGTCGGCAGCGCCGGCGCGGGGCTGGTGGCAGGGAGCATCGCGCTGACGGTGATCGGCTCCGTCGGCGTGGCCCTGGTCGCGTGCCTGGCCGGCGGGGCGGCTCCGACGGCCGTGGCGCGTGCCCGTCGCCGCTCGCTCCGCCGCGCAACGGCGCCGCGCCTGGCCCGAGGCGATCGAGCTGCTCGCAGGATCCGTGCGTGCCGGCGACACCCTGCCCGCCGCCGTCGCCGTGGTGGCCGACCGCGGACCTGATGCACTGCGACCCGTGTTCCGCTCGGTCGTGACGGATCATCGCGTCACCGGCGACCTCGCCGGCGCGCTCGAGCGCATGGGTGCGGCGATCGCGGACCCCATCGGCGACCGCGTGGTCCACACGCTCGTGCTCGCCCATCGCGTCGGTGGCCGGGAGCTCGGACGGCTGTTGCGGACCCTCTCGGCCTTCCTCCGCGAGGACGTCGCCACCCGCCGCGAGATCGAATCCCGTCAGTCGTGGACGGTCGTCGCGGCGCGGGTGTCCGCCGCGGCGCCGTGGCTCGTCCTCCTGCTCGTGGCGAGCCGTCCACAGGGTGCGCGGGCCTTCGACTCGCCGACCGGAGTCGCGGTGCTGCTCGTCGGCGCCACCGTCACCGGCATCGGCTACCGATTGATGATCCGGGTCGGTCAGCTTCCGGAGGAGTCCCGGGTGCTGGCGGAGCAGTCGGGATGACGGCGGTACGGGGCGTCCTGGTCGTGTTCGTCGGCGGGACCGGCATCTGGGTGCTCGTCGGCGCGTTGCCGCGGTTCCGACGGACCGCGCTGGCGCGACGGTTGACGCCGTACCTGGGCGCGCTCGGTCCCCGACGCTCGGACCTGCTCGAGCCCGCGCCGGCCGCCTCGGGGCTGCTCGCGATCTTCGACCCGGCGCGCGCAGCGGTCGCCGACCGGCTGCACCGGTTGCTCGACGACGGTCCGGAGCTCCCCGACCGGCTCCGAGCGTCCGGCGGTGGCCTCGACGAGTCCGGGTTCCGGGCCGAGCAGGTCACCTGGGGTCTGGTCGGCGCGCTCGGCGGCCTCGCGGTGGGCGCTCTCGGTCTCGCGGCGGGGCGATCGGTCTCGCCGGTCCTGGTGCTCGGCCTCGTCGTGGCGTTCGGGATCTCCGGCATCGCTGCTCGTGACCGCGCCCTGAGCCGCGCCGTCGCGCGCCGGCAGGACGCGATCCGGATCGCGCTCCCGACCTTCGTCGATCTGATCTGCCTGGGCGTCACCGCCGGTGAGAGCCTGCGCGGCACGCTCGGGATGGTGTCCGAGCACGCGGCTGGGCCCCTGGCCGACGAGCTCCGGAGCGCGCTCCGAGCGGCCCGGGCGGGGACGCCCCTGGCCGAGGCGCTGGAAGCCCGGGCGCGGATCGTCGGTCTGGCGTCGTTCGCCCGCTTCGTCTCGGTCGTGGTCGCAGCGCAGGAGCGCGGGATCCCGCTCGCCGACGCGCTGCACTCGCTCGCGTTCGACCTGCGCGAGCAGGAGAAGCGCGACCTGATCGAGGCCGCGGGCAGGAAGCAGATCGCGATGTTGGTGCCGGTGATCGCGTTGATCCTCCCCGTCGCGATCGTGTTCGCCTTCTATCCGGGTGTCGTGGCCATCAGGACGTTGGCCGGTTGAGAGGAGCATGGATGCACGTGGAACGGAACGAACGAGGATCGATCCCCGAGTGGGTGATGCTGCTGGTGATGGGCATCGGGATCGTGATGGCGCTCTGGGCCATCGTCCAGCCCGACCTGGCGGCGATCGTGACCGATGCGCTCAACCAGCTGCGTGGTTGAGCGGGCTGCGCGTGAGCGGGGTGCGACGATCGTCGAGTTCCTCGGCGCGATGGTGCTGACGGTCGTCGCGTTGCTGGTGATCCTGCAGATGGCACTGTGGATCTGGGCTCGCAACGTGACCGTGAACGCGGCGGACGAAGGGGCGCGCACCGCGGCCGAGCTCGGTCGCCCGCTCGGCGACGGCATCGGCGCGGACGCGTTCCGTGCTGCACGACGGGTTGGGTGGGACAGCCGGAGGGTTCCGGGTCGAGGCGGGCCAGGACGGCGACACCGTCGTGGTCCGCGCGACCGGTCGGGCGCCGCTCATCGTCCCGTTCCTCCCGGACTTCCAGGTCGACGCCGAGGCACGCGGCGTTCGACGAGGACGAGGCGCTCCCCCGGTGAAGCTCTCGCCTGGTGAACGGGGCAGTGCGGTCGTCGAGGTCGCGGTGCTCGGGAGCCTGGTCTTCGGTGTGCTCGTCCATGTGCTCGTGGTGTTCGGTGGGTTGCACCGGGCGACGCTGGCCACGAGCGCGGCGGCACGCGAGTACGGGCGCGCGATCGTCGTGGCGGGTTCCGAGTCGGAGGCGGCACGGGCCGGTGCGGCCGCGGTCGAGCTCGTCGGACGCAACCACGGCCTCGCACCCGGGGCGCTGCATCCCTCGGTGACCGGACTCCGGCACAGGGGCGAGGTCCTCGTCGTCCGGGTCCGGACCGAGGTGCCGATCGCCCGGATCCCGTTCCTCGGCGCGGTCTGGCGCGGTCTCGCGGTGCCGGTGGAGGCGACCCACGCCGTGCGGCTCGACCGGTACCGGAGCGGAGGATGAGGAGCGACGAGCGGGGCCAGGCATCGGTGCTGCTGGTCGGGGTGCTCCTGATCGGGCTGATGGCCGCGGGCCTCGCGATCGACGGTGGACGGATGTTCACCGCGCGGCGCGACCTCCAGAGCGTCGCGGACAGCGCCGCATTGGCCGGAGCCTCGTCGATCGACGAAGGCGTCTACCGCTCGAGCGGGGGCGAGCAGGTCCGCCTCGATCCGGTCGCGGCGCGCGCGGCCGTTGCCGAGGTGCTCGCGGCCTCGTCGCTGCCGGCGACGACCCGCGTCGACGTCTCGGTCACCGCGGATCGGGTCGAGGTCCACATCGAACGGCGCGTCCGCCCGCTGCTCCTCGGCCTCGTCGGACTCGGACCGCAACGGATCGGCGCGCACGCGTCCGCCGCACCACAGACCGCGTAGCTACCCCTCGGCGGCGCGGACGCGATCGACGATCTTCGGGAACGCCATCGTCTCGATCGCGGCGAAGTCGGGCGCGGTGCCGCCGGTGGACTGCATCGTGACGACCGTCCGACCGACCAGCACACCGACGAGATCGGTGGTGACCATCGGGGTGCTCGTAGCGCCCTGCTTGGTGATCTCGAAGTTGACGGTGATCCGGAAACCGAACCGACCGTCGCCGTAGGGGTCGACGGCGAGCGGGCTCACGTCCGTCCCCGCGAGCTTCACGTTCTTCGGCAGGACCTGGTGGCCCGTCCTGAACGGCTCCTCGTACCGCTTCGCGAGGCAGTCGATGATCGCCGGGTCCTGGTACCGGTCCATACGTGCCGCGGCGGCCGTGCCGCTGTCGGCGAACACCTCGACCGTGTCGAAGGTCTGCACCGCGTCGACCGTGAACGTGTTGGAGGTGCCGTCGGCCACGCCGTGGTCGCGCAGCGCCGCGAACGGGTCGCACGCGCCGATGTCCTGCATGATCGCGTCGTCGTGGGACACCGCGGGCGTGCCGGTGTCGGCGGCACCGGTGGGGAGATCGCCGAGCTGGAGCAGCCCGGCGTCCACGATCGGCTGCGCCGCCTTCGCCGCGGGCGAGATGGTGGTGGTCGTCGTGCTCGGGAGGGTGCTCGACGACGCCGGTCCGCTGCCGCGGCTGCTCCCGCACGCGGCGAGCGTGCCGAGCAGGACGAGGAGCACGAAGCGACGCATCGGGCCATCATGGCCCGGGCTGGGGCCCCGATCGGGGACGCCGGTACGATCCGGCGATGGCCGACGAGAGCACCCGCCGCACCGATTCCGGCATCAAGGTGGAGCCGCAGTACACCGCGGCGGACCTCGAGGGCTGGGATCCCGTCTCCTCCCTCGGCGACGCCGGATCGCCCCCGTACACGCGGGGCGTCTACGCGCAGATGTACCGCAGCCGGCCCTGGACGATGCGCCAGTACTCGGGCTTCGGGACGGCGGCCGAGACCAACGAGCGGTTCCACTTCCTGCTCGGCGCGGGCCAGACCGGCCTCTCCTGCGCGTTCGACCTGCCCACCCAGATGGGCTACGACTCCGACCACCCGCGCGCCGAGGGCGAGGTCGGCAAGGTCGGCGTCGCGATCGACTCGCTCGAGGACATGGAGATCCTCCTCGGCGGCCTGCCGCTCGACACCGTGACCACGTCGATGACGATCAACTCGACGGCCGCGATCCTGCTGCTCTTCTACGAGCTGGTCGCGGAGAAGAACGGCGTGCCGGCCGCGAAGATCGGCGGGACGATCCAGAACGACATCCTCAAGGAGTACGTCGCCCGCGGCACCTACATCTACCCGCCGCGACCGTCGATGCGGATCATCACCGACATCTTCGCCTACTGCGGTGAGCACATCCCGCGGTGGAACACGATCTCGATCTCCGGCTACCACATCCGCGAGGCGGGGAGCACCGCCGTGCAGGAGATCGCGTTCACGTTGAGCAACGCGATCGCGTACGTGCAGGCCGCGGTCGACGCCGGCCTCGACGTCGACGACTTCGCGCCGCGCCTCTCGTTCTTCTGGAACGGGCACAACAACTTCTTCGAAGAGGTCGCGAAGTTCCGAGCCGCGCGGCGCATGTGGTACTGGATCATGAGCAACCGCTTCGGCGCGCAGAACGAGAAGTCGAAGCTCCTGCGGTTCCACACCCAGACCGCGGGCTCGATGCTCACCGCCCAGCAACCCGAGAACAACATCGTGCGGGTCGCGCTCCAGGCGATGGCCGCCGCGCTCGGCGGCACGCAGAGCTTGCACACCAACGGGTTCGACGAGGCGCTCGGCCTCCCCACCGAGCAGGCCGCGAAGATCGCGCTGCGGACCCAGCAGATCGTGGCCCACGAGACCGGGATGACCGACACGGTGGACCCGCTCGCCGGCTCCTACTTCGTGGAGAGCCTCACCAACGAGGTCGAGGCCGAGGCGTGGCGCTACATCGAGAAGATCGACGCCGCCGGCGGCGCCGTCTCCGCGATCGAGGCCGGCTTCATGCAGGACGAGATCGAGCGGGCCGCGTTCGAATGGGCCAAGGCCGTGGACGACGGCGAGAAGATCATCGTCGGGCGTGAACAAGTTCGCCGACCCCGAGCCGGGCGAGCCCGACGTGTTCCCGATCAACCCCGAGCTCGAGCGCCAGCAGTCCCAGCGCGTGCGCGACGTCCGGGCCCGGCGGGACCAGGCGGCGGTGGACGCCGCCCTCGCCGACGTGCGCGGCCGGCCGCCCAGGGCACGCAGAACCTGCTCGTCCCGATGAAGGAGGCGCTGCGGGCCTACGCGACCCTCGGCGAGGTCTCCGACGTGCTGCGCGACGAGTTCGGCGTCTACCAGCCCGCTCGCTAGATCGGGCGCGACCAGGGATCAATCGATGGTGCGGGCGCGGTAGCGGCGCTGCGCGATCACGTACCCGAGCGCGACCAGCGCCACGCTGTAGAGCCAGGCCGCGGCGACCGGATGGTCCATCGGCCACACGTGGTGGGTCACCGGCGTCACCGGGTTGCCGAACAGCTCGCGCACCGCGGCGATGAGCACGCTGATCGGGTTCACGCTCGCGATCCACTGCAGGACCGTCGGCATCGAGTCGATCGGCACGAACGCGTTCGAGATGAACGTGAGCGGGAACACGACGACGAACCCGATGCCCATCACCGCGTCGGGGGACCGGACGAAGACGCCCAGCCAGAGCCCGAGCCACACGATCGCGGCCGAGAACACGAGCAGGAGGAGCATCGCCTCGCTCACGTGGAGGAACCCGGTATGGGTCCGCCAGCCGACGAGCAGCCCGGTGCCGAGCAGGATCACGATCGTGAGGATCGCCCCGAGCATCTCGGCGAAGAAGTGGCCGAACAGGTAGGCGGAGCGCGGGATCGGAAGGGAGCGGAACCGGTCGATCGAGCCGGTCTGGAAGTCGGTGGCGACCGACATCGCGGGACCCATGGCGGCGAAGGCCAGGGTCTGGATGAGGATCCCGCCCATCAGGTACTCCTTGTACCCGCCGCCCTTCACGACGATCGCGCCGCCGAAGACGTACGCGAAGAGCAGCACGAACATCAGCGGCTGGACCGTGACGTTCGTCAGCTTCTCGGGCACCTGGCGGATGTGCTCGAGGTTGCGCCGCGCGAGCACCGACGCGTCGCTCATCAGGCTCCTGCTCACGCGGCCGCCACCTCCGGTCGGGACGGGCTCGTCGTTCGGGCTCCCGGGTCGGGCTCCGGCTCGGGCTTCGTGCCGGTGAGGGTCAGGAACACGTCGTCGAGCGTCACCTCGCGACGGGTCACGTCGACCGCGTCGATGCCGGCGTCGTCGAGGGCGCGGAGGACGTCGACGCTCCGCACGCCGTCGCGGATCGGCAGCGTCAGCACTCCGCCTCGGCATCGACCGCAGGCCTCCGCTCGGCGAACGCGCGCGACCGTGCTGCTGCGCGACGTCGAGGTCGGCACCCGGCGCGAGCGTGATGTCGAGGCGGTTGCCGCCGACCTGGAGCTTCAGCCGCTCGGGGGTGCCGTGGGCGACGGTCTTCCCGTGATCGAGCACCACGATGTCGTCGGCCATGCGGTCGGCCTCCTCGAGGTACTGCGTGGTGAGCAGCACCGTCGTACCGCCGGTGACGAGATCGCCGAGCATGTCCCAGAGGTGGTTGCGGCTGACCGGGTCGAGGCCGGTGGTCGGCTCGTCGAGGAAGAGCACGGCCGGGTCGCCCATGAGGCTGGCGGCGAGGTCGAGCCGCCGGCGCATGCCGCCCGAGTAGGTCTTGACGAGTGCGCGCCGCGAAGTCGGCGAGGTCGAGCTGCTCGAGCAGCTCGTGCGCGCGGGCGGCGCGAGTCGGCCTTCCCGAGTCCCGCGGAGCCGACCCACCGTCACGAGGTTGAGCTCGGCGGTCATGAGGTCGTCGACGGTCGCGGTCTGGGACGCCACGCCGATCTGCTCGCGGACGTGATCCGGATGGCTCGGCGACGTCGATCCCCGCCACCGGGCCCGGCCCTCGGTGGGCCGGCTCAGGGTGGTGAGGATGCGGATCGCGGTGGTCTTGCCGGCGCCGTTGTGGCCGAGCAGCCCGAGGACGGTGCCGGGCGCGACGTCGAGGTCCAGGTCGCGCAGGGCCCAGAGGTCACCGAAGCACTTGCCGAGGCCCTCGGTGGTGACTCCGCCGCCTGAGGGCGTCGGGGGATGGCGTCGGGGGGTGGAGGGGGTGTCGTACATGGTACGAAACCATAGCAGTACACTGTACGAGATGGAACCGAGATCTCGCGCCCAGGGACGAGGCAGGGGTCACACCGACGCGGACCTCGCGATCGACGACGAGACCGACCCGAAGGTCGCGCGGGGCGGTCGCGAGGATCGACCAAAAGACCGCGGAGGCGTCGGCGAAGATCGACGCGAAGACGGCGCGCGGCGGCGAAGGTCTCGGAGCAGGCGGCCAAGCTCGCGGGCACGCCGCACGCGGCGCCGCGGCGCTCGACCGCGTCGCCGCCCACCTCGACGCGGTGGACCTGTGGACGCGTGCCGAGCCCGGCGCCCGCAAGTCGCGGCTCGGCCGTGCCGAGCTCGCGGAAGCCGCGATCGCCGTCGTGGACGCCGAGGGCATCGACGCGGTGTCCATGCGCCGGCTCGCCAACGAGCTCGACGTCGGCACGATGACGCTCTACCACTACGTCCGCACGAAGGACGAGCTGCTCGCGCTCATGGTCGACGAGCTGCTCGCGGAGGTCGTGGTCCCGGAGGGAACGGAGCTGCCGGGGGACTGGCGCGAGGCGATCACCCTGATCGCCCGGCGGTCACGGGACTCGCTGCTGCGCCACCCGTGGGTGCTCGACATCTCGGGCGAGCCCAGCATCGGGCCGAACGCCGTGCTGCACTTCGACCAGTCCTGGCAAGCCGTGGCGGGGCTCGCGGCCGGCTTCGAGACGAAGCTCGACGTGATCACGGCGGTGGACGAGTACGTCTTCGGGTACTGCCTGGCCGAACGGCGTGTCGCGGCGGAGGGCGTCGACCCGGCCGGCATGCTCGGCTACATCGACGAGCTCGTGGCCGCGGGCACCTACCCCTCGCTCCAGCAGCTCGCAGCCGAGATCGGGCTCGGGACCGTGTGGACGCGTGTGCACGCGCACGCGACGAGCCCGGACCGCTTCGATCGCAACCTGGCCCGGCTGCTCGCGGGTTTCGCCGCCGAGCTCTCCGCTTAGCTCGCCCGGACCAGCTCGCCGACCCGCTCGTTGGTGGCCATGATCTCGGCGAGTCGCCGGCGGGCCTCGGCCACACCGGACTGACCGATCTCACGGGTGCGGGCATCGAGCCGGAGCACCGGTGGGTTGGGCACGCGGACGGGGCGTCCGGACCGATGGACACGGGGTCGGGCCGCCCGCTTCGGGAGCTCGCCACCGCTGAGGAGTCGCAACTGCGTGGTCACGACTGGAGTGTCGCATGGGGGTGTGACAGCCATTCCGGGACCTCCGCCGTCCGTTCGGGCTCTGGGGTGGTTCTCCCCGTGGCAACGCCGCCGGAAACCCCATGGTTCCTGGCCGGAGGTCACACCCCGGTGGCCTCGCCACCGTGGGCGCGGGGCGAAGTGCGCGAATCGCCGGGCGGTCCTAGCGTGGGGGCTCGTGGCTGATGATCCGGGGCGTCGGAAGTTCCTGCTCGGGCTGGGTGCGGCATCCGGCCTCGCGCTCGCAGGGTGTCGGCCGTGGCACGGCTGGCCCGGCCACGGTCACGACGACCGCCCGGGCCATCGAGGGAACCCGGGGTGGGCGCGCCGACCGGGCGACCGGCCCGATCCCCGCCGGCCGGAGGGTACCGACCTCCTGCCCCGGATCGAGCACATCGTCGTCTACATGCAGGAGAACCACTCCTACGACTCGTACTTCGGGACGTTCGGGCGGGGCGACGGCTTCCGGATGCGTCATGGGGCGCCCACGAACAGCTGCGTGGACGTCGAGGGCCGCGTGGTCCCGGTCACCCACGCGCCCGACACGTGTCAGAGCGGCCGCGGCGTCTCCCAGAACTGGGTCTCCACCCATCGCCAGATCGACGGCGGCCGGATGGACGGATTCCTCTTCGACGACAACTACAACGCGATGCGGTACTGGGACGGGACGGATCTCCCCTTCTACTGGTCGCTCGCGAGCACGTTCCCGCTCTGTGACCGTTGGTTCGCGTCGGCGCCCGCCCAGACGTATCCGAACCGCATGTACCTGCAGGCCGCGACGTGCCAGGACCTGATCTCCACCGACACCGCCAAGGTCCTGTCGATGCCGCACCCGGCGGGCGGCACCATCTGGGACAAGCTCAACGCGTTCGGCATCCCGTGGCTGGACTACGCGTGGGACCTCCCCGACATCCTGCTGTTCCCGAAGACCTACGCGGCCAACACCGACAAGGTCCGCACGTACTCACAGTTCCTCGGCGACTGCGCGGCGGGCACCCTGCCGGCGGTGTCCATCGTGAGCCCGGGGGTGTCGTCCTACACCGAGGAGAATCCGAGCGACCTCCAGCTCGGGGAGGCCTTCAGCGCGTCGGTCGTGAACGCGGTGATGCAGAGCCCCGCGTGGCCGAGGACTGCGTTGCTGTTCATGTACGACGAGCACGGCGGCTACTACGACCACGTCGCGCCGCCGGCCGCGATCCCGCCCGACGACATCGCGCCCGCGGTCGCGCCCGCGCCGGGCGTGCCCGCAGCATGGGATCACTACGGATTGCGCGTGCCCGCCTACGTGATCTCGCCGTACGCGCTGCCGTGACTACGTGTCGCACGTGGTGCACGACCACACCTCGGTGCTGCGGTTCATCGAGACGAAGTTCAACCTCGGTGCGCTCACACGGCGTGACGCGAACGCCGACAACCTGCTGGACTGCTTCGACTTCCGTCGCCCCGCCTTCCTCGAGCCCCCGGTGCTCGCGGCGCCCGGGCTGCCCGCAACGGGGAGTGCGTGCTCACCGGAGATCCCACCTCCGCCGACGTCGACCGGCGCGGCCGGTCCCGAGCGCGGAGCGGGACGCCGAGCGTCGGTCTCAGCGATTCGATGCACCAACGCCACGCGTTGCTCGCGCGCGCCCGCTGACCGTCGCGGCGGGGTGCCTCCCGCGCCCTTCCTAGACTCGCGAAGCCATGACGGATGCGCTGACCTACCTCGACCACGCGGCGAGCACGCCCCTGCGGGAGGAGGCGTTCGCCGCGATGCTGCCGTACCTGGCCGAGCACCCGGGCAACCCGTCCGGCAGCCACGCGGCGGCCCGGGCAGCAAAGACCGCGCTCGAGGAGGCCCGTGAGGCGGTGGCGGCGGTCCTCGGGTGCGGGCCGGACGAAGTGGTCTTCACCGGCGGCGGCACCGAGGCCGACAACCTCGCGGTCAAGGGCGGCGCCGCGTGCCGCGCACCGCGCCGAGGGCCTCGACGGCGTGGTCACGACGGCCTTCGAGCACAAGGGTGTGCTCGCCGCGGCGCACCGGCTGGAGTCCGAGGGCTTCCGCGTGGCCGAGGCCGCCGTCACCGCCGAGGGGATCGTCGACCTCGGCGATCTCGCGAGCCGGCTGGACGAGCGCACCGCGGTCGTCTCGGTGATGGGGGTCAACAACGAGATCGGGACGATCCAGCCGCTGCCCGCGGTGGCCGAGCTCGTGCGCGACCGGGCGCCGCGCGCCCGCCTGCACACCGACGCGGTCCAGGCGGTGCCGTGGGTCGACGTCGCCGGCGTCGCCGCCGGATTCGACCTGATCGCGATCTCCGGGCACAAGTTCGGCGGCCCGAAGGGGATGGGGGCGCTCGTCGTCCGCCGCGGGACGGCGCTCGACCCGGAGATCGAGGGTGGCGGTCAGGAACGTGGCCTCCGCGCCGGGACCGTGAACGTCGCCGGTGCCGTCGCGCTCGCCGCCGCGCTGACGGTCACGCACGAGCGGCGCGGTGAGGAGCGCACGCGGATCGCGGCGCTCCGGGACCAGCTCCAGGCCGGCCTGCTCGCGGCCGTTCCCGACGCGTTCGTGAACGGCGCCGCCGACCGGCGGACCGCCGGTCACCTCCATCTGGGCTTCCCCGGCGTCGAGAGCGAAGCGCTCCTCGTGGTCCTGGACCAGCAGGGGATCTGCGCGGCCGCCGGCTCGTCCTGCTCGTCGGGCGCGACCGAGATCTCCCACGTCCTCGCGGCGATGGGGATGGACCCCGGGGCGGCCGGCGCCTCGATCCGGTTGAGCCTCGGCTACGCGTCGACCGGAGAGGACGTCGACCGCGCCCTCGTCGAGATCCCCGCCGCGGTCGCGCGCCTCCGCGGCCCGGTCCGAGCGTGACGCGGCGGATCCTCGTCGCGATGAGCGGCGGGGTCGACTCCTCCGTCGCCGCCGCGCTCCTGCGCGACGAGGGCCATGACGTCACCGGGGTCACGCTCAAGCTCTGGGGCGGCGCCAGCGACTCGGGGTGCTGCTCGGTGTCCGACGTCGAGGATGCCCGGCGCGTGGCCGCGCAACTCGGGATCCCGCACTACGTGTTCAACTTCGCGGACGACTTCGACGCGAACGTCGTGGCTCCCTACGTGGCCGACTACGCCGCGGGCCGCACCCCCAACCCGTGCGTGGAGTGCAACCGCACGATGAAGTGGGGCCGGCTCCTCGACCGCGCCCGGACGATGGGCTTCGACGCCGTGGCGACCGGCCACCACGCGCGGATCGTCCACGGCCCGTGCGGTGTCGAGCTGCACCGCGGCGCCGACGCGGCCAAGGACCAGTCGTACGTCCTCGCCGTGCTCGAGCAGCGAGCAGCTCGCGGCCACGATCCTGCCGGTCGGCGAGATGACCAAGGCCGACGTGCGCGCCGAAGCCGCGCGGCTCGGCCTGCGCACGGCGACCAAGGCCGAGAGCATGGACGTCTGCTTCATCACCCGTGGCGGCCGTACGGAGTTCCTCGACGCGCGGGTCCCGGCCGTTCCCGGCCGCATCGTCGACGGCGACGGCGCGCCCGTCGGTGCCCACGACGGCGTGCGCGCGTTCACCGTCGGGCAGCGGCGCGGGCTCGCGGTGGCAGCCGGTGCGCGCCGCTACGTGGTCGACGTCGACGCCGCGACCGCGACCGTCACGCTCGGGACCGCCGCCGATCTGCTGCGCACCCACGTGGACGTGGAGCGGACGTCGTTCACCGGGATGCCGGTCGCCGCCGGGACGCGAGGTGGCGGTGCAGGTGCGCGCCCACGGAACGGCCGAACTTGGCGTCTGGTGCGGGAGACCGCGTCGAGTGGTGCGTGCCCCAGCCGCGGGTCGCGCCCGGCCAGACGTCGCGCTCTACGACGGCGACCGGTGCTCGGCGCCGGCACCGCCGCCTGACGGTGACGGCGTCGGGCTCAGCCGCGCCGGACCGGGATCCGCCGGGCCGACGCCCGGTCGAGCAGGCGCGCCGCGCCCGCCGGCGTCACGAGGAGCAGGGTCGCCTGGACACCGACGCCCCGCCCGCGGACCCGGCGCATGAGGTCCGCCGCCTCGGTCAGCAGGAGCGCGCACGAGCCGTAGGCGGCGCCGAGCCGCAGGTCGAGGGCCTCGTCGGGCGGACGGCGGGCGGGGTCGGCCGGGCCGAGGCCGGCGATGCGCGCCCGGGGGAACAGGACCGGGTCGGTGAGGGTCAGCGGGTCCGCCACCACCAGGCCGGCGGGCACGAGCACGATCCAGCGGCGTGAGAGTTGGTGGACCAGGCGGGCGGTGAGCCATGCCGCCGGGAAGCCGATGACGACGGCGATCACGCCCACCACCCACTGCTCGTCGGCGAGCAGCAGCGGCCCCGCCGCGATGCCGGCGCCCACCACGACGACCGCGAACGGCAGGATCGCGGCGCCGATCGCCGCGGGGACCTTCAGCGGGAAGCGCTCCTCGTCGCCGTAGGCGGCGCCCTGCGCGCACAGGCGGGCGAACTCCCCACGTGTGCCGAGCGCGGCCGTGGTCGCGGTGACGACGACCGCCGCGACCCAGGCGACCGTCGACGAACGTCCGGAGAGCGCGCGAGCACCGCGGCCACGAACGCGATGGGCGTCCCGAGCCGCGTGATCGTCAGCGCGACCGGACGCGGGACGAGCGTCGCCGAGAGGACCGTCGCCCACCCGACCCAGAGCAGCACCGCGGCGACGAGGCGCGGGCCGTCGGCGAACCCGCCGATCGCGTCGCCGAGCGCCTGTCCCGCCGTCACCGGGAGCGAGATCCAGAGCACGCGCAGCACCCAGGGAATCATCGACGGACGTCGCTCCGCTTCGAAGAGAACGAAAAGGACGTTCGTATACTACGAACCGGATGTCCTCGAGCCTGCACGGTGGAGTGTTCCCGCGGGGGTTGGCGACCGGCATCGGGAGCCTGCCCGGTGTGGACCCGACCGGAGCCGCCGAGCTCGTCCTCCGCGTGCACCCCGATCTCCCCGCGATCCCTCAGCTCGGCACTCCGCGCGAAGGCGTGGTCGCGCAGTGGGCCGTTGCGCTCCCCGAGGTGACGGTCGCGCCGGACGGCTCGTTGACCGTCGACGCCGGTCGCGTCGGCGACGAGGTCGTCGCCGAGTTCACCGACGAGTCACACGCCGGGCTGCTCGGCTTCCTCGACGTCGCCGCCGTGCACGCGCCGGCGATCACGCGGGTGAAGGCGCAGGTGGTCGGACCGCTCACGCTCGGCGTGGCGCTGCTCGAGGCCGGGATGGAGGCCGAGCTCGCGTTCGCGCGGGCCGCGGCGGCCGTCGAGGCGTGGCTGGTCGCGCTCGACGCGCTGCTCGCGCGCCGGTTGCGCGGCGTGCGTCCGCTGGTGTTCCTCGACGAGCCGGCCCTCGTGCTCTGGAAGCGGGGGGAGGCACCGATCGAGCGGGAGCACGCGACCGACCTCCTCTCCGGGGCGCTCGCGGCGTGCTCGGCCGAGACGGGAGTGCACGTGTGCGGCGACGGCGACGTCCGGCTCGCCTTCGAGGCCGGACCCACCGTGCTGGGCCTGCCCGTCGGTGACGACGCTGGTGGCCGACGTCGGGACGCTCGTCCGTCATCTCGATGCCGACGGCTGGATCGCGTGGGGTGCCGTGCCCACGGACCGCCCGATCGGCGAGTCGCCCGACCCCCTGTGGCGCCGACTCGTGTCGCTCTGGTGCGAGCTCACCCGGCGCGGTTGCGAGCCGATCCGGATGCGCAACCAGGCGATCATCACGCCGGCCTGCGGGCTCGCGTCGCACGGTCCGACCCAGGCCGAGCGGGCGTTGCGCCTGGCGTCCGAGATGGCCGAACGGGTCGCGACCCAGCGCGCGGCCGCCCGCCTCACCGCCGGCGCCTGACCCGACCGCGGCGGCGCCGGTGTCACCGGCGCTGAGTAACTTCCCGGGATGGCGTCCAAGGAGGTGACCGAGCGGGTCACGGAGCTGCGCGAGTCCATCCGCTACCACGACGAGCGGTACTACGGCGCCGACGATCCCGAGATCAGCGACGCCGAGTACGACGATCTCATCCGCGAGCTGCGCGACCTCGAGGCCGAGCATCCCGATCTCGTCACCGCCGACTCGCCCACCCGGCGTCCCGGCGCGGCGAGGGTCCCGACGCCGTTCTCGGAGGTCACCCACCTCCAGCCGATGCTCTCGCTCGACAACGCATTCTCCCGCGAGGAGCTCCTCGCGTGGGGTGAGCGGATCGCCCGGCTCGTCCCCGGTCCCATCCACTACGTCGGCGAGCCCAAGCTCGACGGCCTCGCGATCTCGCTCCTCTACGAGCAGGGTCGCCTCGTCCGCGGCGCCACCCGCGGCAACGGCACCACCGGGGAGGACGTCACCGCGAACGTCCGCACCATCGAGGACCTCCCGGTCCGCCTCCGGGGCAAGCGCATCCCGACGACGCTGGAGGTCCGCGGCGAGGTGTTCCTCTCCCTCGCGTCCTTCGAGGAGCTGAACCGTCGCCAGGCCGAGCGCGAGGACCGTCTCTTCGCCAATCCCCGCAACGCGGCGGCGGGGTCGTTGCGCCAGATCGATTCGTCGATCACCGCCAGCCGCAACCTGTCGCTCTACTGCTACCAACCCGGCGCGAAGGAGGGCGGTCCCCGGCTCGGCTCCCACCACCAGACCCTCGACTGGCTGCGCGAGCTCGGCTTCCCGGTCAATCCCCACATCGAGCAGCTCGACGACCTCGACGCGGTCCACGCGTTCTGCGCCCGGATGGAGGAGCAGCGCCACTCGCTCGGCTACGAGATCGACGGCGCGGTGGTGAAGGTCGACTCGCTCGCCCAGCGGGCCGAGATGGGCAGCACCAGTCGTGCGCCGCGGTGGGCGATCGCGTACAAGTTCCCGCCCGAGGAGAAGACCACGAAGCTCGCGAACATCATGGTGAGCATCGGTCGGACGGGCCGGGCCACGCCGTTCGCGGTGCTCGAGCCCGTCTTCGTCGGTGGTTCCACGGTGCAGATGGCCACGCTCCACAACCAGGACGAGGTCGCGCGGCGCGACGTCCGCATCGGCGACACCGTCGTCGTGCGCAAGGCGGGCGACGTCATCCCCGAGGTCGTCGGGCCCGTGATGGCCAAGCGGAAGAAGGGTGCGCGGCGGTGGAAGTTCCCCACCACGTGCCCCTGCGGGTTGGCCCAACCGCTGGTGCGCCTGGAGGGGGAGGCCGACCATCGCTGCGTGAGCGCGGACTGCCCGATGCAGCGAGAGCAGAAGATCATCTACTTCGCGGGTCGCGGCGGGATGGACATCGAGGGGCTGGGCGAGGAGCGCGTGCGCCAGCTCGTGCACGCGGGCCTCGTCGAGGACGCGGGCGATCTCTACGCGCTGACCCACGACCAGCTGATCGCGTTGGAGCGGATGGGCGACATCTCGGCTCGGAACCTGCTCGTCGCGATCGAGGACTCCAGGACGCGTCCTCTCGCCCGCGTGATCGTGGCGCTCGGCATCCGCCACGCCGGGCCGACGGCCGCGGCTGCGCTGGCGCGCGCGTTCCGTGGCCTGGACGCGATCCTCGCGGCGAGCGAGGAGGAGCTCACCGCCGTCGACGGCGTCGGCCCGGTGATCGCGCAGAGCCTGCGGGCGTGGTTCGAGACCCCGACGAACGTCGCGTTGATCGAGAAGCTGCGCGCCGCCGGCGTCGAGCTCGAGGGCCCCGAGCCCGAGGCCCCGGATCTCGAGCCGACGCTGGCCGGGCTCACGTTCGTCCTGACCGGCGGCATGGAGCGGTTCACCCGGGAGCGCGCCGAGGAGGAGATCGTGGCCCGGGGTGGCAAGGTGACGGGGAGCGTCTCGAAGAAGACGAGCTACGTCGTCGTCGGCGAGAATCCCGGGACGAAGCTGGCCAAGGCCGAGACGCTCGGCGTGACCCGGATCGACGAGGATGGGTTCGAGCACCTGCTCGAGCAGGGACCACCGGACGAGACCCCGAGCGGGTCCTGACAGCGAGGAGCGAGCATGGTCGACCGGTCCGCCGTCGGCGCCACCGACGATCCGTTCACGATGACGATCGAGCGGGGCAAGATCCGGGAGTTCGCGCGGGCGACGATGTCGTCGGATCCCGGCTACCTCGAACACCCCATCCCGGTGATCCCACCGACGTTCCTCACCACGGTGGCGTTCTGGTCACCGCCGGGGCAGTCGGTGTTCTCCAGGGTGAAGCTGGATCTGCGCCGGCTGCTCCACGGCGCGCAGGAGTACGTCTTCCACGGACCACCACCCGCCGCCGGCACCGAGCTCTCGGTCCAGACGCGCGTGGCCGACATCTACGAGAAGGAAGGCAAGCGCGGCGGGTCGATGACCTTCGTCGTCACCGTCACCGAGTTCCGTGACCCGCAGGGTCAGCTCGTCGCCGAGGCCCGGTCGACGGCGATCGAGACCGGCCGGCCGGCCACGAAGGACGGTGCGTGATGGTGCGCTGGGACGACCTGGCCGTGGGCGCGCAGATCGCGCCCCGGGAGTACGGGCCGCTGACCCGTACCGACTTCGTGCGGTACCAGGGCGCGTCCGGCGACTTCAATCCGATCCACCACGACGACGAGTTCGCCCAGTCGGCCGGCTACCCGACGGCCTTCTCGGTCGGCATGCTCCAGGCCGGGATCCTCGCGTCCTTCGCGACCGACGCGTTCGGGCCGCGCAACGTGCGCAAGTTCGGCGTGCAGTTCCGCGAGCAGGTGTGGCCGGGTGACCGCCTGGTCTGCTCAGGGCATGTCGTCGCCCGTGACGAGAGCACACGCACGATCGATCTCGAGCTCCTCGTGACCCGAGTCGGTGGCGGCGCGGCGATCAAGGGGACCGCGACCTTCGTCGTCGAGTAGCGGCGGGTCCGTCAGGCCTTGACGAGGAAGGTCCAGCTGAACGAACCCGCGTCGGCGGACTGCGAGCCCTGGAGTCGGTAGTCGACCCGCACGGTCACCGGACCGGACGGGTACTGGGTGATGTCGGTCGCGTCGGTCGGCCGGAACGTCACCTGGCCGAGACTCGTGATGACCTCGGTCTGGTCGAGCGGGACCGGTGTGCACTCCGAGGGGGTCGGCGCGCAGACGGTGAACTCCCCGATGAGGTCGTCACGCAGGTCCACCTGGATCGGCGCGGTCGGCGACACGATCGCTCCGGGCGCGGGGCTGTAGGACTGGATCTCCTTCGGGACCGTCTGGCTCGACGACAGGTCCGACGTGTCGGCGCTGCCGATCGTCCCCGCGATCAGGGCGACCACGAAGAACAGCCCGACCCCCACGATGGCAACCCGCTTCGGGTTCCGGAACAATCGCGGCTTCTCGCCGGTGATCGCCTTCGGAGCGGGCCGACCGGTCGTGCGCCCTTCGTCCACTCCCGCACGGTACCGCCCGAACCGATACGACCGACCATCGGTCCCGCGGCCGGCGAATGGCCTGAGATGCCCAGGAGCGGGACATTCCGGCCGGTACCCTCGTGGGAATGGCCGGAAGCACCGTCGCCGACCTCGTCGGCCGCGTGCTCGCAGGCCGCTACCGCCTGCTGGGCCCCATCGGCTCGGGCGCGAGCGGTCGGGTGTACGTGGCCGACGACGTCCGCCTTCGCCGTCGCGTCGCGGTGAAGGTGCTTCATGCTGTCCTGGCCGACGACGCCGGGTTCCTCCGCCGGTTCCGCTCGGAGGCCCAGCTGGCCGCGTCGCTCCACCACCCCAACGTCATGGCCGTCTACGACTGGGGTGAGGACGGCGTGCCCTACATGGTCCTCGAGCTGCTCGCCGGCGGGTCGCTCCGCAGCATGCTCGACGCCGGCAACCGCCTCTCGCCGGCGCAGATCGCGCACGTCGGCGGCCAGGTCTCGGGCGCGCTCGACTACGCCCACGGCCGGGGTCTCGTCCACCGCGACATCAAGCCGGCCAACCTCCTCTTCGACGAGCACGGCATCGTGCGCGTCGCCGACTTCGGTCTCGCCCGCGCTCGCCGAGGCGAGCTGGACGGAGCCGGCGGGCGCCGTCGTCGGCACCGCCCGCTACGCCGCTCCGGAGCAGGGCACGGGCGTCCCGCTCGACGGGCGCGCCGACCTCTACGCGCTCGGGCTGGTGCTCGTGGAGGCCGTCACCGGCACGGTCCCGCTCGTGGCCGACACTGCGCTCGGGACCGTCGGGCTGCGCCAGGAGCACGCGATCCGCGTCCCGGCCGAGCTGGGACCGGTCGCACGTGTGGCCGACCGCGCCTGTCGCGCCGATCCCGGTCAGCGCTACGCGGTCGCCGACGAGATGCGCTTCGCGCTGGCCGAGGCCGCGGCCGAGCTGCCGCCCCCCGGCCCGCTCGTGCTCGCAGGTCTGGGCGCGATCGGTGAGGACCCGCACCCGACCCAGGTCGTCGCCACCGCGGTCGAGCGGCCGCTCTTCGACCAGGACGACGAGGGCATCTCGTTGTTCCGCCGCCCGGCGCCGGCACCGGCCCGGTCGCCCCAGCGCTCCCGCTCGGCGGCGCCGTTCCTGCTGGGAGCCGTGATCGCGGTGGCGCTGTCGGCGCTGGCCTTCGTGCTCGCCCAGCCGAGCCGAGGCGCGACCACCGCCGTACCCCTGCTGATCGGCCAGCAGGAGTCGAGGGCCCAGGAGATCGCCATCAATGCGAAGGTGCCGTTCCTGATCACCAGCTCGGAGCGGCGATCGGACGACCCGGCGGGGATCGTGATCGCCCAGGATCCCGAGCCCGGTGGGTTCATCTCGGAGGGCGACACCGTGCATCTCGTCGTGTCGAGGGGCCCGAAGCCCGTGGCGCTGCCCGAGCTCGTCGGGCTGACCCAGGCAGAAGCCGTCGCCGCGCTCCAGTCACAGTTCGGCGTGGACGTGGTCGAGGGCTACAACGATGTCGTCGAGCCGGGTCGGGTCATCAGCTCCGATCCGCAGGGGTCGGCCCCGCTCGACTCTCTCGTCACGCTCAGGATCTCGAAGGGCCCGCGCCCGGTCGCCATCCCGGACGTCGCGCGGGAGCTACGACCAGGCGGTCGCCAAGCTCAAGGAGCGTCATCTCAAGGCGCAGCGCGTCGATGCCTTCGACGACACCGTGGCGGCCGGAGTCGTGATCCGGACCGATCCGCCGGCCGGTGAGTCGATACCCCGCAACTCGGTCGTGAACGTCGTCGTGAGCAAGGGGCCGGACCTGGTCGTGGTCCCGAACTTCAAGGGCAAGACGATCGAGGAGGCGACGGCGGCCGCGGCCGCGGCTGGTGTCGAGGTGCAGCCACAGGGAGTCGTCGGCGGCTCGCACAAGGTGCGCGCGCAGGACCCGGCGAGGAAGACCCAGGTTCCGCGCGGCACCGTCGTGACGCTGTTCTTCTGATCCGAGGCCGGGGCCGGCTCCACACCTCGTCGGGAGCGCAATCGATAGCATCCGGCCGGTCCGGTCTCGGAGCAAGCAGAGCGCAGGAGAGGTGGCAATGGGTGCACTCGACGGTCGCGTGGCGATCATCACCGGTGCCGGACGCGGACTGGGGCACGAGCACGCGCTGCTGTTCGCCGCCGAGGGGGCGCAGGTCGTCGTCAATGATCTGGGTGGTGCCGCCGACGGCAGCGGGGGCGACGCGACCCCCGCGCAGCAGGTCGTGGCCGAGATCGAGGCGATGGGCGGCGAGGCCGTCGCGAACGGCGACAACGTCGCCGACTGGGACGGTGCCCAGCGTCTCGTGCAGACCGCGATCGACACGTTCGGTGACCTGCACGTGCTCGTCAACAACGCCGGCATCCTGCGCGACCGCGTGATCGTGAACATGACCGAGGCGGAGTGGGACGCGGTGATCGCGGTGCACCTGAAGGGCCACTTCGCTCCGACGCGCATGGCGGCGGCGTACTGGCGGGAGCAGTCCAAGGCGGGGAAGGACGTCAACGCGTCGATCATCCACACGTCGTCGACGTCGGGCCTGCTCGCGAACCCGGGGCAGGCCAACTACGGCGCGGCCAAGAGCGGGATCGCGACGCTCTCGCAGATCTGTGCGAAGGAGCTCGGGCGCTACGGCGTCCGGTCGAACGCCATCGCACCCGCGGCGCGCACCCGCCTGACCGAGGCGACCCCCGGTCTCGGCGACGCGGTGAAGGCCCCTGAGGACACGAGCCAGTTCGACGTCTGGGACCCCGCGAACGTCTCGCCCTTCGTCGCCTACCTCGCGACGGCCGACTGCCCGTTCACGGGTGAGGCGTTCCTCGTGCAGGGCGGCGTGGTGCAGCGGTTCCAGCCGTGGTGGCTCGCGGAGAAGATCGACCGGGGTGACCGGTGGACCGTCGCCGAGCTCACGGCCGAGGCGGCAAAGCTCACGCCCTCGTAGCGGGCGCCATGCCTGTGGCACGTGTGCGCGCTGTGGGCCACGGTGTGGGAATCCCACTCTGGGTGTTGTGCCTCGGTTGTCACGCTTCGTGGGCAACTGGGCTCACCAGGATCGGGGAGACGGCGGGGCAGTGCGTCCGATTCGGCCCTGTTTCCAGGCTCTCCGAGCGGAAATGAGCCGATGGGCTCCCTTGTGTGAGGCGGGCATATCTCGATAATGACTGCGGAGAGTGAACCCCGACCCCCCGGGTTCCCACGGAGGACACCGAGATGCGCAGGCCCGCACGAGGCTCGACGACCCACCCGGCACTCGCCCGACCCGGCATGGGATTCGGGCGTCCGTTGCGGGTGCGTCCGGGCGCGGTCGCCACACCCGACTTCGACACCGCGTTGCGCGCACTGCTGCGCGGCGACGTCGACGAGATCGAGGTGCTCCCGGACCTGCCGTTGGCGACGCGCTCGGACCTGCGGAGCTGACGCGCGACGGTTCGGGACTCGAACCGGATCAGGGCGCCGCGGTCGCGGACGGGTCGGACGGCCCGGGAGCGCCGACGGCGACGAGGTCGCAGTACCAGGCGAGCACGGCGGCCGCGGCCACGCCGACGAGCATCACCTGACTGATCGACATTCCCAGCGCGGAGATCATGAGGCCACCGGCATAGACGCCGATCGGGACCGTCCCGCCGAAGCTCATCACCCACACCGCCATGACCCGCCCGCGCACCTCGTCGTCGAGATGCTCCTGGAGCACCGTCGACAGCGCGGTGATCACCAGGAAGTACGCGAAGCCGAGCACCGGCGACACGACGAACGCGAGTGGCACGCTGCGGATCATGGCGAACCCGGCGAGGACCACGGCGAAGACCGCGAGCGAGTACCGCGTCACGATCGCCTTGGACCGGTGGGCGAGAAAGGTGCCGACCGTCAACGCACCGAGTGCGGCGCCGAGCGCCCAGACGCCGTACAGCAGTCCGTAGGTCGCCTTGTCGGTCCTGAGCGAGATGCCCAGGTTCACCGTGGCCAACTCGGGGAAGAGGCCGACGTACATCAGGCAGAAGAACGAGAACGTGAACATCGTGACGAAGATGCGGCGGAGCAACCGGTCACGCCACGCGATGCGGAATCCGGACAGCAGCTTCTCGAGCGGCCCACCCACGACGGGGTTCGGGTTGCGTGCGTCGTAGCGGGCGAGGACGAGCCCCGCCACCGCGAACGCGTACGTCGCGGCGTTGATCGCGAAGACCCACTGGATGCCGAGCGCGGCGTACAGCGCACCGCCGATCGCGGAGCCGATCACCCGCGACAGGTTCATCTGGACGGACTGGAGGGACACCGCGCCGGGGAGATCCTCGCGAGGGACGAGCGTCGGGAGGATGGCGCCCATGGCCGGCGCGCTCAGGGCGTTGGCGATGCCGATCGCGAGCACGCAGAGGAAGATCGCCGTCTTGTCGGGACGATCGACGGCGGCGAGCGCGGCGAGCCCGAACGAGAGGATCATCTCCGCGGTCTGCATCACCACCAGGTAGCGGCGCCGGTTCAGCTGGTCCGCGATCACCCCGCCGATCTGGCTCAGGAACAGGAGCGGTCCGAGCTGCGCGAAGTAGAGGAGCCCGACGTAGCCGGCGTCGCCGATCCTCAGCGCGAAGACGCCGAGGATGACGTTCTGCATCCACGTGCCGACGTTGGAGAGGAACGTCCCGCCCCAGACGAAGCGGAAGTCGCGGTGGCGGAGGGCGGCCTGCGCGGTGCCGGGCCGGTAGGTCCGGTCGGCGTCGACGATCGCATCCGTCGCGTCCTCGGCGTCGCCGGAGTTCGGCCCGGGCGCGCGTCGGAACAGCATCGGGAGCCGACCCTACGGGACCGTGGCACGTGCGCGTCCCGAGTTGGTCACCCCGGCGGCGATCGGGTGACGGGTTTCACTCGCCGGACGGACCCCGCAGGTCGGGTCAGGCGGTCATCTCCTGGATGGCGTCGGTCAACGCCTGGTTGCCGCCGGGGCCCCCGCCCTGCTGGGCCATCATCAACTTGGTCATGTCGCCCTGGACCTTGACCTTGCCGGCCATGAACGCCTGCATGCCGGCCTGCTGGTTGCCCGAGACGAAGACGTCCTGCGCGGTCGCGTAGTCGGTGGTGAGGGTGACGTCCGCGCCGTCCTCGAGTCCGAGGCCCATGTCGGCCTTGCCCTCGCGCGCGCCCATGTGCAGCTCGCGGTCGCCCCACGGCGTGCCGGTCACGACGAGGTTCATCACCATGTTCTGGTGTGAGGGTGCGTCGGCACCGTGCTCCTCCAGGAGCTCCTGGAGCCGGGTGAACCATCCGTCGGACAAGAATTCGTGCTTCGACACCGGGGCCTCCTGTGGAACGGTCGGAGCCGGGACATTAGCGACGGCGCGCGGGCCGTCGACCACGCCGGATCGCCTGCGACCCGCCCGGAGCGTGCCGCGGCGCCGCGTGTACCGTCTGGCGTCATGGCGGAATCGAGTCGTGCCGAGCGCATCGCCTCGCACGAGCGGAACCCGAAGTGGCAGAGCCCGCCGCTGCGGATCGACATGTCGATCTGCATCAACTGCGACACCTGCATCCGGCACTGCCCACCGCAGTTCGGTGCGATCTTCAACCACTCGATCGACGTCGTCATCCTCCCGGAGCTGTGCTCGGGGTGCGGCAAGTGCCTGCCGCCGGTCTGCCCGGTCGACTGCATCTTCGAGGACCCCGACTGGAACCCGTCGCCGGTGGACTGGTGGATGTATCCGGGCCGCAAGGACGACCCGTACCGGTAGCGCGCCGGACCGGATCGGGGGAGGCAATCGCTGGGAGCCTGGGCGGGACCGACTCCTAGACTCGCCCGCTCATGGCCGACCCGATCTCCCGTGCCGACGTCGAGCACGTCGCCCGCCTCGCCCGCCTGGCGCTCACCGACGACGAGATCGAGCACCTGACCGAGGACCTCGCCGGCATCCTCGGGCACGCCCAGGACGTCGCCGCGCTCGACCTGATGGGCGTCCCGCCCACGGCGCACCCGCTCCCGCTCGAGAACGTGCTGCGCCGGGACGAGGTGCGGCGCTCGCTCGATCGGGACGAGGTGCTCGCGCAGGCCCCGGCGGCGGAGGACGGGCGGTTCCGGGTGCCCCGGATCCTCGGGGAGGCGCCGTGACCGACGGGACGGGCCCTGCGGCGCGCGAGCTCGCCACCGCGGTCCGATCCGGTGAGCGGTCGGCGCGGTCGGTCGTCGAGGAATCGCTGCGCGCGATCGACGCACGAGAGGCCGAGCTGCACACGTGCAACCTCGTGCTCGCGGACGAGGCGCTGGCCGCGGCCGACGCGGTCGACGCCGCGGTCGCGCGCGGCGAGGATCCCGGTCCGCTCGCGGGGGTGCCCGTCGCGCTGAAGGACAACCTCTGCACACGGGGCGTTCCCACGACGTGCTCGTCGCGCATCCTCGACGGATGGCGGCCGCCGTACACGGCCACGGTCGTCCAGCGCGTGACCGATGCCGGCGGGATCCCGATCGCGAAGACGAACCTCGACGAGTTCGCGATGGGCAGCTCGACCGAGAACTCGGCCTTCGGTGTGACCCACAATCCACACGACGTCACCGCGTGGCGGGAGGGTCCAGTGGCGGATCCGCGGCCACGGTCGCGGCGGGATTCGCTCCGCTCGGGCTCGGGTCCGACACCGGTGGTTCGATCCGCCAGCCCGCTGCGCTCTGTGGGGTCGTCGGGATGAAGCCCACGTACGGGCGCGTCAGTCGCTACGGGCTGATCGCCTTCGCGTCGAGCCTCGACCAGATCGGACCGTTCGCGTCGACGGTCAACGACGCGGCGCTCCTGCTCGAGACGATCTGGGGTCACGACCCGATGGACTCGACCTCCATCGCCTCCCCGCCCGATCCGCTCACCGGTGGTGCCGACGTCTCGGGTCTGCGGGTCGGCGTGGTGGGCGAGCTGACCGACGTCGACGGCATCGACCGGCGCGTGCGGGAGGCGGTCGAGCGTGCCGGAGCGGCCCTGGCGGCCGCGGGTGCCACGGTGGACCGCGTCTCCGTGCCGAGCTGCACCTACGGCCTGTCCGCCTACTACCTCATCGCGCCGGCGGAGGCGTCGTCGAACCTGGCCCGCTACGACGGCGTCCGCTACGGCCTGCGCGTCGACGGCGACGACGTCGCGGACATGAACGCCCGCACCCGGGACGCGGGATTCGGTCCCGAGGTGAAGCGCCGGATCATGCTCGGGACCTACGCGCTGTCCGCCGGGTACTACGACGCCTACTACGGGAAGGCGCAGAAGGTGCGCACGCTGATCATCCGCGACTTCGCCGCCGCGTACGAGCGGTTCGACGTCCTCCTCTCGCCGAGCGCCCCGACGGAGGCGTTCGCGATCGGGGAGAAGGCCGCCGACCCGCTGGCGATGTACCTCTCGGACGTCTGTACGATCCCGACGAACCTCGCCGGCCATTGCGCGATCAGCGTCCCGTTCGGGCGCGGGGACGCGGGTCTGCCGATCGGCGTGCAGGTCCTGGCACCCGCGCTCGGCGAGCCGGTCATGTTCCGCGCCGCCCGTGCGCTCGAAGCCTCGGCGTGAGCGGGCGGTCAGAGGAAGAAGTGCTGGAGCGCCCGGTTGAAGATCTCGGGGGACTCCCATTGCAGGAAGTGACCCGCGCCGGCGACCACGAAGGGGCCGACGCACTCGGTGAAGGCGACGCGGCAACGCGCCGGGAAGCTCGTGGGCACCACGTGGTCCTCCGGGCCGTAGAGCACCAGCGTCGGGGTGGCGTTCGTCTCGAGGAACCGTGGCACGTCCTTCATCGGACGGTTGCCGGTGGCGCTCTCGTAGATCCCGAAGCTCGCGCGCAGCTTGTCGGCGGCCGCGAACGGCTCGGTCATGAAGTCGATCTCGTCGCGGGTGAAGGCCGTCGGCGTGCCCCACAGGCGGTGTCCGTACATCCCCGCGACGTACCGCGGCGCCGTTCCGGGGTGTCGAGCTCCGCGGCGAGCGCGTCGGCGTCGGTGGACTGGCGCACGAAGTAGTCCGCCGTGGCGCGCTCCGCCGGTCGGGGTCGGGCGGGATACCCGCCGCTTCGTACTCGCCGTGCACCAGGACGGGCGTGAGCGTGTTGAAGAAGCAGAGCTTCGGCACGAGTCCCGTGTACCGCAGCGACAGGTCGTAGACGATGGGTCCGCCGGCGTCGCCCCCGGCGGCGAAGCACATCGAGTGACCGAGCTCCTCGCGCACGAGCGCCTGGAGATCCATCGAGAACGCCGCGACGTCGTAGCACTCGTCCGGCGCGAGCGAGCTGTCGCCGAAGCCGCGCAGGTCAGGCGCGATGACCTCGAAGCCCGCCGCGACGAGGGCCTCGACGTTGCGCCACCAGATCCGGCGCGTCTCCGGCCAGCCGTGGACGAGCACGAGCGGCACGCCGCCGACGCCCTCGCGCAGGTACGCGAGCGTGGCACCGGTGCTGAGCGTGGCACGGTGCGTCGCGAACTGGTCAGGATCGAGGGGACGACTCACGGAGCCGAAGTCTGGCAGACGACGAGCGGGAGCGAAACGGCGCATGGCTGAGTACGAAGCGGTGATGGGGCTCGAGGTGCACGTGGAGCTCGCGACGGCCACCAAGCTCTTCTGCGGCTGTGCCAACGAGTTCGGCGCCGCGCCCAACACCCACATCTGTCCGGTGTGCCTCGGGCTGCCGGGTGCGTTGCCCGTCCTGAACGAGCGCGTGGTCGAGTTCGCGCTGCGCCTCGGTGAGGCCTTCCACTTCGACGTGCCGGAACGCTCGATCTTCCACCGGAAGAACTACTTCTATCCGGACATGCCCAAGGACTTCCAGACCTCGCAGTACGACGCGCCGATCTGCGTCGACGGCTACCTCGAGGTGGAAGGTGCCCGCATCGGGATCGAGCGCGGCGCACATGGAGGAGGACACCGGCAAGACCACCCACGTCGGTGGCGGCGGCCGGATCCACGACGCCGACCACAGCCTTGTCGACTACAACCGCGCCGGTGTGCCGCTCATGGAGATCGTGAGCCGGCCCGACATCCGCAGCGCCGAGCAGGCGAAGGGCTACGTGACCGAGCTGCGGGCGGTGCTCGAGGCGATCGGCGTCTCGGACGTGAAGATGGAGGAGGGCTCGATGCGTGTCGACGCGAACGTGTCCATCCGTCCCGTCGGCAGCGACACGTTGGGCACCCGGGCCGAGATCAAGAACATGAACTCCGTGCGCTCGCTCGGGCGCGCCATCGAGTACGAGGTCGCGCGCCAGGTCGAGGTGCTCGAATCGGGTGGGCGGGTCGTCCAGGAGACGCGCCACTGGGACGAGGCCGCCGGGGTCACCCAGGGGATGCGCTCGAAGGAGGGGTCGGAGGACTACCGGTACTTCCCGGAGCCGGACCTCGTCCCGGTCGCGCCGACGGAGGAGATGCGCGCCGCGGCGCGGGCGGCGGTGGGCGAGCTCCCGGCGGCCCGGCGGGACCGGCTCGTCGCCGAGTGGGGCATCACCGAGACCGACGCCCGAACGCTCCTCGAGAGCCAGGGGCTCGCAGACTTCGCCGAGGCCGCCGTCGCGGCGGGCGCTCCCGGTAAGGACGTCACGAACTGGCTGGGCGGCGACGTGCTCGGGTACCTGAACGAGACGGGGCTGTCGCCCGCGGTGCTGCCGCTCACGCCCGACGCGCTCGCGGAGCTCGTCGGCCTCGTCGCCGACGGCACGCTCTCGCGCAACCTCGCCAAGGACGTCCTCGGCGAGTGTCTCCGGCAGCCGAAGCGACCGCGGGACGTCGTCGCCGAGCGCGGGCTCGCGCAGGTCAGCGACGCCGGCGAGCTCGGCGCGGTGCTCGACGAGATCCTCGCCGCGAACGCCGATGCCGTCGCCGAGTACCGGGACGGCGACGACAAGGCCCGCAAGAAGAAGCGGGGGTTCCTGATGGGCGAGCTGATGAAGGCCACCAGGGGGTCGGCGAACCCCCAGGTCCTCAACCGGCTCCTGGACGAGAGGCTCGCATGATGGAGATCCCCGAGCACGCGACCGACGAGGGGGTCGAGCGCATCCTCGTGGTCGTGGCGCATCCCGACGACATCGACTTCGGCACGGCCGGGTCGGTCGCGACGTGGACGGCGGCGGGGATCGAGGTCACGTACTGCCTGGTCACGAGCGGTGAGGCCGGCGGCGACGACCGCGCAGACCGCGCGCCCACATGGCCCAGGTTCGCGAGCAGGAGCAGACCGCCGCCGCCGCGGTCGTCGGCGTCACGGACGTGCGCTTCCTGCACTACCCGGACGGTCGCGTGGAGCCGACCCTGGATCTGCGGTGTGCCATCTCGCGGGTCGTGCGTGAGGTCCGTCCGCAGCGTGTCGTCACCCAATCGCCCGAGCGGCTCTGGGATCGGATCTACGCGAGCCATCCGGACCATCTCGCGGCGGCCGAGGCCACGGTTGCCGCGGTCTACCCGGATGCACAGAATCCCTTCGCCCATCCCGAGCTGCTGCTCGTCGAGGAGCTCGAGCCCTGGTCGGTGTCGCAGCTCTGGATGATGGCGCGGCCGGACGCGAACGTCTGCGTCGACATCACCGACGTCATGGACACGAAGCTCCGCGCGCTGACCTCCCACGAGAGCCAGATCGCGGATCCGGCCGGGATCGAGAAGCTCCTGCGGGACTGGGCCCGCGCCAATGCAGCCGTGGCCGGTCTGGCGGACGGGCGGGCGGCGGAGCTGTTCCGCGCCGTCGACACCCGGTGACGGTCAGGTCACCAGGCTGAGCGACGTCACACCCGCCAGGTTGCGGTGCGTGCGAGTCCAGGTCCGGCCCGCGTCCTCGGACTGCCAGACCTCGCCGGTGCTGGTCCCGAAGACGGCGTCGTCGCCCTGGCCGTCGAGCGCGGTGACTGTCGACGGGCGCGTCGAGCCAGTCGGTCACCCGCTCGAACGGGGTGTCGGCGTGGAGCGACGTCCGGTAGACGGCCGACCGTCGGCCGCGTGGGCCGTCGGACGCGGCGACGAGGATCGCTGCGTCGGGGACCGCGACCGCGCGGCAGTAGGTGAGGTCCAGCCCCTCGGCGTGCACCCGCCAGGTCGTGCCGCCGTCGGTGGAGAGGCAGAGCCCGACGGCCGCGGCCGCGACGACGAGGTCCTGCCGGCCCCACACCGAACGGACCTGGTGGACGTCGGCGCCGATGTCGATGGTCGGGATCCAGCTCCGGCCGCCGTCGTCCGAGCGGGCGATGCCACCGACGTGGACGTTCGCGAACAGGACGTTGTCGGGCGTGCACGCGACCGAGCGGACCTCGGGTGGTCCACCCCAGGGCGTGTACCACTCGTCGCGACCGTCCATGGTCTCGAAGCTCTCGATCCGCTCGAGGCCCGCGGCACCGAGCCGGAGAAGATGCGCGCCGTCGGTGCCGACGAGGACCCCTCCGGGTGCGTCGACCGCGCAGCGGAGACCGGGTGCGGATCCGATCAGGGTCCAGCCGCGGTCGCCGGACCACAGCAGGTCGCGGTCACCGGAGACGAGGACGTCGCCGAAGACACGCACCGGCCCCGGAACGGTGGCGCCCGACGGGTCGATCAGCCCGTCCGCGGTCGCGATCCGCACCTTCATCGCCCGTTCCCCTGGTTCTCGCCGGCGTCGCTGACCGCGGTGTCGTCGGCTGCGGTCCGGAAGGCCTTGAGGACTTCCGCCCAGATCCCGGGCGCAGCGCCGTAGGGCGCGTTCGGGGCGACCCGGCTCACGAGGCCGCGGGTACGGACCGCGAGCTCGACCCCGCACTCGCCCGGCGTGCCCCGGATGGCGACCAGGTCGAACAGCTCGTCGTCGACGAGCTCGAGCAGCGACGTCCAGTCGTCGGACTTCGTGCGCTCGCGCAGCTCGGGCTGGAGCTCGGCGCGGTCGTGCAGCTCGAGGACCGGTCGGTACGCGGGCGTCGATGCGTAGAACGCGATCTGAGCGCGTGTGGCGAGCTCGGCGCCGGCGCGGGCCTCGTCGGTGGCGCCCGTCGCGATCATCACGGGCCACGCGATCTCGAAGTCGGCCGACGCGCCGCGCGAACCCGCCCGCAGTCGGGGCAGGGTCCGGGCCCGGAGGTACTCGGGAGTGCTGAACGGGTGGACGAAGAAGCCGTCGGCCGTCTCGCCCGCGACGGTGGTCATCCCGGGGCCGACGCCGGCCAGGAACACGCGCGGCGGACCGGCGGGGATGCGCCCGGGCGTGAAGAACGGCGTCGTCAACGTGTGGTGGTAGTGCGCGCTCTCGAAGCGCAGCGGCACACCGTCCTGCCACGCGGACCAGATCGCCCGGAGCGCGCCGACGAAGTCCCGCATGCGCTGGGCCGGGTGCGACCACTCCATGGAGAAGCGACGCTCGACGTGCGCGCGGATCTGCGACCCGAGCCCGAGGATCGCCCGGCCGCCGGACGCGGCCTGGAGGTCCCAGCCGGTGTGGGCGACCACCATGGGGCTCCGGGCGAACGCGATGGCGACAGCCGTCATCAGCTCGACGCGCCGGGTGTGCTCGGCCGCGAGCATCAGTGGCAGGAACGGATCGCGCGGACCCTCGAACGTGTACACACCGTCGAAGCCGTCCGCCTCGATGCGCCGGGCCGCCTCGGGGACGGACCGGAGCTCGGACCCGACGAGGGGCGCGTCGACCTTCACGGACCTGACGGTAGCGACGTCGCCCGGGCGACGGTCAGCGGGGCAGCGGTTCGGCCGGGCCCATGCCGGCGAGGGTGGCGATGTACGGCTCGGCGTCGCCGTCCCACTCCAGCGCACGCAGCTGGGCCTCGGTCCGGCGGCCGCCGAGGGCGCGGGCGAGCTCGTAGGGCGGGCCGGTCACGGTGGCACCGGGCTCCCCGTCGCCCGACTGGACCGTGGTGTCACCGGCGACGATCCAGAGCGGGCCCCGGCCTTCCGCCGCCCAGGCCGCACCGACCTGGGGCGCGTACCCGGCGATCGCGGTGTGCTCCGTCACGGGATCGTGGCCGCCCTCGACGCCGAGCGCCCCCCGCAGGTCCTGCTCGTGGTGCCAGACGTCGGCCACGCCGAGCGCCGCCATCGGGCCGCCGATGGCGCGGAGGCCGTCCTCGAACCGGGGGGAGGTCTCGGACCACTCGGCGACCATCTGCCCGATCGGGACGTCCGTGCGGGCCTCGACCTGCGCCGCGGTCCAGGCCTCGGAGCCGATGCCCTCCATCCGGCCGCCGAGCACGTCGGCGACCGAGCCCGAGAGGTGCGCGACCACGTCGTGCACCGTCCAGCCGGGGCACGCGGGGACGGGCGTCCGCGCCTGCTCCGGGGTCAGGTCGCCGACGAGCGTGCTGATGCGCTCGCGGCAGGCGGCGTACTGCAGTCCGACGTCGATCTCGCTCATGGGGCGGCACCGTAGGGCAATACGGTCTGAGCCTGCTCGGAGCGGGCGCGTAGCCTGCGGGGCACCAGCGAGCCGAGCGAGAGCGACGAGCCGCGCCAGAGGCGCAGGAGCGACCAGATGACCGACATGAAGCCCAGGAGCCACGAGGTCACCGACGGCATGGAGCGTGCACCGGCGCGCGCCATGCTGCGGGCCGTCGGCATGACGGACGCCGACTGGGGCAAGGCGCAGGTGGGCGTCGCGTCGAGCTGGAACGAGGTCACGCCGTGCAACCTCCCGCTCGACCGGTTGGCCAAGCGGGCCAAGCAAGGGGTGCGCGACGCCGGCGGCTTCCCACTCGAGTTCGTGACGATCGCGGTGAGCGACGGCATCTCGATGGGACACGAGGGCATGCGCGGCTCGCTCGTGAGCCGGGAGATCATCGCCGACTCGGTCGAGTGCATGATGCACGCCGAGCGGTTCGACGCGCTGGTGACGTTCGCGGGATGCGACAAGAGCCTGCCCGGCATGCTCATGGCCGCGGCCCGGCTCAACCTCCCGGCCGCGTTCCTCTACGGCGGATCGATCCTCCCTGGTCACTACAAGGACCAGGCCCTCGACATCGTGAGCGTCTTCGAGGCGGTGGGCGCGTGCGCCGCCGGCACCCTGACCGAGAACGAGCTCGGTGAGATCGAGAAGCGGGCGTGCCCCACGGAGGGATCCTGCGCGGGGATGTTCACCGCCAACACGATGGCGTCCGTCGGTGAGGCGCTCGGGATGAGCCTGCCGGGGAGCGCCGCGGTGCCCGCGGTCGATCGCCGCCGGGACGACTTCGCGTACGAGACCGGCCGCGCGGTGATGCACCTGATCGAGGAGGACATCCGCGCCCGCCAGATCATGACCAAGGAGGCGTTCGAGAACGCGATCGCCGTCGTCATGGCGCTCGGTGGTTCGACGAACGCGGTGCTGCATCTCCTCGCCATCGCCAACGAGGCGCGCGTCGAGCTCGAGCTGGACGACTTCAACCGCATCGGTGCGAGGGTCCCGCACATCGCCGACACCAAGCCGCACGGCAAGTACCACATGTTCGACATCGACCGCATCGGCGGGATCCCGGTCGTGATGCGCGAGCTGCTCGATGCCGGGCTGCTCCACGGGGACTGCATGACGGTCACCGGCCGCACGATGGCCGAGAACCTCGCCGTGCTCGACCCGCCCGCACCCGACGGCGAGGTCGTGCACGCGATGGACGCGCCGATCAACGTGCAGGGAGGCATCGCGGTCCTGCGCGGGACGCTCGCACCGAACGGCGGCGTCGTGAAGATCGCCGGCCTCGACAATCTCCGCTTCGACGGCACCGCCCGCGTCTTCGACGGCGAGGAGTTCGCGATGGAGGCGATCCTCGCCGGGAAGATCCGAGCCGGCGACATCGTGGTCATCCGCTACGAGGGCCCGAAGGGTGGCCCGGGGATGCGGGAGATGCTCGCGGTGACGGGCGCGATGAAGGGTGCCGGGCGTGGCGCCGACGCGGCGCTGATCACCGACGGGCGGTTCAGTGGTGGGACGCACGGCTTCTGCGTCGGGCACGTCGCGCCCGAGGCCGTCGACGGCGGCCCGATCGCGCTCGTCCGCGACGGCGACCGCATCGTGATCGACGCGGAAGCGCACACCATCGACCTGATGGTGGACGCGGTGGAGCTCGAGGCCCGCACGGCCGACTGGAAGCTCCCCGAACCGCGCTACACGAGCGGGTTCCTCGCCAAGTACGCCCGGCTCGCCCAGGGCGCGGAGACCGGCGCGATCACGAACGTCTGAGGACGATCAGCCCGCGGCCGGGATCAGGGAGCGGAACGTCTCGAGGTCGGGGTTCTTCGCGGAGCAGACCGCGTCGACGACCGTGCGGTCACCCTCGACGAGGCGGACGTGGGCGCGCTTGGCGAGGCCGGTGCGGAACGGCTCCGATTCGAGGCTGAGCCCGGCGCGATCGACCGCGCCGATGAGGTGGGTGGGCTGCAGCCCGAGGCGGACGCCGAACGCGAGCAGGCGGGACTCGGTCAGACCGAGGAACGCGCCGGTGACCGGCACCGCGAGCGCGTTCTGGTGCTGCTCGCGGCGCTGCTCGCGCTCGGCGAGCATCATGCCGACGGTGATGCCGACGAGCGCGTCACGCGACGCCCGGTCGTGGTTCGGGGCGTCGACGCGGATCGCGGCGAGGAACGTCTCGCCGGGCTGGAGCGCGGAGGCGCAGTGCTGGGTCAGGGCGGCGAGGGGGGTGCTGGTCATGGTGGTGGTCTCGGCCGGGTGGGCGCCGGCCTTGAGCCGTCTGCCACGATGCGCCCGTGCCCGAGATGCTCGAAGCCGAAGCGGCCCGGGCCCTCATCGCCGAGCAGGCGCTCGATCGTGAGATCGCACGGGTCCATGCTCCCGACGCCTGGTTCCTGAAGCGCGGCCTCACCCCCCGGGTGGTGCGGTCGGCGCTCCCGGGCCGGCGGCTCGTGGCCGCGCGCCGCCGCGGCAAGCTGCTCCTCGTCGACACGGCGGGGCCGGACGGTGGGATGCCGGACGGCCCGGTGCTGGGTCTGCACCTCGGGATGAGCGGCCGCGTCGTGATCGACGGTCACGCGGCCGGGGATCCGCTGCTCTACGCGGCGAACGGCGACAACCCCGCGTGGCGCCGGTTCGGGCTGCGCTTCGCCGACGGCGGATCCCTGTACCTGCGCGATCCGCGCCGGCTCGGGGCCGTCGAGCTCGATCCCGACGAGGACCGGCTCGGTCCGGACGCGGCGACGGTCCGGCTCCCTCAGGTTCGTGATCTGCTGACGCACAGTCGCGCGCCCGTGAAGGCGGTGCTGATGGACCAGGGTCGCATCGCCGGGTTGGGCAACCTGCTCACCGACGAGGTGCTGTTCCGCGGCGGGGATCGATCCCGCGCGTGCGGCGACCTCACTGACGGACGACGAGATCCGCGCCGTGGCCCGCGCCATCTCGGTCACGATCCGCACCCTCGCCCGCCGGGGTGGTTCGCACACCGGTGACCACATGCCTGCCCGCGAGCCAGGGGCCTACTGCCCGCGCGACGGAGCACCGATGCTCCGGCGGACGGTCGGCGGTCGCACGACGTACTCGTGCGCACTCCACCAGCGCTGACGTCGCCGCCGCGGCGCGCCGTCAGTCGGTCGGGAAGCCCCGAAGCTCGACCTCGCGCGTCTGGCCACCCGCGGCCATGAACGCGCTCATCCGCGGCCCGGCATCCGGGTCGCCGAGGCTCGCCCGGAACAGCTGGTCCTCCGTGAGCAGGCCTTCCCGCGGATCGGGCACCGCGGCGTCGACCGCCTCCTTCGCACGCGCGATCGCCTCGCGTGGGAACGACGCGATGCGGGCGGCCAGCGCGTCCACGAAGGGTCGCAGCTCGCTGTGCGGCAAGGCGCGGTTGACGTACCCCCACTGCGCGGCGGTCACGGCGTCGATGTCGTCGCAGCCGAGCACGACCTCGAGCGCACGGCCGCGGCCGACCAAGTGGTGCAGTCGCTGGGTCCCGCCGCCACCGGGGATGATGCCGACGGCGACCTCCGGTTGCGCGAGGACGGCCTGACCCACGGCGGCGAAGCGCATGTCGAAGGACAGCGCGAGCTCACTGCCGCCCCGCGCGTGATCCCCTCCAGTACGGCGATCGTCGCCTTCGGCATCGTGCGGAACCGCTCGACCATCGCGTGGAACAGGCCGAGGTCGTCGTGACGCTCGGTGTCGTCGGTCGGCAGCTGCTGGATGAGCGAGACGTCGGCGTGGGCGGCGAAGAACTCGGGGTCCGCCGAGTCCACGATGACGACCCGGACGGACTCGTCGGCCTCGACCTCGCGCCCGAACCGGTCCAGCTCGAGGATCAGCTCGAGATCGAGCAGGTTGATCGGTGGATGGTCGATCGTCGCCCGTGCGATTCCGCCGCTGCTCTCGATCCGCAATGCCTGGTAGCCGTCGTACGCCATGACGGCGAACCTAGGGCGCGGGCGGCGTCAGCGCATCTGCCGCGTCGGGCCGATCCGGCTCGGCGCCGAGAGCCTCGGCCGGCGCGGCTGAAGCTGGCGTCCCCCTCCGAGAGGACCAGACGAATGTCGCGACTCCGAACGTTGACGATTGCTCTCCTCGTTGCCGACGTGGCGGCGCACGTGGTCGGCTTCCGCCAGGCGCAGCGCGCCGATGCGCCATCGCGGGACACCTTCGGCATGCTCGGCGGCGCGGCGATGTACGCACTGCTCGCCGCGGGGGTCGCCGCTCGGCATCCCGTTGCCGAGCGTGAAGCGGCCCGTGCGCCGGTCGGCGGCATCCTGGCTCTCGTCGGTACCTGGAAGCAGTCGGCGATCCCGGCCGCGACCCGTCAGGCGATCATCGGCGTCGACGTCCTGCTCGTCGTGACGGGCATCGTCGCCCGGCGGGCGGCCGAGGTCGAGGCGGCGACATAGCCCGCAGTGCGGCCGGCCGGGCACCGGTACGCTCGGGCCGATCTCGACCGGGGGTGGGTGCGCCGTGGAATGTGGGCTGTGCGGCACACCGAACCGCGCGAGCGCCCGGTTCTGCGGTGGCTGCGGATCGCCGCTCGCCCGTGAGTGCCCCACCTGCAAGGCCGACCTGGAGGCGGGGCTGCGCTTCTGCGACCAGTGCGGGACCGCGCTCGACGACGCACCTGCCCCCGCGGCGGTCGTGGCGTCCGTGCCCGACGCCACTCGCAAGTCGATCACGGCGCTCTTCGCCGACCTGAGCGGCTCGACGGGGTTCGGCGAGCGCAACGATCCCGAGATCGCGCGGCAGGTGCTGGCGCGGTACCACGCGCTGCTGCAGGCCGCGATCGACGCGCACGGCGGCACCGTCGCGAAGTTCATGGGCGACGGGATGATGGCGACCTTCGGCATCCCCGAGGTGGCCGAGGACGACGCGTTGCGCGCGGTGCGGGCCGGGGTGGAGATCCAGACCCGCTTCGCCCCGTTCGCGGCGGAGATCGAGGCCCGCTACGGCGAGGCGCTGACCGTGCGCGTCGGGGTGAACACCGGCGAGATCGTGATCAGTGCGGCCGACGCGGACTTCGTCGGTGACGCGCTCAACGTCGCGGCCCGGCTGGAGAAGGCATGCGCGCCCGGCGAGGTTCTCGTCGGTGACGACACCTGGCGACTGACCCGGGGAGAGATCGACTACGAGCCGCTCGGCGAGGTGGCCGTCGCCGGTCGCGAGCAACCCGTCGGCACCTACCGGGTCCGTGCGGCCGAGCCGACCCAGACCGAGACCGTGGCGCCGTTCGTGGGCCGCCGCGGTGAGCTCGACCGCATCGGGGCCGCGATCGACCGCGCCACCGGGGAGCGCCGGGCGACGCTCGTGACGGTGTTGGGCTCGCCCGGGGTGGGCAAGACGCGACTCTCCCGGGAGGCGGTTGCCCGCGCGCAGGAGGAGCGTTCGGCGCGGGCCTTCGAGATCCGCTGCGACCGTGCCGGCACCGCGACCTTCGCCCCGGTGGCAGAGCTGATCCGCGAGGTCATCGGCGCCGACGAGGAGGCGGATCCGGAGGGTGTCCTGGTGCGCGAGCGCGTGGGCGCGCAGCTTCCCGACGACACCGACCGGGCGCGGGTCGTCGAGGTCCTCGCGGGCGTGATGGGCGTGGCGCCCGCCCGTTCGGTGGAGGAGACGTTCTGGGGGGTCCGGCGCCTCGTCGAGGCGCTGGCGGTCGAGCGCCCGCTCGTCGTGGTGATCGACGACATCCAGTGGGCCGAGCCGGCCTTCCTCGACCTCCTCGAGCACCTCGCCGACTGGGTGGAGGGCGCGCCCGTGTCGCTCGTGTGCCTCGCCCGGCCCGAGCTGCGCGACCTGCGCCCCGCGCTCGTCGAGGCCGGAACGCGTGTCACCGACGTGCTCGCGCTCGACGGGCTCGACGCCCGGGCCACCGCGGAGCTCGCCACCGGGCTGCTGGGCGGCGAGCTGCCCGCGGAGCTCGTGGCGCGACTCCCCGAGTCGACCGACGGCAACCCGCTCTTCGTGCGCGAGGTCGTGCGCATGCTCGTGGACGACGAGGTGATCCGTCGCGACGACGGCGGTCGTTGGGTGCTCACGATCGACGCCGAGGCCGTCGACGTCCCGCCGACGATCCAATCCCTCCTCGGGGCCCGCATCGAGCGCTTGCCGGCGCCGGAGCTGCGGGTCCTGGAGCTCGCCGCGGTGGTCGGCGCCGAGTTCAGCGTCGGCGCGCTGCGCGCCGCGGCCGGCGAGGAGCTGGCGCTCGACGCCGTACTGGAGCGGCTCCGACGCAAGGAGCTCGTGGAGCCGGCCGGGAGCTACTGGGGCGACGAGCCGCTCTACCGGTTCCACCACGTGCTGATCCGGGACGCCGCGTACCGGCGCTTGCTCAAGACCACCCGGGCCGAGCTGCACCTCCGGGTCGGTGCGTGGACCGACACGGTCGCGGCGACGATGCCCGGCGAGCACGAGGCCGCGACCGCCGTGCACTACGAGCTCGCCCACCACTACCTCCGGGAGCTCGGGTCGCCCGAGGCGGAGTCGGCACCGCCCGGCCGCCGGGCCGCGACGCTGCTCGCCGTCGCCGCGCAGCGCGCGCTGGACCGGGACGACCTCACCGCCGCCGGGTCGCTCGCCCGCCGGGCGCTGCAGGCGCTCCCGGGGGACGACGTCGAGACGCGCTCCGAGCTGCTGCTCATCGCGTGCGAGTGCCTGCTCGGCTCGGGGAACGTGGTCGACGGTGCGCCGCTCGTCCGCGAGCTGACGGCGGCCGCGGGCGGGAACGACCAGCTGGAGGCCTGGGCCGACTGCTACTCGGCCCAGCTCGTGAGCCTCACGGACCCGGCGGGGCTCGTCGCCGCCGATGCGACCGTCACCGCCGCGGCCGCGCGGCTGGGTGCGTTCGGCGACGGCGCCGGGGAGGCAAAGGCGCACCAGGTGCGGGCGGGGCTCCTCGCCCGGCTCGGCCGCGTGGGCGAGGCCGAGGTCGTGCTCGACCTGGCGCTCGCCGCCGCCCGGGCCGCGGACGACCGCCGCCGCGTCACCGCGGTGCTCGGCGCCGCGCCGCAGGCCGCGCTGTTCGGTCCGAGCCCGGTGGCTCGCGCCGGTGGTCGCTGCCTCGACGTCGTGCGCCTGCTGCGGATCACGACGGCGTCACCGTCCGTCGAGGCGACCTCGATGCGCTGCCAGGCGGTGCTCGAAGCGCTGCGGGGCCGCATCGACGTGTCCCGGTCGATGCTCGCGTCGGCCCGGGCGAGCCTCGAGAAGCTGGGTCTGCGCCACGGGCTGCTCGAGACGGACCTGTTCACCGGCATGGTGGAGCTGATCGCGGGTGATCCGGCGGCGGCGATCGCGCCGCTGCGCGCCGCGTACCAGGGTCTCGACACCCTCGGCGTGGGTGCAGACGCGGGTCAGGCCGCCGCGCTGCTCGCGACCGCGCTGCTCGAGCAGGGCGAGGTCGACGAGGCGGAGCTGATGGCCGCCGAGAGCGAGGCGCTCGCAGGTCAGAACCTCAAGACCGCGATCGCCTGGCGGGTCGCGAAGGCCGAGGTCCTCGCGGCCCGAGGAGATGCCGAGGCCGGCGTCGCGCTCGCTCGTGAGGCCGTGGAGGTCGCGGCGGCGACCGACCTGGTGCTGGATCATGCCGACGCCTGCGTCGCGCTCGCCGAGCTGTGCGACCTCGCCGGCGACCCGGCCGGTGCGCGCGCGGCCGCGTGACGACGCCGGCCGTCTCTACGACGCCAAGGGCGCGACCGTGCCGGCCGGTCGCGTGCTGGCGTCGGAGCCGGAGCCGGAGCCGGAGCCGGTCGACGATGCCGCGGCTGATCGGCTCGCAGTCCAGCGCGACCCGGTGCAGCCCCGGGCCCTCGGCGATGCGCGCACCCCCGAGGCCGAGAACGCGATGACGAGGATCCATGCCGAGGTCTGCGCCGCGATCAACCGTCGTGACGACGAGACGCAGCGGCGCCTCGTCGCGCGGGAGTTCGTGCAGGAGGACCGGCGGCGGCTCGTCGGCATGGCGGACCAGGGTCGGCGGGGCATGGCGCGCAACCACGATCTGATGCTCGAGCAGGGCTACGAGATCCTGCCGCCGGAACCCCTCGCCGTGCGCGGCGACGACCTCGCGCTCACGCGGGTACGCGCCCGCACGCCGGGCGGTGACGAGTCGGTGCTGCTCTCGCTGAACGAGCTCGACGACGGTCGGCTCGTGCGCAGCACCGTCTTCGACGAGGACGACCTCGCCACCGCGCTCGCCGAGCTCGACGAGCGGTATCTCGCCGCCGAGGGCGCCGAGCACCTGGCGCTGCTCGCGGCCGGGCAGGCGTGGATCGCGGCGAGTAGGAACGAGGACGTCGACGCGCTGCGCGCGATCACCGCGCCGGGCCTCGTCTGCGTGGACCACCAACCCCTGGGCTTCGGGACGCTCGACCGCGAGGGCCTGCTCGCGGCGACCAGACTCCGGTTCGAGCTGTCGGCCGACGACGTCGTGATCGTGCGATCGGTGCAGATCGCGGGCAATGCCGTGCTCGCCCTGCATTACGCCGAGACCACGAGCGAGAGCGGCGGGCGCTACGAGCGCGCGGCCTGGTACCTCCTCGCGGTCGACGAGGCGGGGCTCATCGAGCGGTGGGAGGTGTTCGGCGAGGCCGACGGCGAGCGTGCGCTCGCCCGGTTGCACGAGCTCGGCGACCGCGGGCAGGTGGTCGACCGGTCGACGGCGCCGGGGATCGAGAACGCCGCGACGTGGCTCATCGCTCACACGCTCGACCTCATGAACCGGGGCGATTGGGCGACTCTCGAGGCGATGGAGGTGGCCGCGCCGGATGTCGTGCGCTTCGATCGCCGGCGCACCGTCTCCGCGCCGACCATCGAGGACAGTGAGAGCTTCGGCACGAATGCCGCCGGGATCTACGAGGTCTTCGGCGTCGTCCGGCCCGAACCCATCGCAGTGCGCGGCGATCGGCTCGCGCTGATCCGACTGCACTGCGGTGATCCGCCCGCGTTCACGATGCAGATGCTCGTCGTGTACGAGCTCGATGCCGCCGGCCGGATCGGGCGCGAATCCGACTTCGACGAGGATCAGCTCGACGACGCGCTCGCGGAGCTGGACGAGCGGTGGACCGCCGGCGAGGGCGCCGAGCACGAGTACCTGCTCCGTCGTCTCGGCGACCTGGTCCACGCCGCGAACTCCGGCGACGCTGCGTCGTACCGGGCGATGTTCCACGAGGACTGCACCGTTGCCAACCATCGCCGGCTCAGCTTCCCGATGATGTCGATCGACGACGTCGTCGCGAGCGAGCGCGCCACACACGACGTGGGTGCGACCCGGATCACGCGGCTCCCCGGGATCGAGCCCCGGGGCGACGCGGCACTCCTCCGCCAGCACGAGCGCCTGGTCACCTCGGAGGGCAGCGAGTACGCCACCGACATGGTCCTCGTCGTGCACCAGACCGCGGGCCGGTTCGACGTGATCGAGTCGTACGACCCCGAGGACGTCGACGCCGCCCGGGCCCGGTTCGCGGAGCTCGCGATCCAACGCCCGACGCCGATCGTCGACAACCTGGCGGTGCGCGTCCACGAGCGGTTTGCCTGGCTGGCCGCGCATCGCGGCGTCGACGAGGCTCGTGCGCTCCTGGCGCCGGACCTGCTGGCGATCGATCGTCGCCCCGGTGTCGCCGCGCCCGACATGGTGGGTCCCGACGCCCGCCTGGCGAACCTGGGCGCGGTCGTCGAGGTGTTCGACCGGATCGACCACACGAACGTCGCAGTCCGGGGTGAGCGCCTGATGCTGCTGCAATGGACGATCAGCACCGCCGCGGGCTTCACGACATCGGGGTATGACGTCACGGAGATCGACGAGACGAGCCGGATCTGCCGCATCGTCACGTTCGACGCGGACGACCTCGTCGGCGCGATCGCGGAGCTGGATGCCCGCTACGACCAGATCCGGACCGAGCCGGCCGGTCCGTTCGAGCGATGGTTCCGCGACGGTCCGCTCTCCGTTTCCGGGTGGCTCGGCGCCGGCTACGACGACGCAGTCGCACCGGACGCGACCATCGTCGACTACCGGCTCCTGGGGTTTCCGGACGCCGGTCGAGACGAGTTCCGCGCCCGTGTCTCGGCGATGATCGACGCCGTACCCGACGCCGTGCAGCTCACGAAGAAGCGCTGGGTCGAGGATCGAGCCGAGCTGATGGTCATCGATGTCACGGGCACCTCCGCCGACGGCATGCCGGTCGTGTGGCCGCTCGTCTCGGTGCTGCGCGTCCGGCCCGATGGCCGGCTCGATCGCGGCGCCTACTTCCCGGTGGAGCGATGGGACGACGCGGTCGTGCAGTTCGAGGAGTGGGCGGCGGTCGCGTCCGGTGCGACGGCTCCGGCCATCGACACCCTCGCGGTCCGCAGCTTCCATCGCCTCGCGACGACCGTCCGGATCGATGTCGACCGGGCGCTGGATCTCTTGACGGACGACGTGGCCGGTGAAGCCCACGAGTCCGGGCCCACCCGGGGCGCGTGGGTGAAGGGTCGTGACCGATGGCGCGACGTGCTGCGCTCACTCGGCGAGACCTACGACCAGTTCTCGTTCGATCCCATCGATGCACGAGGCGATCTGGTCGTCCTGCTCCGGTACCGGTTCACCGAGGACGACTACGTGACGTCCGGACTCATGGTCGTCGCGGTCGACGCCGCCGGGCGGATTCGCCGGCTCGACACCTTCGACGAAGCAGACGTGGATGCCGCGGTGGCCGCGCTCGAGGAGCTCTCCCGCGAGGCTCACGCCGTCGCGGTCGGCGCGAAGGGCGTGGAGAACGCCGTGACCCGCCGCCTGCTCGAGGGCCGGGCGCTCCTCGCCGCCGGTGACGCGAGCTTCGCGGAGTTCTTCGCCGAGGACGTCGTGGCCGAGGACCGTCGCGCCGTGGTCTCGATGCCGGTCGTGCGCGGGCGGGAGGCGTTCGCGGCGTCGGTCATGGGCAGCGCCTCGGTGTACGACGCGATCGACGTCGAACCGGTCGCGGTGCGCGGCGAGCACCTCGCGCTGGTCCGCCAACGCTTCTCCCGCGACGGGTTCGAGACCGTCGGGTACGTGCTCTGGGAGTGCGACGAAGAGGTGCTGGTCCGCCGCGCGGTCACCTTCGACGAGTCCGATCTCCTCGCCGCTCTCGCGGAGCTCGACGCCCGCCATGCGGCGCTCGACACTCGCGCAGCCGTCGAGCGCCGGGTCCTCGAAGGGTTCGCCGCGTTGAACCACCGGGACTGGGAAGGACTCGACGCGGTGTTGGCGGAGGATCTCAGCGTCGTGGATCACCGCCCGATCGGGTTCCCGCCCGGGGACGGGCGGATCGCGCTGACATCGCGCGCTCCGTGATCTCGTCGAGCAGGTGCCCGACGTGACCGCCGTCGTGGGCGCGACCGAGACCGAGGGGCGCGTGGCACTGGTTCGGACCCATCAGCTCGGTGCCGCCACGACGGGCGCCACCGCGGAATGGGACTGGCTGCTCGTGATGGCCCTCGGCGTCGACGACACGATCGGCGTCATGGAGTACTTCGACGTGGACCACGAGCCGGCCGCCCGGCGTCGGTTCGAGGAGCTGACGACCGGCCCGCCCGCGATGTCCGGTGACGCCCCGTCGAGTGTGACCGAGCTGCTCGACCCGACCGCCGCGGCGTTCGCGTCACGGGACTGGGAGTTCGTACGCGAGCACCTCGCCCTCGACGTGGAGCTGCTCGATCGACGCTCGACCGTGCGCTCCGAGCGGACGGTCGGACCCGACGGCATCGTGGAGCTCTTCCGCGGGTTCGCCGACGTGGGTTTCGACACGCTCGACCAGGGGCTCGTCGACGTTCGCGGTCAGCACCTCGCGCTGGTGCGCCGCACCTACCGCAGCGCCCGCGACGACGAGCTCGAGATGCTGGTGGTCGTGGAGACCGACGAGCAGCACCGGGCACAGTCGGTCGTACTGTTCGATCCGGACGATCTGGTCGCGGCGCGCGACGAGCTGGACAACCGCTGGAGCCGGGGATGACCGCCGCCCACACGACGAGGAAGGTGACCCGCCTGGTCGGGGTCTACGACGCCGACGGTGGGTTCGCCGGCGAGGCTCGGTACGTCGTCGGGCACCTGCTCGGCCGGTTGCAGTGTGCGCTGTGTGACATCACGCACGGGCCGGTGCGACGGAAGAAGGACTTCGACGCGCTTCGTGACCGGCTCGGCGTGCCGTTCAATGTGGTGCACCGGAACGAGCGCAGCCCGGACATCGCCGAGCTCACCGGTGATCGGCTTCCGTGCGTCGTCGCGGTCACGGCGGATCGCCGGGTCGTCGTGATGGACCGTGACGCGCTCGCGGCCTGTGGCGGTGAGGTCGAGCAGTTCGCCCGAGCGCTGCTCGCGGCGATCACCGATGCGGGGTTGGTGATTCCGGCCTGATCGGGATCAGCCCATGAACATCGTCTTGGACGGGTCGATCCGGAGCACCGTGCGCTGCTGCTCGTTCAGCGAGTCGACGAGCGTCGTGGGATCGAGCGGCTCCGTCCCGCCCATGCGGGCGAACACGAGCGCGGTGAGCTCGGCCCGCAGCGGATCCGCGTCGATGGTCTCCGCGGTGCCGTAGATCACGAGGTGCGCACGGCCGTCGGGCACCGTGACCGACACCCGCGGCTGGCGCAGCGCGTTCTTCCACTTCGCGGTGTACGCCTTCGCGGAGATCAGCAGCCGACCCTCGTCGTCGACGGCGTAGCCGATCATGGACTGCTGCGGTGATCCGTCGGCGCGTCCGGTGGCCAGCACGGCCCACAGGTGGTCGTCGAGGAAGGCCTTGTGGTCGGGGTCCCAGGTGTGGCTCATCGCAGTGCTCCTTCGGTTCGGGAGGGTCGGGGACGATCGCGCTCGGGCCGGTCGAGGGCCAGGATCTGGCGCATCGCCGTCCGCAGCGCGGCGGTGGGATCGGGGACCCGGTCGTGGCTGCGCCAGCCCACGAACCGGTCCGGCCGGACGAGCACGCAGCCGCGGTCGGTCACCTCACGGGTACGGGTCCAGGTCCCGAGCACGTCGTTGTGCTCCTGACCCAGCGCCACCCGGAACGGCCGGATCTCCACGCCGAGCTCCTCGCCCACCGCGAGCGCGGCCGCCTCCCAGTCCGATCCGGCGGCCCCCGTGACGAGCGTGAACCGGTCGTAGGCGCAGAGGTCGAGGGTCGAGACGTCGTGGGTGTCGCGCCCGAGCCACGCGTGCGGGAGCGCGGCGCCCGGATGGGTGGTCGCGTGGTAGTGCAACTCGGGGTCTCGGGTGTACGGCGGGAACGGCGTGCCGTCGTCGACGACCGCGTCGGAGACGTAGCGCTGCCCGAGCTCCACGCCGTGGGCGTTGAACTGTGCATTCATCGTGTCGAGCCCGGCGAGCAGCTCCTCGCGGATCGCTTCGCCGTCGGGGCCGAAGACGGTCTCGAGGTGATCGGCCCCGGCGCCGGCACCCCAGCCGTCCAGCACTCCCATCGGACCGAGCCACGACACCATCTCGCCGACGCTCTGGTTGGCGCGGTCCACCACCTGGCGCCCGACCGGCCGGCGCTCGGCGTCGTACGTGTCGAGGAGCGCGTCGCCCGCGCGACCGGTGACGACGAGCGCGAGCTTCCACGCGAGGTTGTACGCGTCCTGGATGGAGGTGTTGCTCCCGAGACCGTTGGCCGGCGGGTGCCGGTGCGCGGCATCGCCGGCGATGAGCATCCGCCCGCGTCGGTAGTGCGCGGCGACCACGTGGTTGAACTCCCACTGGCTGATGTGCTTGATCCGGATCTCGACCTCCGGATCGCCGACCGCGGCCCGCACGCGACGCATCACCGACTCCTCGGAGAGCTCGTTGGGCTTCTGGCCCTGACGGACGAAGATCGTGCTCCACTCGTTCCACGGCTCGATGCAGGTCCAGATGCTCACGATGTCGTCGCCGCCGGGGTTGCAGACGACGAAGAGCGCGCCGGAGCGGTGCCGGGTGTACTGCGCGAGGTCGGCCTCGATCCAGACCGTGATCGCGTTCCCGAGGCCGCTCTCGCCCTCGAACTCGAACCCACCCTGCTCGCCGACGATCGTCCGGGCGCCGTCGCAACCGATCACGTAGCGGGCGGCGACCTCGAACTCCGGGCTGCCGTCGCGTGGCCGGACACGCGCCGTCACCGTCCGGTCGTCCTGATCGATCGCCACGACCTCGTGGTGCAGCCTGATGTCGGCCCCCAGCGCGCGAGCGTGCTCCAGCATGATCGGCTCGAGGATGTGCTGGGGAATGTTGCACATCTCGCACGGGCTCGCGGCCCGGTACTCGCCGATCCGGTCGTCGCCGGTGCCCCACGTCATCATCCGGGAGAGCTCGCGCCCGGCGAACGCGGTGGCGAAGACCTGCTTGCCCATGAGGCGATGCGGGAGCGCCCGGGCCATGACGCGTTCCTCGATGCCGAGGTCCCGCAGGATCTCCACCGCGCGCTGGTTGGTGATGTGCGCCCGGGGGGAGTTCGCGGTGGCGTACTTGGTCACCGTGAGCGAGTCGACGCCGGCCCGGGCGAGCAGCGAGGCGGCGGTCAGCCCGGCCGGGCCCGCGCCCACGATCAGCACGTCGGTCCAGTGCGTCTCCATCGCCGGCTCCTTCGCTGTTCGGACGACCAGCGAAGTATGCGAGGACCGTTCTGGCTTGTCAAGTGACCGGCGACTCAGTCGGGCACGAAGAGGCGGGCCAAGAGCTCCGCGTGACGCTCGATCGCGGCCGGCGCGGACGGGTCCATCCCGGTGAGCGCGCGGCACTCGGGAGCGACCGCGAAGACGAGCGACCCGGCGCCGAGCAGGGCGTAGTACGCGTGCGGCGCGAACTCGTGCCCGGCCGCGAAGCTGCCGATGCCGCCCCGGGCGGCGATCTCGGAGAATCGAGGCTCGAGGAACGTGTCCACCAACCAGCGCATCCGGTCGTCGTCGTGGCGGCCGGCGTCCACCATGAAGTGGAACACCTCGGGATGCGCCGCGGCGTGGTGGACGAACGCGCGGATCTCCTCGCGGCGCGCCGGCCCGGCGCTGCTCGGCCGACGCCCGGCGCGGACGATCGGGGAGCGTGCCGACGAGCAGTCCGAAGATCTGTGCCGCCGCGACCCGCCACAGCTCGTCCTTCGAATCGAAGTGGTACGTCACGAGCCCCTGGGTCACCCCCGCACGCGTTGCGATGTCGCGGGTGCTCGAGGCGCCGAAGCCGTGCTCGGCGAACGTGCTGATCGCCGCGTCGACGATCCGCTGGCGGGTGGCGTCGCGTTGCTCGGCTCGGCTCATGCACCCGATCTTACTGGTCACTTGACAAGGGAAAGCCGGACCGGCATCATTCGCTTGTCGGCTGAACAGCCAGTGAGGAGTGGTCCAGTGAGTCGCATCGATCCGGTTCCCCGGGAGGATCTCCCCGATCTCGCACCCGTGTTCGGCGCCTACGAGCAGATCATGGGCTTCGTGCCCAACACCGTCTTCACCATGGCGCGCGTGCCGGGACTCGTCGAGGGCTATGCCGGGCTGGCGCTCGCGGCGGCGATGAACGGGCTGATCCCCGAGTCGCTCGCGCAGATGGTGGCCAACGTGACCAGTGCCGCCGGCGGCTGCCGCTACTGCCAGGCCCACACGGCTGCCCACGCCGCGAAGCTGGGCGTCGAGGCCGAGAAGCTCGGGGAGCTGTGGTCGTTCGAGACGAGCGATCGCTTCGACGATGCCGAGCGGGCGGCGCTCCGGCTCGCCCTGCACGCAGGCCAGTCGCCGAACGCGGTGACCGACGAGGACTTCGCGGAGTGCCGGGCGCACTACTCCGACGAGCAGATCACCGCGATCGTGGCGGTGTGCGCGTTGTTCGGGTTCTTGAACCGGTGGAACGACACGATCGCGACGACGCTGGAGGAGACCCCGCGCGCCGTCGCGGACCGGGTGCTGGCGCCGCAGGGGTGGTCGATGGGGGAGCAGGCATGAGCCGCATCGACCCGGTCCCGACGGACGAGCTCGTCGAGTACGCCGAGGGGTTCGCGCTGATCGAGGGCTTCATGGGCTTCGTCCCCAGCTCCCTGCGGGTGATGGCCCGGGTCCCGGGACTGCTCGACGGGATGACCGGACTCTCGTCGGTCGTCTTCCTGAACGACCTGCTCCCGACTGCGCTCGAGCAGCTCATCGGGTTCATGGCCAGCGCGGGGGCCGGCTGCCGCTACTGCCAGGCCCACACGGCCGCCCACGCGTCGCATCTCGGCGTCGAGGCCGAGAAGCTCGCCGAGCTGTGGTCGTTCGAGACGAGCGACCGCTTCGACGACGCCGAGCGGGCGGCGCTCCGGCTCGCCCTGCATTCGGGCCAGTCGCCCAATGCGGTGACCGACGAGGACTTCGCGGCCTGTCGTCGGTTCTACACCGACGAGCAGATCACCGCGATCGTCGCGGTGTCCGCGCTGTTCGGATTCCTGAACCGGTGGAACGACACGATGGCGACCACGCTGGAGCAGACTCCCCGCATGATCGCGGACGAGGTGCTCGCACCGCAGGGTTGGACCGTCGGGAAGCACGCGTGAGCCTTCCGCCGACCACGGTGACCCTCACCGGAACCGGTGTGCCGCTGCCGTCGCCGGGTCGGGCCGGGCCGGGCGCCCTCGTGCGCCACGGCGAGGTCGCGCTCCAGTTCGACGCCGGGCGCGCCACGGTGATGCGGCTGACCGAGGCCGGCGCGCCGCCGCACGCGCTGACCGCGCTGTTCGTCACGCACGTGCACAGCGACCACGTGGTCGACCTCGCGGACGTCGCCCTCACCCGGTGGATCTTCCAGCAGCTCCACCCGACCGGGGCCCTGGTCGTGGTGGCGCCCGAGGGCAGCGCCGCCCGGTTCGTGCGCCGCATGCTCGAGGCGTTCGACGACGACGTCGCGTTGCGGATCGCCCATGTGCAGCCGGAGCCGCCCGAGGTCGCCCTCCGGACGTTCGACCCGTCCGGCGGGCCGGCGCGGGTGTGGGAGTCCGACGACGGCGCGGTCACGGTGGATGCGGTCGCGGTGCACCACGAGCCGGTGACGGGGGCGGTCGCGTACCGCGTGACCACCCCGACCGGGGTGGTGGTGATCTCGGGGGACACGCGGGTGTGCGACGAGGTGGAGGAGCTGAGCCGGGGTGCCGACGTCCTCGTCCACGAGGCGTGTCGCACGACGAAGCTGGCCGACGCCGTCGCGGGCAGCTCGTTCGAGACGATCTTCAGCTACCACGCCGACACGGTGCCGCTCGGCGCGATGGCCGAACGGGCCGGCGTTCCCCACCTGCTGCTGACGCACCTGATCCCTCCCCCGGCCGACGCTGCGGGCGCCGATGCGTTCGCCACCGACGTCCGGGAGGGTGGGTACACCGGCCGGCTCACCGTGGGCGAGGATCTCGCGACTGTCTCGGTGCACCGCCCGGGCTGACGAGCGCGACCGATCTCGGCCATGATTGCGCCCGGCGGGGAGCGTCCCCACCGGCGGGGCGATGGGAGTCGAGATGGCGTTGCAGGTGGTCGGGGCGGGGGTCGGTCGGACGGGTACGCATTCCTTGAAGATCGCGCTCGAGCAGTTGTGCGGGGGGACCTGCCATCACATGGTCGAGGTGTTCGAGCGACCCGATCAGATCGCCGGGTTCACCGCGGCGATCGACGGCGAGCCCGTCGATTGGTCGGCGTTGCTCGCCGACTTCACCGCGATGGTCGACTTCCCGGGCGCGGTCTACTGGCGCGAGATCGCGGCGGCGAACCCGGATGCTCCGATCCTGCTGTCGTCCCGCGACTCCGAGAGTTGGTACACGAGCGCCTCGAACACGATCCTCCTGTCGCTCGACCACGCGCCGCCGCCGCTGCAGCCGTGGATGGCTGCGGTCCGGCGGATGCTCCACGACCGTTTCAGCGACGACTTCGAGAACAAGGACGCGATGATCGCCGCCTACGAAGCGCACAACGCGGCCGTGCGCGCCGAGGTGCCGGCCGAGCGTCTGATCGACTGGACGCCGTCCGACGGCTGGGGACCGATCTGCGCCGCGCTCGGCAAGCCGGTGCCGGAGGAGCCGTTCCCCGTCACCAACACGACGGCGGACTTCCGGGTGATGATCGGCGTCGATCCGCTGTGACGGGCAAGGAAGCGGCCCGGTTCCGGGAGCTCATCGCCTGACTCTGGCAGGATGCCGCCCGTGCAGCTCCCCGAGACGCAGTACGCCCGGTCGGCCGACGGACTCCGGCTCGCCTATCAGCGGTGGGGCGAGGGACCTCCGCTGCTGATCGTTCCCCCGCTCGTGCAGAACGTCGAGCTGAGCTGGGAGCACGAGTTCTACCGGCGGGTCGACGAGTACCTCGGCCGGTACATGACCTGCGCCCACTTCGACAAGCGCGGCGTGGGCCTGTCCGATCGACCTGACGAGATGCCGACGCTCGAGCAGCGCATCGGCGACATCGTGACGGTGATGGACGCGCTCGGCTGGGAGCGGACCAACCTCCTCGGCCTGTCCGAAGGCGGGCTGATGAGTCAGCTGTTCGCCGCGGACTTTCCCGAACGCGTGGACCGGGTCGTCCTCGTCGACACGATGCCCTCGCCGCGCTACTGGTCGCGGATGTTCGAGCGGGTCGAGCCGGACGACCCACCGATGCTCCGGACATCCGAGGTCACCGAGCGCTTCGATCACCTGATCGAGACGTGGGGGGAGGAGCCGCAGTACTTCGTCGACTGGTTCGTGCCGAGTCAGAGCGGCAACGAGTCGTTCGTTCGGTGGGCGGGGCGGCTCGAGCGTCTCTCGGCCAGCCCCCGCGACTTCGAGCGTCAGGTCCGGAGCATCATGGGCCTCGACGCCGGCGACGCGCCCGAGCGCATCACCGCGCCGACGCTCGTCATGCACGTGAAGGGCGATCGGGTGCTCAACGTCGCGGGCGGCCGGGTGCTCGCGGAGGTGATTCCGGGGGCGCGCTACGTCGAGATCCCCGGCGAAGACCACTTCTGCTGGGTGATGCCCAGCTGGCGCGAGATGAACGACCTCATGATCGAGTTCTGCACCGGCGCCGTGCCGGAGCCGATCACCACGCGCCGGTTCGCGACGGTGCTCTTCACCGACATCGTCGGCTCCACCCAGCGCTCGGCCGCGCTCGGCGACATCGCCTGGCGTGAGATCCTCGACCAGCACGATCTCACCGCGCGCAAGATCGTCGACGAGCACGCGGGTCGCGTGGTCAAGAGCACCGGGGACGGGCTCCTCGCCGTGTTCGACGTCCCGTCGCAGGGCGTGGGGTGCGGGCTCGAGCTCTGCGGCGCGCTGGAGGCACTCGGCGTGCCCATCCGGGCCGGGGTCCACGCAGGGGAGATCGAGGTCCACGACGACGGCGACATCTCCGGGATCGGGGTGAACCTCGCCGCCCGCGTGGAGCAGGCCGCGGCCGACGGCGAGCTGTGGGTCTCCTCCACCGTCCGGGACATGATGCTCGGCGGTGCCGCCGGATTCGACGAGCGCGGTGAGCACGCGCTCAAGGGCATCGACGGCACCTGGAAGCTCTTCGCCGTCCGCTGACCCCACCGTTCCTCCCACCCCCTCGACCGTTTGCGAGCGCAATACACGCCGAAATCGGCGCGTTTCGCGCGTGAGAACGCCGGCAGCAGGGCTGACCCGACCAGGTCAGACGTTGAAGCGGAACTCGACGACGTCGCCGTCGGCCATCACGTAGTCCTTGCCCTCGATCCGGACCTTGCCGCGCGCCTTCGCCTCGGCCATGGACCCGGCGTCGACGAGGTCGGCGTAGGACACGACCTCGGCCTTGATGAACCCGCGCTGGAAGTCGGTGTGGATCACGCCCGCGGCCTGCGGCGCGGTCCAGCCCTGGTGGATCGTCCAGGCGCGCGACTCCATCGGTCCCGCGGTGAGGAAGGTCTGGAGCCCGAGAGTGTGGAAGCCGACCCGTGCCAGCTGGTGCATGCCCGGTTCGTCCTGCCCGACGCTCGCGAGCAGCTCGGCGGCGTCGTCGTCGTCGAGCTCGAGCAGCTCGGCCTCGAGCTTGGCGTTCAGGAACACCGCGTCCGCCGGCGCCACGAGCGAGCGCAGCTCGGCCTGGCGCTCGGTATCGGTGAGGCCCGCCTCGTCCACGTTGAAGACGTAGATGAACGGCTTCGCCGTCATGAGCGACAGGTCGCGCAGCCGCGACACATCGATCCCAGCCGCTTCGGCGCCGGCGAAGAGGGTGGTGCCGTCCTCGAGGAGCTTCTGGGCCGCGAGCACCGCGTCGAGAACCGCACGGTCGGTCTTCTTGCCCTTCACCTCCTTCTCGATCCGCGGGATCGCCTTCTCGATCGTCTGGAGGTCCGCGAGCATCAGCTCGGTGTGGACGACCTCGATGTCGTCGCTCGGGTCGATGGTGCCCGAGACGTGGATGACGTCGTCGTCGGCGAAGACCCGCACGACCTGGCAGATCGCGTCCGCCTCACGGATGTTGGCGAGGAACTTGTTGCCGAGACCCTCGCCCTCGCTCGCACCCTTGACGATGCCGGCGATGTCGACGAACGAGACGGTGGCCGGGACGACCTGCTTGCTCTCGAAGATCTTCGCCAGCACCTCCAACCGCGGATCGGGCAGCGGCACGACCCCGACGTTGGGCTCGATCGTGGCGAAGGGGTAGTTCGCGGCCAGGGCCTCGGCCTTCGTGAGCGCGTTGAACAGCGTCGACTTGCCGACGTTGGGGAGTCCGGCGATCCCGATGGTGAGTGCCACGCCGGCGAACCTACATTCCGGTGATGCACTGTTCGACAGTCGCGATCCCACCGACCGGGCGTGGGAGCGGTGGAGTCCGGAGGCGACGCCGCCCCGCCCTGGCCGCCGCCGGGCTCGTGGTCGAGCAAGGTCTTCGGCGGCTGGCACCGCGAGCCGATCGGCGGGGGAGTGGGCGAACTCGTGGTCGTCGCGGGAAAGACTTGATCGCGGCGCCCGATCGGACGATAATCCCCACCTCATGTACCGGACCGCCGACCTCCTCGTAGTAGTCACCTAGGCGTACGGCTCTTCCGCGTCCGTACGCCTGACCCTCCGCACCTGCGGGGGGTTTTTCGCGTCCGGGCCCGGATCTGGGTCCGGACCCCACCCCTGGAGCACCCATGAAACTGACCGGAGCCCAAGCGCTGATCCGCAGCCTGGAGATGGAAGGGGTCGAGGTCATGTTCGGCCTTCCCGGCGGCGCGATCCTCCCGGTGTACGACCCGCTGATCGACTCCTCGATCCGTCACATCCTGGTCCGGCACGAGCAGGGCGCCGGCCACATGGCGGAGGGATACGCGCACGCGACCGGTCGACCCGGCGTCGCGATGGTGACGAGCGGTCCGGCGGCCACGAACATCGTCACGCCGCTCGCCGACGCGTACATGGACTCGATCCCGCTCGTCGTGATCACCGGTCAGGTGGCGTACTCGGTGATCGGGACGGATGCGTTCCAGGAGTGCGACACCGTCGGCATCACCATGCCCGTGACCAAGCACAACTGGCTGATCACCGACGCCCAGGACATCCCGCGCATCATCCGCGAGGCGTTCCATGTCGCCACCACGGGCCGTCCCGGTCCCGTCCTGGTGGACATTCCCAAGGACATCGCCAACCAGATGATGGACTGGGAATGGCCCGAGACCGTCGACCTGCCCGGGTACAAGCCGAACCTCAAGGGCCACCCGAAGCAGATCAAGGACGCGGCCCGGCTCATCGGCGATTCGCACCGTCCGGTGATCTACGCGGGCGGTGGGATCCTCAAGGCGCGGGCGGCCGAGGCGCTGCGGGCGCTGGCCGAGACGACGGGCATCCCCGTCGTGACCACGCTGATGGCGCGCGGTGCGTTCCCCGACAGCCACGAGCTCGCGCTCGGGATGCCCGGCATGCACGGCAACTACACCGCGATCACCGCGATGCAGAAGGCCGACCTGTTGATCGCGCTCGGTGCGCGCTTCGACGACCGCGTGACCGGCAAGCTCGATGCCTTCGCCCCCGAGGCGAAGATCATCCACGTCGACGTGGACCCCGCCGAGCTCGGCAAGGTCCGCCGGCCCGACGTGCCGATCGTCGGCGACTGCCGCAACGTCATCGAGAGCATCACCGCCGCAGTCAAGGCCGACAAGGCCAAGCGTGCGTGGCCGGATCTCTCGGACTGGCGCGCGACCGTGAAGGGCTGGCAGGTCGAGCACCCGCTCCACTACGACCAGCCCGAGGGCGGCCCGCTCAAGCCGCAGTACGTGATCGAGCAGCTGCGTGCGTACGCGCCCGACGACACGATCCTCGCCTCGGGCGTGGGCCAGCACCAGATGTGGGCAAGCCAGCACTGGCGCTTCGAGCACCCCTACACCTGGGTCAACTCCGGCGGTCTCGGCACCATGGGCTTCGCGGTGCCGGCGGCGATCGGTGCCAAGGTCGGGTGCCCGGAGAAGACGGTCTGGGCCGTCGACGGCGACGGCTGCTTCCAGATGACCGCGCAGGAGATGGTCACGGCCGCGGCCGAGCGGATCCCGGTGAAGATCGCGATCCTCAACAACGCGTACCTCGGCATGGTCCGCCAGTGGCAGGAGCTCTTCTACGAGGAGCGCTACAGCGAGGTGTACCTGTCGCCCGACCTGCCCGACTACGTGAAGTGGGCCGAGGCAATGGGGTGCGTCGGGTTCCGGGTCGAGACGCCCGAGGACGTCATCCCGACGATCGAGAAGGCGAACGCGATCGACGACCGTCCCGTCGTCATCGACTTCCGGACCGACTACCGCGAGAAGGTGTACCCGATGGTCGCGGCCGGCTCGAGCAACGACGACGTGATCCTCGGACCCGAGGCCGACAAGGAAGGGGGTCGCTGAGATGGCGATCGACCACCACATCCTGAGCGTCCTCGTCGAGAACAAGTTCGGCGTGCTCACTCGCGTGTCGAGCCTGTTCAGCCGCCGGGGCTACAACATCTACTCGCTCGCGGTCAGCCCGACGGAGGACGAGCGGTACTCGCGGATGACCGTCGTCGTCGACGGCGACGCGGACCTCGTCGAGCAGATCACCAAGCAGCTCAACAAGTTGATCCCCGTCATCAAGATCAGCGAGCTGGCCGACTCGGACGCGGTCGAGCGCGAGCTCATGCTCGTGACGATCAAGGCCGGGTCCGAGGCTCGCTCGCAGGCGACGGAGCTGGCGTCGATCTTCGAGGCCAAGATCCTCGATGTCGGCTACGAGGCCATGACGCTCATGGTCGCGGGCCAGCCCGACAAGCTCGACGCGATGACGGATCTGCTCAAGCCGTTCGGGATCGTGGAGCTCCAGCGGACGGGGCGGATCGCGCTCCCGAAGCTGTCGCGCCAGCCGAGCAAGCTTCGGGTCGTCAAGAACAAGAGCGCCTGAGTACCGTTCGGCGTCGTTCCGACGCGCAGATCCGGCCCTCCACCCCCCGTTTTGGGCGCGCAAATCTGGGGGTGTGGGCTCGGAAGTGTGCGTCGGTTGGATGTGTCCAGGAGACGAGAGGGAAGACGATGGCTGCCACGATCACGTATGACGACGGTGCCGATCTCGGGTTGCTCGACGGCAAGACCGTCGCGATCCTCGGGTACGGGTCCCAGGGTCATGCCCACGCGCTGAACCTGAAGGAGTCGGGCGTCGACGTGGTCGTCGGGCTGCGCGAGGGCTCGTCGAGCGTGCCGAAGGCCGAGGAGGCGGGGCTCAAGGTGCTCACCATCGCCGAGGCGGTCCAGGCCGCCGACGTCGTCATGGTGCTCCTCCCCGACACCGAGCAGAAGCGCATCTACCAGGCCGACATCGAGCCGCACCTCGTCCCCGGCAACTCCCTCGCCTTCGCGCACGGATTCAACATCCACTTCGACCAGATCAAGCCGCCCGAGGGCGTCGACGTCTGGATGATCGCGCCCAAGGGCCCGGGCCACCTCGTCCGGCGGACCTACACCGAGGGCGGCGGGGTGCCGGCGCTGGTCGCGGTCGCGCAGGACGCGTCGGGCAATGCCCGGGCGATCGCGCTGGCCTACGCGAAGGGCATCGGCGCGACCCGCGGCGGCGTGCTCGACACCACGTTCCAGGAGGAGACCGAGACCGACCTCTTCGGCGAGCAGGTGGTCCTCTGTGGCGGTCTCGTCGAGCTGATCCGGAACTCGTTCGAGACGCTCGTCGAGGCCGGGTACCAGCCCGAGTCGGCCTACTTCGAGACGCTGCACGAGGTGAAGCTCATCGTGGACCTCATCTACGAGGGTGGGATCTCGAACATGCGCTACTCGATCTCGGACACCGCGGAGTACGGCGACATGACCCGCGGCCCGCGCGTCATCACGTCGTCCACCAAGGACGAGATGCGCAAGATCCTCGGCGAGATCCAGAGCGGCGAGTTCGCACAGGAGTGGATCGCCGAGAACGAGGCCGGGCGCCCGAACTTCAAGAAGCTGCAGGCCGCCGGCCGCGAGCACCCGATCGAGGCCGTCGGCGAGCGCCTTCGCGGCATGATGCCGTGGATCTCCGCCGGCAAGGCGAAGCCGCAGGACGTCTCGGGCGGCTGACAGTCCCTGCCGGACTCCCTCGATGGTCGTTCTCGCGGTCGTCCTGGGATATCTCCTCGGGACGCTGCCGTCGGCGGATCTCGTCACCCGCGTCGCGACGCGGGGTCGCGTCGACATCCGCGCCGTGGGGAGCGGAAATCCGGGGGCGCTCAACGCGATGCACTCGCTGGGCGCCCGCTGGGGTGCGGTGGTGCTCGTCCTCGACCTCGCCAAGGGCATCGCGGCCGGGGTCGTGGGCCGCGCGCTCGGCGGCGCCGACGCCGCCTACCTCGCCGGCACGGCATCCGTGGCCGGTCACATCTTCCCGGTGTGGACGCGGTTTCGTGGCGGCAAGGGGGTCGCGACGTCGGCCGGCGCGTGCATCGCCGTGTTCCCGGTCTACGTCCCCCTCGATCTCGTCGTCGCCGTCCTCGGCGCGATGCGATCGCGGCGGGCACTCGTGGCGCACCCGGATCGCGTGCGCGATCTGGGTCGTGGCCGCGGCCCTCTGGACCGTGTTCGACTGGCCGAACCTCTGGGGGCCGGAACCCGGCCCGCTCCTCGTCGTCTTCGCGGCCCTCGGCTCCGCGATGATCCTCTGGGCCTTCGCCGACGCCGCGCGGGCGCGCCGGGGAGGCCGCCGGGGCCTCGTGACGATCGCACTCGTCGCCGCACCGACGTGCCGTCCCGCGTTCCGGAGGGAGGGGACGACGGTCAGCCGGTGCGGTCGCGGATGATCGTGTCCGCCCAGGCGACGTCGGGTCGCGGCCGGCGGGGGAGGTCGTCGGGCGCTTCGACCTCGAGCCGCACGAGCGCGCCGCCGAGCGACTTCCCGAGGTTGTCCGAGCGCAACGACCGCGGCCCACCACCACCGAGCGCGGCTCGCAGCACGAAGTTCAGCGCCCGGACGTTGGGTGCCTCGTAGCGGATCACCTCGCCGTTCACCATCGACCCGAAGTGTGCCTTGACGCGGTCGGCGGTGACCTCGCGCACGATGACGTCGTACCCGGCGTCGTCGTACGCGAAGAGCGCGACGTCGGCCGTGTCGCCCTTGTCGCCGGCACGGAACCCGCAGAACTCCCGGAGCGGCAGGCGGCTCATCGGACCTCCTCGACGACGACGGTCACGTGCGGGTCGACGAGGGTCTTGTCGACGAGCGTCGGCCAGATCCCGAGCAGCTCCGACGGCGCGGCCCCGCCCCGACCGATCCCGGTCATCCCCGCCGGCGGCGCGCTCAGCGCGAGCGGGACGAGCTCGCGACCGACCGACGCGGCGCTGCGCTGGTCGGCGCAGCGCCATGCGATGCGGGCCACGCACTCGGGCGGCTCGGCGGCGGTCGCCGGCACGGTGTCGCCGCCGAGCGCGTTCACCCCCCAGAGCTCGACCTCCCAGTCGTCGACGGCGAGCCCCGCCATCTCGACCCGGCGCATGAAGATCGCGGTCAGGGCCTTGGCCTTCTCCACCGCGTCGGGCCACGAGAACGCCACCCGGGTCTCACCCGACCACCCCGCAGGGTGGGCGAGGAGCGCCTTGTAGGTGTCGGTGGCGGGCCGGCCGCGGACGTCGCGCACCTCGACCCGGTCGCCACCGAGGTCGGTGAAGCGCGCCGAGGTGAAGTCGGCGACGACGTCCGGCGAGAGGTAGGCCGCGGGATCGTGCACCTCGTAGAGCAGCTGATGGCGGACGGTGTCGACGTCGACGCGCCCACCCGAATCCGGTGGCTTGGTGATCACCGCCGTGCCGTCGGCCGCGACCTCGGCCATCGGGTAGGGCAGCTTCCAGGGCTCCGGGATGGTCCACCACTCGCCACTGAAGTTCCCGCCCGCGACCTGGCCCGAGCACTCGAGCAGGTGCCCGACGAGGATGCCCGCCGCGAGGTGGTCCCAGTCGTCGCGGCCCCACCCGTGCTCGTGGATCAACGGACCGAGGAACAGCGCGGCGTCGGCCACGCGGCCGGTGATCACGACGTCGGCGCCCTGGGCGAGCGCATCGGCGATCGGGAACGCGCCGAGGTACGCCGAGCAGAACAGCGCGTCGGTGGTCAGGTCGGAGAAGGGGGCCCCCGTCTCGACGTTGGCGAGGCCGGAGCCGGTGCTCGACCGGACCTCGTCGAGGCGGGGCATGAGGTCGTCGCCGAGGACCGTCGCGATCCGGAGACCGGTCGCGCCCGCCGCCCGCGCCGTCGCGATCGCAGCCTGGGCGGCCGCCCGCGGGTTGATGCCACCGGCGTTCGTGACGACCTTCGTCCTCCCGTCGAGCACCGCGGGCAACGCCGCGCCGAGGTAGCGGGGCAGGTCGCGGGTGTAGCCGAGGGTCTCGTCGCGGGCCCGGTCCTTCTGCAGGATCGCGAGTGTCAGCTCGGCCAGGGCCTCGAGGCACAGGTAGTCGACGCCCGCGGCGAGCAGCCCTTCGACGGCGCGCCACGTGTCGCCGTAGAAGCCCTGGCCGCCCCCGAGGGTGACGGGGCGCTCAGCCATGGACCGGCGCGGCGCCGTCCGGACCACCCGATCGCCCGCTCCAGGAAGCCCGCGATCTGCAGCAGGAGGTCCTCGCGGCCGGGCGCGGCGACGAAGTGGACGCCGATCGGCAGGCCCTGCGGGCTCGTCGCGACCGGGAGGGAGATCGCCGGCTGGCCGGTCTGGTTCGCGACCGGGGTGAACGGCGTGAACGTGCCGCCGCGGGTGAAGCCGCGCACCGGGTCGTCGGGGGTCTGGAGGACCCCGAGCTCGACCGGGAGCTCCCCCAGGGTGGGGGTCAGGAGCAGGTCGAAGCCGTCGGCCCACCACTGGAGGAAGCGCCGGCTCCATGCCCCCATCGCGCTCAGCGCGTCGAGGAGGTCGCCGCCGGTCACGTCCCGGCCGCGCTCGGCGAGCCACCAGGTGAGGGGCTCGACGTCCCGGTCGGTCACCGCGCGCCCGATCCTCCGCCCGATCGTCAGGAGGTTCGCCGCGGCCATCGACGACCAGATCGGGATGAACGTGCTCATGCGCCCGTCCTCGTCGAATGGCGCGGGGTGCGACCGTTCGAGGTGGTGCCCGGCGGACTCGAGCAGCTTCGCCGTCTCCTCGACCGCAGCCACGCACTCGGGAGCGGCGGGGTCGTTGGTACCGGGCCGCGTGGTCATGATCCCGATGCGCAGTGGCGCGGGCTCCGTGTTGACCTGGGTGGCGTAGCGCGAGCTCGGGGGCTGCCGGCGTGATCGGATCACCGACCTCCGGTCCGACCACGGCATCGAGCAGCGCGGCGGCGTCGCGCACCGAGCGTGTGACCGCGAACTGCACCGAGAGCGGGCGGGCGAGATCGTCGCTCCCCGGCCCGACCGAGGTCCGACCCCGCGAGGTCTTCAGACCGACCAGCCCGCAGCACGCGGCCGGGATGCGGATCGACCCGCCTCCGTCGCTCGCGTGCGCGAACGGGATCATGCCGGCCGCCACCGCGGCCGCCGAGCCGCCGGACGAGCCGCCGGGAGTGCGCGTGAGGTCCCACGGGTTGTGCGTGGGACCGAAGGCCAGGGGCTCGGTCGTCGGCATGATGCCGAGCTCGGCGAGCTGGTACGCCCCATGATCACGAGCCCGGCCCGCCGGAACCGGGCCGCGAGGTGCGACGTCACCGGCGCCCGGTAGTCCTCGCGCACGAGCACCGGGACCCCGTCGTAGGACGGCTCGCCCTCGAGCGTGCAGGAGAGGTCCTTCAGCGCGAACGGCACACCGCGGAACGGGCCGTCGGGCAGGTCGCCCGCCGCCTCCTGGCGCGGACGGTCGAATCGGGTCGTCGTGAACGCCCGCACCTGCGGGTCGACCGCCTCGATCCGCGTGATCGCCGCGTCCACCAGCTCCTTGGCGCTGCACTGGCCGAGCCGGACGAGCTCGGCCTGCGCGGTGGCGTCGAGCCCGGCGAAGTCATCGGACATGGTTCGGCCTCCTTCTCGCCCGGTGGATCACCCGGCGAACACCGTCGGGCGTCGGTCGGCCCACGGGACCACCTGCTCCAGCTGCGCGGCGACCTGGAACAGCTGGTCCTCGCGGTACGCGGCCGCGACGAGCTGCACGCCGATCGGCAGCCCACCGGCACTCGTCCCCACGGGCAGCGAGACGGCGGGCTGTCCGGTCACGTTGAACGCGGCGGCGAATGCGGCATAGGGCGTCTGGAGGATCGTGGCCATCCCGGGGTCGCCGTCGACCGGGTTCAGGGTACCCAGCTCCGGCGGGAGCGCCGCGAGCGTGGGGGTGAGCAGCAGGTCGAAGCCACCGTCGTGCCACCACGAGAGCGTGCGTCGGGACCAGGCGTGCGCGGCGTGCATCGTCTCGAGGAACTGGAGTGCGGTGAGCGCGCGCCCACCGTCGGCGAGCGCCCAGGTGCCGGGCTCGACGTCCTCGGCCGTCACCTCGCGCCCGGCCATCCGGCCGAGCTCGGACACCTGCGCGAGCGCGTTCGCCGCGACGACGGTCAGGAAGATGCTCACGAGCCCGCCGTCGTCGAGCGACGGCGGTGACGCGACCTCGACGGAGTGTCCGAGCGACTCGAGCGTCTTCGCGGCCTGCTCGGCGGCGGCCGCGGACTCGGGGTCGACGTCACACATCGCCGCGAGCGCCTCGGTGCGGAGCCCGATGCGCAGGCGGCCCGGATCGCGTCGTGGACTCGGCGAAGGGTCGGTCCGGGGGCGGCGCGGTGTAGGGGTCTCCGGGCATCGCCCCGGCGACGGCATCGAGCATGGCGGCCGAGTCGCGCACGGATCGCGTCACGGCGTGCCGCGGCGACGAGTCCGTTCCACACCTCGCCGTCCTGGGGCCCGACCGAGACCCGACCGCGCGACGGCTTGAGCCCGACGAGCCCGCACTCGCTCGCCGGGATCCGGATCGACCCGCCACCGTCGCCGGCGTGGCCGACCGGGACGAGGCCGGCCGCGACCGCTGCGCCGGATCCACCACTCGAGCCGCCCGCGCCCCTGGTGACGTCCCAGGGGTTGCGCGTCGCGCCGTACGCGTGCGGCTCGGTGGTGGTCTGGAGGCCGAACTCCGGCGTGTTCGTCTTGCCGACGATGACGAAGCCGGCCGCCTCGAGCTTGTCGAAGTGGTACGAGCTCTCGTCCGCGACGTACCCGATCTCCTTCAGCAGCCGGTTGCCGAGATGGAGCGGCGCGCCGGTGAGCCGTCCGTCGAGGTCCTTCACGACCATCGGTACGCCGGCGAAGGGCCCGCTCGGAGCGGCGGACGCCCGCGCCCGGGCCCGCTCGAAGAGGGGATGGATCACCGCGTTGATCTCGGGGTTGGTCGCCTCGATCCTGGCGATCGCCGCGTCGACGAGCTCGGGCGCGGTGCAGGTGCCGGAGGCGACGAGCCCGGCCTGGGCGGTCGCATCGGCACGGGCGAGGTCGGTGGTGGTCACGGGGACTCCGGTCAGGCGTGGACAGGGGGGCGGTGGTCGGCCCATGGTGCCGCAGCTTCGAGCTGGGCGGCCACCTGGATCAGCAGGTCCTCCCGCCCGAAGGCGGCGACGAGCTGGATCCCGACGGGGAGACCGTCCGCGGTCCGGTGCAGGGGGAGGCTGATCGCGGGCTGGCCGGAGATGTTGCTCTGCGTCGTGAACGGCACGAACGCGCCGGCCCGGATGAAGCCGGTCGAGGGGTTCCTCCGGGGTCGACGGGAACGTGCCGTGGGGAACCGGCGGCTCGGCGAGGGTCGGCGTGAGGAGCAGGTCGAAGCCGTCGTGGTCGGACCGTGGGTCCGGCCGCCACCAGGCGGCGGCGGCCTCGGCCTCGGCCATCGCGTCCACGACGGTGCGGATGAGCTCCGGTCCGGTCACCCGGCGCCCCATCGTGGCCAGCGCCCAGGTCAGGGGCTCGACCTCGTGCTCGCCGACCGGTCGACCGACCTTCTCGGCCCAGTCGTCCACGAAGTGGGCGCACTCCGCCGCCCAGACCTGGCCGAACCGGATCATCGCGGTCTCGTCCGCCCAGGGGGACGGGAACGACGGTTCGAGCCGGTGCCCGAGGTCGCCGAGGAGCCGCGCCGTGACCTCGACCGCGGTGACGCACTCGGCGTGGACCGTGGCGGTGCCCGTGGGATCGCGGTCCAGGATCCCGATGCGCAGTGCGCCCGGATCGACGTCCGACCTCCTCGCGGTACGCGGCGACCGTGATCGGCGCGCGTGTGGCACCGACGCGGCGGGGGCGCCGGTGACGTCGAGCACCGCCGCCGTGTCGCGCACGGTGCGCGTGACGACGTGCTCGGCCACGAGGAAGTTGGAGATCTCGTTGAGCCCGCCGCCGTCGGGGACCCGACCCCGAGTGGGCTTGAGGCCGACGAGCCCGCAGCACGACGCGGGGATGCGGATCGAGCCGCCGCCGTCGTTCGCGTGCGCGACCGGCGACCATGCCGCTCGCGACCGCGGCGGCCGAGCCTCCGCTCGAGCCGCCGGGGGTGGTCCCGGTCTGCCACGGGTTGTGCGTCGGTCCGTAGGTCGCCGGCTCCGTGGTGGGGAGGAGGCCGAGCTCGGGGGTGTTGGTGCGGCCGAGGACGATGAACCCGGCGTCGAGGAAGCGCTGCGCGACTGCGTCGGTGTACGGCGCCCGGTAGCCCGCGTCGCTGCAGGAACTGCATGCCCTCGTGGAGCGGCTCGTCCGCGACGTCGCAGCTCAGGTCCTTCAGGAGGAACGGCACGCCGCGGAAGGGCGCGTCGGGCAGCGTCCGCGGCGGCCTGGGCCTCGGCGCGGGCGGCGTTCGAACCGCTCGCGGATCACGGCGTTGAGCCGGGGTTGACGGCTTCGATCCGGGCGATCGCGGCGTCGACGAGCTCCGCGCGGGGAGGCGGCGCCCGACCGGATCAGGTCGGCCTGGGCGACAGCATCGACGTCGGCGGCATCCATGCGGCGACCCTACCGACGGAGGGTCACCAGCCCGCGGAGGTCGACCGGCCACGTGTCGAGCACGTCGGCGCCGTCGACCACGTGCATCCGCTCGTGGTACGCCACGGTGGGGTCGACGTGCGCCGGCCAGACCCGGACCCGGTCACCGACGCGCACCGGCTCCGACGGCCGGAACGTGATGTGCTCGTCCGAGACGACGAGGACCCGTGCCGCCGTCGATCGTGGGGTTGCCGTGGTCCATCCCCAGCGCCTTGAGCCCGCAGTCGACCACCGCGTGGTCGGGCGACACGCTCACCACCGTCGCGTGCACCCACAGTGCGGGGACGGAACTCCGGAACGAGCGGTGCGAACGCGGTGTCCATCAGCGCGTACGAGCCGGCCTGGATCTCGGTCGCGACGTCGTTCAGGTCGTAGGTCCCGGTGGCACCGGCCGACACGAGGTCACCGCCGACCTCGTCGTGCGCCGCCGCGAGGATGCTCATCGCCGCGTCGGTCGCGGCCTTGCGCTCGTTGCGGTCGGCGAAGAGGTACACGTGACCCTCGTAGCCCATGACGCCCCGGACGGTCAGTCCGCGGCCCCGGGCGGTCTCCGCGATCCGGCGGGGCGTCCGCCGGCGCGCACCCGCAACGCGGGAGCCCGACGTTCACGTCGATCAGCACCTCGCGGATGCCGTTCGTGGCGGCGGCGTCGACGGTCTCGTCCGAGTCCACCGCGACGGTGACCCGCGCGTCGCAGTGCGCCATCGCCCGGAGGCGGGCCGGGTCCAGCGTCTCGTTGGCCAGGAGGAGGTCCTCGCCCAATCCCGCGGCCGCGAGCCCGATAACCTCGCGGGGGGTGGCGGCGGTGAACCCGTGGTGGCCCGCGGCGTGCTGGCGGGCGGCGAGGGCCGTCGTCTTGTGGGCCTTGACGTGCGGCCGGCACCGCGCACCCGGGTCGCGCGCCGGCCATCGTGGCCAGATTGGCCTCCAGGACCGGCCCGTCGACCACCAGTGCCGGCGTCGGCAGATCGCTCAGGCGCACAGCGGGACGGCCAGGGACCGGTTGCGTCCGGGAAGTCGGTGCGTGAATGCGCGAGCATGGCAGAGGACGAGGGAGTACGAGTGGACGAGACACGCGCCGCCGGGTGGTATCCGGACCCATGGGCGAGCGATGGCGAGCGGTACTTCGACGGATCGGCCTGGGCGCGCGACACGCGCCGTGACGGATCCGACGACGGCAGTCCCGTCGCGCCCGTCGCGCCGGTTCGCCGCGCCCGCAGCCACCGCGGCTCCGCCCGTTCCCGCTCCGCCGGCGCCCCCTGCGGCGCCCCAGGGCCCACCGGCGGAGGCCGGCGCCCCGGCCGGATGGCACCGGGATCCGTGGGGCCTCGCGGCGCTGCGGTGGTGGGACGGCTCCACCTGGACGGGTCACGTCAGCGGCCCCGTCCGCGACCCGCCCCGTCGACGTCGTCGCCGAGCGGTCGCTGGCGCGGCTGGGTGCGGCCGGCGCTCCTCGGTGGAGGGATCGCCCAGGCGATCGGGTTGGTCGCGATCGGTGCCCCAGGCCCAATGGGTGGTGGACCACTGGGACGAGATCACGCGGCCCGAACGCCGGCTCCGTACCCCAGATGCCGGCGTCGACCGCCGCGAGCCTGTCCAGCTCGCGTTCCTGATCGGCATCGTCGTGGGCGTGCTGTTCCTGCTCTGGTTCTACCGGGCGGCGAGCACGGGATGGTCCTCGGGCCTTCCGGCGCGCCGTGGTCCCGCGATGGCGACGCTCTCGTTCATCATCCCGATCGTCAACCTGTGGTGGCCCTACCAGGCGACGCTCGACATGGTGCCCGCCACCGATTCGCGGCGCAGCGTCATCCGGTGGTGGTGGGTGCTCTGGCTGGCCGGCACGCTCTGCGGGCTGCTCGATCTACCCGACCGCGGCCATCTCCAGCGAGACCGCGGCGCGGGTGGTCGCGTCCGTGGGCGCGGTCGCCATGCTCGGTGCCGCACTCGCGGCCTACGCGGTCGTCGAGCTCGTCACGTCGACGCACGAGCACCTGGTCGGCTCCGCGGTCTCGTCCGCCTGAACCGCTCCGCAGGATCGCCTCAGGTGCCGGTCCAGCGGGGCTCGCGCTTCTCGGCGAACGCGGTCGAGCCCTCGATCGAGTCCTTGGAGCCGAACACCTCGATCGCGAGCTCGGTGTTGCGGGCCCACGCCTCCTCGTCGGAGAGGTCGCCGGCCTCCCGGACCATCCGCAGGGTGTTCTTGATCGCGAGCGGGCCGTTGGCCGCGATGCGCGCCGCGAGCTCGAGCGCCGCGTCCACGACCTCGGCCCCGGGGACGACCCGGTTCACCAGGCCGAGCTGGTGGGCCCGCGACGCCTCGATCGGGTCGCCGGTGATCGCGATCTCGGTGGCCAGCGCGGTCGGGATGCGCTTGGGGAGGCGGATGAGGCCACCCGCGGCGGCGAACAAGCCGCGCTTGACCTCGGGGAGCCCGAACGTCGCATGATCCGCGGCGACCACGAGGTCGCACGACAGCACGATCTCGAAGCCACCGGCGAGGGCCGGGCCGTTCACGGCGGCGATGATCGGCTTCGGGAAGTCCCGGGTGACGAGGCCTGCGAAGCTTCCGCGTTTCGTGGCCATCTCGCCGCCGCGCCCGGCGGCGACGAGCTTGAGGTCCGCGCCGGCGCAGAAGGTGGGGCCGTTGCCGGTGATCACGACCGCCTGGATGCCGTCATCGGCCTCGAGCTCGTCGAGCGCCGCCTCAACGCCGGTGGCGATGTCGTGGTTGACGGCGTTGCGGGCCTCGGGCCGGTTGAGCCGGATGACGCCCGACCCGGCCGGCGCGTTCGACGATGACTGCGGTCACGGTTCCTCCTAGGACGGGTCGGGGGACGGTACCGGAAACTCCGCGCACTCGACGCCGATCGGGTCGAGCTCCACCACCTCGATCGCCGCCGGGGGCAGGTCGAGCGCATCCGCGAACCGTGGGTTGCGCATCCGCATGGCCGCGAGCGCGAGCAACATCACGACCGCCGCGATGAACGTGGTCTCCCGGAGGCCGATCTGGTGACCGACGGTCCCCTGGATCACCGCGCCGAGGGGATACAGCGCGCCCAGGACCACGGCGAGCAGGCTCACCACGCGGCCCCGGATGGCGGACGGTGCCCGGATCTGGGCGATCGAGATGAAGCTGGAGAGCGCGCCGAGATAGATGAGCCCGACGAAGAACAGGGCGACCGCGGACAGCACAGGTTGGGTGCCACGGCGTAGAGCGCGAGCGCGACCGGGAGCAGCCACAGGACCGCGAGCAGCACCCGCCGACTCCCGAACCGCTCCGGCACGGTCCCGAGCAGCAGCCCCATCGTCACCGCTCCGAGCCCTTGCGCGGTCACGAGCACCGCCGTACCGGTGTCGCCCTCGTGCAGGACGATCTGGGCCATCGCCGGGATCAGCGCGATGAACGGTGCGGCGAGGAACGTGTTGACGAACATGTAGCCCATGACGACGCGCAGGCCGGGGTCACGCCGCACGTACGAGATGCCCTGCCCGATCGCCCGCCGGATGCTCGAACCGTCGTGGCGTGGCGGGGGGAGCCGGAGGAGCATGAAGGCTGCGATCACGGCGAAGAAGCTCGCGGCATTGATGCCGAACGCCCACGCGTACCCGCCCAGGTGGATCACCACGCCGGCGAGGGCGGGTCCGACGACCCGGCCGAGGTTCCACTGCGCGCTCGACGAGCGCGACCGCGCCGACGAGGTCCTCGGGTGGCACGAGATCCGGGAGCACCGACTGGTAGGTCGGGAACCCGATCGCCTGCGCGCATCCCTCGGCGAACACGATCAGCGTCACCACGGCGGGGCTCGGGTGACCGGTCGCGGCCAGATAGGCGAGGAGGGTCGCGAGCGTGGTCTGGATCGAGGTCGTCGTCAGCAGCAGGGCCTTGCGCGGGAGCCGGTCGGCGAGCGCACCGCCGATCGGGCCGAGCAACGCGCCCGGGAGGAACCCGGCGGCGGCGACCAGCCCGGTCCACCCGGAGTTGTCGGTCTTGGCCGTCACGTAGATGCCGACGCCGACCGTCTCCATCCACGTCCCGATGTTCGACAGGAACGCGCCGGTCCAGAACGCCGCGAACACGCGATGGCGGAACGGGGCGAACGGCTTCGTCATGCAGCCCGCACGGTACCCGCCGGTGCGGCGCGAGGAGTCCGGGCGTTGCGGGTCGGTCAGCCGGTGAACGGCGCGGCGCGCGGGGTGAAGATCACCATCACGACGAGCTCGGGGTGCGCGATGCCCTCCCAGTCGAACGCCCGGATCTGGTCGAGGCTGCGCCGGCCGGTCGCGGCGCGGAGCAGCTCGAACGCCGACGTCCGCAACGTCGTGCCGGGCGCGCCGTCGGCCCAGGTGCAGCTCCAGAGGTCGGTCTCGATCCGCAACCCCTGGTGCTGCTCGCGGAATGCGGCGCCCATCCACTGGGCCATCCAGGCGCTGCCGACGTGCACGGCGTCGGAGCCCCGGGCGCCGGGCGCGCCGAGCGCATCGCGGATGTCGTGCTCGTGGGTGACCGCGTCGCCCACCATCTGGCCCGCGACGGTCCCGAAGCCGGGGATCATCGGCTCGATGGTGGGCGCGTTCGCATCCCACTCGGCCAGCACGTCGCGGGTGGGAACCGTGCGCCGCGCCGTCGACCTGCGCCTCGGTCCAGGCGTCGGTGGCGACGCCGTCGACCCGGCCGGCGAGCACGTCGGTCGTGATGCCCACGAGGTGGGAGAGCACGTCGTGCACGCGCCATTCGGGCGTCGCGGGTGCGAGCATCCCGATCTGCTCCGGGGTCGCCGCGCGCAGCAACGCGCCGACGCGCTGGCGGACCTCGCGGTACGCGGCGCCGAGGTCGGGGAGCGGGATGTCGACCATGACCGTCCTGTCGGGGGGGGGGTGCTCAGTCGCGCCTGATGCGGCGGGCGCATTCGAGCACACGCGCGACCACCTCGTCCTCGCCGGGGATCCGGCGGTCCTCCATCACGACCCGGCCGTCGACCACGACGGTCTCGATGGCTGCACTCGCGCCCGAGTAGACGAGCGCGTCGACCAGTGGCGCCGGCGCGAGCTCGACCGCGGCCGCATGGACGAGGGAGAAGTCGGCCGGGGCGCCGACGGTGATCGGGGAGCCGCCGAGGAACGGCGCGGCGGCACCGGTGGCGATCGCCCACGCTTCGCCGGCCGGCAGCATCGCGGGGTCTCCGCTCGCGTGCTTCTGGAGCAGCGCGAGCTGCTTGACCTCGGCGAGCAGGTCCAGGCTGTTGTTCGACGCCACGCCGTCGGTCCCGATCCCCACGGGGACACCCGCGCGGCGGGCGGCCGGATAGGGGAACACCCGCCCGACCGTGAGCTTCATGTTGGAGGTCGGATTGGTGACGATCGTCGCGCCGCGTTCCGCGACGAGCGCGAGCTCCGCGTCGTCGAGCCAGACCCCGTGCGCGAGCACCGTGCGTCCGGTGAGCAGGCCGACGCGGTCGAGGTACTCCGTGGGCCGGCACCCGTGCGCGGCGATGCAGTCCTCCACCTCCCGCTCGGTCTCCGAGAGGTGGATCTGGACCGGGACGTTCCCCGTCGCCGACAGCTCGGCGACGAGCCGCAGGGTCGGATCGTCGACCGTGTAGATGGCATGCGGGCCGAGACTGGGAGTGACGCGCGGTCCGAAGGTGGCGAGCCGCTCGAGACCGTCGGCGGCGGCTTCCGGTCGCGCTTCGTCGGGGGCACCCTCGAAGCTGAGGAAGACCTGGCTCACGGTGGCCCGCATCCCGCTGTCGACGACGGCGCGGGCGACGTCGAACTGGAACCAGTACATGTCCCAGAAGTGCGTGGTGCCCGAGCGGATCATCTCGAGGCACGCGAGGCGTGTGCCCCAGTAGACGTCCTCGGCCGTGATGCGGCCCTCCGCCGGCCAGATGCGTGTCTCGAGCCACTCCCTGAGCGGCAGGTCGTCGCCCGCGCCGCGCAGCAGCGTCATGGCGGCGTGGCCGTGCCCGTTCACCAGTCCGGGGACGACGGCCCGGCCGCGTCCCGCGACGACGTGATCGGCCGGATCGGGGACGACGTCGGCCCCGACCGCCGCGATCCGCCCGTCGACGGTGCGGATCGCGACCGTCCGGCCGTCGAGGCGGACGTCGGTGACGCAGAGGCTCACGGCACCGCGGCCAGCGCCGGCAGCACCGCGTCGAGGTCCGCGACGAGGCGGGCCCGGTTGGCGGCGACGCCCGCGTTGAACTCGTCGATCGTGAGCGGGGCGGTCCCGAGACCGTTGGCGAGGTTGTCCACCACGCACACCGCCGCGTACGGCAGCTTCACCTCGGTCGCGACGATGCACTCGGCGGCCACCGTCATGCCCACGAGATCGGCCACGTGCGTGAGGGCGCGCACCTCGGCGCGGCGTCTCGAACCGCGGTCCGCGGGTCTGCGCGTAGATTCCGCCGTCGACCAGCCTCGTGGCGGTCGTGTCCTGCCATGCGTCACGCACGCGCCCGCTCCACCCCGGATCGAAGCCGGGCACGACGTGGCTCTGCGGGTCGTCGTGGAAGGCGATCGTCTCGTTCGGCGCGTAGAAGTCGTCGACGATCACGAACGTGCCGACCGGCCAGTCGAGCCGCAGGCTGCCGACCGACGAGATCGCGAGCACACGGTCGACACCCGCGCCGATGAGCGCCCGGAAGTTGGCCGCGTGGTCGATGCGGTGCGGGGGCGACCATTCGTGGAGGCCGTGGCGCTGGAGGACGACTGCGCCGCCGCCGTCGGGGAACGCGACCTCGGTCACCGCGACCCCGGCGTGCTCGACGACTGCGCCGTCGCGTGCGAACGCTCCGTCGCGCAGCGCGGACCCCGCGATCACCCCGAGCTTCCCGCCGCCGGTCATCGCCGCGCAGGGTACCTGCGGGTGGGAGCTCGACCGCGGTGGGTCGCGCTCAGCCGGAGGCGAGCGTGCGCCAGAGCGCGACGTAGCTGCGGTACTCCAGCCCGGGCTGGACGTAACCGGAGCGGACGAGCTGCTCGTGGAGCTTCGGGAGGTTTCGCATCGGGATCCCGGAGTCCACGTGGTGGGCGAGGTGCCATCCCGTGAAGTAGGGGACGATCGTCAGGCGCGCCGGCCAGTGCTGGCGGACCGAGTGCGTGGTCTCGCGCCGGTCGGAGGAGTGCTGCATCCCGCCGTGCTCGGCGATCGAGCGCAGCCGGTTGATGACCCGCCACACCGTCAGGTGGGGGAGGAACCAGAGGATGAAGTACATCCACGGGTGCCCGAAGGCCGTGAACAGGGCGAGCATGACGATCTGGGTGGCGACGATGCCGCGCGCCTGCCCGCGGACCTTCTCGTTGTCCGAGACGACCCCGCGGACCAGGCCCCGCGTCAGCTTCCACCCGGTCACGCCGAGCGCGTCGCGCCGCAGCTTCCGGAGCATGGAGTCGCGCGGGATGGGATAGCCGCGGTAGAGCGGGATGTCGGGCTCGTTCGGACCGAACTCCTCGCGGTGGTGCGCCATGTGCCCGCGCCGGTACAGGTCGATGGGCACGAACGCCGGGAAGGCGACGAGCCACTTGCCCACGAAGTCGTTGGCCGTGCGGTTGGCGAAGAGCAACCGGTGGGCGGCCTCGTGCATGAGGATCGCGAACCACGCGTGGATCGGGCCCATCACGAGGAACGCACCGATCCAGACGAAGACGTTGTCGGCCCACGCGGTGACCACGAAGATCCCGATCGTCACGGCATAGAGCAGGACCGTGTTCAGGACGTTGCGGCCGGTCGGGATCCGGCGGAGCTGCTCGCGCAGCTCCGGCTTCGGCTTGCCCGTCGGCCCGATCGGACCGTCCGGGTCCGGAGCGACGAGGAGGCGGGACTCGGGGAGGACGGTGGCGACCACGTCCGTGATGTTACGGTAGTTACGATAGATGGAGCAATCACGTAACAATCCCCGCCTCGGCCGCCGGGCCGGTCCGAGTGTGGAACGGCCGCTCTCGGCCCGGTCGGTCATGGCGAGCCTGCTGCTCGGCCGCCGCCCGGCCCGGGCGCCGGGTCGGGATCTCGTGCGCTGGGCCGGGCTCTTCGGCGTCGCGCCGGGCACCGCCCGGGTGGCGTTGCACCGGATGACCGCGGCCGGCGAGCTGGTGCGGACCCACGCCGGCGCGTACGAGCTCGTCGGTGGGCTCGCGCGTCGCCAGGAGGAGCAGGAGTCGAGCCTCGTCGCGGACCCGGGCCCCTGGGACGGCACCTGGCGCATGGCGGTCGTGCTCGGCCGGGCTCGGCCCGCGCCGGTCCGTGCCGACGTCCGCGCCGGGTTGGCGCGGGCTCGGCTCGCCGAGTGGCGCGAGGGCGTCTGGCTCCGGCCTGCGAACCTCGGCGACCTGGTCGAGGATTCCCGGTGCGCCTGGCTCGACGTGATGCCCGACGACGAGCCGGTCGCCCTCGCGGCGGAGCTCTTCGCGCCCGGGGCCTGGAGCCGTCGCGCGAGCGAGCTGCTCGATCGCCTGGATCGATCGACGGCCTCGATGCGCCAGGACGCGCAGGGAACGATGGCCGGCGCCTTCCTCGCCGGCGCGGCTGCGCTGCGCCACATCCGTGCCGACCCGCTCCTCCCCGAAGCGCTCCTGCCCGGGTCCTGGCCCGGGCGTGCGCTGCGCGACGGCTACCGCACCTACGAGCGCGAGTTCGACGCGGTCGGCGCGCGCCTGGTTCCGCGACGGTCCGCCGACGTGAGCGTTCAGTACCGCAGGTCGGTCACGACGCCGAAGTGGTCCGATCCGTACACGCCGTCGACCGGCGTGTCGCCGAGGAGCTCGGCGCGACGCGGCTGGCCCACCCCGCCGAGCTTCGGGTGCCCGACCATCACGAAGTCGATGCGGCGGTCCACGTCGAGGCTCGTCGCCGCCCACGGGTTGGTGTTCGACCACGTGAAGCCGGGGCCGTCGCCGGCATGGACCCAGGCGTCGCGGAACCAGATCCCCGGCACCGGCGGCGCGGCGTCGCCGGTGAGCATGCGGATCTCGTCGGTGGCCGGCGACGCGTTCAGGTCCCCGCCGAGGATCGCGGGAAACGACCGCGGACGGGTCTCGCGGGCGAACTCGCAGATCGCACGGACCTGCTCCTGGCGGATCGCGCCGTGGTCCTCGCGCCAGGAGAGGTGCGCGCAGAACGCCTGGAACGGACCGCGCGGGCCGTCGATCTCGGCGAAGACGCAGAGCCGCTCCTCCCCCTCGTCGTCGCGTGATCCGTTGGGAGCTTCACGCGGCAGGGTGCGGACCTCCGAGCGCTTGATCGGCCAGCGGCTGAGGATCGCGTTGCCGGCGTGGACGCCGTCGGCGAAGGTCAGGTTGCTCGCGTAGACGTGCTCGTACCCGCCGAGCGCGGCCGCGAGCTCGGCGGCCTGGGACCGCCCGCCGGGCTCCTCCCAGACCTCGACGAGCAGCGCGACGTCCGGTGCCGCCGCGGTGAGCTGCGCCTCGATGATCGGGCCGCGGCGTTCCCACGCGGCATAGACGCGCCCAGATGTTCCAGACCGCGACCCGCATCGTCGTCCCGACGAGCGGACCGAACCCCGGATCGAACGGCTCCACCCCGGTCATACCGGGAACGGTAGACCTACCGCGCCGGGGTGAAGGTGCACGGCATGCGCTTGATGCCGTGGATGAACGCGGACTGGAGCCGGTCCGGGTCGGCGGTGATCTCGAGGTCGGGGAGGCGGGTGAACAGCTCGTCGAACATCACGCGGATCTCGCGCCGGGCGAGGTTGGCGCCGAGGCAGAAGTGCGGTCCGCCGCCGCCGTAGCCGAAGTGCGGGTTCGGCGAGCGCGTGATGTCGAAGGTGTACGGGTCGGCGAACTGGCGCTCGTCCCGGTTCGCCGAGTTGAACCACATCACGACCTTCTCGCCGTCCGCGATGGGCTGGCCGGCGATCTCGGTGTCCCGGGTCGCGGTCCGGCGGAAGTGGATGACGGGTGTGGCCCAGCGCACGATCTCCTCGACCGCGTCCTGCGCGTGGTGGTCGAAGTCGCTCGCCCAGAGCGCGCGCTGGTCGGGGTTGTTCTGCAGCGCCCACATGCCGTTGCTGATCGCGGTGCGGGTCGTCTCGTTGCCGGCGACCACCAGCAGGATGAAGAACGACGCGAACTCGGGAACGGTCAGGCGCTCGCCGTCCACCTCCGCGTGCATCAGGATCGAGGTGATGTCGTCGGACGGGTTGGCGAGGCGGTGCTCACCGAGCTCCATCGCCATCTGGTGCAGCGTCATGAAGGCGGCCATGAGGTCCTCCATCGACTGCACGTACTCCGGGTCCCCGACGCCGAGGATGACGTTGCTGGCGGCGAAGACGTCCGCCTCGCCCGACGGCGGCACCCCGACCATGTCGCAGACGATCTGGAGCGGCAGGGGCGCCGCGATCTCGGCCACGAAGTCGCACTCGCCCTTCTCGGCCACCGCGTCGACGACGGCCGTCGCCCGCACCTGCACCTGCTCGAGGATCTGGTTGAGCGCCTTCGGCGTGAACCCCGACGCGACGAGGTTGCGCAGCTTCTTGTGGCGTGGGTCGTCCATGTTGATGATCGAGCCGATGAAGTCGGCGATCTCGGGCGGGATGTCGAGCAGGTTGGTGCCGCCGCGGCTGGAGCAGAACAGCTCGGGGTGGCGGCTCGCGTACATGACGTCGTCGTAGCGGGTCAGCGCCCAGTAGCCGGGGGCCGGTGGCGCACCTTCCATCTCCGGGGCCGGATGGAACGAGATCGGCGCCTCGTCCCGGAGGCGACGGAAGCCCTCCTCGCGCTCGGCTTCGGGCGCCGCCCAGAACTCCTGCGAGCTGAGCGCGACTTCGTCGACGATCGACATCGGTGTCTCCTCGGGTGCGGGTGGCGCGACGGTAGCGTGCCGACCCGATGCGCTTCTCCGTCGGACTCCCCGTCGACCACGTCCGGCACCCGTCCGAGTTCGTGACCGGCGACGCGGTCGCCGAGATGGCGGCGGCGGTCGAGGCCGCCGGGCTCGACGCGGTGTACGTCACCGATCACCCGGCCCCCGACCGGCGCTGGCTCGAGGGGGGCGGTCACCATGCCCAGGAGCCGATGGTCGCCCTCGCGTTCGCGGCCGCGGCGACCCGGACGGTCATGCTCCACACCCACGTCTACGTGGCCGCCTACCGGAACCCCTTCCTCGCCGCGAAGAGCGTCGCGACGCTGCAGAACCTCTCGGGCGGTCGGGTGATCCTCGGGGTCGCCGCGGGATACCTCAAGCCGGAGTTCGCGGCGCTCGGCGTGGACTTCGACGCCCGGAACGACCTGCTCGACGAGTCGATCGCGATCATGCGGCGCGCGTGGGCCGATGACGAGGTCGCGCTCGACACCGACCGGGTTCACGCGCGCGGGGTGGTGCAGCTCCCGCACCCGGTGCCCGTCCCGATCTGGGTCGGTGGCAACAGCACCCGGGCGCTGCGGCGCGCGGTGGAGGTCGGCGACGGCTGGTCGCCGTTCCCCAATCCGCCGGCCGCCTCGCGCGCCGTCAAGACGCCGGCCATCACGAACCTCGACGAGCTCGCGGCGCGGCTCGACGCCGCGCGCGCCTACGCCACCGAGATCGGCCGGACGACACCCCTCACCGTGTGCTTCGCGCCGTTCTCATCCGACGACGACCTGACCGCGTTCGCCGACCTCGGGATCGAGTGGCTCGCGGTCCAGTTCGAGGGCTGCACCACCCGCGCCGAATGGCTCGACCGGCTCGGCCGGTTCGCCGGCCGGGTGTGACCGTCGCGCTACCCGAGCTGGGTGGCGCGCTCGTGGAGCTCGTCGCGGAACTGCGGCGCGGCGATGTCGGCAAGGGCGCGAGCCCGCTCCCGCACCGTGCGGCCGCGCAGGTGCGCGACACCGTGCTCGGTGACGACGAGGTCGAGCTGGTGCCGGGGGGTGGTGACGATCCAGCCCTCGGCCAGGCTCGGCGCGATCCGCGAGATCGTGACGCCGTCGACGGTCGAGGTCGCGCGGCAGGCAGACGAGCGAGCGGTCCTCGAGGGACAGTCCCGACTGCGCGATGAAGTCCTCGTGGCCGCCGATGCCGGAGAACTGACGGCCGCCGATCGTGTCGGCCACGACCTGGCCGAGCAGGTCGACCGTCAGCGCACCGTTGACCGTCACCATCGTGCGGTTCTTCGCGATGACCTCCGGGGAGTTGACCACGTCCACCGGGAGGAACGCGACCTCGCGGTTCTCGTTCAACCAGTCGTAGAGGTCCTGGGATCCCGCGGCGAAGGTCGTGACCGACACGTCGTCGAACTGGCCCTTGTGCCGGTTCGACACCTTGCCCGCCTCGTGCAGGCGCATGAGCCCGGTGGTGAACATCTCCGAGTGCACGCCGTACTCGCCGCCGCCGCGCTCCGCGAGCAGGCCCACGACCATCGAGGGGATCCCACCGATGCCGGTCTGGAGGGTTGCGCCGTCGGGGATCAGTGGGCGGACGTGCTCGGCGATGGCGGTGTCCGCGGCGCTCGGCTCGACGTCGGGGAGCACGAAGGGATCCCGGTCGGATTCGACGAGCACGTCGATCTCGTCGAGGTGGATGCGGTGGGGATACGCGGGGAGCAGCCCGGAGGTCCGGGGGAACTTGTCGTTGGCCTCGACGATCAGCACGCGCTCGGGATCGGCGCCGGCCGTGTGGATCGCGCCGACGGTCGCTCCGGCGTGGAGCGAGAGCGAGAGGAAGCCGTCCCGGTCCGGAGGCGTCGCGACCGTCGCGACGACGCGGGGTGCGAGCTGCTCGGCGATGCGGGTGAACCGGCGGAAGTCCGCCGGGATGAACTCGACGCGTCCGCCGCTGTCCACGAGGAAGCGCTCCGCGGGCCCGAAGAAGCCCGAGAGGTACCGGACCCCGGGGTGCAGGAACACCTGGTAGAGATCCACGAGCAGCGCGCCGAAGACGGTCAGGTCGACCCAGTCGTCCCGGGTGCCGAGCGCGTGGAGGAAGGCCGACGGCTGTCCGGGCCCGAGCGGGATCCCCAGCGTGTCGCGGGGGGCGAGCCGGCCCGCGGCTTCGGAGGCGGTCGCTCGGGTCGGTGCCATCACCGCACGCTAGGACTCCGCGGGAGGAATCGCGATGGACCTCCGGCCCTTTCGCGCCGGTCGGAGGTCAGTGGCGGTCGGAGGCCCAGTCGCGGAAGACCATGAGCAGGTGGTCGCGGGTCGCGGCGTCGATGGTCGAGACGTCGGCGGCGCGCAGGCTGCCCACGGTCGCCACGACGACCCGGAACTGCTCGAGCACCTCGGCGCAGGCGGGGCACTCCTCCGTGTGGGTCTCGAATCGGGCCCGGTCCTCGGGGCCGAGTGCGGCCTCGAGGTACTCGGTGACCTGCTCGACGAGCTCCTGGCAGGCGAGATCGTCGGGTGTCGTCATCGGTGCGGCCTCGTCGTTGCCGGATGTGGTCGCATCGGGACCCGTCATTCCTCCTCGAAGTGTGCTTCGAGCGCGGCGCGCAGCTTGGCGCGGCCACGGTGGAGCAGCACTCGTTGGTTCGTCTCGGTGAGGTCGAGGGCATTACAGACCTCGAAGCTCGTCCAGCCCTCGAGGTCGCGGAGCCGCACGACCTCCTGCTGCGCGGGCGGGAGCCCGTCGAGCGCGGTCCGGATGACGTCGAGCGTCTCGTGCGCGAGGGCGCGCACCTCGGGTCGGTCGTGCCAGCGCGTCGGGAAGACGGCCCAATGGCCCGGGTACGGGTCGTCGGCGCCACGGAAGCGCTCGACCGCGAACGTCGGGTCCTCGTCGTCCGGCCCGAGGCTCGAGAACGGGACGCTGCGCTTGTCCCGGGTGCCGCGAGTGCGCGCGGTGTTCATGAGGATGCGGAAGATCCACGTCTTGAGCGAGGAGCGGCCCTCGAAGCGGTCGATGCCCCGCAACACGCCGACCCAGGTGTCCTGGACGGCCTCCTCGGCGGCGGCGTCGGTCGCGACGTAGTTGCGGGCGAACCGGCGGAGCGGCTCGTGGTAGCGGTCGATCACCTCGCGGAACGCGTCCTCGTCGCCGGCGCGCAGGCGCGCCACCAGCTCGAGGTCGTCGACCGGGGGGTCGTCCTGCGCCACCCCGGCATCATGGGTCGGACCTCGCGGCGATGCAATCCGCCGGTGCTCAGCGGGGCCCGCCCGCGGCACCGTCTTCGTGCTCGAGGCGCTTCCCCAGACTGACGGCGTCGTCGACGACGAAGCCCAGGTGCTCGTAGAACGCGAGGACATCGGTGTTCGAGCCGCGGACCTGCAGGTTGATCTTCGGGCACCCGAGCGCCCGCAGCCGCCGTTCGGCCTCCGCCATGAGCGCCCGGCCCGCCCCCGCGTCGCGGCGATCCGGGGCGACCGCCAGGTAGTTGATCCAGCCGCGGTGACCGTCGTACCCCGCCATCACGACCCCGACGACATCGCCGTCGTGCACGCCGACGAGGAAGAGGTCGTCGTCGACCGCCGCTTTGCGGGCGATGTCCCGGTGAGGATCGTTCCAGGGGCGCACGAGGTCCGCCCGCTCCCACAGCGCCACCACGGCACCCTCGTCCGCGGCGCGGAACGTCCGGATCTCCACGGGGGGAGTGTGCCAGCCGCGCGCGTGCAGCCGCGCTTGCCGCGGCCCTTCGAGGCGAGCCGGCGGAGCGAGCGCTCCAGCTCCTGGGCCAGGATCAGCTGCGCGGCGTCCTGGGCGATCGGGCGCAACGCGTCGAGCGCTTCCGCCAGCTCCTGGGGGCTGCCCGATCCCGCGAACGACTTCCCGGTCTCGCCCTCGAAGAGCTTCACGAGCTCGTCGGCGGCCTTGGCCAGGCGGCGCCGGAGGACCTCGGCCGCGCGCACGCCGATGTCCACGCTCACGCCCGCGTCGAGCAGGCGCAGGGCGAGGTCGAGCAACGCGCGGCTCGGTGCACCGAACGTGCCGTCGTCGTTGCGCACGAGCAGGCCGCCGTCGACGAGCTCGCCGACGAGCCGGCGCGGGCGACCGTCGAGCAACTGGTGGACCTCGGCCAGCGACATGGTCGCGGCCTCGTCGTCGGCCCACGCGGCGCGCAGGACCTCGTCGAGGCCGAGCCATTCCGAGACCGAGCGGTGGGGACGGTCCTTGCCGACGAGGTCCTTGATCGCCTCGAGCTTGAGGCCGCGCGACTGCAGCTCCGCGATGAGCTCGAGCCGTTCGAGGTGCGCGGTGGTGTAGCGAGCGTCGCGGCCTTCCTTGCGGGGCCGGGGGAGCACGCCTTCGGACTGGTAGTAGCGGATCGTGCGGGCGCTCACGCCGGAACGCTCGGCGAGATCGTCGATCCCGATCTCGTCGCTGCCCGTCGCCGCCTCACCCGCCGTGGCGTCGGAGGTGGTCATGCACCCAGTCTGGCACACTGTGACAGCGATCACTGTAAGTAAACCTTGACAGTGAACACTGGCACGGTCATGGTGGACGGCATGCCGACCACCGCCACGAAGGCCACCCAGCTGATTGCCGCCTCCGAGCGGCTGACCCTCGATCCCTTCTCCGAGGTCGACTGGTCCCTGGACCTGACCGACGATTCCCGCTTCCATCTCCCGCCCGAGAAGCTCCCCCTCGCCGGCACCCCGGTCTGGGCGGCGATGACCGACGCCGAACGGCGCACCTACAGCCGCCACGAGTGCGCCGCCGTGTGCGCGGCGGGCATCTGGTTCGAGAACAAGCTCATGCAGATCGTGCTGCGCCACCTGGCCGAGCTGCCCGTCACCGATCCGTCGCACCGCTACCTCCTGGTGGAGGTCGCCGACGAGTGTCGACACTCGACCATGTTCGGCGAGTACCTCCGCCGCGCCGGGACGCCCGCCTACGCGCCGGCCCTCGCGACCGGCGGGCTCGACGACGTCGACCTGCTCCCCGGCGGTCGCGCGATGGGGTACCTCTTGATCCTGGCGGTCGAGGAGCTGCTCGACGTGTGCAACCGCGCGGCCATGCGCGACGACACGATTCATCCCGTGTCACGCCAGATGGCGAAGCTGCACGTGCTCGAGGAGGCGCGGCACGTGAGCTTCGCGAAGACGTTCCTCACCGAGTTCTGGCCGACGCTCTCGGAGGAGGAACGTGCCCAGGCTGCCGCCCTCGCGCCGATCGCGGTCGAGTTCGTCGCCGGGCTCATGGTGAACGACGCCGTCTACGACGAGCTCGGGATCGACGGCGGCGGCGACCTCGCCCGCGCCAACCCGCAGCACCGGGCGCGCATCGTCACCGACCTGGCCGGGCTCACCGAGTTCCTGGCCGGCCTCGGCGTGATCGACGCCGCCAACCGGCCCGAGTGGGTCGCCCGCGGCCTCGCCGCCTGAGCGCGACGACGGGACCCGTCGGTATCGTCGGTCGATGACGAACGCCGCGACGGTCCGGGTGCTCGGTGTGTGCGGGAGCCTCCAGGCGCGGTCGTTCAACCGGTCGGCGCTCGATGCGGTGCGGGCCGCGCTCCCGACCGGCAGCGCCACCGTCGACGTCTACGACGGGCTCCGTGCGATCCCACCGTTCGATCCGGATCTCGGCGAGGCGCCCGGTGGTGCGGTCGACGACTGGCGGGCGCGGATCGCGGCCGCCGACGTGGTGCTGCTCGCTTCACCGGAATACGCCGGATCGCTCGCGGGCGTCCTCAAGAACGCGCTCGACTGGGTCGTCGGCTCGGGCGAGCTGTACGCCAAGCCCGTCGCCTTGATCAGCGTCGGGACCTCCGGCGGCGTGCACGCCCGCGCCGCGCTCGTGCGGACCCTCACCTGGCAGGGTGCACACGTTGTCGCCAGCGTCGGGATCGAGGCCCCGAGAACGAAGTCGGGCCCCGACGGTGCCTTCACCGACCCGGCGACGCTCGCGATGCTTCGCGACCTCGCCGCGCTGGTCCTGCGGGCGCCGGTGATGGAGGCGGCCGAACGGCGCGATCGCGTCCACGCCGTCCTCGCGGATGCCGGCGTCGGCCCGGACCACCTCGCCCCGCTGGACTGAGCCGCGCCGCCGACCCACCACCTTGGCACCGTTGTCGGGGCCCCGGGCCCCACGAACGCGCCCGAGTGCGTGGGGGAGGCGGCGTCAGACGAGGTCGGGGTCGGTGGTCACCGCCACCAACGCCGGGCCGTCGTGCGCGATCGCGCGCGCCAGCGCCTCGTCGAGCTGGTCCGCGGCGGTCACGCGGATCCCGAGCGCGCCGCAGAGCTCCGCGTACGCGGCGAAGTCGGGGTTGAGCAGATCGGTGTGCCACACGTCGTACTCAGCGGCCCGTTGCTCCTTGGTGATCTTGCCGAGGGAGTGGTTGTCGAGCAGCACATGGGTGATCGGCATGTCGTACTTCACCGCCGTCGTGAGCTCGGCCAGGTACTGCCCGAACCCGCCGTCGCCGGTCACTGCCACGATCGGGCGGCTCCGGCCGACCGCGGCCCACGCGCCCATCGCGGCCGGGAACCCGAACCCGATCGAGCCGAGGTAGCCCGACATCAGCACCGACTGGCGGGTGCACTCGAAGTAACGACCGAACGAGTAGGCCTGGTTGCCGACGTCGACGGTCATGACCGCGTCGTCGGGCACGTGCCGGTTCATCGCGTCGAAGACCGCCGCCGACGACACCCCGAGACCGCGGTCGTCGCGCACCCGGTGCGCCTTCTCGGCCCGCCAGATCTCCCAGCGCTGCGCGACGTCGGCGCGCTGGTCTTCGCGGTCCCCTCCGGGTGCCAGCCGCTCGACGATCAGCCGCGCGGTCACGCCGGCGTGTCCGAGCAGCGGCACGGTGACCGGATGGAACCGGCCGAGCGCCATCGGGTCGAAGTCCACCTGCACGATCGGCTTGTACGACGCGATGCCGGTGTGGTTCGAGAACGACGCGCCGAGCACGATCAGCAGGTCGGACTCGTTCATGAGCCAGCTCGCGACGGGTGTGCCGCTGCGGCCGAGCACGCCGGCGCCGAGCGGGTGGCGATCCGAGATCTGGCCCTTCGCCTTGAACGTGGTCAACACCGGCGCGTGCAGGGTCTCGGCCAGGTCCCGCACCGCGTCCATCTCGAACCGCACGCCGTGGCCCACGACGATCACCGGTCGCCGCGCGCCCTCGATGAGCGCGAGCGCGGCGTCGAGCGCCTCCACCGGTGGCGCGATGTGCGTGTCGCCGATCCGGCCCGTGGGCCCCGACGGTCGTTCGGAGTCGTCGATCTCCTTCACCTGCACCTCGTCCGGGAACACGAGGTGCGCGACGTCCCGCTGGACGGTCGCGTGCTTCAGGGCGAGGGTCATGAGCTCGGCGTGGTCCGACTCGGGCAGCACCGTCTTGGAGTACTGCGCCACCGCGGCGAACGCGCCGTTGAGGTCGACGTCCTGGAACGCGCCGCGCCCGAGCACCTTGGACGGCACCTGGCCCGAGATCGCGAGCACCGGCGCGCGGTCCGCCTTGGCGTCGTAGAGGCCGGTGAGCAGGTTGGTGGATCCGGGCCCCGCGATCGCGAAGCACGCGGCGGGCCGGCCGGTGAGCTTGCCGTACGCGGACGCCGCGAAGGCTGCCGCGCCCTCGTGACGGATGCCGACGAACGTGAGGTCGCCCGCCTCCTCGGCGCGCCGCATCGCGTCGGCGAAGCCGAGGTTGGAGTGCCCGACCATGCCGAAGACGTGCGTCACGCCCCACGCGACCATCGTCTCGACCATCACGTCCGAGACCGTGCGGCGGTGCGCGTGGTCGGCGGCGACCGCGACGTACACGCCGTCGTCCCGGACCTCGAGCGGGAAGCAGGCCGGCGCGTCGGAGAAGCCGGCGGGTGGGACTCCGGTGAGCGGGTCGTAGTCGTACCCGTGCCACGGGCACCGCAGCAGCCCCTTCTCGATCGAGCCCTCCCCGAGCGGGCCGCCCTGGTGCGGGCAGTGGTTGTCGAGCGCGCCGTACTCGTCGCCGACGCGCGTCAGCGCGATCGAGTGCCGTCCCGCGACGACGGTGCGCACCCGCCCGTCCGGGAGGTCGTCGAGCCCGGCGACCTTGTGCCAGACGAGCGGATCGGAGGCGGCATCGGTGCTCATGGCGTCACCCCGCCGTACGCGATGCCGGTCAGATGGGCCATCTCCCGGTCGAACGTGGTCAGGTCGTCGGCGGAGAACTCCCGCAGGTGCGAATGGCCGCAGGCGCGGGCGAGGATCTGCATGAGCTCGACCGTCGCCCGCAGGAACCGGTTCAACCGCTGCGCGGCCTCCTCCACGGGGAGCCGGGCCCGCAGGTGCGGCTGCTGGGTCGCGATCCCGACCGGGCAGTTGTTGGTGTTGCAGGCGCGCATGCCGAGGCATCCGATGGCCTGGATGGCCGAGTTGGCGACGGCAACCGCGTCGGCGCCGAGCGCGAGCGCCTTGGCGAAGTCCGGCGCGTGGCGCAGCCCGCCGGTCGCGACGAGCGTGACGTCACGCCGGTTGCGACGGTCGAGATGGCGACGGGCGCGCGCCAGCGCGGGGATCGTGGGCACCGAGATGTTGTCGCGGAACAGGAGCGGCGCCGCCCCGGTCCCTCCGCCGCGGCCGTCGAGGATCACGTAGTCGACGCCGATCGACAGCGCCGCGTCGAGGTCGTCCTCGATGTGCTGGGCCGAGAGCTTGAAGCCGATCGGGATGCCGCCGGTGCGCTCGCGCACCTCGTCGGCGAAGCGGTGGAAGTCGTCGACCGAGGTCCAGTCCGGAAAGCGCGCGGGGAGATCGCGGCGGTGCCCTCGGGCAGGTGGCGGACCTCGGCGATCTTGCCGACCACCTTGTCGCCGGGCAGGTGCCCGCCGGTGCCGGTCTTCGCGCCCTGGCCACCCTTGAAGTGGAACGCCTGGACCTTCGGGAGCACGTCCCAGCTCCAGCCGAACCGCGCCGACGCCAGCTCGTAGAAGTAGCGGCTGTTCTCGGCCTGTTCCTCGGGCAGCATCCCGCCCTCGCCCGAGCAGATGCCCGTGCCCGCGAGCTCGGCCCCGCGTGCGAGCGCGGTCTTCGCCTCCTGGCTGAGTGCACCGAAGCTCATGTCCGACACGAACAGGGGGATGTCGAGCCAGAGGGGCTGGTCCGCGTTCGGACCGATGCAGACCTCGGTGCCGACCGGCTCCTCGTCGAGCCTGGGCAGCCGCGCGAGCTGCGCGGTGACGAACTGGATGTGGTCCCAGCTCGGGAGCTCGGCGCGCGGCACCCCCATCGCGCCGAGCGGACCGTGGTGGCCCGTCTTGGTGAGGCCGTTGCCGGCGAGCTCGTGGATGTACGCGACGAAGGGCTCCTCCGGCACCATGTGCGGATCCTGGTAGTAGCCCTGGTACACGTCGGCGTCGAACGGCTGCGGGTGGCGCATCGCGAACCGCAGCACCTCGGTGCGGCTGACGAGGAGGTCGTCGCCGCGGACCTCGCTGGTGAACTTCTCGAGCGCCTCCGCGTTGTTGTACGCGCTCACGCCGGACTCGATCCGATAGTCCCAGCCGTGGACCCCGCAGATCAGGTCCTCGTCCATGACGTGACCGTCCGCGAGCAGCGCGCCCCGGTGCAGGCAGCGGCCGTAGAGCACCGAGTGCTGGTCGCCCTGGCGCACGATCACGAGATCGATGCCGTCGAGCATCGCCCCGACCGGGTGCCGGTCGGGGATCTCGCTCCACGTGGCGACCTTGACCATCTCCATGCGCTGCTCCTCGATGCCCCGACCGGCCCGACCACCGGCGTCGGGCGTGCTGTCTCGCGTGCGGCCCGATCGTTGCACCATCGCCGCGCGGTACGCTGCCGGGATGGCGACGAAGGACGGTCCGGTCGGTCCGTATCCGGCCGGGGTGGGCACCGAGGACGAGCAGGTCGACTACGACAAGCTGCGGCGCCGGGTGCTCTGGAAGATGCCGTCGGGGCTCTACGTGGTCGGCAGCACCGACGGCGCCGAGCGGCGCAACGGCATGACGACCAACTGGGTGACCCAGCTCAGCTTCGACCCGAAGTGGGTCGGCATCGGGATCGAGCGGGACGCTGTCACCCACGGGCTGATCGAGGCCGGCGGAGTCTTCAGCGTGTGCCTGATCGACCGCGAGGACCGCGCCATCGTCCGGAAGTTCACCAAGCCCGTCGAGGTGGATCTCGCGGCGAAGACGCTGAACGGCTTCGCGTACGTCGAGCGGGCCACCGGCGCGCCGATCCTCGCGGGCTCGGTCGCGTTCCTCGACTGCGCCGTGCGCGACCGCATGGAGGTGGGCAACCACACGTTCTTCGCCGGGGAGGTGCTCGAGGCCGGGTTCTTGAAGGACGAGGACACCGAGGTGCTCCGCATGGAGGACACGCGGATGAACTACGGCGGCTGAGGGCCGGCTCACCTGGCGCGCCCGTGGGCATGCCGGGCGCGGTGGCAGGCCCAGCAGCGCAGGCGGAGCTCCTCCACCAGGGTGCGGCGGGTGGTCTCGAAGGCGGGCTCGTGGTCGTATTCGAGGAACTGGGTCGCGCCGCAGTCCACACACGCGCCGTCCCGCTCCTGCACGACCCTTCGCTGGCGGGCCGACGGGTGGCGGTGCCGGCCCGAGGCGTTGATCGGGCGCCCGTCGGCATCGTGGATCAGCGCCCGGATGAACCCATCGGGCGCGATCCGTTCCACGACCGACTGCGCGATCGGCGTGCCGTCGTCGAGCGTGGCGCCGTCACCGCGCACGTGCACCACGACCTCGTTGACGTACCGGGGCCCGGTACCGCTCATCAGCCGGACGAGCGCGTCCGCGCGTTGCTGCGCGACCGACGGCCACCTCCTCCACGCGTCCGCGGACGCGTCGAGCCGTGGCCGCGCCCGCACGAGCTCGGCGTCGATCGCATGGGTGATCGGCGCGGCGTCGCCGGGTGGGAGCCGGAACGTCCCGGCGACCATGCCGTCGGGCTCGAGGCGCCACGACATGCCACGCGCCGAGTGCTGGCGGGCCTCGGTCTGCTCAGCTGTCTCGTGCCGGGCCAGCCAGGCGGCGAGGGCGTGACCCAGCCTGCCCGCCGGCACCCGCTGCGCCAGCTCGCAGAGCTCGGTCTCGTGCTCCGGGGTTGCCACCCGGGTGAGCGCGCGCACCTTGCTGTAGGACAACCGACCGTCGGCCGATGCCGCCGTGACCGCGGGGAGATCGGCCAGCTTCCGGCCGATCCGTAGCCATTCGCGGGCGGTGCACACCTCGATGTCGAGCGCGTCCGCGATCCAGTGCGCGCACGTTGCCGCGCCGTCCGCGGCCCATTCGCCCGAATCGTCGAGCGCCACGACGAGCTCGACCAGACGGTGTTGGGCAGCCGACCATCGCTGCCCGACCGCCACGACCTGCTCCCGGAGCGAGGCGGCCCCGCTCGCGTCCGCCGACTGGTCGCGTTCCTGCCTGACCTCGCCCGCCATTCCCATTCCTCCATCACCGGGCCGCTCGTGGAGCGGCACCCTCTCGGAACGGTCGGCCATCGCAGCAGGCTGACGAGCTGTGCTCGTCAGGGTACCGGAGGGGTGTGACCATCGATCCGGCTCACGCGTCCGCGGACGCGTCGAGCTCCGGCGTCGAGATCGTGCGTCGCGGCCGTGCAGTGAACAGCCCCGTCGAGTTCCCGCTCCGCTCCGGCGACGTGACGCCTGGGTGAGCGTCGTTCGTGTCGTCGGCGTGGAAGGGTGACGGTGATGACACCGGTTCGGTGGCGTGCGGTCTCGACAATATTGATGCTGGTCGTCAGCGCGACGGCGTGCTCTTCGACCGGCGATGGCGAATCGGCCGCGCGCCGGTTACCCGATGGGCTACGGGTGCCGCCTGGTTCGAGACTGGTGGGCGCGGTCGCGCCGTCGATCCTGCCGTCAGGCGACCGAACGACCGGTTGGACGGCACTGCTCACGATTGGCGACGACCCCGTCGGGGTCTTTCGGGACTTCACGCGTCAGGCGGCTCGACTCGGCCTCGGCGCGCTGCCCCCAGTGAGAACCGCCTGCCAGTCCGATTACCGCTCGCCCGACGCCTCTCCCGGTGTTCCCACCGGATCAGCGACGGGGACGGATGTGCGATGCAGTGGCGCCACCGATAAGGGCGACAATCTCGCGGTCACGGTCGCGGCGTGCAGTTCCTGCCGGCCGAGAGTGTCTGCGGCCGAGTTGTCCTACCGGAGCGTTCCGAAGCGGCCGATCCGCCGGACCGAGCTGCCAACGCCGGTGCCTCGCGGGCCCCGTTCGATCCCGGCGAGTTCATGGCCCGTGCTGCAGGGCACGCGCGTGCTCGCGCAGGCCGACCTCGGGCAGTGCCAAGGCAGCCGCTACACGGTGCTCGAAGTCACCGGATCGCCCGACGAAGTCTGGGACCGATATCTCGCTCGGTATGGCTCATCGACTGCGTTCGAACCCGTGACGAAGGCCGTGGAGGCCACCGTCGACGGTGCCCGAGTTCGGCAGTCCCTCGGAGGAGCAACCGGCCAGAGTGAAGCGGTCACGCTGGTGCAACGACACGACCTCGCTCGTCCCATCCTCAGCGTGGATGAGTGCTCCGACTAGGGGTGCTCGTGCTGCCGCTGCGTAGGGACATCAGCGAACGCCTGGGTGGCGCGGCCACGGGCGGGGCGAGCGACAGAATGCACGTCGAGCGGGCACACAGCGCTCCGGCCACGGAGTGTCTTCGTGTCCGCCGGATGGACCGAGAGCCGGAGGGCCGATGCCGAGCGCCGACGAGATCCGAGACGTGCAGCGAGCGACGTGGGCAGGACTCTCCGCGGGCTGGGAGAAGTGGGACTCGGTCATCACCGATCAGCTGGGCCCGGTCGGTGCGGCGATGATCGAGCGTCTCGACATCGCTTCCGACCAACAGCACCTCGACATCGCCGCGGGCACGGGTGAGCCGGGTCTGAGCATCGCGAGACTGTCGCCGGAGGGACGCGTCGTGCTGACCGACCTCGTCGCGGAGATGCTGGACATCGCGGCGCAACGAGCCAGGACGCAGGGGATCGCCAATATCGAGACCTACGTGTGCAGCGCCGATGATCTCCCGTTCGACGACGCCACCTTCGACAGCGTCTCCGTGCGATTCGGGTACATGTTCTTCCCCGACCTGGCCAGGGCGACGGCCGAGTTCGCACGCGTCCTCGAGCCGGGCGGACGTCTCTGCGCTTCGGTCTGGGTCAAGCCCGAGGCGAACCCGTGGACGACGATCGCCATGCAGGCGATCGCGACCGAGGCGGTGGTGGCGCCACCCGACCCGGACGGGCCGAACATGTTCCGGTGCGCGGCCCCGGGATACGTCGGTGCCCTGTACGAGAGCGCGGGGCTGCGCGATGTCGCCGAGTGGGACGTCGACGTCGAGCTCGTGACGGCATCGCCCGCGCAGTACTGGGAGATGATCAGCGAGCACGTGTCGCTCGCAGTTGCGGCGCTTCGCCAGGTCGACGAACCGGCGCGGGAGCGGATTCGGGCCCACGCGATCGCGAAGGTGAGTGCATTCGAGAAGGACGGCACGGTCCGGGTCCCGGGAGTGGCGCGCTGCATCGTGGGCACGAAGCCGGACGCGAGCGGCACACGCCCACGCGACGGCGCGCGATCCTCCGGCGCCGGTTGATCTACCCAGCCGCAGGTCGGACCGGCGCACCGCCTCGAGCCCTCTCCGGGGGCCAGGGGTGCCCGACCGCCGATCGGGGTAGGTTTCGGCTCCATGACGGATGCGCCAGCCCTGGATCGTCGCGACAGCCTGCCCAAGCGTTGGTTGTACGTCCTCGCCACCACGAACCCGCCGAAGGGGGACCTGGACCCGGTCTCGAAGTGGCTGTGGATCACCCGGGCGGGCGTGCTGCCGATGACGCTCGTCGCCGCCGCGCTCGGCGGGCTGCTCGCCGTGTTCCGGGACGCGTCCGTCGACTGGGGGCTGTTCGCCCTGGCCGCGGCCGGCATCGTGCTCGCACACATGGCGAACAACATCATGAACGACCTCTTCGACCTCGAGGTCGGGACCGACACGGCCGACTACCCGCGCAACCTGTACTCACCGCACCCGGTGATCTCCGGCGCCCTGACGCGGGGACGGCTCGCCGTCTACGCGCTCGTCGTGAACCTCATGTGCCTCGGGATCATGATCTTCCTCACCGCGGAGCGCGGCCCGGCCATCGTCGGCTTCGCGCTCGGCGGCTTCGTGCTCTCCGCCGCGTACACCGCGCCGCCCCTGCGGCTGAAGAAGCACGGGCTCGGCGAGCCGACCGTGATCGCGGTCTGGGGCCCGCTGATGGTGGGCGGGGTGTACTACGCGGCGACGGGGACCATCCCCGCGGCGGTCCTGCTCGCGAGCCTGCCCTACGCGATCCTCTGCACGACCGTGCTGATGGGCAAGCACATCGACAAGGCGCCCTGGGACGGTCCGGCCGGGACCCACACCCTGCCCGTGATCCTCGGCGACGGTCCCGCCCGCCAGGTGACGCGGGGCATGTTCGTGGCGTTCTACGCGCTGGTCGCGGGGCTGGTGATCGCGCAGGTCCTTCCCGTCGCGACGCTCTTCGTGTTCGGATCGCTCCCGCTCCTCGCGCGGGTCTGGAAGGTCTACGGCGCGCCCAAGCCGGCCGAGTCGCCGATGCCCAACCCGGTCTGGCCGCTGTGGTTCGCACCCCACTCGTTCCTCCTCACCCGGCGGGCGGGCGGGCTGCTGGTCGTGGGCATGGTCGTGGGCGCGATCCTGGGTTGGTGACGCGGTCCCCGGCGGGCCGGATCGGCCCCGGGGCCGGGGCAATGCCGGGCGATGTCAGGGACCCGGCGGTACCATCGGAGCCTCTATGACCCGGCGGATCCTGATCGTCTCGGCGTCGATGGGCGCGGGTCACGACGGTGCCGCGAACGAGCTGCGGCGGCGGCTCGAGGCGCAGGGCCACACCGTCCGCATCGTCGACTTCCTGCACTGCTGCCCGTTCGGGATCGGGTGGTTCATCAAGTGGACGTACCTGGTCCAGCTCCGGGTCGCGCCCTGGAGCTACGAGCTCACCTACCGCCTCTGGTACAAGATGCCCTCCACGTGGGGCTTCATCGTCCGGCTCGACACGTTCATCGCGGGCAAGCGGATGCGTCGGGCGATCGTCGACACCGATGCGGACGTCGTCGTGTCGACGTACCCGTTGTCGTCGCTCGTGCTCGGCAACATGCGCAAGAAGCGCTGGTTGAAGGTGCCGGTCATCACCTACCTCACCGACTTCGCGGTGCACCCCCTCTGGGTCCACCCGCACGTGGACGTCCACCTCGCGACGAGCGAGTTCGCCGCGGCGACCGCACGGACGCGCGGCGGGGACGACTCCCGTGCGCCCGGCCCGCTCGTGGCCGGACGCTTCCGTGCCGTCCCGACCGGCGACCGCGCGACCGCACGGGCCGAGCTCGGTATCCCCGACGACGCCCGGGCGGTGCTGGTCGTCGCCGGGTCGTGGGGCGTCGGCGACGTGCCCGGCACCTACGAGGCGATCGTCGAGGCGGGAGACTTCCATCCCGTCGTGGTGTGCGGCCGGGACGAGAAGCTGCGGGACACGCTGGCGGCCGCGGGGCAGGGGACCGTCGTGGGCTGGACCGACGACATGCCGCGGTTGATGGCCGCGTGCGACGTGATGGTGGAGAACGCCGGGGGGTTGACGGCCAACGAGGCGTTCGCGGTCGGGCTGCCGGTCGTGACCTTCCTGCCCATCGCGGGGCACGGCAAGGACAACGCGGAGGGCATGGAAGCGCTCGGCGTCACGCGCTACGCCCGGACCACCGAGGAGCTGCGCGCCGCGCTCGACGTCCTCGCGGTGCCGGGCCCCGAGCGCCAGGCCCAGATCGCCCGGGCGCACGCCCTCTTCGTCGGTGACGCGGCCGACGACGTGCTCCTCGAGGCCGCCCGGCGCGCCGAGCGCAACATCGACCGACCGATCAGGATGCCGAAGGCACCGCAACGGATGCGGGTCGCCGTCGTCGGGCTGCTCGCGATCTACGGGCTGCTGACGCTGGGCGCGCAGGGCGTCACCGCGTTCGGCGTCGGCGTCGCCGAGCCGCCCGCGGCGGCGGCGAGCCGCGTCTACCTCGGCGTCCGGCTGACCGCGGACGAGATCAGCCGCCCGGCGATCCACGCGACGCTGGAACGCATGCACGCCACCGCCATCCTCGACGCCGAGACCGTCCGCGCGACCGGTCCGGCGGTGATGCAGGCGCTCGCGGCGCGGAAGGTGGACGTCGGCAACGGGGGGTGGGGCGAGGGCCGGCCGTTCCGCTACCTGCGGGCCCAGAGCGACGTCGTGCAGTCGACCCAGGTGATCACCGCGGCAGCGCGGGTGGACGTCAAGGAGTTCGTACCGGGCCGTCGCTTCGACGCCTTCGACCAGATCTTCGCCCGCCGGCGCGGGCAGCGGCTCGTGCGGCCCGACCACACCCTCCGACCGGACGGCACGAAGGTGGAGCTGAGGGCGCGGGGGGTGTACCTGCTCGACGGGCGCGGGAGCAGTGCGGGGGAGCTCGAGCGGGCCCTGGACGGATTCGAGGACGGCGCCAGCCGCGGCGACCTCGCAGTGACCCCCTTCTCGGCGCTGCGATGAAGGTACGCCCCTCGGTCGTCGTCGGCGCCGGTGTCGCGGTCGCCGGCGCCGGTGCGCTCGCGCTCCATGCCGCACCGTCGCTGATCGCGCTCTCGTCGATCGGGCGTCACGTGGCGCCCCGCCTCGCCGGGGTCGGCGCGCCCGGACACGTCGCGCTCACGTTCGACGACGGTCCCGACCCGGCCTCGACGCCGGCGTTCCTCGCGACGCTCGAGCGGCTCGGCGTGCGGGCCACGTTCTTCATGCTCGGCGACATGGCCCGCCGGGCGCCGGGGCTCGCCGCGGAGGTGGTGGCGGCGGGGCACGAGGTCGGCGTGCACGGCGACCGGCACCGCTCCCAGCTCCGGCTCTCACCCGGGGTCGTGGCCGACGATCTCGCCCGGGCGCGGGACTCGGTGGCCGCCGCGGCCGGCGTCGAGCCGGTGTGGTTCCGACCGCCCTACGGCACGTTGTCGCTCGGCGGCATGCGCGCCGCCCGTCGGGCCGGGATGCGCACCGTGCTCTGGACGGCTTGGGGCAGGGACTGGCGCCCCGACGCCACGGCCGACTCGATCGTCGCGGACGTCCTCGACGGGTTCGTCGACGGCGGAACGGTGTTGCTCCACGACTCGGACTGCACGTCGTCGCCCGAGTGCTGGAAGGCTTCGCTCGCCGCGCTGCCGGCGCTCGCGTCGGCGCTGCACGACCAGGCACTGCGGGTCGGGCCGGTCGGCGAGCACGGCATCCCTGCTCGCGACCGTCGCGCCGCGTAGGCCGTGGCCGTCTTCTTCGCGCTCGGCGCGGGCCTCTGCTACGCGATCGCGTCGGTCTTCCAGCACAAGGTCGCGGCGGCGGCGCCGAGCCACATGTCGCTGCGACCGAAGCTGCTGTTCGAGGTGATGCGCCATCCCGTCTGGCTGTTCGGGATCGCGCTCGACATCGGGGCGTACTTCCTCGAGGCCGCGGCGCTCGCGAACGGGTCGATCGTCCTCGTGCAGACGCTGCTCGTCAGCGGGCTCCTGTTCGCGCTGCCCCTGTCGGCGATCGGCCGCACGACCCGGCCGCGACGGTCCGACTGGGTCGCGGCGGGTGCGGTCGCCCTCGGGATCGCGGTGTTCCTCGGCGTCGGTGAGCCGCACGGCGGCTCGGGTCACGCGACCGCCTTCGAGTGGACCCTCGCGTTCTCGTTCTGCGGGTCGATCATGGTGGCGATGATCCTGTTGACCCGCAACGCCCGTCCCCACTACCGGGCGCTCGGACTGGCGGTGGCGACGGGTGCGTCGTACGCGTGCACGGCGGCGTTGACCAAGCAGGTGGTCGACATCCTCGGAGACCACACGTTCATGCAGCTCTTCGCCCGCTGGCCCGTCTACGCGCTCGCCGTCTTCTCGATCGTCGGGCTGCTGCTGAACCAGAGCGCCTTCAACGCAGGCCAACTCGCGGCGTCCCTCCCCGCGCTCGCGGTGACGAACCCGATCCTGTCCTCGATCCTGGGCATCGCGCTGTTCGAGGAGGAGCTGCAGGCCCACGGCGCGCTGCAGTACTCGATCACGGCGCTCGCGGTGCTGGTGATGCTCGTCGGCGTGGTCCGCCTCGCCCGTTCGCCCTTCGTCGCCGGCGATCCGGAGGGTCCTCCGGGCCATCCTGCGATCACCCCCGCGTCGCCCTGATCACGTCTGGAGCGGTCGCACCCGCTCGGCGACGGGCTCCAGCTCGGCGGTCCAGTCGTCGGGTGTGTGGAGCGGGACCAGCACCAGCTTCGAGAAGCCGACGTCGACGTACTCCGCGATCCGCCGCTCGACCGCGTCGAGCGATCCGGGGACGAGGTCGGCGGCGTCCACGTCGGGCGAGCGTGACGCGACGCAGCGCGCGCACCGCGTCGGGCACGGGACCGTGGGTGTAGAAGATCATCGCCCCGAAGTGCTCCGGGTCGATCGCGCGGTCGTGCTCCGCCGCGGTCGCCTCGATGACCCGCCGGCCGTCGGCACACTCGCTCGGGAGTGAGAACGACGCGAGCCAGCCGTCGGCGAGTCGTCCGACGCGGCGCAGCTCGACCGGCGCGCGCCCGCCGAGCCAGATGTCCGGCGGTTGCTGCAGGGGCTGGGGTCTGACCCGGAGGCCCTGGTAGCGGAACCGCTCGCCGTCGTGGTCCACCGCGTCCTCGGTCCAGAAGCGGCGGACGAGTGGGAGGGCCTCCTCGAACCAGCCGGCGCGGTCGCGCCGCTCGATGCCGAACGCCTGCTGCTCGGCGGGGTGGGCGATGCCGAGCCCGAACGCGGGAAGGAGCCGGCCGTCGCAGAGGACGTCGAGGCTGGCGAGCTCCTTGGCGAGCAGCGCGGGATTGCGACCCGAGAGGACCTGGACGCTGGTCCCGAGCTTGAGGTGGGTGGTGCGCCCGGCCGCCACTGCCAGGCCGACGACCGGGTCCGGCGCGTCGGCGGTGATGCGCTCGGAGAGCCAGAGCGAGTCGAACCGGAGGGCCTCGAGCGCGTCCACCATCGTCGCGAAGCCGGCCGCGGTGAAGCCGCGCTGGGTGCCGAAGCCGAACCCGATGCGGACCTTCACGCGTGGGTCGCCGTGATCCAGTCGGCCACCGCACGGATGGCGGGCTCGCGTCCGGACTCGGCCGGGAACCCGTAGTGGTCGCCGGGGACGGTGATCCGCTCGAACGTGTCGGTGGCGAGGGACGACGCGATGAGCGCATCGTCCGACGGGTAGATGCAGTTGTCGGCCGTGTAGACGACCTGGAGCGCGGGCAGGGTCATCCGAGCGCCGGTGCGCGCGATCTCGGCCTGCGAGGACAGCCCCGACCACGTCGAGAGCCACGCCTCGGGGGCGACGACCCGCCCGAAGCCGACGGCGCCGTAGTTGATCCAGTCCGGCCGGCGCCCCCAGATCGAGCCGTAGTCGCGGTCGGAGGGCTCGAGGGAGAGGTCGACCGCGCGCGGGTCGGCGTCGGTGCGGTACACGTGCAGGAAGTGCGTCGCGATCGCCCGGCGACGATCGCTCGTCGTCCCGGAACCACCCGCCCAGGCACGCCGGGCGGCGTGCTTCGCCGCGACCAGCTCGCGGGCGCGAGCGTCGATCCGCTCGACCCGCGCCCGCTGCGCACGGCGGTAGCGCGCGAGGAACTCCGGCTCGTACCGCGGCTCGGCCGGGGGCTCGACGAACCCGTTGTCCGGGTCGTAGAGATCGAGCGCCGGAGCGCGGGAGACCGGATCGTCCTCGTCGGTGACCGACGGGTCGATGGCGTGCAGCAGGTAGTGGCCCTCGCCCGCGTGGCCCGCCAGGTAGACCATCGCGTCGGCGCCGGGGAGGTCGAAGTCGTTCAGGTCGAACCGGTCGCCGGCCGCGGTCTCGGAGAGGCGCGCGCCGGCCGGCGCGTGGACCTCGTGCACGTAGAACGTGAAGAGCGAGGCGCCGCCGCTGTTGCCGACGAGCACGACGCGGTCGTACCGCGCCCGGGCGGCCGCGACGGCGGCCGCGACGTCGAGCAGGACCTGCTCGTGGATCAGGGTCGCGTCGTTGTTGAGCCACCGGCTGTTCACGGTGAGGACCGCGATGCCGGCGTCGAGCAGTCCCGGGGTGGCGTAGTGCTGGGAGAAGTCCGCCCGCGGGTGCATGAGGATCGCGACCGTCGACTCGCCACCACGGGCGTAGAGCCAGCCGCGGGCCAGCGCGCGGTCCTGCGTGTCGAGCAGGAGGGGCGTGCAGGTCGTGTCCGGTGGGGGATCACGGTGCCAGACCGCCACGCGGTACGGGTTGTCGTAGCGACCGATCCGAGTCGAGGAGGGGAGTGACACGGATGGCAGGCTAGGTGACCGTGACCGATGCGCCGCCTCCGTCCGACGGCTCCGCGCCGCCCCTCTCCGGCTTGCGGGTGCTCGAGCTCGGCTCGTTCATCGCCGGGCCGTTCGCGGGTCAGCTCCTCGGCGACCTGGGGGCCGAGGTCACCAAGATCGAGCCGCCGGGCGCGGGCGACCCGATGCGGCGCTGGGGCGTGACGGTCGACGGTGCCGGCCTGTGGTGGCCGGCGATCGCGCGGAACAAGGAGTCGGTCGCGATCGACCTGCGGACCGATCGCGGGCGCGCGCTCGTCGCCGATCTCGCCGCGCAGGCCGACGTCGTCATCGAGAACTTCAAGCCGGGCACCCTCGCCCGGTGGGGTCTCGGCTACGACACCCTCGCGGCGCGCAATCCCGGTGTGATCATCGTGCACGTCTCGGGCTTCGGGCAGGACGGCCCGCGCGCGCACGAGCCGGGGTTCGGCGCGATCGGCGAGGCGATGGGTGGGCTGCGCCACACCACGGGTGACCCCGACCGGCCGCCGGCCCGGGCCGGGATCTCGCTCGGTGATGCGCTCGCGGCGCTGTTCGCCGTGATCGGCACGCTGGCCGCGGTGACCGAGCGCCACCGCTCGGGACGCGGGCAGGAGGTCGACGTCGCGATCTACGAGGCGGTCATGGCACTGATGGAGTCGACGATCGCCGACTACGAGCTCGGCGGTGTCGTGCGGGGCCGCAGCGGCGGGTTCCTTCCGGGGGTCGCGCCGTCGAACGCGTACCCGACGGCCGACGGTCGGGACGTGGTCATCGCGGCCAACGCGGACGCGGTGTTCGCACGGCTCGTCGTCGCCATGGACCGTCCGGACCTCGCCGAGCCCTACGCCACCCACGAGGCGCGTGCGACCGGCCAGGCGGCACTCGATGCGGAGGTCGGCGCCTGGACCGCGACCCGCACGGCCGGTGACGTGCTCGCGTGCCTCGAGCGTCACTCCGTCCCCGCCGGGCTCATCAACCGCGCCCCGGATCTCGTCGCCGACACGCACGTCGCCGCCCGCGAGATGATCCTTCGCCTCGCTGCGGGCTTCGAGTCGGCGGTACCGATGACCGGCATCGTGCCCAAGCTCGCCCGGACCCCCGGACGGGTGCTGTCCGTCGGTCCCCGGCTGGGTGAGCACACCGACGCCGTCCTCGAGGCGCGCCTGGGGCTCAGCGCGGAGGCGTGCGCCGAGCTGCGCGCGGACGGCGTGATCGCCTGAGCGGGCGGGTCAGACCGTGGCGCGGGTGGGGGAGTGGAGCACGCCCTCGGGCGCGTCCTCGAGGGGCGGGTGCGGATCGGTGAGGAGGCGGCGGGCGTCGTCACGCACCTGGTCGGTCGTGGCCGCGGTCGTGCTGCACCACTCCACCATGATCCCGTTCGGATCCGTGGTGTAGATCGAGGTGCACCAGCCGTGGTCGATCTCGTAGACGTGGTGGCCGGCCGCGAGCCAGCGGTCCCGTGCGCCTGCGAGGTCCTCCAGGGTCGGCGCGTCGAACGCGATGTGGTTGGTCCACTCGGGGAGGCCGAGCCCCTTCGAGATCGAGGCGTCGAACTCGCCGATCGTCGGGTCCTCGTGGATGTCCCAGAACGCGATCATCTCGCCGTTGCCGGTGTCGTAGAACGCGTGACGGGCCCAGCCGCCGTCCGGCGTGGGCGCGACGTTGACGCGGTCGAGCGTGAACCCCATCGCCTCGGTGTAGAAGTCGTGGGTGGCGGTGAGGTCACGGGTCGCGATCGCGAGGTGGTGGAAGGCCATGCCCCCGATTCTCCCGGGTCGGCGGCGCACGGGCAAGTACCCGTCGTGTGCCGGTGGGCGGTCCCGTCGGGGATCGGCGGTACCTTCGGGTCATGGCCGACGATCTGCTCGCACCACTCGACGAGCACACGGTCGCCCCGGACCCCTTCGACCAGCTCGACCGCTGGTACGCGGCGGCGGTCGAGGCGACGGGCGACCGGGCGGCGGCGATGACCGTCGCGACGGTCGACGACGACGGTAGGCCCTCGGCGCGGGTCGTCCTGCTGCGGGGTGTCGACCACCGGGGGCTCGTCTTCTACACGAACTACCGGTCGCGGAAGGCGACGGCGCTCGCCGCGAACCCGGCGGTCGCCGCGGTGCTCTACTGGCCGGCGCTCGACGCCCAGGTCCGGGTGGAGGGTGTCGCGGAGCCCGTCGCCGCCGAGGAGAGCGACGCGTACTTCGCGCACCGGCCGCGCGGCCACCAGATCGGGGCCTGGGCGTCGCACCAGAGCGAGCCGGTGCCCGACCGGGTCACGCTCGAGGCGCAGGTCCGCGACGCCGAGGCGCGCTTCCCGGGCGCGGTGCCGCGCCCCGAGCACTGGGGTGGCTACCGGATCGTCGTGGACCGCTTCGAGTTCTGGCGCAACCGCGCCGATCGCGTGCACGACCGCGTCGAGTACCGGCGCACGGCAGACGGGTGGACCATCCGCCGTCTCAGCCCGTGACGCGGGCCTCGAGCCGGTAGCGCTCGTAGAGGGCGACGTAGACCACGACCCGTCCCCGCCGCCGCGGATGGCGGAGCACCGGCGCGGAGCGCGCCGCGCAGGCGTTCACTGAGGGACACGTCGCCTATCGTGACACGATGTCGTCGCCGAGCGATCGATGAACGCCGTCGCGACCGCCCTGCTCGTCGCGGCCGGGGTCGTCGCCGTCGGCAACTGGATCTCGGTCGTCCGCGATGCGCGCGTCGGGATCTACGTCTGCAAGCCGCTGACGCTGGCCATGATGATCGCCGCGGCGCTGGCGCTCGACCCCACGTCGGGCGGCATCCGCGCGTGGTTCGTGGTCGCGCTGGTGCTCTCGCTGCTCGGCGACGTGTTCCTCATGCTGCCGAACGACGCGTTCGTGCCCGGCCTGGCGTCGTTCCTGCTCGCCCACGTCGCGTACGTGGTCGGGTTCGCGCTCGTCACCGACGCGAACTGGGCCCTTGCGATCCCGGTCGTCCTCGTGGCCGCGGTGCTCGGGACCCGGCTCGTACGCGGTCTGCGCGCCGGGGGTCATGACGCGCTCGTCGTGCCGGTGGTCGCCTACGTGCTGACGATCCTGGTGATGGTCAGCAGCGCGGTCGCGTCGGGCAACGCGGTGGGTGCCGCCGGGGCGCTGTTGTTCATGGCGTCCGACGCCTTGATCGGCGAGGACCGCTTCGTCCGGAGTCGGTCGTGGCAACCGCTGGCGATCATCGTCACGTACCACGTCGCCCAGGCGCTGCTCGTCCTGTCGCTCACGACGTGACGACCGCCTCGGGTGCGCCGGACCCCGGCGCGTCACGATCGCGTCCCGGCGGTAGCGTCGGGCGATGCGCCGCTCGATCGACGATGCCCTGGACGACCATCCACCGGACGAGGAGCGCCCGCCGGTGTCGTGGATGGTCGGGCTCACCGACGATCCGGATGCATCCAGCGACGGTGAGCCGCGCGTCAGCCTGACCCTCGAGGAGCAGGGGGCGCGGGGTACGGCCTCGTCGCGCACCTCGCGCCGACGACGGCTCGGCGGCTGCGTGGCGCGATCGCCGCCGCGCTGCGTGAGATCGGCGAGGCGCCCGACGCCTGAGGGGCACGACCGGCGCGGTCAGAGGAGCAGGGGTGCCCGGCTCGACGTGGCCGCGGGGTGCGCGGTGTCGCCGATGTGCTCGCGGTGCTCGACGATCTGCGCCACCGTGATCATCGCGATCCGGTGCTCCTCGGCGAACAACTCGAGGAAGGGCAGACGGGCCGGCGAGCCGTCGTCGTGCAGCACCTCGCAGATGACCGCGACCGGCGGGAGTCCCGCCAGCCGGGCGAGATCGACGGCGGCCTCGGTGTGGCCACGGCGCTCGAGCACGCCGCCGTCACGGGCGCGCAGCGGGAACACGTGGCCGGGCCGGACGAACTCGGCGACCGTCGCGTCGGGGTCGAGGAAGCGGCGGACGGTGTGCGCCCGATCGGCGGCGCCGATGCCGCTCCCCGAGTCGCGGTGGTCGATCGAGATCGAGAACGCCGTGTCGGCACCGGCGACGCCGGGCGGCACCATCGGCGGGATCTCCAGCCGGTCGAGGTACTCGGCGTGGGTCGGCATGCACACCAGCCCGCGCGCCCAGCGCAGCATGAAGTTGACGGCCTCGGGAGACACCCACTCCGCGGCAATCGTGAGATCGCCCTCGTTCTCGCGGTCCTCGTCGTCGGCCACGAGGACCATCTCCCCCCGACGGATCCGGCGCAGGGCGTCTTCCACGGTGGCGAACTTCATCGGGTGATCTCCTCGGGGTCGGGCCAGATCGCGGTGGCTCGGGGCAGGGTCACGACCATGCGGCACCCGTGGGGCTCGCGTGGTTCGGGGTGGATGTCGCCTCCGTGCAGGTCGACGATCCAACGGGCGATGGCGAGGCCGAGGCCGGCGCCGCCGTCGCTGGACGCCCGCGCCGGGTCGGCGCGGTAGAAGCGCTCGAAGACCCGGCTCGCGTCGTCCGGCGCGATGCCGGGTCCCTCGTCGAGGACCTCGATCGTCACGCCGCCGTCGGTGCGACGGGCGCGCACCTGGACGGAGGCGCCCTGGGGCGAGTGCCGCACGGCGTTCTCCAGCAGGTTCGCGACGACCTGGTGCACGCGCTCGGGGTCGCCGTCGGCGGCGAGGTCGCGGTCCTCCACGGTCATCTCGATCGGGACGCCGGGTTGGCTCAGCTCCTGCTCGCGCACGGCGTGCGCGAGCACCGGCTCGACCGCGAACGCGTGACGGTCCAGCGGGACCGTGCCGGCCTCGAGCCGCGAGAGGTCCAGGAGCTGGGTCACCAGGCGCCCGAGCCGCTCGACCTGGTTGAGCATCGTCGAGAGGGTCGCGGCATCGGCCTGGGCCACGCCGTCCACGAGGTTCTCGAGCGTCGCCTGCAGCGCGGTCAGCGGGGTGCGCAGCTCGTGGCTCACGTTGGCCACGAGGTCACGCCGCACGCGGTCGGTCTCGGCGAGATCGCCCGCCATCCGGTTGAACGCCGTCGCCAGCCGCCCGACCTCGTCGTGCGACGTGGCCGTGATCCGCTGCGAGTAGTCGCCCTTGGCCATCGCCTGGGTCGCGACGGCCATCTCGCGCAGCGGCGACGTCATGCCGCGAGCCATGCGGCGCACGAGCAGGAGCGCGACCGCGGCCGCGCTGGCCCCCGCGACGCTCGGCCAGACGTGCACGATCCGGATGCCGAACCAGAACACGAAGACCGTGATGCCCACCGCCCCGACGATGAGCGTTGCGAGCTTGACCTTGATCGACGTGACCGCGTCGAGCGGGCGGTCGGGAACGTGAGGGACCTGGGGCACGGGCCTACCCGACCCCGTCGAGGGCGTAGCCCACGCCGTGCACGGTGCGGATCAGGTCGTTGCCGAGCTTGCGGCGCAACGCGCGGACGTGGGAGTCGACCGTGCGGACGCCGGAGGGGACGTCGTAGCCCCACACCGCGCCGAGGAGGTCCTCCCGGGTGAACACCTTGCCGGGCGACTCGGCCAGGAACAGGAGCAGGTCGAACTCGGTGGGCGTGAGGTGGATGGTCTCGTCGGCGCGGTGCACACGTCGGGCCAGCGCGTCGATGACGAGACCGTCGAGGTCGATCCGCTCGACGCGACCGGGCTCGCCCACCTGGCGCGACCGTTCGACGCGCCGGAGCAGCGCGTGGATGCGTGCGACGAGCTCGCGGCTGCTGAACGGCTTGGTCATGTAGTCGTCGGCGCCGACGCCGAGCCCGAGGAGCAGGTCGTGCTCGGAGTCACGGGCCGTCAGCATGAGGACAGGCACCGCGCGGTCGGCCTGGATCCGCTCACAGACCTCGAGCCCGTCGAGGCCCGGGAGCATGAGGTCGAGGACCACGAGGTCGGGGTGAAGGGCCGCGCAGCGCGCGACGCCGCTCGGGCCGTCGGCGGCGATCTCGACCTGGTAGCCCTCGGACCGCAGGCGCGCGGCGACGGCGTCGGCGATCGGGGCCTCGTCCTCGACCACGAGGATGGTGCGGGTGGCCGGCGCCGCCGCGGCCGCGAAGCCGCTCATCGGACACCTCGGAGGCACCGGCCGGAGCGGTCGACGGTGTCGGGGCGGTCGCCGGGACCGGCGAGCCGGTCGAGGGCGGATACCGCACCGGTGCGACGCATCGTCCCAGGTTACGAACCGGCTGGTGAGGGGTTGGGGCCCGACCTGTGGAGATTGTGTGGAGATGGCCGCTCACCGGACGTGGCAGGCGCCTCGTAGCCTGGCCCGCATGGACGAGGACCCGACGACCCTGACCGACGACGAGTGGCGGGAGCGGCTGAGCGCGGACCGGTTCGCCGTGCTCCGCCAGGCCGCGACCGAGCGTGCCTTCACCGGCGAGTACAACGACACCGAGGATCCCGGCGTCTACCGCTGCGCCGGCTGTGGCGCCGAGCTGTTCCCCTCGGACACCAAGTTCCACTCCGGGAGTGGCTGGCCGTCGTTCTGGGCCGCGGCGCACGAGGCGGCGATCGTCGAGACGACCGACACCTCACACGGCATGGTGCGTACCGAGATCACGTGCGCGAGGTGCGGTGGCCATCTCGGCCACGTGTTCCCCGACGGGCCGCGGCCCACCGGGACGCGCTACTGCGTGAACTCGTTGGCGCTCGAGCTCGACCCGGCACCTGCCGACGGCGACTGAGCGACCGGGGGTCTCCGTCGACATCACCGGTGCCATGGCGGCGCGCGGCCACGAGCAGGTCGTGTTCGCCGCCGACGCGCCCACCGGCATGCGGGTCGTGATCGCGGTGCACTCCACCGCGCTCGGTCCCTCGCTCGGCGGCATCCGCTTCTGGCACTACGCGACCGAGGCGGAGGCGGTCGCCGATGTGCTGCGGCTCTCGGAGGCGATGTCGCTCAAGGCTGCGGCTGCCGGGCTCCACCAGGGCGGTGGGAAGGCAGTCGTGCACTGGGACGACCCGCACCGGGTCCGCACGCCGGAGCAGCTCGCGTTCCTCGGTCGCGTGATCCACGAGCTGGGCGGCCGGTACCTCGCGGCGGAGGACGTCGGCGCGACGACGGCCGACATGGACGGGATCGCGCGCGTCACGCCGTGGGTCACGGGCGTGAGCGAGTCCGCCGGCGGGTCGGGCGACCCCTCGCCGATCACGGCGCTCGGGGTGCTGGCCGGGATGCGCGCGGCCGCGACCGAGCGTTGGCACTCCCGGTCGCTCGCGGGCCGGCAGGTGCTCGTGCAGGGCGCGGGAAAGGTCGGATCGGGCCTCACCCGGTTGCTCGGGGCCGAGGGCGCATCGGTCGTGATCGCCGACGTGGACCGTGCGCGCGCGGATGCCGTCGCGCGCGAGACGGGCGCGACCGTCGTCGATCCCGCGCGGCTGGTCGAGCAGCGCGGCGACGTGTTCTCCCCCTGTGCCCTGGGAGGCGCGGTCGATCGCGAGATGGTGGAGCACCTCCGGTGCGAGATCGTCTGCGGTGGCGCGAACAACCAGCTCGCGACGCCCGACGTCGACGACGCGCTGGCGGCGCGCGGGATCCTCTACGCGCCGGACTTCGTGGTGAACGCCGGCGGCATCCTCAACATCGCGGAGGAGTTCGTCGGCTACTCCCGCGAGCGCGCCGTCGCCGCCGCGGCACGCATCGAGGAGACGACGGCGAAGGTCTTCGACCGGGTTCGCACCTCGCGGGAGCCGCCCGGGCGGGCGGCCGAGCGCCTCGCGCGCGACCGCATCGCCCGTGAGCCGTTCGGGACCGGCCGGTTCGCCCCCGGCGATCCCGCGCCCTGGACCGGCGGTCGTCCGCTCACGAGACTCCGCCCGGAGATCGGCACCTAGTCTGCGGGCGATGGGTGGACATCTCGCGGACGTGTGGTTCCAGGTCACCGATCTCCCGGTCGTCTCGGGATCCGGGTGCACGGTCACGACCCGGGACGGCACCGAGTACCTCGACTTCACGAGCGGCATCGCGGTCACGAGCACCGGCCACTGCCATCCGCAGGTGGTCGCCGCGATCCAGGAGCAGGCGGCGCGGTTCATCCACGCGCAGGTGAACTGCTACCGCCACCCGCTCCTCGAGCAGCTCGCCGAGCGGCTCGCGGGCATCACGCCCGCGGGGATCGACTCGTTCTTCTTCGCCAACTCGGGCGCGGAGGCCACCGAGGCCGCCGTGAAGCTCGCCAAGCACGCGACGGGGCGCCCGAACGTGATCGTCTTCCAGGGCTCGTTCCACGGGCGGTCACATCTCACGATGGCCATGACGACCTCCCGGACCGGGTACCGGAGCGGATACCAACCGCTGCCGGGCGGGGTGTTCGTGGCCCCGTTCCCGTACCCGTTCCGCGACGGCCTCGACGAGTCGGAGGCCGTCGCGCGGGCGCTCGCCGCGTTCGACCTCCTGCTGTTGGCGCAGACCGCGCCCTCCGAGACCGCGGCCGTCGTCATCGAGCCGGTCCTCGGCGAGGGCGGGTACCTGCCCGCGCCGGCTGCGTTCCTCCAGGGGCTCCACGCGCGGTGTGCCCAGCACGGGATCCTCTTCGTGGCCGACGAGGTCCAGTCCGGGTTCGCGCGGACCGGGTCGATGTTCGCGATCGAGGCGGCCGGCATCGATCCCGACGTCATCGTGATGGCGAAGGGCATCGCCTCCGGGTTCCCCATCTCGGCGATCGGCGCGCCGGCGGGGATCATGAGCCGGTGGCCGACGGGCGCGCACGGTGGCACCTACGGCGGCAACCCGATCGGGTGCGCGGCCGCGCTCGCGACGATCGACGTGCTCACTGCGCCCGGGTTCCTCGACCAGGTGGTCGCACGCGGCGAGCAGCTGCGCGCCGGGTTGTCCGAGATCGCGCGGCGCCATTCCGGGATCGGGGAGATCCGGGGGCCGGGGCTCATGGTGGGCGTCGAGATCGTCGGCACGGACGGTGCCCCCGACCCGCTGCGCGTGACCGAGGTGACCACGCACTGCCGCGACACCGGCCGGCTGTTGCTGATGAACGCGGGAACCGCCGGCAACGTCCTGCGGTGGATGCCACCACTCGTGGTCACCGAGGCCGAGATCGATCAAGCCCTCGTCGCGTTCGCAGCCGCGCTGGACGCGACGGGCTGAGCCTCAGGCGCGCCGGGCGCGCCGCGTCGGTCCTCGGCGGCGGTCGTGCTCGATCGCGTCGACGACCTTGAGGCCCGGGATGCCCGTCACCCCGCCCCCGCCGTGCGTCGCGCTCGACGCCTGGTACAGGCCGGTGACCGGGGTGCGGTGGTCCGCGTAGCCTGGGGCGGGCCGGAGGTGGAACAGCTGGCTCGGCGAGAGCTCGCCGTGGAAGATGTTCCCGCCGACGAGCCCGTACGTGTGCTCCATGTCGTAGGGCCCGATCACCTGGCGATGGAGGATCGAGTCCGTGAACCCGGGCGCGACGGTCTCGACCTCGGCGACGACCCGGTCGGCATGGGCGTCGAGATCGGCCCGGTGGGGCTCGCGCGACCACTCCGACGGGACCCACTGCGTGAACATCGACATCACGTGGTGCCCGGCGGGGGCGAGCGTCCGGTCGAACACCGACGGGATGCAGATGTCGGCGAACGGCGCGGTCGCCGCACGCCCGGCGACGGCGTCCTGGAACGCCTGCTCCACGTGGTCGAGGCTCGGCGCGAGCACGATCGTGCCACCGTGCACGTCGGGATCGAAGCCTGGTGCGGCACGGAACTCGGGGAGCCGGTCGAGCGCGAGGTTGACCTTCACGGTCCCGCTGCGCGTCTTCCAGCGGCGCAGGTCCGCGACGAACTCGTCCGGGAGCTCGGCCGGGTCGAGGTGACGGAGGAAGGTGATCTGCGGGTGCGTGGTCGCGATCACGACGTCGGCGAGGATCTCCTCACCGGACTCGGTGACCACGCCCCGGGCCCGACCGTCGCGGACGAGGATGCGCGCGACCGGTGCGTCGGTGCGCACGTGCGCGCCGAACGACTCCGCCGCGGCCCGCAGGGCGCCGGTGACCGCGCCCATCCCGCCCTCGGGGAAGCCCCACGCGCCGAGGGCGCCGTCGCCGACGTCGCCGATCTGGTGGTGGGCCATGACGTAGGCCGTGCCCGCCGATCGGGGTCCGGCCCACGTGCCGATGACGCCGCTGACCGAGAGCACCCCCCGCATGGCGTCGGACTCGAACCGGTCCTCGAGCAGGTCGGCGATGCTCGTGGTGAAGAGCCGCGTGAGATCGGCGATCGAGCGCTCGTCCCACCGGCGGGCCGTCCAGCCGAGCCGACCCTGCGCCAGGAGGTCGCGGAGGTGGTGCGAGCCGAGTCGGGGCGGTGTCTCCGAGAGCAGGGGACCGAGCATTCCCGCGAGGCCGCCCAACCACCGTTCCCAGTCGTCGTAGGCGTCCGCGTCGCGGGCCGAGAACTGCGCGATGGACGCGCGGCGCGCCGCCACGTCCGCGGGGAGTCGGAGGGCGCGGCCGTCGGCCCGGGGCGCGAAGTACGGGCCCTGCGGATGGATCCGGTACCCGTGCCGGTCGAGCTGCAGCTCGCGCACGATCGTCGGGGGCATGAGGCTCACGACGTAGGAGAGGGACGTGACGGTGTAGTCGGGTCCCCACGGGTGCTCCGAGACCGCGGCACCGCCGACGATCGCGCGCCGCTCGAGGACCGTGACGCGCGCTCCACGCTTCGCGAGCAGTCCGGCCGCGACCAGCCCGTTGTGACCGCCGCCGACGACGACGACGTCGGGGGGCTCGCGGGTCACGCGGCGGAGGCTACCGGCGCGCCGCGCCGGGACCGGTCCCCGGGCCGCCGCTCAGGAGGTCGACGAGACGGCGCCGGCGGGTGCGGGGGAGCGCCAGCTCGAGGACGACGTCGTCGCCGAGCTCGACCGGCACGACCGTGAACGAGGCCGGGATCGCGAGCCGCTCCCCGGCGCGCGGCCGCCGCTCGCGGTCGAGGCGGACCGCGCCGACGGGGATCGAGATCGCCGGGTCCGGCCACGCGACCCGCCGCCACATGAGGCGACCCGGCTCCGGGCCCGCGTACCCGGCCCGGAACCGTCGCGTGAGCCCCGGGATGCTGCCGTGCAGCACGCGCAGCGAGCAGTTGATCCCGCGCGGCCGGTCGACCCGCAGGTAGAGGTGGCGGCCGCCCATCGCGATCCCGAGCACTGCCGCGAGCGCGAGGACGCCGACGACGACGGCGGTCACGACCGCAGGGCGTCGCTCGCCCGCGCGACGAGCTCGGCGAGGACGAGCCCGCGGGCCGCATCGCAGGGATGAGCGTCGCCCGTGCGCGCCACGTCCGCGAGCTCGGCGCGGACCCGGGCGAAGGACTCGGCGCGGGCGCCGGCCCGGGCGTCGACCGCGAGTGAGCGTTCCCGGCCGTAGACCTCGATCTCGGTCCGGCTCGGCTCGATCGCGCTCGCGCACGAGAGCGTGACGCCGCTGTGCGCGCCGGACTCGTGGGTGAGGAGCAGGTCGACCCACGTGACCGGGTCGCCCTGGCCGCGGATGTCCACGACGGGCCCCATCGCCGCCTCGACGAGATCGAGGATGTGGGGGCCGACGTCGAGCAGCGCCCCCTGCTCCAGGCGCCAGCCCCCGGCGAACGCTCCGCCGAGGAACGCCCCCGAGATGAAGCAGGCGCGTGCGCCGTGCGCGGCGAAGGTCTGCGCCTCGGCGAGGAACTCGCGCACGACGTCGGCGAAGCGGTACGTCAGCAGCATGATCGAGCCGACCTGGTTCGCCCCGACCGCGCTCGCGATGCGCTGCGCGCCGGCCACGTCGAGCGCGAGCGGCTTCTCCAGCAGGAGCGCCTTGCCCGCGTCCGCCGCCCGTACCGCGAGGTCGGGCTGCGCGGCCGGCACGACCGCGAGCGCGACTGCGTCGACGGCACCGAGCAGATCGGCGAACGTCGGGAACACGGGGACGCCGTGCTGGGCCGCGACCACCGCGGCGTGCTCGGCGGTGCGGGACCACACGCCGGCGAGCTCGGTCTCGGGGCCGGCCGCGAGCAGCGGAGCGTGCACCGCACGCGCCCAGGGACCCGCGCCCGCGAGGCCCACGCGCACGGGAGGTGGAGTCGGCGGCACGCCGATCGACACTACGCCGTGAAGGTCATCGCGGCGCTCAGGTCGGCCGCGACCGTGACCGACGATCCCAGCGGCGGACGGGTGGGTGCAACCGCCGTCATGGGACCGAACGCGGTGTCGATCTCGACCGCGTAGTGGTCGAGACGGAACCACACGTTCCGGACGGTGCCGGGCACGGAGGCGCCCGCCTCGATCCGCAGGTGCGCCGGGCGCAGACCGAGGGTGACGGGGCCGTGGACCGCGGAGGCGAGTGGACCCCAGGGTGTGGCGACGGCCCGACCGTCGCCGACGAGCGCCAGCTCGGTCGTCACCCCGAGGAAGCGCGCCGCCGCCACCGATCCCGGATCGTGCCAGACCTCCTCGGCCGGCCCCGCGCGAACGGCCCGTCCGGCGTCGAGCACCACCACCGAGTCGGCGAGGGTGAACGCCTCGTCGAGGTCGTGGGTCACGAGGAGCGTGGCGGTGCGCGCGGCACGCACGATGCGGTGGAGGTCGCCACCGAGCGCGGCGCGCCGCTCCCGGTCCACCGAGGCGAGCGGCTCGTCCAGCATCAGCAGGCGTGGAGCGGGGGCGAGGGCGCGGGCGAGCGCCACCCGCTGCTGCTCGCCGCCGGAGAGCCGGTCCACGGCCCGCGCGCCCGCGCCGGCGAGTCCGACGAGGGCGAGCATCTCGGCGGTGCGGGTGTTGCGGTCCGCGGCGGACCAGCCCGCGCGTGCGCAGCCCGAACGCGACGTTGGCGGCGACGTCCTGGTGCCCGAACAGGGCGTGGTCCTGGAACATCAACCCGAAGTCGCGCCGGTGGGGCGGGGAGGTCGTGAGGTCGGTGTCGTCCCATCGCACGGTGCCGGCCGCGACCGGTTCGAGTCCCGCGACCGCGCGGAGCACGCTCGTCTTGCCGCTGCCGCTGGGGCCCAGGATCGCCACGATCTCGCCGTCGGGGACGACGAGGTCCAGCCCGTCGACCGCGAGCACCGGGCCGTAGCGGACGGACAGTCCTCTCACCGTCAGCATCATCGGCTCCGGGTCGAGAACGCGCGGTCCGCGAGCAGGGCGGCCGCGCCGGTCAGGGCCATCAGGACCACGGCCAGGGCCATCGCCTGGTCCACGTTGGTCGCGCCCGGCCGGCCGAGGAAGCGGTAGATCGCCACCGGGATCGTCGTGGTGTCGGGCCGGACGATGAAGAGCGTGGCGCCGAACTCCCCGAGCGAGATGGCGAAGGCGAACGCGCCCGCCACGAGCGCGGCGCGCCGGACCACCGGGAGATCGACCACGCGCCAGGCGCGGGCGGGTCCCGCGCCGAGGACGGCCGCCGCCTCACGGACGTGGGGATCGATCGACCGGAGCGCGGGGACGGTCGCGCGCACCACGAACGGCAGCGCGACGACGGCGTGGGCGATGGGGATGATCCACCACGACGTGCGCAGGTCGAGCGGTGGCGCGTCGAAGACGATCAGGAAGCCGAAGCCCACGGTCACGGCCGAGACGCCGAGCGGGAGGAGCACGAGGACCTCGGTGAGCCGTGCCGGCCGCGCCGCGCGACCGCGCCGGGTGAGCGCGGTCGCGAGCGCGAGTCCGAGCGGCACCGCGATCACGACCGCGGTGGCCGCGATCACCAACGACGTCCCGATCGCGTGCAGCGGCGAGTGTCCGGCGCCGAGCGGCACGGTCGCGAGCTGCCGGTAGCCGGCGGCGTCGTCGGCGAGCGACCGGCGGAGCAGCTCGACCGTCGGCGCCACGATCAGCAGCAGTGCCGGCAGGACCGAGGCCGCCGCCGCGAGTCGCAGCGCCGTCCCGGCCAGCGGTCGCGGTTCGGGGGGACGGACCCGGGTCGGCCGGGCGCGCCCGGCGAGGGCCCCGGCGACCGCGAGCACGGCGAGCACCGCGACCAGCTGCACGACCGACAGCGCCGCGGCGGTGCGCAGGTCCAGCAGTTCGGCGGTCTGGCGGTAGATCTCGGTCTCGAGCGTGGCGTACTGGGGACCACCGAGGACCAGGATCACGCCGAACGAGGTGAAGCAGAACAGGAAGACCACCGACGCGGCGGCGGCGATCGACGGTCGCAGCGCCGGCAGCGTGACCCGCAGGAAGGTGCGCACCGGTCCCGCACCGAGCACTCGCGCCGCGTCCTCCTCGCGGCGGTCGAGTCCGCTCCACGTCGTGCCGACGACCCGTGCGACCACCGCGACGTTGAAGAAGCAGTGCGCGGCCACGATTGCCACCAGCGATCGCTCGACGCCGAGTGAGCGGAACGCCGTCGCCACCACGATCGTCGGCAACACGAAGGGCACGACGACCAATGCCTGGAGGATGGCCCGGCCGGGGAACCGCACGCGGCTCACCACGCCCGCGAGCGGCAGTCCCACGGCGAGGGTCACGACGGTCGACAGCGCGGCCTGCCAGACCGTGAACCACGCCACGTGCCGGAGCGACCGATCCCGCAGGACGTCACCGATCGGACGCAGGTCGAGCGATCCGCTCCGGACCAGGCCCCGACCGAGGATCGCGGCCACCGGCCAGAGGAAGAAGACCGCGAGGAACGCGAACGGGAGCCCGACGAGCAGCGCCCGCCCGGCGCGGGTGCTCACCGCAGCACGTGCGCGGTCCACTGCTCGATCCAGGTCGTGCGGTGCCGGCCGATGTCGTCGGGCGAGAGCGTGAAGGGGTGGGCCGGTACCGACGCGAACTTCCTGAACACCGCCGGGAGCGGCGTGTCGCGCACCGCGGGGAAGACGAACATCGAGAGCGGCAGGTCCCGCTGGAACCGCGAACCCAGCATGAAGTCGACCAGCGCCCGGGCACCGGCAGGGTGCTCGGCGCCGCGGAGCACGCCCGCGAACTCGACCTGACGGAAGCACGTGGCGTCGAGGTTTCCGACCGGGCTCTCGCTCGGCTGCGGGTCCGCGAAGTACACCTCCGCCGGCGGGCTCGAGGCATAGCTGACGACGAGGGGGCGATCGCCCTTGCTGCCGGCCGCGCCGGAGAACTCGCCGTTGTACGCGGCCTCCCACCCGTCGACCACCTTCACCCCGTTGGCGCGGAGCGCGTCCCAGTAGTCGAGCCACTTGTCACCGAAGTGCGCGACGGTCGCGGCCACGAAGGCGAGTCCGGGGGAGGACGTGGCGGGGTTCTCGACGACCAGTTGGTCCTTGTACGCCGGCTTCGCCAGGTCCTCGAGGGTCGCCGGAGGTTGCTCGGAGCGCGAGGCGAAGAACTGCCGGTCGTCGTTCACGCACACGTCACCGAAGTCGATCGGCGTCGCGTGGTGGGTGCGGTCGAGCTGCAGCGACGTGGGCACTCGGTCGAGGCCGCGGGCGCGGAACCTCGTGAACACGTGCTCGTCGAGCGCCCGGGTGAGGAAGGTGTTGTCCACGCCGAAGAAGACGTCGCCGAGGGGCGCACCCTTGGTGAGGACGACCTGGTTCAGGGCCGCGCCCGCATCGCCGTTCTTCAGGACCCTGACCTTCCAACCGGTCTGGGCCGTGAAGGCGCGCAGCACCGGCTTGGACACGGCGAAGGAGTCGTGGGTGACGACGGTGACGACCTTGTCGCCGCCCCCGTCGCTGCAGGCCGTCGTCGTGGCGACGAGTGCGAGCGCCGCCAGCGCGCCGGCGAGGATTCGGGTCCGCATCATCGGGGTCGGCCTCCGGTCGGTTGGATCGCGAGCAGCACGCCCGCCTGGACGGTGATGGTGGCGACGGGGTCGACGAGCTCGTTGCTGACCCCCGCGACGAACCGGCAACGAGCTCTGCGTCCGTGAGCGCCCAGCGCAACCCGGTCGTGGTCACGCCGGTCGCGGGCCCGTGCACCGCGAGCAGGGTGACGAGGCTCCCGACCGTGCCGCGCAGCGTGACCGCGTCGCGCACGACCGCGATCGCGCGCGGGGCCGATGACCGCGTCGACCGCGAGGTCGGCCCAGGCCGGGTTCGCCAGGACGAGCACGTTGGCGAGGAAGTGGTCGAGCCGCCCACCTCCCGCGCCGGCCACCGTGACCGCATCGGCACCCAGCCGGCGCGCGGCCGCGATCGCGAGCTCGAGGTCGGTGGCGTCCTTGTCGGCCGGATGGCGCTCGATCGGCGTCGCCTCGACGAGGGCACGGTCCAGCCGGTCCGGCCGGATCGAGTCGAGGTCGCCGACGAGGAGGTCGGGGGGGCGGCCCAGCGCGTCGGCGTGCTCGATGCCCGAGTCGGCGGCGACCACGATCGCGTCGGCGGCGAGCACGTCGTGCCACACGGGGTCGGGAGGGTCGCCCCCCGCCATCACGATCGCTCGCATCGCACGCTCCTCGGCCGGAGCAGGAAGGTCGCGAACGAGACTCCCTGCGCCGGCATGACCCGGATCAGGTTCGGACGGTCGAGGGCTGCGTGCCCTCCTCTCAGCCCGGCGCACCGGACTCCCGCGTTGTGTGGACCCTACCGAACCCGGGCCGCCGGGGCCCGGGCAATCAGGCGTGGGTCAGAGGAGCGTGGCGCGGACGACGAGCCGCTGGGCGTCCGATCCGATCGGGTGGCACGTGAACAGCGTCAACGTGTGTCCCGTGGCCTGCTCGGTGATCCACACCGCGTCCGGCGCGACCACGAACATCTCGGTGACGGCGTAGGTGAACGTCCGTCCGTGGGCGTCCAGGAGCACGACGAGGTCGCGCGGCGCCAGGTTCCCGAGGTCGTGGAAGGGCGCGCTGTGGCTGTTGCGGTGGCCCGCGATCACCACGTTTCCCTCGGCTCCGGGGTTCGCGGTGCCCGGCCAGTGCGACGGCCCGAGGTCGATCGACTCCTGGGTGATCTGGTCCCGCAGGTCCACGTCGAGACCGATCTTCGGGATCCGGATGCGACCCATGACCGCGATCGGCAGGCGGACGCTCGGATCGGGGACGTCCACGGGCGAGTGCAGGACGGTCGCGACCGCGGGCGGTGCCGCCGGTCGCGAGGACCTCGGCGGCGTCGTGGTGGCGGGGGTGCGGGCGGCCGCACGCCGCTCGACGAGATGGGACGGAGCCTTCGTGCGCGGCAGCACCCCGTGGGCGACCCTCGGCGCATCCGGCGGCGCCGCGGTCAGCGCCGCCAGCACGCCGGCCGCGGCGAGCGCCGTGAGCCCGAGCAGCGTGGCACGACGCGCGCGGCGCGCGGGATGCGCGGGTTGGATGCCCGAGTGAGGTCTCGGCATGGTCTCCTTGGACCGGAACGGTCCGGTACGCGGAGCGCGACGAGATCGCCTCCACGAGAACTCCGCCGCCCCGTTTGCTAGCCGATCGACCCTTCTGCGGCAAGGCGGGGGACGCGATCGGATTCAGGGGACTCGCGAACCTTGACGGAATCGCGCGGAGCGTGTCGACGCTCCCACCCGACGGTTCCGGCGGGGCGGATTCCCGTCAGGCGCCGACCGGGGTGCGGGCCACGACCTCGGCCTGCCAAGCCTGCTCGGGCCAGCCGCGGCGTCCCCGGGTCCGCTGGACCCGGTGGAGCCAGTCGGCAACGGTGTCCGGTTCGTGCCCGAGCCGCACGAGTGCCGTCCCGAGCACCGCGCCGGTGCGGCCGCGCCCGCCGTGGCAGTGGACCACGACGCCCTCGCCGGCCTGCCAACCGTCGACGACGATCTCGGCTGCGGTGCGGATACGCGCCTCGTCGCGGTCGGGGTCGGGCGGGTGGTGCCGGACGACGAGATCCGCGAGCGCGGTCGCGTGGCCGGTCAACGGCGCCGGGTCGTAGCGGGGGACGTCGCGGGTGAGATCCACCACGTGGACGAACCCCGCGGTCGCGAGCGCGTCCCACGCACCGCGGCGCGGGTAGCCCATCCCCGCGATCGGCGTGGGTTCGGCGCACACCCACCACAGGTCGCCGGGCACGGCGAGCGGTCCGAGGAAGCCCGGCCGCGCGCCCGGCGGCAGCAGGACGGGACGCGTCACCCGCGTGCGGCGACGAGGTGCTCCAGCGGCGTGAGGTCGTACGGCGCCCCCACCATCACGATGAAGTGCTCGGCCCCGGCCCGGAGGTACTCGTCGAGCGAGTCCACCTCGTTGGGCTGGATCGCGACGGTTCGCTCGACCTCGCGCGCGGCCCGCCCCTTCCTCTCGCACCACTCCGTGAGGACGGCGTTCTTGTCGCGTAGCTCTCCGGCGGCCCGAACGTGTTCCAGGCGTCCCCGTACTCGGCGACGAGCCGCAGCGTGACCTTCTCGCCGCTGCCGCCGATCAGGATCGGCAGGTCGCCGGCGGGTGGGGGGACGAGGGCGCCGAGCCGGTCGGCGATGAGGGGCAGGTCCCGCTCGAGGTCCTTCAGGCGGGAGGGCGCGGTGCCGAACTCGTACCCGTACTCGGTGTAGTCGCGCTCGAACCAGCCCGAGCCGATGCCGAGCGTGAACCGTCCGTGACTCAGCAGATCGATGGTGCGTGCCATGTCGGCCAGCAGCTGCGGGTTGCGGTACGAGTTGCAGGTGACGAGCGCGCCGAGCTGCGCCTGAGCGGTGTCCGCGGCCATCGCCGCGAGCAGCGTGTACGCCTCGTAATGGCTCGCGTCGGGGTCGCCGTAGAGCGGGAAGAAGTGGTCCCAGATCCAGATGCTGTCGGCACCCATGGCGTCGGCCGCCTTCCAGGCGTCGCGGAGCTCGTCGACGGTCCCGACCTGGGGATGCAGCTGGACTCCCACCTTGAACGCCATCTGAGGACCTCTCGACCGTCGCGGACACACCGGGCTCGACGCGGCACACTACCCAGACCGATGTTCATCACGAACCACGTCCTGGCCGGCGCGATCGCGGGGACCGCGGCGCGCGGGCGCCCGGTCACGGCCTTCGCGGTCGGTGTCGTCACCCACGTCGTGATGGACATGACCCCGCACTGGGGGAATCCGACGCTCGGTCGTGACGGCTTCTACGCGGTCGCCAAGCGTGACGGCCTGCTCGGCCTCGCGACGATCGCGCTGGTCACCGTGGCGGGCGTGCCGCCGCGGCGGGCGCTGCTCGCAGGGATGGCCGGTGCCGCGATCCTGGACTCGGACAAGCCCGGCGAGTACTTCTTCGACGTCAACCCGCTGCCGGGTTGGCTCGACCGCTTCCACGTCCGGATCCAGCGCGAGTCACCCGAGGGACTCCGCACCGAGCTGGCGGCGGGCGTCGCGCTCGCGGCGACCACGACCGCTCTGCTCGTCGGGGCGCGCCGCCGTCTGGCAGCATGCCGCCGTGCAGATCGGTGAGAGCTACGTCGGATCGGGCAAGGAGGCGGCCCACATCAACACCGTGCTCGGCGAGCGGTCGGGTCCGGTGGGCGCCTCCTGGGCGTCGGCACTGGCCACCCCGTCACGCGGCCATGCGCCGTTCGTGGCGGTGATCCGCCCGGGGATGCCGGTACAACCACCGACGCTCTTCGTGAACAAGTCCGCCATCCGCAGCGAGCGCCACGCGGAGATGACGTGGGGGGCCGCGCAGGCCGGGGTCGCCGCGGGCGTGGCCGACGCGGTCGACGACGGCGTCGTCGCCGGTGACTGGATCAGCGAGCTGGTGATCATCGCCGCGGTCTGGGTCGATCCGGCCGCGGCCGACGCGAAGGCCGTGTTCGAGAACAACCGGCTCGCCACCCGTCAGTCCCTCGCGAACGGCACGCGCGGGGTTCCCGACCTCGACGCGGTGCTGGCGGCGCGTGACGACCCGTGGAACCCCTTCTACCGGCCCCGCTGATCCGTGGATCTCCGTTCGACCCCCGAGCTCGACGCGTTCCGCGCCGAGGCCCGCGACTGGCTCGTTCCCCGGCTCGACGGCGAGTTCCGACACGTCCGCGGGCGTGGCGGGCCCGGCGACGAGCACGCGCTGTTCGAGGAGCGCCTGGAGTGGGAGCGCGCGCTCGGGCGCGCGGGGTGGACGTGTCTCTCGTGGCCGGCCGAGTTCGGAGGGCGTGACGCATCACTGCTCGAGCAGGTCGTCTTCTACGAGGAGTACGCGCGCGCCCGCGGTCCCGGCCGCGTCGGGCTCGTCGGCGAAGGGCTCATCGGCCCGACGATCCTGCACTTCGGCACCGACGAGCAGCGCGAGCGCTTCCTCCCGCGGATCGCGAGCGGCGAGGAGCTCTGGTGCCAGGGGTACTCCGAGCCGAACGCGGGCTCGGATCTCGCGAACCTCTCGACGCGCGCGGAGCTCGACGGCGACGAGTGGGTGATCGACGGCCAGAAGGTCTGGACGTCGCTCGCGCACTGGGCGCAATGGTGCTTCGTGCTCGCGCGTACCGACCGCGCGGCGCCCCGCCACCGCGGGATCTCCTACCTGCTCGTCCCGATGGACCAACCCGGCATCGAGATCCGCCCGATCGAGCAGATCACCGGTACGTCCGAGTTCAACGAGGTCTTCTTCGACGGGGCGCGTACCCGGGCCGATCTCGTCGTCGGTGAGGTCAACGGTGGCTGGAAGGTCGCGATGGGCACGCTCGCGTTCGAGCGCGGCGCGCTCACGCTGGGCCAGCAGCTTGCCTTTGTGAACGAGTGGCAGGAGATCCTCGCCTCCGCCCGTGAGCGCGGTCTCGCGTCCGACGCGCTGACCCGTCAGCGGCTGGCGGCCACGTGGATCCAGCTCGAGATCATGCGGTACACCGCGATGCGTGGGATCACCGCCCTGAGCAAGGGCGAGGTCACGCGCGAGACCTCGATCGGCAAGCTGTTCTGGGGCTCGCTCCATCGCTCGATGGGGGAGCTCGCGATGGACGTGCTCGGCCCGTGGTCCCAGGTGGCCGAGGAGCTGCCGTACGAGCTCACGCTCCCGCAGGCCATGTTCCTCTACAGCCGGGCCGACACGATCTACGGCGGCTCGAACGAGATCCAGCGCAACGTCATCGGCGAGCGGGTGCTCGGTCTGCCGCCCGAACCGAAGGTGGTGTGAGTCATGGCTGATCCGGATCAGTTGCCAGGACCCGGTGCGGGCCACGGATTGCTGGAGGGCCGGTCGGTGCTCGTCACCGCTGCGGCGGGGACCGGCATCGGTTTCGCCACCGCGGAGCGGTGTCTCGCCGAGGGCGCCCGGGTGGTGATCAGCGACGCGCACGAGCGGCGGCTCGCCGAGGCCGCCGAGCAGCTCGGTGACGGTGTGGCCGCGGCGTTGCCGTGCGACGTGACCGTCGAGGAGCAGGTGCAGGCCCTCTTCGGTGGCGCGGCCGCGGCGCTCGGCGAGATCGACATCGTCGTGAACAACGCCGGACTCGGTGGCACTGCCGAGCTGGTCGACATGACCGACGAGCAGTGGCTGAAGGTCCTCGACGTCACGCTCAACGGCACGTTCCGGTGCCTGCGCGCCGCGCTCCGCCACATGCAGCCGCGGCACGCGGGGGTCGTGGTGAACAACGCGTCGGTGCTCGGTTGGCGTGCGCAGCAGCGGCCAAGCGCACTACGCGGCGGCCAAGGCGGGCGTGATGGCGCTCACGCGGTGCGCCGCGGTGGAAGCCGCGCTCTACGGCGTGCGCGTGAACGCCGTCGCGCCCTCGCTCGCGATGCACCCGTTCCTCGCCAAGGTCACGACGGACGAGGTCCTCGCGGAGCTGACCGCCCGGGAGGCGTTCGGTCGGGCGGCCACTCCGTGGGAGGTCGCCAACGTGATCGTGTTCCTCGCGTCGGACTACTCGAGTTACATGACCGGCGAGGTCGTGAGCGTCAGCTCCCAGCACGCGTGATTCCCGCTCTTGCGCCTCCGGCGCAGGCCACGGGGCCCGAATTGGGCACCGCATCGGACGGGAGGGGCTGAGCCTCGCCCCTGGTGAGACCGAGACGCAGACGGTTGCCGGTCTCAGGACGGGGGCGTACGGTTCGCGCGCGCGTCTCGCCGGGGGAGACGCCGGAGGGCGGGAGCTGGCCATGCGCCGAAATTCGCAACGCGTGTTCTTGATCGTGGCAGTCGTATTCGTGTTCACGACCCTGATCCCAGGGGCGGACGCGGCCGACACCGCGGCGCTCGTGTGCGGGAGCCCCACGCCGGGAGCGCACGATCACGCGACCGTGCGCGTCTACGGAGCCGCGGACGCACACTCGCGGTTGTCGGCTTCCCGCTCCGTGACGTGTACCGATACGTGGTCCGGGTGGCCGGCGCTGAATGCGAGCTACGACCACACCCAGGTGTCGCAGGCTCACGTTTCGCTGTCCCTGTCGCACGGCGCCGCCGACTGCACCGGCCCGACCGATTGGGCGACCGCCGCCGTGAATGTCAACCTCGGCCGGCCCGCGCCGCTGACCCACGAACTGCGCCTGAAGGCGACGGGCATCGCGACGATCACCCCGGATCTGCAGACCGGAGATGCGACCCTGCACTTCGTCGGCGTCGACCAGCGGTCGACGACGGCCAGCCCGAAGACCGGGGTCGGAGGCACGCTCGAGCTGTACGCGATGGTCAACCTGCTCGCACCCTGCGCGGCCGACAGGTCACCGATCGCAGTACAGCTCACGAACGTGGTGCTCGGGGTCACGGAGATGAGCTGAGCTCGGGGTCGGAGTCCCGCACCGGGACCCCCGTTCAGTCGGCGTGACAGTGACCGGCGGGTGACGGCGGGACGTCGAGCGCCGGATTGCGGTCGAAGAAGCCGTACGGGCTGAGCAGGAAGCCCGTGTACTCCACCGGCATGACCGGCCAGTCCTCCGGCCGCACGAAGTGCGTGATGCCGAAGCTGTACCAGACGACGACGTCCGTCCCCACGAGCGAACGGTCCGCCGCGGTCCAGACGGGGAGACCGTCGCCGCCGGCGTGCTGGTTGGGGTAGTTCCCCGCCGCGCGCCGCTCGTCGGGCGCGTAGGGCGTGACCCACAGGTTGTGGCACGCGAAGCCGGCGCGCCGGGCGACGCTCGACTCGGGCTGGGCGAGGAGCGTGGGGGTGCTCATCGTGGGGATCAGCTTGTAGGCGGTCGGTTGGCCGAGCCCGTTGCGCGCCTCGGGGTTCACGATCCGCCAGGTGCGTGAGGTCGCCGAGTCGGTCTCACGTCGTGGCGGCGAGCTCGGAGTCGAGGCGGGTCTTCCTGGCGCGGAAGGCGTTGCCCCACGGGTTCTCGGCCCCGGTCGGCACGCGCTCGGCCTCGACCTCGTAGACCTCGTTCCGCGTGCCGTCGACGTCGAAGTCCAGCCGGGCGCTGAACATGTGCTGGTGGTTCGGCGCCGCGACGCCGGGCGCGACGATCCCGGCGTACTCCGGCTCGGTCCCGGGCTCGACCGCCATCGGCGAGACGATGCCGGTGAGCTTGACCTCGAGCTGGATGTTGCCGTCCTGGTAGAAGTACCAGAAGAACCCGTACTCGTAGTTGCCGACGGTCGAGATGAAGCTCACGACCAGCCGGCGGCTGCGGCGCACCTCGCTCGTGCCGCCGAAGAGGTCCACGTGCTTCCAGAGGATCCCGTAGTCCTCCTCGTGCATGCAGATCGCGTTCTCGATGACGTAGGGCTCGCCGTCCTCCTTGGCGAGGGTGGCGTCGAAGTAGTGGATGACGCCGAGGCAGTCGCAGCCGAGCGTGAGCGACTGCGTCATCCGGCCGAGGCCCCACTCGCCGACGTCGAACGCGTTCTTGAAGCCCTGCACCTCGGTCGGGTCGCCGTAGGGCACGACCATCTCGGTGATCGACGCGCGGTGCAGGATCGGGCGCACCCGGCCGTCGTCGTCGTAGGTCACCTGGTGCAGCACGACGCCCTCGTACGGATCGAACGTGAGGCGCAGCGACCACTTCTGCCACTCGACGAGGTTGCCGTCGACGGTGAAGCTCGGGCCGTCGGGCTGGGTGATCTCGAGCGGCTTGAGGTCGGTGCGCAGCGGTTCGTTGTCGGGTGCGAAGTAGCGCGCGTGCTGGGTGGGCAGGGTGGTGACGCCGTGGTCGATGACCTCGATCACCTCCTTGCGCCCGAGGTCGAAGTGCACGATGAGGCCCTCGATCGGCCGTGCGTACCCGTTGTCCTGCGGATCGGTGCGCAGGAACGAGATGCACCGTGCGATGCGGCGACCCTCCTCGGCCTCGTAGCCGAACGCGCCGGCCGGCCACGGGTCGATCTGCACGTTGTCGACGTCGGTGATGCCCCGGCGCGCCAGTGCGGCGACGTAGTCGGGGTGCTCCTTGGTCCTGAAGATCGCGTGCGCGGCCTCGCCGAACAGCAGCGTCGGGCGCATGCCGTCGACGACGTCCCAGCGCAGGACCTTCTGCTGGGTCAGGGACGCGAGGACCTCGACGACCTGGATCTCCGGCCCGGTGACGAGCTGCACCTCGACCTCACGCGGCAGCGGGCCGTCACCGGCGGCCGCGAGGGCGTCCTTGGTGGGCTCGTGCAGGACCACGTGCACGAACGTGGAGCAATCGGTGAAGCGGCCGTCCGCCCGCACGATCCGGCTCGCGAGGCTGATCTCCTCGCCGGTGAGCATGTCCAGAGGGTGGGTCATGGCGGCATGCTCCCGGGGCGTCCGGGCGATGTCAAACCTGACGCTGCCGTCAGGTCGGCTCAGGTCGTGGCCGCGTCGAGGTACGCGGGGCGCTCGCCACCGCCGTGCACCAGGAGGTTCGCGCCGGAGACGTACGCGGCGAGGGGGGAGGCGAGGAAGAGGCAGGCGCTCGCGATGTCCTCGGGCGTTCCCATGCGCCCGAGCGGGACGGTCGCGCCGACCGCGGCGATGCCCTCCTCGTCGCCGTAGTGGAGGTGCGACTGCTCGGTGCGGATCAGGCCCGCGCTCGACCGCGTTCACGCGCACCTTCGGCGCGTAGTCCACGGCGAGCGTCTGAGTCAGGTTGAGCAACCCGGCCTTCGCGGCACCGTACGCGGCGGTGCCTGGGGAGGGACGCAGCCCGCTGACGCTCGCGATGTTGACGATCGACCCGCCGTCGGGCTGGATCTGCATGACCGCGTTCGCCTCGCGGGCGCAGACGAGCGGCGCGAGCAGGTTGAGCTCGATGATGGAGCGCGAGAACTTGGGGGAGACGGTGGCCGAGTCGACCGACGGCGAGCCGCCCGCGTTGTTCACGAGCACGTCCAGCCGCCCGTGCGCCTCGACGGTGGTCGCGACGAGCGCGGCGACAGCATCCGGATCGCGGACGTCGGCCGCGACGAACACCGCCGTGCGGCCCGCGGCCGTCGGCAGCACGGCGGGCTCGGACCGGCCGCAGATCACGACCCCCGCACCGGCGGCGAGGAACCGCTCGCTGATCCCCCGCCCGATGCCCCGGGCGCCGCCGGTCACGAGCACGATCCGCCCCGACATGTCCAGCTCGTCCGTCATCAACTGTCCTCTCGGCCCGGTGCACCGGGCCGGACGGGCCCCGCGCCACTGGTCGCTCGGCTCGTGCCGCGTGAAGGTCCCGCTCGGCTCATGCGGATAAGTTTCCCCGATCTGACGACCCGTCAGGAACTTCGACCGAGCTCCCTTGCCCCGAGGCGCGCCCATGCCCATCACCCAGACCGTCGACGACGCGGGCATCGCCGAGGTGGTGATGGACAACCCGCCGGTCAACGCCCTCACCGTGGCGGGCTGGTTCGAGCTCGCGAGGACGATCCGCGACCTCGGCGAGGATCCCGCGGTCCACGTGGTGATCCTGCGGGCCGAGGGTCGCGGCTTCAACGCCGGGGTCGACATCAAGGAGATGCAGAGCACCGAGGGGTTCGACGCCCTCGTCGGCGCGAACCGGGGGTGCTTCGCCGCCTTCGCCGCCGTCTACGAGTGCGCGGTCCCCGTGATCGCGGCGGTGAACGGGTTCTGCCTCGGGGGTGGCGTCGGCCTGGCGGGCAACGCCGACATCGTGATCGCGAGCGACGATGCGACCTTCGGTCTCCCCGAGGTGGATCGCGGCGCGCTCGGCGCGGCCACGCACCTGGCGCGGCTCGTCCCCCAGCACCGCATGCGGGCGATGGTCTACACCGCGGCGACGATCACCGCGGAGGAGCTCCATCACTTCGGGTCGGTCCTCGACGTCGTGCCCGTCGACGAGCTGCGCGACGGCGCGCTCGCCGTCGCCCGTGACATCGCGGCGAAGAGCCCGACGGTCATCCGGGCGGCCAAGGAGTCCCTCAACGGCATCGACCCCGTCGACGTCAAGCGCTCCTACCGGTACGAGCAGGGCTTCACGTTCGAGCTCAACCTCTCGGGCGTGGCGGACGAGCACCGCGACGCCTTCGTCGCCGGCCGTGAGACGGATACGTCGAAGTGATACTCGCCGAGCCCTCCTCGAAGACGGCGACCGAGGACGACGTCGTCGCGGAGCTGCGCGACGGCATGACGATCGGCATCGGTGGCTGGGGCTCGCGCCGCAAGCCGATGAGCCTCGTGCGCGGCGATCGCCCGCAGCGACGTGAAGGACCTCACCGTCGTCTCCTATGCGGGTCCCGACCTCGGGCTGCTGTGCGCGACCGGCAAGGTGCGCAAGGCCGTCTACGCGTTCTGCTCGCTCGACTCGATCCCGCTCGAGCCACACTTCCGCCAGGCCCGCCAGGCCGGCACGGTCTCGACCCTGGAGATGGACGAGGGCATGTTCCTCCTCGGGCTCCAGGCCGCGGCGTGGCGGGTGCCGTTCCTGCCGACCCGGGTCGGCCTCGGCTCCGACGTCCTCGATCGTCAGGACGAGATCCGCACGGTCGTCTCGCCCTACGACGACGGCGAGGAGCTCGTCGCCGCGCCCGCGTTGCACCTCGACGTCGCCCTGATCCACATGCACCGCGGCGACGCCGCGGGGGAACGGGCAGTACCTCAACGTCGATCCCTACTTCGACGACCTGTTCTGCATGGCCGCCGACCGCCGGTTCATGAGCGTCGAGAGGATCGTTCCGACCGACGACCTCGCGGCCGGTGGCCCGGTGCAGTCGTTGCGCATCAACCGGCTCATGACCGACGGCGTGGTCGAGGCCCCGCAGGGCGCGCACTTCACCGAGTGTGTCCCCGACTACCCGCGCGACGAGGAGTTCCAGCGCGCCTACGTCGCCAGCGCCAAGTCGCCCGAGGCCTGGGCGGAGTGGAGATCGAAGTACCTCGACTGCGGCGGCCACGACGAGTACCGGAAGGTGATCGACCAATGAGCCCACTTCGGCGCGTTTTTCGGGGTCCTGGCCCCCACAACGGTGCCCAAGTGGGTCGGGGGGCGGGCGATGAGTGGAACGACGGATCTGGTCACCCGGGCCGAGTACTGCGTGATCGCGGTGGCCGAGTGCTTCCGGGGCGACGGCGAGATCCTGGCCAACCCGATCGGCACGATCCCGATGATCGGCGGCCGGCTGGCCCGGGCGAGCTTCTCGCCCGACCTCGTGATGACCGACGGCGAGGCGTTGCTGATCAGCGGCCCGTATCCCGTCGGAGTGACGGACCGGCCGAAGACGATCGAGGCCTGGAACCCGTACCGATCGATGTTCGACGTCGTGTGGTCCGGCCGGCGCCACGTGATGATGGGCGCGAGCCAGATCGACGCGTTCGGCAACCAGAACTTCGCCTTCGTCGGCGACTGGGCCGCGCCCAAGGCGCAGCTCCTCGGCTTCCGCGGCGCGCCGGGCAACACGATCCAGAACACCACGAGCTACTGGGTCCCCAACCATTCGGCGCGGGTCTTCGTGCCGGAGGTCGACGTGGTGACGGGCGTGGGGTACGACCGCGCCGCGAAGCTCGGCGCCGCGGGCCGCTTCCACGGGCTGCGCCACGTGGTGACCAACCTCGGGGTGCTCGACTTCGAGACCGACGACCACCACATGCGCCTGCGTTCGGTGCATCCGGGCGTGACCGTGGACGAGATCGTCGCCGCGACCGGCTTCGAGCTCGTCGTGCCCGCCGAGGTTCCCGAGACGCGCCCGCCCACGCCCGACGAGCTCGCGCTCATCCGCGAGGTGATCGACCCCCACGGCCTGCGGGACCAGGAGGTCCCCGACCCCGTGAGTCACGCACCTCGGATGGCTGCGCTGCGCACCCGCGCGTGCGAGCTGTTCGGCGTGCGGTACCCGATCGTGCAGACCGGCATGGGCTGGGTCGCCGGTGCCCGGTTGACTGCGGCCACGAGCGAGGCGGGTGGGCTCGGCATCCTGGCCAGCGCGACGATGAGCGTCCCCGAGCTGGCCGCCGCGATCGCGTCGGTGAAGCAGCGCACCGCGAATCCGTTCGGGGTGAACCTGCGCTCGGACCAGCCCGACGTCGACGAGCGCATCACGCTCATGGTCCGCGAGGGTGTGAAGGTGGCGAGCTTCGCCCAGGCTCCCGGCGAGCGGCTGGTCAAGACCCTGAAGGACCAGGGGGTCGTCGTCATGCCGACGGTCGGGGCCCGGCGCCATGCCGAGAAGGTCGCCGAGTGGGGGGTCGACGCAGTGATCGCGCAGGGCGCGGAGGGCGGCGGCCACACCGGTGCGGTCCCCACCACGCTGCTGCTCCCGCAGGTGTGCGATGCGGTGGACATCCCGGTGGTCGCGGCCGGCGGCTTCTTCGACGGGCGCGGGCTCATCGCCGCGCTCGCCTACGGCGCCGCGGGTGTGGCGATGGGGACCCGGTTCCTCCTGTCGGCCGAGAGCCGCGTGCCGGATGCGGTGAAGGCCCGCTACCTCGACGCCGCGGTGACCGACACCGTCGTGACCGAGCAGGTCGACGGGCACCCGCAGCGCGTGATCCGCACCGAGCTCGTCGAGCATCTCGACGGCGCGGGGCGCGTCACGGCCCTGCCGCGCTCGCTCGGCAACGCCCTGCGCTTCCGCAACCTGAGCGGACGCTCGCTCCGCGACCTCGCGGCGAGGGGCTCGCGATGAGGAAGAGCCAGGGGCTCTCGTGGGCGCAGGTCGCGATGGCCGCGAACGCGCCGATGCTCACCAAGGCCGCGCTCGTCGACGGGCGGCTCGACACCGGTGTGCTGCCGACCGGCCAGGTCGTCGGGGTGATCGACGCGCTGCCGACCGTCGCCGAGATCGTCGATCGCGTGATGGGCGAGGCCGAGCAGGTGCTCGCCCGGCTCGGCGCCACCTGACCGGCACGAACGGGGAGCGCGATGAGCGGGACGATGCGAGCGTGGCGGACGCACGAGTACGGCGATCCGCTCACGGCCCTGCAGCTCGACGAGGTGCCGATCCCCGACCCGGGCCCCGGTGAGCTGCGCGTGCGGGTGCAGGGCATCCCGCTCAACCTCAACGACCTCGAGCGGATCACCGGCGGCAACATGATGGTGCGTCCCGATCTCCCGTACAGCCCGGGCATGGAGGTCATGGGCGTCGTCGACGGGTGCGGCGCGGGCGTGGAATCCCGCCTCGGCGACCGCGTCGCCGCGACGACCGCCGGCGTGCACGGCGGGTTCGCGGAGTACGCGATCTGCCCGGCGATCTCGGCGTTCCCGATGCCCGACGCGATCCCGCTCCCGGACGCGGCCGCGCTCCTTTTCCCCTTCCACCTCGCGTGGCTCGGGCTCGTCGACCGGGCCGCGCTGCAGCCGGGCGAGACGGTGCTGATCCACGCGGCCGCCGGCGGATCGGGCAGCGCGGCGATCCAGATCGCGAAGCACCTCGGCGCGCGGGTCATCGCGACGGCCGGCGGTCCGGAGAAGACCGCCCTGTGTGCGGAGCTGGGTGCCGACGTGGTGATCGACTACCTCGCCGAGGAGTTCCGGCCCGGAGTGCTCGCGGCGACCGGCGACCGTGGGGTCGACGTCGTGTTCGACAACGTGGGCGAGGCGGTGCTCGAGGACTCGCTCGCGTGCACCGCGTACAACGGGCGGTACCTGATGATGGGCTTCGCCTCCAACAAGGTGGTCGCCGACGAGCCGTTCCTGGTGCCGCGCCGTCTCGCGCTCGGCAACCTCAAGCTGTGTGGGGTGCTGCTCGCCTATGCCGACCCCGACACGGCCCACCTGGTCAAGACCGCGATGGGCTGGAACTTCGCGGGCGCGGAGCTGGGCGCGCGGATCCATGGGGAGATCGTCGACCTCGTGCTCGGGGGTCATGTGCATGCCGTGGTCGGCGAGACGGTCGGCTTCGACGAGATCCCGCGTGCGATCGACGACCTGGCGCGGCGCCGCACCGTCGGCCGGACGATCGCGCTGCTGGATCCGCCGGGCTGAGAGACGCGACCCTCCACGGCGGTACGGTGCTCGTCGTGCGGACCCGGGAGGACTCGACATGGCACTGATCTCGCATTCGGAGACCATGTCCGTCCCGCTCGAACCGTCGGCGGTCCGGGAGCGGGTCCTCGCCTGGTTCGACCCGATCGGGCGCAAGATCGTCGCCGACGAGCCGGGCCGGCTCGACCTGAAGTCGGGTTCGCAGGCGAAGCTGCGCCTCCGGGGCGGCGCCTTCATCGCGCCCGTGGCCTTGCCGACGCGCACCGTCGTCACGATGGATGCGGCCGGCGGTGCCACGCAGGTGACGATCACCGCGTCGGACGCGGTGGGCTTCGGCGCCAAGACCGGGATCAAGCGCAAGTACGGCGAGCGGGTCGAGGCGATCGTCGCGGGGCTCGTGGAGGCGCTCTCCGCGCCGCCCGGCACCTGACTCACTGCGGCAGGCCCGGGCCCGTAACGTCGCCGGATGGTAGGCGACGGTGACCGGCGGGACTGGGTTCCCATCGTCGGCGTGCTCGCGGCGCTCTGGCTGCTCGTGGCGATCGGGTTCGGCTTCTGGCTCTGGCGTGAGCACGCGCAGGTGACCGGTCACGAGACCACGACCTGTCCGGTGCCCGGAGCCGGGGCCTCGTCGGCGGCCGGCCGGCCGCGCTGGCAGTGGAACCCGCCCGGGCGGTACTGCGTCCTCCCCGCGGGCGGCAGCGTCGGTGCGGAGGTTCCCCGAGTGTGGAACCGCCCCGGCGAATGGCGCTCGATCCTGTTCGTCGCGCTCGATCGGTTCCGGCGTTGCGCTGGTCGGCGCGACGGCGTGGGGTCTCCGACACGACGCCCGGAAGGATCGGGTGGTCGACCCGCCGGAGCCCGACGTGCCCGCCGACGTGTGATTCGGTGGCTGCAACCAAGTGGGTTCTCGGGTGACATTCCCGCACGACCGGATCGACCTGAGCGTGTTCGCCGACCACCAAGGTCGGGCTCGGTCGGGAGGCACCTGCCGAAGCGCAGCGTCAACCCGCGGCTCTACGGGTCGATGCGCTCGTAGGTGAGCTGCAGGTCGGGCTCCCACTCGCCGCCGTCGTGTGACATGGTCCCGTGCGCGTCGAGCCGGGTGCCGTCGGGGGCGATCGCGATGATCATGCGCTGAGCGAACCCTGCTTCATCGCGGTGCCAACGCACTTCGCGGTCGGTGACCTCGACGGTGTACCGGCGAGAGATGCCACGCTCGTCGAAGTAGATCATCGTGAACGTGCCCGCAGCGTCGTCGGAGCCGATGACCGCCACGGCGCTCGGGATCTCCGGCTCGTCGATCTCGGAGCGCACCAGCATGAACGCACCGTGTTCGTGCCACTCGAACGAGGTGCGGCCGTGGAACATCGTGTCCGGGACGAGGGGATGCGTCCCCGTCGTCCGCCACTGCCCGACCAACGGCGCGAGTCGTTCGAGCGCGGGGTTCGGCTTCTGGGCTTCGCGGCCGATCGGTGTCGCCATCCGCAGATGATTCCAGACATCTGAGGACCGCGTCGGCGACGGCGGAGCAAAGTGGAAGGGCGACGTGATCGCACCGAGTCTCCTGCCCGGTATCGGCTTCAGCGCCCCCGTCATCGCCATCCGCGAAGATGTGCCGGGTGGGATGGGAGGCGCTCGATCGGTAGGGTGACGACGTCGCTCGGGTCGAGCGGTTCCAGACCGGTGTCGCGAACGAGGTGTGGAGCGTGCGGGTCGACGGACGGCTCGCGGTCGCTCGTCTCGGCAGGCGCAGCGATGCTGATCTCGCGTGGGAGGCCGACCTGTTGCGACATCTCGAGCGTGGCGGGATGAGCGTGCCCGTGCCCATCCCGACCGAGGACGGACGAGCCTTCGCCGACGGCATCGTGGTGATGACGTACGTGGAGGGCGGACCCCCCGAGACGGAGGCCGACTGGTGTCGTGTGGCCGACACGCTCCGTCAACTCCACGGTTTGACAAGGGACTGGCCGCAGCGCCCGGGCTGGCTGTCGTCGACCGACCTCCTGCGCGCCACGACCGGGACGAGAACGATGCGTCATCCATGGCGACACCAATCCCGGCAACATCCGCATGACCGCAGATCGGGTGACGCTGATCGACTGGGACGAGGCGCACGTCGACGTCCCCGACCTCGACCTGGTGCTGCCCCACAACTCGGCCGGTCTCGAAGACGACGCGCACGACGTTGCCGCGCAGGCAAAGGCCGCGTGGGAAGCCGCCGTGTGTTGGGATCCGAGCGGAACCGACGATTTCGCAGTCAGCCGGCTTGCCGAGGTTCGAGGGGCCTGAGCCAGCGGGGTGGCTGGGGGGGGGGAACGTCACTCCGCCGCTTGTCGCTCACTCGCTCGGAGGAGCTGCTGGACTGAGCAGGGTGAAGGAGATTCGTCGACCGGCCGGAACCGAGGACTTCACCTTCCTCGCGACGATGCTCGGTGAGGCCGCAGTCTGGCGACCTGACAAGCCGACACCGACCGCTGAGCAGGTGCTGGCCGATCCCCGGTACGCGCGCTACCTCGCTGGATGGCCACGGCCCGGCGACTACGGACTGGTTGCCGAACAAGACGGACCGGTGGGCGCGGCTTGGTACCGGACGTACACGGCGGCGAGCCATGGGTACGGATTCGTCGCTGAGGACGTGCCCGAACTGTCGATTGCCGTCGTCGCCTCCCGTCGGCACGCGGGGATCGGACGACGGCTCCTCATCGACCTCGTCGAGGCCAGCGTTGCTCAGGGGTACCCAGCGATGAGTCTCAGCGTCGTCGAGAACAATCCAGCGCGTGGCCTGTACGAGTCGGCTGGCTTCGTCCCGGTCGAGAAGCACGGACGGTCCTGGACGATGATCCGATACGCCGCTCGATCGAACTGACCAACCGCCGGACCAGGAGCCCACCAGCCCCGTCGGCGTGAACATCCGGGATCTCCGTCTGCCGGATCCGGAAGGTTCCGCGGAACGCTCCACAGTGGGAGGATGACGGGGTGACACCGGACGAGCCGCTTCCCGTGCGTCGGCCCGGGTGGCGGGAGTCGCTCGGGGCCGTGTTCCTCGCCGGGCTCGCCGCCCTGGTCGCGGGCCGGATCCTCCGTCATCTCGTCCCCGCGGTTGCCGACGATCCGCTGGCGACGCAGGCCGTCGAGGTGCTGGTGTTCCTGGCCGTCCTCTGGGGGATCGCGGTGTTCCTCGTTCCGGGCCGGCGACGGCCGACGATGCCGCGCGGCGCGGTCCCGATCGTGGGGTCGATCGCTGCCGGACTGCTGATCGCGGCGATCACGGTGGGGAGCACCTGGGTGTATCTCGCCTCGATCGAGATCGACGACGGGCTCGAGGGTGTGATCTTCCTGCCGATCCTCGCCGGGGCGAGCGCGCTCGTCGCGCTCGGCGCACGCGCGTGGTCCGGACGGTTCCGGCCGATCATCGGCTCCGTCGCCGCGTGCGTCGGCGTCGCCGTGGCCCTGATCACACTCGCGTGGACCCGCGGCGGTCCGTCGGCCGCCTCCCTCTTCGCCCTGACGGTGGTCGTCCTCCTCCCGCTCACGCTGTTCGGAGTTGCCGCAGGCACGATCGTCGCCGACGCGATCCGCCGCACCCGGAACGACCGCCCGCGGTCGCTGACCGCTCCCTGACGGGTCCCGCACGCGTCGTCGGTAGGCTGCGCCGCCATGACCGAGGGGACCCGATGAAGACACGCGTGCCGGCCGTCGAGGGCTGGTTCACCATGGGCGACGAGCCGGCGCTGCTCGGCAGCCGCGGGACCGAGACCGGGAGCTACTTCTTCCCGAAGAACCTGGCGTTCTCCCGCAATCCGGCCGCCCCGACCGAGGACCTGACCGAGGTCGAGCTCTCCCGCCGGGGCCGGGTGTGGTCCTGGACCACCAACCACTACCAGCCGCCCGCGCCGTACGTGGCCGCCGACCCGTTCGTGCCCTACACGGTGGTCGCGGTGGAGCTGCCCGCCGAGGAGATGGTCGTGCTCGGGCCGCTCAGCCCCGGTACCGATCCGGCGACGCTGCACGTGGGCACCGAGGTGGAGGTCACGCTCGGGACCCTCTACGAGGACGACGAGAACGAATACGTCGTCTGGCAGTGGAAGCCGGTGACCTCGTGACCGAGATCGCGGTCCTCGGGGTGGGGATGCACCCGTGGGGCAAGTGGGGCAAGAACTTCGTCGAGTACGGCGTGGTCGCGGCGCGGGCGGCGCTCGCCGACGCCGGGATCGACTGGCGCGACGTCCAGCTGGTCTGCGGCGCCGACACCGTCCGCAACGGCTACCCCGGCTACGTGGCCGGCGCGACGTTCGCGCAGGCGCTCGGCTGGCAGGGAGCGTCGGTCTCCAGCTCGTACGCCGCGTGCGCGAGCGGTGCGACCGCGCTGAACGCGGCCCGGGCGCAGATCCTCGCGGGCATGGTCGACGTCGCGATGGTGATCGGCGCCGACACCACGCCGAAGGGGTTCCTCGCACCGAACGCGGGCGAGCGGGGCGACGACCCCGACTGGCTCCGGTTCCGCCTGCTCGGGGCCACCAACCCGACGTACTTCGGGATGTACGCCCGCCGCCGGATGGAGCTGCACGGTGCCACGCGGGACGACTTCGCCGCGGTGAAGGTGAAGAACGCGCGCCACGGGTTCGAGAACCCCTACGCGCGGTTCCGCAAGGAGGTCACGCTCGAGGACGTCGCCGCGTCGCCGATCGTGTCGGACCCGCTCAGGCTGCTCGAGATCTGCGCGACGTCCGACGGCGCCGCCGCGATCATCGTCTGCAGCGAGGAGTACGCGAAGGCGCACGGCCACACGAACCCCGTGCGCATCGCGGGTGTGAGCACGGTGACGCCGAGCTACCCGAACACCCTGATCGACATGCCGAACTTCGCGACCGACTCGGCCTTCGGCGTGCAGCCGCCCGAGCGTGGCTTCCGGGACTCCATCGCCCACGGCGCGTACGAGCAGGCAGGGATCGGACCCGAGGACCTCGACCTCGCCGAGGTGTACGACCTCTCGACCGCGCTCGAGCTCGACTGGTACGAGAACATCGGGCTCTGCAAGCCCGGCGAGGCCGAGCGCCTCGTCCGCGACGGCGACACCACGATCGGCGGCCGGATCCCGGTGAACCCGAGCGGCGGGCTCGCGTGCTTCGGCGAGGCGGTGCCGGCGCAGGCCATCGCCCAGGTGTGCGAGGTGACGTGGCACCTGCGGGGCGAGGCGGGGGCCCGCCAGGTCGAGGGTGCGCGCGTCGGTCTGACCATCAACCAGGGCCTCTTCGGCCACGGCAGCTGTGTGATCGTGAGGAAGTAGATGGAGTGGAACTTCGCGGACCTGTTCGAGGGCGTGGCCGACATCGCCGCGGACCGCACCGCGCTGGTCTGCGGTGACCGGCGGTACACCTTCGCCGAGCTCGACGACCGGTCCACCCGTCTCGCGAACCACCTGCTCGCCCACGGGGTGCAGACCGGCGACCACGTCGGCATCTACGCCTACAACGGCCCGGAATGGGTCGAGGCGATGTTCGGGATCTGGAAGGCGCGTGCGGTCCCGATCAACGTGAACTACCGCTACGTCGAGGCCGAGCTCGCGTACCTCTTCGACAACGCGGATCTCGTCGGTCTCGTGCACGGACGTGAGTTCGTCCCGCGCATCGCCGCCGTGAAGGACCAGTGCCCGAAGCTGAAGGTCTTCGTCTCCATCGAGGACGGCTCCGACGAGGACCTCGCCTCGATCGGCGCGGTCGAGTACGAGGCGGCGCTCGCGGCGGCGTCGTCGAAGCGCTACGACCAGCCCCGCAGCCCCGACGACCTCTACATCCTCTACACGGGTGGCACCACCGGCATGCCCAAGGGCGTGATGTGGCGCCAGGAGGACTTCTTCCACTCGACCATCGGGGCGCTGATGGGTTCGGGGCAGACGTTCGAGTCGCCCGAGCAGGTCATGGAGATGGCCCGCAACGGGGGCACGATCGTCGGCTTCCCCGTCGCACCGCTGATGCACGGCGCCGCGCAGTGGGTCGCGCTGATGCTGTTGCTCCAGGGCAACACGATGGTGCTCTCGAGCCAGAAGAAGATGGACCCGCACGAGGTGTGGAGCACCGTCGTGCGCGAGCACGTGATGACGATCAGTCTCGTCGGCGACGCGATGGCGAGGCCGCTCATCGAGGCACTCGAGGAGGACGGCGCCGACTACGACCTGTCCACCTTCTTCGTCATCGGCTCCGGCGGTGCGATCCTCTCGCCCGACGGTCAAGCAGAAGATCAACGAGCTGCTGCCCAACGTGCTGATCGTGGACTCCCTCGGTGCATCGGAGACCGGGTTCCAGGGCTCCGTCGCCGGCTCCGACGCGGAGGGAAAGCCGCGGTTCGTGATGGGCGACCACACGCTCGTCATCGACGACAACGGCATTCCCGTCGAGCCCGGCTCCGGCGTCGTCGGTCACCTCGCCCGTCGCGGGGTACATGCCGCTCGGCTACTACAAGGACGAGGCGAAGACGGCGTCGACGTTCATGGTGTTGAACGGCGAGCGCTGGGTCGTTCCCGGCGACATGGCACGCGTCGAAGCCGACGGGCAGATCACCTTGCTCGGTCGCGGATCGGTGAGCATCAACTCCGGCGGCGAGAAGATCTTCCCCGAGGAGGTCGAGCTCGCGTTGAAGTCGCATCCCGACGTGTTCGACGTCGTGGTCGTCGGGGTGCCCGACGAGCGCTGGGGCGAGCGGGTCGCCGCGGTCGTCAAGGCCCGCGGCGGGGCGACGCCCACGGCCGAGTCACTCGCCGAGCACGCCCGCGGCACGATCGCCGGGTACAAGGTGCCCAAGGAGGTGCACCTCGTCGACGAGATCGTGCGCTCCCCGTCGGGCAAGGCCGACTACCGCTGGGCCAAGGCCACCGCGCTGGGCGACGGCTGACGGGTCCTGGCTCAGCTCCCGGGCAGGACGGCGATGTCGCGGGCGATGTTCCAGCCCGGCCACTTCGCGGCGCCGCTCACGACCGGCGGGAGCGAACCCATCGTGAACCGGTGGATGAGCCCGATGCTGTCGACGGTGTAGCCGCCGCGGCCCGCGTCGAGGACGGCGACGCCCTCGACGGTGCGACCGCTCCCCGGGACCCAGACCCCGGTCGGCGCCGGGGGCGGCGGGTTGGCGCCGATCGAGAAGGCGTGCAGGTTGCCCGAACGGTCCACCACGAAGCCGCCCGAGCCGTCGGGCAGGATCGCGATGCCGCGCGCGCGGTCCGTGCCCTTCCAGTACGGGCTGCCGTGTGGCACGGGCGGGAGCGCGCTGGATCCGACCCGGAACCGGTGGATCCCGCCGAAGAGGTCGACGACGTAGCCGCCGTGGCCATTGGGCATCAGGGCGACGCCGCGCGCTGCGTCCCAGCCGAGCCAGTACGGGGCGCCCTTGGCCGCCGGCGGCTTCGTCGCGTGGCCGACCGCGAAGGGGTGCAGCCCGCCGAAGCCGTCGAGCGTGTAGCCACCGGTGCCGTCTCGGGCGACGGTCACGCCCCGGGCGATGTCCCAGCCGAGCCAGTACCCGGCGCCGCGCGCGGCGGCGGGGCCGGGAGCCCGGCGGTCTGGAACGGGTGCAGACCGCCGAAGCCGTCGAGCGTGTACCCGCCCGTCTTCGTGCCGGCGGGCAGCACCTCGATCTGGGTGCTCGTCGTGTCCGCGCCACCGACGCCCGTGACGGTGAGCGTCACCGTGTAGGTGCCGGGATTCGTGTAGATGTGCGCCGGGCTGACGAGATCCGACGTCGTGCCGTCGCCGAGGTCCCAGGCGTGGGTGTCGGCCCGGAAGCTGTGGTCGATGAACCAGACCACCAGGGGCGCGGGTCCCCGCGTGACGTGCGGAGTGAAGTCGGCCCTGACCGGTGGCGCCTCGCCGAGCGTGAGGTCGACGATGGCGTACTTCATGGGGTCGGTCGCGACGCGGGTGTCGAGCCCGTCGCCGATGAAGATGTCGTCGTTCCAGACCGCGAGCGCGCGCGGGTCGGCGATCCCGTACGGGCTCAGGTCGAACGTCCAGCCCGGTACCGCGGTCCAGTCCGCGGTCGCGACCTTGATGAGCTGGTTGTCACCGTTGGTGACGAGGACCGTGTCGTTGTCCACGAACGACATCGCGCGCAGCGCCGTCCCGGTCCCCGTGAGCTTGATGTCGGCGCCGATCGTGTTCGTCGCGTAGTCGTACCGCTTGATCTTTGTGCCCTTGCCGAAATACAGGCCGGTGCCGAGGCGCACACCGGCGGCGACCGGATCGGTTCCCTCGGGGAGCGGTTGGTAGGACTCGACGCGGAAGTTGCCGGCGCCGTCGCGCTTCAGGCGGAACACCGCCGGGTCGTACGGCGCGACGGTGCAGCAGTTCCCGGAGAAGACGTAGAGCGAGTCGGCGAGCACGTCGTACGCGACCGCGCGGAACGCGTCCGAGCGGCTGACACCGGCAGGAGCGCCGACCCCACCGACGGGGAGCGCCGCCGCGAACTCGCTCTGCGGGATGGTGCGAACGAGGTTGCCGGTGGTGCGGTTGACCTCGAACAGCTTGTCGCCGCTGTCGTCGGCGACCATCAGCACGTCGTCGTAGGGGAGGTAGGCCGCGCCCTCGATGTCGAATGCCTTCGCGGTGCTCCCGCCCCACGGTTGCGAGCTGATGGTCCGGGTCTTGGTGAGCCAGGGGATCGTCGGATCCGACAACCCGCCCGCGGCCGAGCCGATCACCGTTGCCGGGATCGCCGTCGCCAGCAGCGCGCCGGCCATCAGGAGTCCCCGGAACCTGCGCATGTCGCCCCCCTCGCCCGAGCCCGCCGATAAACGGCGAAAGCGGACGGAGGTGTATCAAACGGTGCTACTCGGGTCAAGGCGCCGGCGGCGGGTGCCCGTCCGGATCTGATGGTCCGTCAGGTGCGGCGGTAGCGTCCCCGCCCTATGGATCTCGGCTGGAGCCCGGAGGAGCAGGCGTTCCGGGCCGAAGTGCGGGCGTGGCTGGCCGGGAACGTCCCCGCCGAACCGCTCCCGAGCGGCGACACCCGGGAGGGCTTCGCCCGCCACCTCGAGTGGGAGCGACGTCTCTTCGACGCCCGCTGGGCGGTGGTGTCCTGGCCGGAGGAGTACGGCGGGCGCGATGCCAGCCTCTGGGAGTGGCTGATCTTCGAGGAGGAGTACCACCGGGCCGGGGCGCCCCAACGTGTGACCCAGAACGGCATCTTCCTCCTCGCCCCGACGATCTTCGAGTTCGGCACGGCGGAGCAGCAGGACCGGTTCCTCCCGCGGATGGCGAGCGGAGAGGAGTCGTGGTGCCAGGGTTGGTCGGAGCCCGACGCCGGGAGCGACCTTGCCGCCATCCGCTCGACCGCCACACGCGACGACGGGTCCGGCGGTTGGCGGCTCAACGGGCAGAAGACCTGGACCACGCGGGGCGCCTTCTGCACGCACCTGTTCGGGCTGTTCCGCTCGGACCCCGACGCGGAGCGCCACCGCGGCCTCACCTACTTCCTCGTGCCACTCGATACCCCCGGTGTCGCGGTCCGCGGCTTCGGACGGCTCGACGGCGACGAGGGTTTCGCCGAGGTGTTCTTCGACGACGTGCTCGTCACCGACGATCTCGTGCTCGGCGGTGTCGACCAGGGGTGGAACGTCGCGATGGCGACGACCGGCTCCGAGCGCGGGCTCACCCTGCGGAGCCCCGGTCGGTTCATGGCGACGGCCGAGCGGCTGATCGCGCTGTACCGCGAGCGCGGTGCCGACGCGGTCGACGGGTCGCTGCGGGGACGGGTCGCGCAGGCCTACATCGACGCCGAGGCGTACCGGCTCCAGACGCTCCGGACCGTCACCCGCGTGACCGCCGGCGATCCGCCGGGCGCGGAGTCGAGCCTGACCAAGGTGTTCTGGTCCGAGCTCGACGTCGCCCTGCACGAGACCGCGCTGGACCTCCTCGGCCACGAATCCGAGCTCGAGGGGCCCTGGACGAAGGGCTACCAGTTCGCGCTCTCCGGCCCGATCTATGCCGGGACCAACGAGATCCAGCGCAACGTCATCGCCGAACGCGTCCTCGGGCTCCCGAGGAAGTAGCCGTGCGGTTCGCCTTCACCGACGACCAGCTCACGTTCCGGGACGCGGTCCGGGACCTCCTCGCCAAGGAGTGCCCGCCGAGCGTGGTGCGGGCCGCGTGGACGAACGCCGACGGCCGGAGCGGCGCCGCCTGGACCGCACTCGGCGAGATGGGGGTGCTCGGCGCGCTCGTCGCCGAGTCCGACGGCGGGCTCGGGCTCACCGAGCTGGATGTCGTCCTCCTCGCGGAGGAGACGGGTCGCGCCGCGCTGCCCGAGCCGTTCGTGGAGCACGTGCTCGTCGGCGCACCGCTGACCGTCGGGCGCTACCCCGAGGTCGTCACCGGCGCGCTCACCGTCTCGGCCGGCGATCCGCACATCCCCTGGGCCGAAGCGGTCGATCTGCTCGTCCGGCTCGATCCGGATCCGCTGATCGCGTCCCGCGCCGGCGCGACCCTGGAGCCCCAGGAGTCGGTCGACCGCTGCCGCCGTGTCGCGCTGCTCGTCGCGGTCGACGAGGCCCACCGGCTCGGTCGCGAGGCGCTGAGTGGGGCGTTCTGGCGGGGCAACCTCGGCTACTCGGCGCAGCTCCTGGGACTCGCCCGGGCCATGCTGGACCTGACCGTCGCCTACGTCGTCGACCGGCGGCAGTTCGGGGTCCCGATCGGGTCGTTCCAGGCGATCAAGCACCACCTCGCCGACGTCCGCATCGGCCTCGAGTTCGCGGCGCCGCTCGTCTACCGGGCCGCGCACTCGCTCGCCGTCGGTGACCCGGACGCACCGGTGCACGTGTCGATGGGCAAGGCCCAGGCGGCCGAGGTCGCGACGCTCGCGGCCCGCACCGCGCTCCAGTGCCACGGTGCGATCGGCTACTCGTACGAGTACGACCTCCACCTCTGGATGAAGCGGGCCTGGGCGCTCGCCGGGACCTGGGGCGACGCGGCCTGGCACCGCGACCGCGTCGCCCGCGCCGTCCTCGACCCCACCTGAGCCGGGGTCCCGACCATTCGACGCGCAGAACCGCCCGTCCACCCCCCGTTTTGCGCGCCCAAAACGGGGGGTTTGCCCCCCGTTTTGGGCGCGCATTGCAGGGGGTTTGGGGCCAGATCTGCGCGTCGAATGAGCCCGGGTACCCTCCAGCACGAGCGAAGGAGCCACAATGACCGAAGCGTTCATCATCGACACCGTGCGGACGCCGGTGGGCCGGCGCGGGGGCGCGCTGAGCCAGGTGCACCCGGCCGATCTCGGGGCGCACGTGCTCCGGGTGCTGATGGACCGCACCGGTGTGGACCCGGCCGCGGTCGAGGATGTCGTCTTCGGCTGCCTCGACGCCATCGGCCCGCAGGCGGGCGACATCGCCCGCACGTGCTGGCTCGCCGCGGGCCTGCCCGAGGAGGTGCCGGGGACGACGGTCGACCGGCAGTGCGGGTCGAGCCAGCAGGCGGTGCACTTCGCCGCGCAGGGCGTGATGAGCGGCACCCAGGATCTCGTCGTCGCGGGCGGCGTGCAGAACATGAGCATGATCCCGATCTCCTCGGCGATGACCGTCGCCGAGCAGTTCGGGTTCACCGACCCGTTCAGCACCAGCACCGGGTGGGTGTCGCGCTACGGCACCCAGGAGGTGTCGCAGTTCCGCGGCGCGGAGCTGATCGCGGAGAAGTGGGGCATCACCCGCGACGCCATGGAGGAGTTCGCGGTCGAGTCGCACCTGCGGGCGATCCGCGCGGCGAGGAGGGGCGGTTCGAGCACGAGATCGTGCCCTTCGGTGACGCGACGTTCGACGAGGGCCCCCGGGAGCCGAACTGGGACAAGATCCGCTCGCTCAAGCCGCTCGTCGAGGGCGGGCGCGTCACGGCCGCGGTGAGCTCGCAGATCTCCGACGCCGCGAGCGCGATGCTCGTCGCGTCGGAGCAGGCGGTGAAGGATCACGGTCTGAAGCCGCGTGCGCGGATCCACCACCTGTCGGTCCGTGGCGCGGACCCGATCTTCATGCTGAGCGCGCCGATCCCGGCCACCGCGTACGCGCTCGAGAAGTCGGGGATGAGCCTCGACGACATCGACCTCGTCGAGATCAACGAGGCGTTCGCGTCCGTCGTGCTCGCATGGCAGCAGGAGACCGGTGCCGATCTCGCCAAGGTCAACGTCAACGGTGGCGCGATCGCGCTCGGCCACCCGCTCGGTGCGACGGGCGTGCGCCTGATGACCACCCTGCTCAACGAGCTCGAGCGCACCGGCGGCCGCTACGGCCTCCAGACCATGTGCGAGGGCGGTGGGCAGGCGAACGTGACGATCATCGAGCGGCTCTGAGCGCGGCCCGTGGAGGTCGAGTGGCAGGCCCCGGGCCCGGGGGATCTCGACGCATGGACCGCGGCGCTCGCCGCGATCGAGGCGGTCGACCGCACCGGTGAGGTCGTCGGGCGTGACGAGCTCGAAGCCCAGGCCCGGCTGTCCTACTTCGATCCCGCGCGACGACGCGCGGCTCGCGTGGCACGACGGCCGGGTCGTCGCGTGGGGGACCGTCGTGTGCATCCCGAGCTCGCGCCAACGCCGCGTCGATCTCGCCGGCGCGGTCGTACCCGAGCTCCGCGGGTGCGGGCTCGGCACAGCACTCGTACGGTGGCAGGTCGCGCGTGGACGCGCGGTCGTCGCCGAGCGTGGCGGAGCGACGCCCGCATGGCTGGAGCTCTCGGCGTCGGTCGCCGACGGTCCCCGCACCGAGTTGTTCCGCACCTTCGGCTTCGCGCCACTCCGCTACTACCACGAGATGCGACGGCGCGTCGCCGACCCCTGGCCCGACCTCGCGCTCGCGCCCGACCTCGCGCTCGTCGCCTTCGACCCGGCGCGACGACGAGCAGACGCGCGTCGCGCACAACGAGGCGTTCCTCGACCACTTCGCCGCGACCGAGCTCGACGCGGAGACCTGGCGGACGTGGGTCACCGGCGACCACCACTTCGACGCCGACTCGTCGTTCCTCGTGCTCGCCGGGGACGAGATCGCGGGCTACTCCCTGACCGGGACCTACCCGGACGAGTGGGACGGACTCGGGTTCTCCGAGGGGTGGATCCAGCAGCTCGGGGTGCGCCGCCCGTGGCGCGGGCGCGGGCTCGCGAAGGCGCTGCTGCAGGCGAGCTCGGCGGCGTTCGCGACAGCGGGTCTGGAGTACGCGGCGCTCGACGTGGACGCCGACAGCCCGACCGGCGCCGCGCAGCTCTACGAGGGTCTCGGGTTCCGGCCGACCAAGACCCGGGTGGCGTGGTCGCTCACCGTGTGAAGGGCTCGGCATATTGGCGGCGCGGCCGGGTGTCGAGCGGCGAGCATGGGCCATGCTCACCGTGCGTGCCACCGACGATCCCGGCCGGGTCCTCGCCGAGGCCGGCGCCTTCCTCCACTCCGATCCCGTCCGCCACAACCTGATCCTCAGCCTGCTGCACGCGCCGCGTCGCGCACCCGGTTCCCGGGCGCTACTGGGCGGTCCTCGACGGCGGCGAGGTCGTCGGCGTCATGTTCCAGTCGCCGTGCACCTTCTTCGCGACGGTCACGCCGATGCCCGCGGCCGCGGCCGCGGCGCTCGCCGAATCGGTCGTCGCGTCCGGCGTCGAGCTCCCCGGTGTGCACGGCGAGGCGGCGACGGTCGCCTCGCTGACCGGCCAATGGTCCGAGCGCAGTCGCCGTGGCGCGCTCCCGGTGGAGGGCCAGCGGCTCTACGAGGTCGACGAGGTCGTCGAGCCGCGGCCCGCGCGTGGCTCCGCCCGCCGGGCGACCCCGCGCGACGAAGCCCACCTCGTGAGCTCGTTCCTCGCGTTCGGCGAGGAGATTGGTGAGCCGATGGCCGACGCCGAGGGGGTCGTCCGGCGGCGCCTCGCCCGCGAGCTCTGGGTCTGGGACGACGACGGCCCCACGGCGGTGGTGGGCGTGTCCGCGCCCGTCGCGGGAGTGGTGCGCGTCGGTCCCGTGTACACGCCCGACGAGCTCCGGGGGCGCGGCTACGCCTCGGGGCTCGTCGCCGCGGTCTCCCGGCTCGCTCGCCGCGCCGGCGATCGGTGCATCCTCTACACCGACCTGGCGAATCCGACCTCGAACTCGATCTACCGCGCCCTCGGCTACCGGGCGGTGGCCGAGGGGATCCGCTACGAGTTCGACGAGCCGAACGAGGACTGAGGGCTCTCGCGCAGCAGCGCGACCGATGCCACGGCGACGAACACGAGCCACACGAGGAATCCGACCAGCGACACGGCGATCACCTTGCTCCCGTCGATCGCAGCGGGCGTGGCCGCGCCGCCGGCGAGGAGCAGCAGTCCGCCGACCAGACCCACGCCCTTCCACGCCGCGGGGACCAGTCCTTCGGCAGCCGCGGCCGCCGCGAGCCCGGCGAGTGCGATACCGAGGAAGACGGTGAGGACCCCGAATGCCGATGCGTGCAGCACCCACAGGCCGCTGACCACGCTCGGGTCGGCGTGGCCACGGTGGACATAGCCCGACACGGCGAGATCGGCGACGACGGTGGTTGCGAACAGGGCGACGACGCCCGCCACGCCGACGGCACCACCGATGGCCGGTCCGCGCGCCACGCTGCTGCGGAGGCGGGTCAGGAGCGCGCCGGTGAAGGTCGCGATCCCGACCGCACCGACCGCGAACAGGACCGCGAGAACGGCCGTCGTCGTCCGGTGGTCCGCGTAGAACGCGGTCACCTTGCCGATCGCGGCGTCGTTCGCCGGCATCGAGGCCCGCAGGAGGTTCTGCACCACGACCGTGGCGACGAACGTCAATCCCCCGACCCCACCGACGATCCGGGCGGGCGCGAGGCGCGTCCCGGCCCGGGTGGGTGCCTGCTCGTACGCTGCCTCCATGTCCGACCCCCTTCGACCAAGTCACTTGATGATCTATCAAGTGACTTGATCTATATACAAGTGATCTGAGAGAGTGTCAAGCAATATGGACCATGCGGGCTCGGCGGCACCGGGCCGACGGGCGCGCCAGGCTGCCCAGACGCGGCGGGAGATCCTCACGGCCGCCCGGCGCCGTTTCGGCGCGCAGGGCTACGCCGGGACGAGCCTCAGGGAGATCGCGGCCGACGTCGGGGTGTCCGTGCAGACCGTGTACGACAGCGTGGGCCGCAAGCCCGAGCTGGTCCGCCAGCTCAACGACCTCATGGGCGAGGAGGTCGCGGTCTGGGAGCTGGTGGCAGGGATCCCGACCGAGACCGATCCGGAGGTGCTCGCCGGTCTCCCGGCGCGGGTCGCGCGGCGGTACCTCGAGCGCTGCGGCGACATCGTCCGCGCCGCGTTCCTGAGCCTGCACGCGGACGCCGGTCTCGCACCCCTTGCGGCCGAGGGGTCGCGCCGCCATCGCGAGGGCGTGCGCTCCGTGGCGCTCCGCCTCGAGGCGCTCGGTGCGCTGGGGCCGGGGATCGATGTCGACACCGCGGCGGACACGATGGCCGCGCTCTCGGACTCGCGCGTCGGCATCATGCTCCTCGACGACTACGGGTTCGACATGGGCCGCGTCGAGGCGTGGATGACCGCCACGATCCGCCGGGCGGTACTCGAATGACCGGTCGGGGTCAGACGCTCATCAGCGCGACGGGCACGGAGATGTCGAACTGCTCGTGCCGCAGCGTCGCGATCCGGCGGCCTGGTTGCACCGCGTCCTTGATCCGGCCGAGGCCGTCGCCGAGCAACGCAGCGGTCGCGTCGAGGTCGCCGACGGTGAAGGCCAGCCCGTAGAAGTCCGCGTCACGGTCGTCGCCGTCGCGCGGCTCGTCGGGTCCGATGAGCTCGATGACGGTCTCACCGCCGCGGAAGAAGACCTGGCGGAACGCGGGGCCGTACTGGTCGGTGTGGCGCACACGGCGGACCTCGAGGCCGCGCGACTCGAACGCGGGGACCGTCCGCTCCAGGTTCGGGGTCACGACCACGATGTGGTCGAGGATCGTCACGCCGTTCGGGTGCGCGCCGGGGACCGCCGTGCCGGTCGGCACGACCTCGGTCGTGAGCCCGTCGATGGGTCCGCGCTCGTCGAGGCCGCTCCAGGCCCACGCACGGATCCCCCGAGAGTCCGGCTCGCGGCCGGTGAGACGGAGGGCGATCGACCCGACCCGCGCGACGTCGCCGTCGACGGCGAATCCGGCTCCGACCCACGCGGCGGCATCGTCGGCCGCGGAGATCTCGACCACACGGGGGGCGTCGGCCATCCGCGCACCCTACCGGCGTGTCAGCCGATCAGGCCGCGGTACTCGTCGAGCACCGGCAGCACGTCGTCACGCGTGCCCCCGGGGATCCGCAGCACGATCTCGCGGATCCCGAGCGAGGCGTAGTAGTCGATCTTGCCCGGATCGGGGATCGTCCCGAACGGCACGATGCGCAGCGAGTCGACGTCACGGTCGTGCTCGTCGCACGCGCGTCGGAGATCGTCGAGCGCGGCGCGGATGCCGGCGCCCCCGATCGGGATCCAACCGTCCGCGTACTCCGCGACCTGGGCGAAGAGCTTCGGGCCGGGTGCACCACCGACGAGCACGGGCGGGCCTTCCGGCGTGGTCGGCTTCGGCCACGACCAGCTGGGGGAGAGGTCGACGAACTCACCATGGAACTCGGCGATTTCGTCCCGCCAGAGCGCGCGCATGGTGAGGACGTGCTCGCGCGCGACGGCCCGCCGATTGGCCATGGTGACGCCGTGGTGCTCGATCTCGTCCGCGTTCCACCCGAAGCCGATGCCGAACACGAAGCGTCCGCCGGCCACGCGGTCGAGCGTGGCGACCGCCTTGGCCGTCACGATCGGCTCGCGTTGGGCGACGACGCAGATTCCCGTGCCGAGCAGGATCCGGTCGGTGACCGCGGCGGCGGCGGCGAGCGCCACGAGGGGGTCGAGCGTGCGCCTGTACTCCTCGGCGAGATCGTCCCCACCGGTCGGCGGCGGCGTCCGGCGTGACGTCGGGATGTGGGTGTGCTCCGGCAGGTAGAGCGAATGGAACCCACGCGCCTCGGCCTCGCGGGCGAGTTGTGCCGGATCCATCGTCTGGTCGGTCGCGAACATCGTGATGCCGAAGTGCACGCGGGCACCGTACTGTCTCGTCTCGTGCCCACGACCCGTCCCGCCTCCGATCCGCTCGTCGGGCTGCGCGCCTGGACCCGGCCCGAGATCACCCACGTCGGCCGGCTCCCGATGCGCAGCGCCCTGGTCCCCGCACCGGACGCCGCCGTCGCGCGTGGTGACGGCGCGAACCCCTGGGTCCGCAGCCTCGACGGCACGTGGCGGTTCCTGCTGGTCGACCGACCCGAGGCCGTGCCGGCCGCCTTCATGGATCCGGATACCGCCACCGACGACTGGGCCGAGGTCACCGTGCCGGGTCTCTGGACCATGCAGGGCTTCGACCGACCGATCTACACGAACGTGCAGATGCCCTTCAGGGGCGTCCCGCCGCAGGTGCCGGAGGAGAACCCGACCGGGCTGTACCGGACCGGGTTCTCGGTGCCGCGCGCGTGGTCGAAGCGGCGCGTCCTCCTGCACGTCGGCGCGGCCGACAGCGTGCTGCACGTATGGGTGAACGGCCGACCGATCGGGATCAGCAAGGACTCGCGCCTCGAGGCGACGTTCGACGTCACCGATGCCGTGGCCGTCGGGCGCAACACGCTCGCGCTGATGATCGTGCGCTGGTCGGACGCGAGCTACGTCGAGGACCAGGACCAGTGGTGGCACGCGGGGATCGGCCGCAGTGTTCGCCTCACGTCGACCGATCACGTGTGGATCGAGGACGTGCACGCGCGCCCGTCCTGGGATCAGCGCCGCGGCGTCGGGTCGTTGCACGTCCGCACCGAGATCGGCTTCTCGGGGAGGCCCGAGCGCGGCTGCACCGTGCGGGCGCAGCTCGAGACGATGCGGGGCCGCAAGATCGGCAAGCCGCTCGCCGGGGTCGTGCCGACGGACCGGCGCGCGTACCTCTTCTCGGGCCACGTCGTGGAGGTCGAATCGGCGGACCTCGAGGTCGAGCCGTGGTCGTCCGAGCTGCCGTCCCGGTACCGGCTCGTCATCACGCTCTGCGACGCGGACGGCGTCGAGCGCGAGGTCACCGCCTTCACCGTGGGCTTCCGGTCGATCGAGATCCGCGACCGGGAGCTGCTGATCAACGACCGTCCGGTGCTGATCCGCGGCATCAACCGCCACGACTTCGATCCCGACACCGGCCGCGTCGTGACCGTCGACCAGATGCGCGCCGACCTCGTGACGATGAAGCAGCACGGGTTCAACGCGGTCCGGACGTCACACGCGCCGAACGATCCCGTGTTCTACGACCTCTGCGACGAGCTCGGCCTCTACGTGGTCGACGAGGCCAACTTCGAGAGTCATGCCTTCATCCTCTCCTTGTGTCACGACCCTCGGTACGGGGCGGCGTTGCTCGACCGGGGCCGGCGGATGGTCATGCGTGACAAGAACCACCCGTCGATCATCCTGTGGTCACTCGGCAACGAATCGGGGTACGGCGCGCACCACGAGGCGCTCGCCGGCTGGATCCGCGCCTACGACCCCACGCGCCCACTCCACTACGAGGGGGCGATCATGTGGGACTGGGGTCGCGCCCAGACGACGACCGACGTGCTCTGCCCCATGTACCCGGAGATCGCGGAGATCGTCGACTGGGCGACGAAGCGCCGGAGCGAGCTGCCGCTGATCATGTGCGAGTACTCGCACGCGATGGGCAACAGCAACGGCTGCCTCGCCGAGTACTGGGAGGCGATCGAGTCCACCCCCGGACTCCAGGGCGGCTTCGTCTGGGAGTTCTGGGACCACGGCCTGCGCCAGAGGCTCCCCGACGGCTCCACGCGGTTCGCGTACGGCGGTGACTTCGGCGACGAGCCGAACGACGTGAACTTCTGTTGCGACGGCATGGTCGGACCCGACCGCATCCCGAAGCCCGCGATGGCCGAGCACCGGCAGCTGAGCTCACCGGTGGGGGTGGAGATCGTGGGCCGGCGCATCCGTCTCACGAACCGCCAGGACTTCCGGGACCTCACGTGGCTGCGCGCCCGGTTCGAGATCACGGTCGACGGTCGGGTGCGGACGCGCGGCGCGTTGCCACTCCCGGCCATCGATCCGGGCTGGTCCGCCACCGTCGGGCTGCCGGAGGCGCTGCCCGAGATCGGCCCGGACGAGGAGGCGGTGCTCACCGTGCAGTTCACGACCGCGGCGGCGCAGACCTGGGCGCCGCGCGGCTTCGAGATCGCGTGCGCGCAGGCCGTGCTCCCCGCGGGTCGCCGGGGTCGGGCCCGATCCGACGCGCCCGACACGCGCCTGACCCGTGAGGCGCCGATCGTGACGGTCACCGACGAGCAGCGCGACCGCCTGTACGCATCGGCCGACGGCAAGCTGCGGCTCGATCTCCGCGCGGCCTGCGCACCGAATGCACCGAGGCTCGCGCTCTGGCGGGCACCCACCGACAACGACGGGTTGAAGCTCGCCGAGCTGCAGGATCTGAAGCCGCTCGGTCGCTGGCGCGCCGCGGGGCTCGACGCTCTCGAGGTGCGCGTGGCCGAGCCGGCCGGGCGGTCGCGCCGGAACGACGACGAGGTGGTCCTCGACCGCGAGGTGCGCGGCGCCGACCCCGATCTCGTCATCACGCAGCGCGAGCGCTGGATCCGCCGGGACGACGGCGCCGTGCTCGTGACCGAGGACATCAGGATCCCGGCAGGAATCGACGACCTGCCTCGCATCGGGCTGCGCTGGGAGCTGCCGGTCGAGCTCGACCGGGTGACGTGGTACGGCCGGGGACCGATCGAGTCCTATCCGGACCGGTGGCACGGCGCGCCGCTCGGGCGGTTCACGCAGTCGGTCCTCGAGCAGTACGTGCCCTACGTGATGCCTCAGGAGCACGGCGGGCACTTCGAGACCCGGTGGGGTGTCGTGCACGATGCCTCGGGTCGAGGGCTGCTCCTCGTGGCGGATGCTCCCTTCCAGTGGAACGTGAGCCGCTTCTCCCCCGAGCAGCTCACCGCGGCCACGCACGCGGAGGAGCTGACGCCCGAGCCGCACGTGACGATGCATCTCGACCACCGGCACCGGGGGCTCGGCACGCTGTCGTGCGGTCCCGACACGTTGCCGCAGTACCGGATCGGCGCCGGCCGCTTCCGGTTCGCCTGGGCCGCGTGCCCCGTCCACCTGCGCCACGACGATCCCGCCGCGGTGGCCCGTACCCTGCGGGCGGCGCTCAGGGCCGCGGAGTGACCGGCGGGTGGAAACGGGCGGCGCGCTACGTTGACCCGCCCATGGGAATCTGTGACGACCGAGTGGTGATCGTGACCGGCGCGGGGCGAGGGATCGGCCGCGGTCATGCCCTGGAGTTCGCCCGCCAGGGCGCCAAGGTCGTGGTGAACGACCTCGGTGCGGAGCGCGACGGCACCGGAGGCTCCACCGGACCGGCCGGCGAGGTGGTCGAGGCCATCCGGGCGATGGGCGGGGAGGCGGTCGCCAACGGTGACGACGTCGCCGACTGGCAGGGTGCGCAGCAGCTGATCCAGACCGCGCTGGGCGCGTTCGGGCGGCTCGACGTGCTCGTGAACAACGCCGGGTTCCTCCGGGACCGGATGGTCGTCAGCACCTCGGAGGAGGAGTGGGACGCGGTGATCCGCGTCCATCTGAAGGGACACTTCGCCCCGACCCGCTTCGCCGCGGCCTACTGGCGCGAGCAGCAGAAGAACGGCGTCGCGGTCGACGCCCGGGTGATCAACACGTCGTCGGGTGCCGGGCTCATGGGCAGCGTCGGCCAGGGCGCGTACAGCGCGGCCAAGGCGGGGATCGCGGGGCTCACGATGGTCGAGTCGGCCGAGCTCGCGCGGTACGGCGTGACCGCCAACGCGATCGCGCCCGCCGCCCGCACCCGGATGACCGAAGCCGTGTTCGCCGACACCATGGCCGCCCCCGAGGACGACGCGTTCGACGTGATGGCGCCGGAGAACATCGCGCCGCTCGTCGTATGGCTCGGCTCGACCGACAGCGCCGGAGTGAGCGGGCGCGTCTTCGAGGTCGAGGGCGGGATGATCTCGGTGGCCGACGGCTGGCAGCACGGCCCGCAGGACGACAAGGGTGCGCGCTGGGAGCCCGCCGAGCTCGGCCCGGTCGTCCGCCGGCTGCTCGAGCAGAGCCCCGATCCGGCGCCGGTGTACGGGGCGTAGCCGTGCCCGGGTACGGCGTCGCGGCGCACGCGGCCGACCGGCCGGACAAGGTCGCACTGGTCCACCACGATCGCCGGATCACCTACGCCGAGCTGGACGCGCTCGTCGACCGCGCTGCCCACGTGCTGGCCGACCACGGGATCGGACCCTCGGCCCGGCTCGGGATCGCGCTCGCCAACCGACCCGAGTGGTTCGTCGCCGCGCTCGGGGCCGCGCGCCTCGGCGCCCAGATCGTCGCCGTCCCGGGTGGTGCGACCGCCGACGAACGGGAGTACTTCTGCACCGACGGGGAGGTGGCGTTCCTGCTCGACGAGCCCGGGCTCGACGGATTCCTCGCCGCGCTCGACGCGGCGCCCGCCACGCGTCGCGACGACCCTGCTCCCGACTACGTCACCGTGCGGGCCTACACGTCGGGCACGACCGGGCGACCGAAGGCGGTATTGCGACCGGACGTGCCCGCCGAGGCGTCGATCCAGGGGCTGGTCACGTACTACACCGCGTACGGACTCGACTCCCCCGACGAGGTGAACATCACCGGCTCGCCGCTGCACCACATCGCGGGGTTCAGCGGGCCGCACAGCGCGCTGCTGCTCGGGCACACCGCGGTGATCCTCGATCACTTCGACGCGGTCGAGTGGTTCGCGACCGTCGCCGTGGAACGGGCCACGTACTCCTGGTGTGCGCCGGTGCACCTCTACCGGCTGATGAGCGCACCGGAGGACGTGAAGGGAGTGGCGGACGTCTCGTCGATCAAGCGCATGCTGCACGGCTCGGCGCCGTGCGCACCGAGCCTGAAGCGCCAGGTGATCGACTTCTTCCCGCCCGGCGCGGTGTGGGAGACCTACGGCGGGACCGAGACGATGGGGACCGTCATCACCGCAGAGGAGTGGCTCGCCAAGCCGGGCAGCGTGGGGCGCGCGGCACCGGGGTCGACGATCAAGATCTACGACGACGACGGCACGGAGCTCCCGCCCGGCGAGGTCGGGCTCGTCTACATCGGCTCCGACTGGGGGCGCGGCTTCCGCTACGCCGGCGACCCCTCCCTCACCGAGTCGGTCTACCGCGGCAACCTGGCGACGCTCGGCGACCTCGGCTACCTGGACGAGGACGGCTACCTGTTCGTCGTCGACCGCCGCAAGGACATGGTCATCACCGGGGGCGCGAACGTCTACCCCGCCGAGGTGGAGGCGGTGCTCGTCGCCCATCCGGACATCGCCGAGGTGGCGGTCGTCGGCCTCCCCGACCCCGAGTACGGCGAGATCGTCACCGCGGTCGTCGTGCCGTCGTCACCCGAGCTCACTGCCGAGCACGTCGTCGCCTACGCCCGCGAGCACCTCGTCCGCTACAAGGCGCCGCGCCGGGTCGAGCTCGTCACTGAGCTCCCGCGCGATCCCATGGGCAAGGTCCGCAAGCGCGACCTCCGCGCCCGCTACCCCTGACCCCTCCTCGCTTTGCGCGCCCAAATCGGGGCCTGGACCCCTCGTTTTCCGCGCCCAAATCGGGGCCTGGACCCCTCGTTTTGCGCGCCCAAAACGGGGGATGGACTCGTCGTTCTGCGCGTCGGAATCAGAGACGCTCGACGATCATGGCCATGCCCTGGCCGCCGCCGACGCACATGGTCTCGAGGCCGTAGCGACCGCCGCCGTCCTCCAGCCCGTTGAGCAGGGTCGTCATGATGCGGGCGCCGGTCATGCCGAACGGATGACCGAGCGCGATCCCGCCGCCGTGCACGTTGAGCTTCTCCATCGGGATGTTCAGGTGCTTCGCCGACGGGATGACCTGCGCCGCGAACGCCTCGTTGATCTCGACGAGGTCGATGTCGTCGATCGTGAGCCCCGCCCGCTCGAGCGCCATGCGCGACGCCCCGATCGGCCCGAGACCCATGATCTCGGGGTTCAGGCCGGACACGCCGCTCGACACGACGCGTGCGAGCGGGGTGATCCCGAGCTGCTCGGCGCGGGTGTCGCTCATGACGATCACCGCGGCCGCACCGTCGTTCAGCGGGCAGGCGTTGCCCGCGGTCACGGAGCCGTCGGGACGGAACACCGGCTTCAGCTGCGCGAGCTTCTCGACGGTCGTGCCCTCGCGCGGCCCGTCGTCCTTGGCCACGATCGTGCCGTCGGGCAGCGTCACCGGGATGATCTCCCGCTCGAAGAAGCCGTTGTGCTGCGACTCGACCGCGCGCTGCTGCGACCGCGCCGCGAACTCGTCCATCTCCTCGCGGGTCACGCCTTCGGCCTGGACGACGTTCTCCGCGGTCTGCCCCATCGCGATGTACACGTCGGGGAGCCCTTCCCCGGGCGTCCAGGTCGGTGCGCCGGCGTCCTGGCGCTCCTTCGTGCGGGACCGGGCGTCGGCGAACCGGTCGTTGGTGGTACCGGGGTTCCCGTCGGAGCGACCCTTGTCGAAGCGGCTGACGCACTCGACGCCCGCCGCGACGAACACGTCGCCCTCACCCGACTTGATCGCGTGGGCGGCCATCCGGATGGTCTGCAGCGACGACGAGCAGTAGCGGTTCACGGTGGTACCGGGGACGTCCTCCATGCCGGCCAGGATCGCGACGACCCGCCCGAGGTTGTAGCCCTGCTCACCGGCGGGCTGGGCACAGCCGATCATGAGGTCCTCGACGGTGGCCGGGTCGAGCTGGGGCACCTTCTCGAGCGCCGCCCGCACGATCGTCGCGGCGAGGTCGTCGGGCCGCAGGTCCACCATGCTGCCCTTGTTGGCCCGGCCGATCGGGCTGCGGGCGGTCGAGACGATCACGGCTTCGGGCATCGGTTCCTCCGGGGAAATCGGGACCCGGACTGTCTAGCCGCTCGGACCGGACCGCGAGACTGCACGCGTGCAACGCATCATCGTCGTCGGGCCGTCCGGGTCCGGGAAGACGACCGTGGCCGAGGCGCTGGCGGTCGCCCGCGGGCTCCCGCACACCGAAATGGATGCGCTCTGGTGGGATCCCGGCTGGACCGAGGTCGGTGAGGACGAGTTCCGCCGCCGGCTCGAGCCCGTCGTGCGGAGCGACGCCTGGGTGCTCGACGGCAATTTCTTCTCCGTCGGGTCCCGCGCCGTCGCGTGGCCGAGAGCCGACACGATCGTGTGGCTCGATCTGCCGCGGTGGCGGACGATCCTGCGGATCGTGGTCCGGACGGTGCGTCGCAGCGCGACGAGGACCGAGCTGTGGTCGGGCAACCGTGAGCACCTGCGGACGATGTTCGGCCGTGACGAGCTGCTCCGCTTCGCCTGGCGCAACCACGCCAAGTACGGGGCCCGGTACTCCGCGATCGGCGGCGACCCGGCGCTGGGCCATCTCACCGTTGTGCGGCTCCGCACTCCGCGCCAGGTGCGGGCGTGGCTCTCCGCCCGGGCTCAGTAGTCGGAGCGGTGGCCGTCGAGCATCTCGCGGGTGGACTCGGCGTGGCCGGCGTGGTGGGCGGTCTCCTCGATGAGGTGCAGGAGCACCCAGCGCAGGTCGATGCCGGGGAGCCCGGGTGCGATGCAGGGTGCGTCGAGCCCGGGCGCCTCACGCACGCTGCGCTCGGTCGCCTCGGCACGCGCGGCGTACGCGGCGACGAGCTCCGCGAGCGTCCGCTCCGGTCCGACCACGAACTCCTCCTCGCTGCGGGACACGACGTTGCGTCCGTAGCTGCCGTCGATCCATCGCCACTCGACGTGCGTGAGGTGGTTCACGATCCCCGCGACGGCGATGAGCCTGCCGTCCGGCCGCCAGCGGGCCTGCGCCTCGCTGAGCCCCTCCGTGGTCGCGACGACGAGCTCGCGCTGGAGGCGGAGGAACCCGAGCAGCAGCTCGCGCTCGTCAGCGGTTCGCGGCGACGGCCTGCGGCGGCGGGAAGGTCATCCGCGCAGCGTAGGGCTCGACCGGCATACGACGAGCCGGGCCCCGACCGCGGTTCGTAACATCACGGCGTGAGCGACGAGGGGCGCCAGCCGGCGGACGCGGTCGACGCCGAGGCGCTGATGCAGGAGATGGTCGAGCTGCTCACCCTCGAGCCGGGAGAGGACGAGGGCACGTGGATCGGCGAGCCCGCGACCTGGTGGGGCGACTTCGTCTTCGGCGGGTTCGTGATCGCCCAGGCGATCGCCGCCGCGACCCGCGACGCGCCGGTCGGGCGCCGCGTGCACTCGTTCCACGGCTACTTCCTGCGCCCGGCGTCGCCGGACGCGTCCATCCACTACCGAACCTCGTCCCTGCGCGAGGGCAGGGCGTTCTCCGCCCGGCGGCTCGAGGCGCGCCAGCGGGACAAGGCCATCCTCGACGCCACCTACTCCCTCACCACCGATGTCGACGGCTACGTCTACGACCTGCCCGGCACCAGCGCGCCCGACCCGCGCACCCTCGACCCCGAGCCCGGCCCGGGCCCGTGGGTCGCCGGGTTCGTCGGGCCGACGCCCGAACGCGCCGACGGCACCCGCGAGTCGACCCACCGCATGTGGTTCCGGATCCCCGCCGCCCTCCCCGAGAATGTGCACCTCCACACTGCACTGCTCGGGTTCGCGAGCGACTGGACCGGGATCGGCGGCCGTCCGCTCCACCTCGACGGCGACACCCAGGGCATGACCAGCCTGGATCACGCGGTCTGGTTCCACCGTGCGCCGCGCGCCGACGAGTGGCTGTTCTTCGACGTCCAGTCGCTGGTGAACGCGGGTGGACGCGGGCTGCTGCGCGGGGTGATGCGCGACGAGGACGGTCGGGTCGTCGTCTCGGTCGCGCAGGAGATGCGGTTGATCCCGGTCGAGCCGGCCTGAGGCGGAGGTCAGTCCGTTCTCGCGAGGTGCGCGGCGTCGTTGAAGCGGACGAGCCGCCAGCGTCGCCCGGTCCACCGCCACTCCGTGATCGACGTGTTGCGCGTCTCGTGGCACAGCGCGATTCCGTCGCGCATGGTCGCGTCTCCGAGCGCGACGAAGCTCGCCCCGACGATGCCGCCGTGACCCACGACCACCACCCGCTCGCCCTCGTGCTCGTGCGCCACCCGACGCAGGCGCGCCCCGGCGCGCACGAAGAACTCGGCCCAGGTCTCCGCGCCCGGGATCCAGCGACAGAACGGATCGTCACGATCGACCGGCGGTGGGTGGTGCGTCTCGAGCTCGTCCCACGTGAGTCCCTCGGCCGCGCCGGCACGCAGCTCGCACCAGTCGCACTCGGCGATCGGCGTCGGCCCCCCGAGCGCGGGAGCGAGGATCGCCGCGGTCTCGACCGCCCGCGTCGAGGTTGCTCGTGTACACGGTGTCGACGGGCCGCAGCTCGCCGCTCGCGTCGACACGATCTCGCAGCGCGCCCGCCTGGTCCCGCCCACGATCCGAGAGGCCCCGGCAGGTGTCGTGGCCCGACAGGAATCGCTCCACCTGCGCGACGGACTCGCCGTGACGGATGAGGACCAGTCGGGTCTCGGAGCGGGCCATGTCCGCATCCTGGCCGATGGCGTGGTCGACCCCGGCGGAATTGTCCCACCGGGCGGGTTCGGGCACGCGACGATGCCAGCATGGCCGGACTCCTCGTCGTCACCGGACCTCCGGGTGCCGGGAAGTCCAGCCTCGCGGCGGGGTCGAACGGCGCCGATCGGTCGGCGCGCTGCGGTGGAAGTGTCCGGATCCGTAAATCGGCGTCCTCGGGGTGCGTGATGTGCTGGGGTAGCGGGATGATCTTCTGCGTGATGGCGCGCCGCCGTGGGTCGGTCCCGGCGGGAGTGGGGTTGGCACCGGCTCGAACCGGGGTGGGCGCACCGCCTCGTCGATGACGCGAGTCTCCCGCGCCGCGCCACCGTGCTCGACATCGGCGCGGGGCGCGGTGCGATCACGGCCGAGCTGGCACGCGACGGCCGGCGGGTGATCGCGGTCGAGTCACATCCGGTGCGGGCCGGCGCGCTCCGCGAGCGCTTCGGGAGCTCCGTGATCGTGGTGCGGGCCGACGCTGCCGATCTCCGACTGCCCACGCGACCCTTCCACGTGGTCGCGAACCCGCCGTTCGGCGTCAGCAGCGCGTTGCTCCGGCGCCTGGTGCATCCGGAGAGCCAGCTGGTGACCGCGCACCTCGTGCTCCAGGAGCAGGTCGCCCGCCGATGGGCGTCGCCGGGTGCACCGGGGTGGAACCGATGGGCCCGTACGTTCGACGCGTCGCTCGGTCGGAGCGTTCCGCGGAACGCTTTTCACCCGCCGCCCCGGGTCGACGCCCGGGTCCTGGAGCTCCGCCGCCGGTGATGCGGCCGCGATGGGGACTCAGCGCAGGCCGTAGAGCTCCGCGGCATTGTCGTGCAGGATGCGCGACTGGGCGGTGGGGGAGAGCTGCGATGCGTGCTCGTCGAGGAGCGCCTGCGAGTCGGGCCAGGTCGCGTCGCTGTGCGGGAAGTCGTTGGCCCACATCAGCCGCTCGACGTTCATGAGGTCTGCGGTGCGGAACGCCACCCAGTCGTCCTGGAACGTGAGGTACACGTGCTCGAGGAACGTCTCGCTCGGCGTGGACGTCAACTCCCCCGCGGTGAGCCAGTTGCGGTGCCGGTCGTAGGCGTGGTCGGCGCGGTACATCCAGTGCGGTGCCCAGCCGGCGTCGGCCTCCACGCACACGACCCTCAGGTCCGGGTGGCGCTCGAAGACCGCGCCGAAGACGAGCGTGCCGATGATGTCCTGGTTGCCGCGGATGATCGAGAGGAACGAGTTCAGCTTCGGCCCGCGCACGCTGTCGGCGCCCGGCGTGTCGCTCTTGCTCGTGAGGATGTGGAAGGAGGGCGGGAGCCCGAGCGCCACGATCGCGTCCCAGAACTCGTCGTACATCGGGTCGTCGTAGTCGCCCTGCCCGGGATAGCCGGGGAGCATCACGCCGCGCAGGCCCTTGGCCTTGATCGCCTCGAGATCGGCGATCGCGTCGTCCGGCGTGCGCACCGCGGTCTGGCCGAGGCCGACGAGCCGGTCGGGCGCGAACGAGCAGAACTCGGTGATCCACTCGTTGTACGCGTCGAAGCAGGCCTTCTGGTAGTCCCGGTCCGGGTGGTTGCAGAGGATCATCCCGACCGACGGGTAGATCACCTCGGCGCTCACCCCGTCGACGTCCTGGTCGTGCAGGCGCGCCTCCGGATCCCAACCGCCGCGGTGGAGGTCCTCGAAGTGCTTGCCGGTGTCGAGCCGGACCTCCTCGGTGGGCCGGCCGGCCGCGGCGACGAGCCACATCGGGACGAGGCTCTGGCCGTTGTCCACGATCATGCAGTCGCCGAGCGTGGTGTCGTACCGCAGGCGCGGCGCCCGGTCGCGGTAGGCCGCGTCGATGTGGTCCAGGTACGAGTTCGGCGGCTCGGTGACGTGCGAGTCCGCCGAGATGCAGGGCCGAGTTGCGGTCGTGGTCATGGAGCACCTCCCGGGGCTCGCCGAGCGTAGGCGGCGGCTTCCCGGGCACGCGGCGACGAGCGCCGAGGCGGCACAATGGCGGGATGCTCGATCATCTCTCCATCCAGTGCGCGGACCCGGCGGCGAGCGCGACCTTCTACGACGCGGTGCTCGGGACCGTCGGCGGCTCGCGGATCATGGACTTCGGCCCGGTGGTCGGGTACGGCGTTCCGCCCAAACCCGACTTCTGGATCGGTCCCCGCGCGACCGGTGAGGGCTTCCGTGAGTCGCACATCGCGTTCGCCGCGCCGACCCGGACCGCCGTGGACGCCTTCGTGGCCGCGGCCGTCGAGCAGGGCGCGGAGGTGCTGCACGCACCGCGGCTGTGGCCGGAGTACCACCCGAACTACTACGGCGGCTTCGTCCGCGACCCCGACGGCAACAACGTCGAGGCGGTCTGTCACACGCCCGAGTGAGCGCGCGTCAGGACGTGAGCGCGGTGATCGTCGCGGTCATGGCGTTGAGGTCGAAGTAGTCCCGCCAGAGCACGATCTTCCCGTCGGCGACGACGAAGAGCCCGGCGACATCCACGCCCGCCCACTTGCCGCCGACACCGAAGCGGTCGGTGCGCTCGTTCATCACGGTCGTCGCGTCCGCCACCTGGTGGTGCACCACCCACTCCATCGCGTCCACGCCCATCGCGTCGAGCTGCGCGAACACCGAGCGGATGCCCTCGGGACCCTGCACCTTGCTGATCGGCACGTTGTCGTACTCGCAGTCGTCGGCCACCAGCTCCAGCGCCCCGTCGAGGTCCATCGACGTGATCCGCGCGACGAACGTGTCCACCAGCTCTTCTGCCGTCATGTCGGCGTCGCCTCCTCGTGGTCGGCTCGTGTCATGCGGGGGAACCTAGGCGCGTCGCCCGGTCCTGGTCTCGGGTCGCGCCCAGGAACCCCGGGCCCGACGCCACCGGTACGCTCCGCGCGTGACCTGGCTCCGGCGGCTGCTCCCACGCTCGGCCACGGTCGACGTTCCTCGCGTCGTCGTCGCCCGGGCGCTGCGCGGGTTCGCCGACGGCTTCTTCAGCGTCTTCCTCGCGATCTACCTCGACGCGCTGGGCTTCTCGCCACTGCAGATCGGCGCGATCGTGACCGGCACCCTGCTGGGCTCCGCCGCGCTCACCCTCGGCGTCGGCCTGGTGGCCCACCGGCGAGAGCTGCGCGTCCTCCTGCTCGCCGCGAGCGGGTTGATGATCATGACCGGTCTCGGGTTCATGGCCGTGACCGCGTTCTGGGCGTTGCTCGTGGTCGCGATCGTCGGGACGCTGAACCCGTCGGCCGGCGACGTGAGCGTCTTCCTCCCCACCGAGCAGGCTTTCCTCGCCGGTCACGTGGACGACTTCGATCGCCCGCGTCTCTACGCGGTCTACAACCTCGGGGGCGCGTTCGCGGGCGCGTTCGGGGCACTCGCGTCGGGGCTGCCCGAGTCCTTCGCCCGCCGGATCGACGTCACGAAGGTCGACGCCTTCCGGGCCACGTTCGTGCTGTACGTGCTGATCGCCGTCGCGGTGCTGCTGATCTACCGCGGCCTCCGCCGCGAGCACGCCGCGACCGACGTGACGCACGTCGAGCGGAAGCCACTCGCGCAGTCGCGCAGGACCGTGTTCGAGCTCGCGGCGCTGTTCTCGATCGACGCGGCGTCGGGCGGTTTCGTGGTGCAGTCGCTCCTCGTGCTCTGGCTGCACCTGCGGTACGGGCTCTCGGCCGCGCACACCGCCGAGGTGTTCTTCGCCGTCAGCCTGCTGAGCGCGTTCAGCCAGCTGCTCGCGGGGCCGCTCGCGGCGCGCATCGGGCTGGTCCGGACCATGGTGTTCACCCACCTGCCCGCGAATCTGTTCCTGGTGCTCGCCGCGTTCTCACCGTCGGCCGGCTTCGCGGTGGCGTGCCTCCTGATCCGGTCCCTCTTCTCGCAGATGGACGTCCCCGCCCGCCAGGCGCTCGTGATGGCCGTCGTCACGCCGGAGGAGCGCGCGGCCGCGGCGAGCGTGACCAACGTGCCGCGGAGCCTCGCGTCGGCCACGACACCGCTGCTCGCCGGCGCGCTGCTGAAGGCGACGACCTTCGGGTGGCCGCTCGTGATCGCCGGCGTCGGGAAGGCCACGTACGACCTCCTGCTCCTCGCCCGGTTCGGGCGGCGGACGTCGGAGCGGGGGACGGCGGAGCTGGGCCGGCGCTGAGCTGCCTACGCTGCGTCGGCCGACACCCACGAGTCATACGCAGAGGAGACACGCATGCCGCGGTTGCGCCAGGTCCCGCGCGACGAGTCGAACGCGCCGATCGTCACGGTCATGTACGACCTGCTCTTCGGGCCCGGTCGCGACCCCGTCGCCGAACCCGGGACCGCGACGGGCACCTCCGGCGACTGGTGGCCCGTCTTCGCGCTCGTCCCCGACATCCTCCAGCACTGCGTGGACGGCTTCGGGCTGTACCAGAGCCCGAAGCGGTTCCTCGCCCCGCAGCTGCGTGAGCTGGGCCAGACCCGAGCCGGATGGGCCCGGGGCAGCCAGTTCGTCTTCTCGCAGCACTGCAAGTCCTGCCGGGCGATCGGGATCAGCGAGGAGAAGATCGCGGCGATCCCCGCCTGGCAGGTGGCCGACTGCTTCGATGCCACCGAGCGGGCCGTGCTCGCGTACACCGACGCCCTCGTCCACGACGGCGGCCGGGTCGCCGACGGCGTGTTCGCCGCGCTCCAGGCCGTGCTCTCGGACGAGGAGATCCTCGAGCTGACCTACATCACCGCGCTCTACGAGATGCACGCCACCATGAGCCGCGCGCTGCGCACCGAGTACGACGACCGGCCCGAGACGATCGTCGAGGTCGTCGGTCCCGACGGCGTCTCCGCGCTGGACGTCGGCCGCAGCATCAGCCTGCCGGCGGAGGAATCGCCGGCGTGACCGCGGATCCACCGATCTCGGGATACTGCGATCCGGCGTACGCGGCCGTCCGCGAGGCGTTCGCGCGGAACTTCGCCGAGCAGGGCGAGGTCGGTGCGGCGGTCTGCGTGCTGCGAGACGGCGAGCCGGTGGTGGACCTCGTCGGCGGGTGGACCGACGAGGCGCGGACGACTGCGTGGACCCCCGAGACGATCGTCGACTTCTACTCCGTGGGCAAGGCCTTCGTCGCGATCTCGCTGCTGCGCCTCGTCGACGAGGGGCGGATCGGTCTCGACGACCGCATCGGCTCGGTCTGGCCCGAGTTCGCGACGGGCGGCAAGGAGGCCGCGACCGTCCGTCACGCGCTCTGCCACCGGGCGGGGGTCCCCGCGATCACCGAGCGGTTGACGAACGAGGACCTGTGGTCGTGGACCCGCATGACCGAGGCGCTCGCGGCGACGCCGGCCTGGTGGGAGCCCGGGACGCGGCACAGCTACCACACCAACACCTACGGGCATCTGATCGGCGAGATCGCGCGCGCCGTGTGCGGGGCGATGCCGGGAGCGCGCCTGCGCGAGATCGCGGCGCCCCTGGGCGCGGATGTCTGGTTCGGGGTCCCCGTCGCCGAGCAACCTCGTTGCGCCGAGCTGCTCTGGGAGCAACCCGGGGAGTACCCGGACCCGTTCGCGTTCGAGGGCGACGCCCGGATGACCTTCCTCAGCTACTTCAACCCGCCCGGCTACTGCTCGGCCGGGGTGGTCAACACCCCCGAGTGGCGCGGTGCGGAGATCCCGGCCACCAACGGGCACGGCAGCGCGACCGGCGTCGCGCGGATCTACGCGGCGCTCCTCGAACCGGGCCGGCTCCTGTCGCCGGAGCTGCTCGCCGAGGCCACCCGCCCGCAGTCCGAGGGATTCTGCCCGACGCTCGGCGAGGAGGTCACGTTCGGGCTCGGCTTCAAGCCGACCACGCCGCGACGCCCGTTCGGCCCGAACGCAGGCAGCTTCGGCCACTTCGGCACCGGCGGCTCACTCGGGTTCGCGGACCCGGAGGCGGGGATCGCGTTCGGCTACGTGATGAACCACGTGATCCCGCGGTGGCAGAGCACCCGCAACCGATCGCTCATGGACGCGGTGTACGGCTAACCGAGCGCCTTCGTGGCGACCTCGCCGAGCAGGTCGACGCGCTCGGGGATCCACCCGTTGGCCGGCGCGGACATCGTGAGCCCGTCGGCGCCCCGGGCGACGATCGCGGCCAGGCGCTCGCCGACCTCGTCGGGGTCACCGAGGATCACCAGGCCGAGGATCATGTCGCGGAAGCCCGGGTCGCCGTTGCGGAGGTCGATGTTGCGCATCGCGAGGGCGTCCGCGAACTCGTCGAAGGCCTGCTCGTGGGTGGGGGCGAGCACCACGTTCGTGTGCTGGCTCACCGAGATCTCGGAGCGGTCGCGCCCGAGCACCTCGCAGTGCGCGGCGAGGGCCTCGAGCTTGCGCGGGAGCTCGTCGGGCGAGGACGTGAGGTTGGACTCGTCGGCGTACTGCGCGACCATGCGCAGCGTCTTCTTCTCGCCACTGCCGCCGATCATCACCGGGATGCGCGAGACCGGCGCCGGGTGGTTGACGGCGTTCTTCACCGTGTAGTACTTCCCGTCGAGTGACGGGTTCTCGTCGCGCAGCATCGGCAGGATGATCTGCAGCGCCTCCTCGAGCTTCTCGAAGCGCTCGGTGAACGTGCCGAACTCGAAGCCCAGCGCATCGTGCTCGACGTCGAACCAGCCGCAGCCGATGCCGAGCTGCGCGCGGCCGCCCGAGACGACGTCGAGCGCGGTGACGATCTTCGCGAGCAGCGTGGGGTTGCGGTAGGTGTTGCCGGTGACGAGCGCGCCGAGGCGGACGGTCTTCGTCTCGCGCGCCAGCGCGCCGAGCGTCGTGTAGCACTCGAGCATGTTGGCGTCGGGGTCTCCGAGCATCGGCAGTTGGTAGAAGTGGTCCATGAGCAGCACCGTGTCGAAGCCGCTGCGGTCCGCGGCCGCGGCCTGGGCCGCGACGACGTCGAAGAGGCCGGCGCTGTCGACGTCGGGATAGGTGAAGTTCGGGATCTGGTAGCCGAGTCGGGTCATGGGTCGGTCCTTCGGGGTCGGGGGGAGTGTCCGGGGAGATCGGGTCAGGCGACGGTGGCGAAGACGGATTCGAGGATCGCCTGGGCGCGGAGCCCGCCGACGATTCCGGGCTCCATCTTGTTCATCATGTAGCTGATCGTGAGCTTGCGGTTGCGGTCCATCACGATGAGCGAGCCGCCGTAGCCGCCCCAGAAGCAGATGCCGTCGTCGTCAGGGAGGTACGGCAGCGTCGTGGGCTCGGGCAGGCCGTAGCCGATGCCGAACCGCAGCGGCAGGATCAGCACGTGGTCGGGGCCGTGGGCCTGCTCGTCGAAGATGAGGTCCATCGTGTCGCGGGAGAGGATCTTGGTGCCGTCGATCACGCCGTCGTTGCCGACGACGGACTGGATCCGCGCGACGGCCTTCGCGTTCGAGTGACCGTTCGCCCCACCGATGTCGGCGTGCCGCCAACCCGAGGTGTTCGCCGCCGCCGCGTCGAGCAGCGGGCCGGTGAGCCCCTTGACCGCGATGAGGTCGTGGTCGAAGCGCGGTGAGGTCGATCGGCAGCGGCGGGGGCGGGATGACGTCGGAGACCCGGCCCCGGTCGGCGTCGCGGCAGCCCGATCTGGAAGTCGGCGCCGAACGCCCCGGCGAGCTCCTCGGCGACGAACTGCTTGAGCCCACGGCCGTCGACACGCCGGATCACCTCGCCGATCAGGTGCCCGTAGTTGAGCACGTGGTACCCCGACCCGTCGCCGGGAGTCCACCACGGCGCCTGCGCGGCGAGCCGGGCGGTGGATTCGCTCCCAGTCGTAGATCATCCTCGTTGCTGACCGGCTGGTCCCAGCCCGCGACGCCCGACGTGTGCGCCATCAGGTGGCGGACCTCGATCCGCCTCCTTGCCGTTGGCCGCGAACTCGGGCCAGTACTGCGCGACGGGCGCGAACGGGTCGAGCCGGCCGCGCTCGATCAGCAACAGCGCGCTGAGCGCCACCATCGTCTTGGTGGTGGACCACACGTTGGCGATCGTGTCCTCCGTCCAGGGCCGGGTCGTGGGCCTCGTCGGCCCAACCGCCCCAGAGGTCGACGACCATCCGGTCGTCGAGCACGACCGCGATCGAGGCGCCGAGGTCGGCTCCGGAGTCGAGAGCTCGCGCCGAGCAGCTCGCGCAGCTCGGCGAACTTCGGATCGCAGGTGCCGTGGACCTCGGCCATGCTCAGCCTCCTCGTCGGCGATGGGCGGAACCTACCGCCGCGCCGCGACGTGTCAGCGGGCGAGCCCGCGGTCGATCAGGTTCGCGGGTGATCTGCTCGACGACGGGATCGGCGCCGGTCAGGCCCCACACCCAGTCGGTGGTGCCGGCGGTGAACACGAAGCCGCCGGGCTCGTGCACGCCCATCATGCAATGGCCGTGCTCGAGCGCGGCGACGCCTTCCGGTCCCTGCTCGCCGAACGCGCGCCACGCGATGAACTCGAGCTCGCTGCATGGCGTCGCCCTTCGGCGGCCGCGGGGCGTTGGTCCGGTCGAAGTGCTCGGCCGGGCGCGAGGCCCGAGGATGCGGAAGTCGGCCGGCGTGCCGTCGGAGCCCGTCGGGCGTGGGGACGCCGTCGCGGATCGTGAAGTCGCAGCCGTCGCACTCGTAGCCGACGATCACCGAATCGCGGCCGATGAGGTCGCCGTAGGTGGCGTCGGTGCCCGTCGAAGACCCAGTGGTCCGGGTCGGTAGACCGTGTACCCGCCGGCGCCGGACGCGACGGTCCGCCCGATGCGGTGGTAGCCGCCGCGGACGAAGCTCACGCCGGTCATCGTGTTCTCCGGCCGCCCGACCAGGTGGTCGGACCACATCGACGTGAGCTCGGCCTGGCGGTCGGTGCCGAACACCGGGTCCCGCTCGAAGCGGTCCTTGTACCCGACCATGGTCCGCGCCGTCGTCCGTCGATGCGCACCTGCCAGAACGACGGTGTTGCCGGAGAGGAACAGCGCGTTGCCGCCGTCGCGGGTGAAGGCCTCGACCGTGTCGCGCATCGGCCCCGACCAGTACTCGTCGTGACCCACCGAGAGGTACAGCGCGCCGGTCGGCGAGCGTCGCCGGGTCCTCGAGGTCCGCGTTGACCGCGTAGTCGAGGTCGTAGCCGTTGCGCTCGGCCCACCGCACGAAGCCGAGCTCGTAGTTGGGCCAGCCGTGCCGACCCGCCCCACTGGGTGAACTGGTGCTCACGCAGGTAGGCGACGTGGTCGCGGATGCCGGGGATCGGGCGGGTCGAGCACGGTGACGCGGCTCGCCCGGCCCGGCGGGCTTGCGCAGCAGGCCCTTGGCGAGCGGGCGCAGGAACGAGACCTGCGTCCCGCCCTCGTAGAGGTTGCGGCCGCCGAAGTCGTTGTACGCGTTGTAGGTGTTCGTGCAGAGCGCGAGCAGCGGCCGGTCGGGGTCGGGCGTCGACGCCGCGGACCACGAAGAACGCGACCGCCTCGTGCGCGACGCCGCCCGGCTTCGGTCGCGAGCGCGACCTCGTAGTAGCCGCTGCGCCAGTCGGGCCGATCGGGATCTCGAGCGTGGCCGGCCAGCCGCATCCGTTCGCCGCGGCGTCGCCGGGATCGGTGTGGGGCTCGAGGTCGACACTCGCCCGTCCAGACGACGTCGCGGCGCGCGCCGATGCGGGCGACGGTCACGACCGCGCGGGACGGCCGGCCCGGCGGCGTGCAGCGCCACCGGCTCCCCGGGAGCGACGGAGAGCGGCCAGGCGTACGCGAGCGGGCTCGGCGGGTGTCGTTGCGTCCATGAGCCGCGGACCGTAGCCGGCGTGCTGCTCGGACTGCGGCGGCGGGTGCGACCGCCGATCAGGCGTCGGCGTCGCAGCGGTTCCGAGCAGCTTGTCGAGGGTCGCGGTCGAAGCGGGGACGCTCGGTCTCGGACACGTCGGCGGCGACGCGCTGCTTCGGCGGCGACGAGATCCTCGATCGCGCCGGTCGGCGACGCGTGCCCGTCGGGGGTCAGCGTCACGAGCGACCCGCGTCGGTCGTGCCGGGTCGGCGTCGCGCGGTAGACGAGGCCGGCCCGCTCGAGCCGGTCGAGCCGGTTGGTCATGCCGGCGGGGGAGACCATCGCCACGCGGCGCGAGGGTCGACGGGCGTGAGGGTCGGTGCCCGCGCCCGGTGCGGCGCAGCGCCGCGAGCACGTCGAACTCGCCGAGGGTGATGCCCGTGGGCGCCGAACGGCCTCGTCGATGCCGCGGATGGCCAGCGCGCATCGAGCTGGGCGAGGCGCAGGAACGTGCCCATCACCGTCGAACTCGAGGTCGGGCCGCTCGCGTCGCCAGTCGGTCATGGTGTCGTCGAGCAGGGCGCGGAGCGGTCCATGGAGCCGATCATACTTCGGTGTCAAATAGTTTGACATCAAAACTTCGATCATCGTACGATCTCGCCATGACCTCGACGAGACGCAGCCCGTCATCCGCGTCGGCGACGTGGCGTTCCCCCGGTTCCAGGCGCCCGACCTGGACGACATGGAGGCGTTCCTCACCAGCGTTCGGCATGGCGCGATCCGCCCGCACCGACACCGCGCTCTACATGCGCGGCACCGACGCCGACCACCACGTCCACGTGACCCACCTCGGCGAGCCCGCCTTCCTCGGGCTGGCGTTCGACGCGACCCGCGCGGACCTCGACGTGCTCGCGGCCGCGACGGCGCGCGCCCGTGGACCGCTCGACGAACCCGGCGGCGGCGTGGCGGTGCGCCTCCACGACCCCGACGGCCGCATCGGTCGACGTGGTCGCGGACATCGAGCGCGTCCCGCGCCGTCGCCGCGACGTGCGCACGCGCCGCTCAACACCGGCGCAGCACGCGTGCGCGGGTCGACGAGCTGCAGCGGGTGCCGACCGGGCCGTCGCAGGTGAAGCGGTTCGGGCACGCGGCGCTCAAGACCGCGTCGCTCGCGGCGACGCCGGGTGGTACGCCGACACCCTCGGCCTGCTGGTCTCGGACGACATCTTCTCGCCGAGCCGGAGGAGCCGTTCGGGCGGTTCATGCGCTGCGACCGCGGTGACCTCGCCGGCCGACCATCACACGCTGCTCGTGCTCGAGACCGGTGAGCAAGCTCGGGCACTGCGCGTGGGAGGTCGCCGACTTCGACGATCTGATGGCGGGCCACGACCACCTCGCCGGCGCCGGGCGCCCGGCACTACTGGGGCGTCGGCCGCCACATCCTCGGCGGGCAGGTGTTCGACTACTGGAAGGACCCGATCGGGTTCACCGTGGAGCACTGGACCGACTCGGACCTGCTCACCGCGAGCACGCCGCGCCGGGAACCACCCGATCACGACTCGCTCAACCAGTGGGGCCCGCCAGCCGCCGCCCGACCTCGACTTCTGGTGCGGAAGGCACCCATGGACCTCGGCATCGCCGGCCGGTCCGCGATCGTCGCGGCGTCGAGCCGCGGGCTCGGGCGCGCGTGCGCGTCGTCGCTCGCGCGTGAGGGTGTGCACGTCGCGATCAACGGGCGCGACCCGAGACGCGCTCGACGCCACGGCCGCAGCGCTCGCGCGAGGCGTCCGACGTCCGGGTGACGCCGTCGTCGGCGACATCGCCCTCGACGCGACCCGGGCCGCGCTCCTCGCCGCGTGCCCGTCGCCCGACATCGTCGTGACGAACAACGGCGGTCCGCCGCCCGGACGGTTCCAGGACTGGTCGCGCGACGACTGGATCGCCGCGGTCGACGCCAACATGCTCTCGGCGCTGCTGCTGATCCGCGACGTGATCGACGGGATGGTCGAGCGCCGGTTCGGCCGCATCGTGAACATCACCTCGGCGATGGTGATGGCGCCGATGACGCCGATGGGGCTGTCGTCGGCGGCCCGCAGCGGGCTCACCTCGGTGGCCAAGGGCCTGTCGCGTGACGTCGCGCCGCGAACGTCACGATCAACAACCTCCTGCCCGGAGCGGATCGACACCGACCGGCAACGCCAGATGGCCGAGCTGGCGGTCGCGATCAAGGGCATCACGCTCGACGAGGCCTACGCGGAGATCGCCCGGACCGATCGCGGCCGAGCGGCTCGGCCGCCCGGCCGAGCTCGGCGACGCGTGCGCGTTCCTGTGCAGCGCGCAGGCCGGGTACATCAGCGGCCAGAACCTGCACCTCGACGGCGGCTCCTACGCCGGGGCGTTCTGATCGGGCGCGATCGACCCGCCCGAGCGTCGCGACCGACGTCGACGTGCTCGTGGTCGGTGCGGGGCCGGTCGGGCTCACCGCGGCGTTCCTCGCCGCCCGCCTCGGGCTGAGCGGTCGAGATCGTCGAGTCGCCGCGACGGCCCGCAGCGGGCGCCGGCGGCCCACGTGGTGAACGCGCGGACCTTCGAGATCTGGCGCCAGGTCGGGATCGACGTCGACGCGCTCCTCGCCCTCGCCCAGGACCCGCGCGACGCCGGCGCGGTCCACTGGGTCACCCGCCTCGGCGGCGAGGTGCTCGGCAGCCTGCCCTTCGAGCGCCAGGGCGACGACATGCTGGCGGTCACGCCGACACCGCTGCGCAACCTGTCGCAGCACCGACTGGAGCCGCAGCTGCGCGACGAGCTGGCCGCGATCGGCGTGACCGTGCGGTACGGCCACGAGTGGAGCGCGCCGGGCAGGACGACGGCGGCATCCGGTCGGTGGTGCACACGGGTGCGAGGGAGACGCGAGGTCACGAGCCGGTGGCTGCTCGCGTGCGACGGCGCGGGCAGCCCGGTCCGGCGGTCGCGTGGGCATCGAACCGATCGGCCCGCACGCGATCCAGAGCTTCCTGATGGTGCACCTCGACGCCGACTTCCGCGCGGTCGTCGGCGACGCGCCGGGTGTCCTCCACTGGGTCTGCGACCCGGGAAGCGGCGGCGCGTTCGTCGCGCACGACCTCGACCGCGAGTGGGTCTACATGTACCCGTTCGACCCGGAGACGGACGACGCCCGAGTCGTTCACCGCCGAGCGCGCGGCAGCGATGGTGCGCGCCGCGCTCGAGGATCCCGACGTGGCGTTCGCGGTGCTCGCCTCGCGCGACGTGGATGATGACCGCGCAGGTGGCGGAGCGGTACCGGGCCGGGAGGATCCTGCTCGTCGGCGATGCCGCGCACCGCTTCCCGCCGACGGGCGGCCTCGGGCTGAACACCGGCGTGCAGGACGCGCACAACCTGCTGTGGAAGCTGGCGGCGGTACAGCATGGCGACAGCGGTGACCCGCTCGTCGACACCTACGAGTCGGAGCGCCGGCCGGTGGCCGAGCACAACGCCGAGGTGAGCCTGGCCAACGCGATGAAGATGATCGAGGTGGCGGATCGCGCTCGGTGCCGATCCCGATGTGGCCGTCGCGACCGCGAACATGCGGTCCGTGCTCGCGAGTGCCGACGGTCGCCGTGCCGTCGCCGACGCGATCGCGAACCAGGCCACGCACTTCGACATGCTCGGCCTCCAGCTCGGGTACTCGTACGGGCACGACGACGCCACCGACTGCCCGCACGCCATCGACCCGGTGCGTGAATACGTTCCGGTGAGTCGCGTGGGGGCCCGGTTGCCCCATGGCTGGGTCGGGCACGGCGGCACGCGGGTGTCGACGCTCGACCTCGTGCCGCTCGACTCCTCGATCGTCCTGCTCGGCCGCGAGGCGGATGAGTCCCTCACCCCGGCGGGGGTGCGGAAGCTCCGGCTCGGTGTCGACGTGGGCGACCCCGACGACTGGTGGACGGGCGTGATGGGCCTCGAACCCTCCGGTGCCGTGCTGGTCCGGCCGGATCAGCACATCGCCGCCCGGTGGAAAGGAACGACGCAGGTCTCAGGTGGGCGTTCCGGGAGGTCGATATAGCGTTCTGCCCCGGCGACGCCCCACCGGGGCAGGAGGCAACGCATGAGTTCCGGCGCCGAGTCGGCCTGGCAGAAGTGTCCCGGCTGCGGCTATCTCGTGCCCCGCACCGCCCCGACCTGCCTGCGTTGCCATGCCGACCTCTCGGCCTCGGAGCGGACGCCCGCGAGCCCCGTGCCGAACCCTTCGCCGTGGTCCGCGGCCGCCGTGTCCTCCACGGAGGCCGAGCCCCGGACCGGCGTGCCCGCCGGTGCCGATCGTCCGGGCTTCGCTCCGGTCCCGCCCTGGCCGCCGGCGACCACGCTCCCCGGTGGTGGTGCGCCGCCGTCCCCGCGCGGCGGAGTACCTCCCCGAGCGTCGTGACGGGTCGGGCCGGACGCGTCGAACGTGGTGGATCGTGATCGCGATCGTCGTCGCGATCGCGATCCTCGGCGCCCTCCTCCGTGCGACGGTGTTCGACCAGGGACCGAGCTACCCCGCCCGGTGGGACCCTCGGCTCGGTGCCCTGCCCCAGACCGTTGCGAAGCTGCGGAAGCTCGACTTCGAGCACGCCGTCCCCGTGCGTTTCCTGTCCGACCGGGCATTCCGGAAGGAGACCGCATTCGATCCCGGCACGACCCCGGGGGCGACCAAGCGGCTGAAGCAGCTCGCCGAGTCCCTGCGGGCTGCCGGACTGGTGACCGGCAACGTGGACCTCGGCAAGGCGGTCAACGACGAGCAGCAGTCGTCCGTCCTCGCCTTCTACGACCCGGACGTCAAGGAGATCGTCATCCGCGGGACCGGTCCGCTCGACGTCGCACACCGCGTGACGCTCGCGCACGAGCTCACGCACGTGTTGCAGGACCAGCACTTCGATCTGAACCGGCTCGAGTCAGCGGCGAAGACGGCTGCAGACGGTTCGAGCGAGGCGTTCCGTGCGTTCGTCGAAGGCGACGCGGTCCGGATCGAGGAGAAGTACCGGGCCGAGCTGTCGAGGGCGGAGAAGCAGGAGTACCGCGACTCGCTCCAGGCCGAGCAGGACCGAGCCGACCAGGAGACCGCGGGCGTGCCCGCGTTCGTGAGCCTCTCGTTCTCCGCGCCGTACCGCTACGGCCCGCCGGCCGTCGGCGTGGTCGCGGCCGACGGCGGCAACGCGAACGTCGACCGCGGTTTCCGTACCGGCACCTTCACCGAGCGGCTCTACCTCGAGCCCAACTCGGTGCTGCACCACCAGCCCGAGCCCGCAGTGGCGCCGCCGGCCGTGGCCAAGGGCGAGAAGTCGTCGGGTCGGATCGATCGGTTCGGGGCGTTCAGCACCTACCTGCTGCTCGCGTCGAGACTCGACGCGGGTCGGTCGCTCGAAGCGGCGACGTTCGTACGCGGCGGCCGGATGCGCACGGTCCGCGCCGGCGGTCGGTCGTGCGTGCGCGGCGTGGTGCTCGGCGCGGATGCCTCGGCGAATCGACTCCTCGCGGATCGGTTCGACAGCTGGGCGGCCGCGCTCCCGAAGGGGATGGCCGAGATCGGTCGTCGCGGCCCGGCGGTCACGTTCTTCTCGTGTGATCCGGGTGCGAACGGCGCGCTCACGTCGCCGGACACGGCGATCGATCGTGCGGGCACGCTCCTGCAGATCCACGACGAGCTCGAAGCCGCGTTGGTCGCCGACTTCGCCGACGCCGGGATCCCGGCCCGGCGGGCCGAGTGCGCCGCGCTCGGCCTGAGCCGGTCGCCCGAGGTCGCACGGGTCGTGCAGAAGCCCGAGTCCGACATCACGGCGAAGGATCTGACCGATGCGATCACGGCCGCGGCTCCGCGGGTTCGGCCGCAGTGCGGCTTCTGATCCGACCGGGCTCGCGACGCCGCCCGGTCGCTCAATCCGAGCCGTGGAGCCGGCGTGCGAACGCGTCGCCGGCGAGCAGCTCGACGAGCTGCCCCTCGCAGTCGCGGACGAACACCGCGGTCGGCAGGCGGGACTCGTCGAGGACTTCACCGCCGTGCGCGACCACCGCGGCGCACGTCGCGTCGAGGTCGTCGACACCGATCGAGATGTGGGTGAGGCCGGGCTCGACGATCGGCCGGTCACGCGGCTCCAACGGCTCGGGATCGGCGAACGCGAGCAGCTCGAGGACGAAGCCGTCGCGTCGCAGGTAACACGCCTGGAGCGTCACGGGATCGGGGAGCCGCAGCAGCTTCGCCGACTGCGAGCCGCTGACGTCGAGGTCCATCACCACCTCGAAGCCGAGGACCTCGGTGTAGAAGGCGCGTGCACGGGGCAGGTCGCGGACGCACTGCCCGGTGTGGCTGAAGACGGCCATGGCGGGATCCTGCCAGACCCCCGGCCGCCGGCGCGCCGGCCCCCTCCGACCCGGGGGCGCGGATGGCGATGGTCTTCGTGATGGCCCCGCAATACGGTGGCGGCATGACCACTGCGACCGAACCGACGCTCCTGACCGGGGCGATCGTCCGCGACTTCGAGCGCGACGGCTTCGTGGTCGTCCCCGACCTCCTCACCGACGTCGAGCTGGACCGGTACGGGTCCGCCGTCACGGCTGCGGTCGCCGACCGGACCCGGAACGACACGACGCCGCTCGAGGAGAAGAGCCGCTACCAGCAGTCGTTCGTGCAGTGCATGAACCTCTGGGAGGACCACCCCGAGGTCGCTCCGCTCGTGTTCCACCCCGCGTCGGCCGGGCGGCGGCGGAGCTGCTCGCGCGTTCGGGCGGTGCGGCTCTGGCACGATCAGGCGCTCGTCAAGCGGGCGGGCGGACGCGTGACCGATCCGCACCAGGACCACCCGTACTGGCCGATCGCGGAGACCGCGTCGGTCACCGCGTGGATCCCGTTCGCGGGCTCGACGGCGGCGAGCGGCGCGATGTCGTATCTCCCGGGGAGCCACACGATCGGGGTGCGGAAGTTCGTCAACATCTTCTTCGGCGAGCCCGAGGACATCCTCGCCGACCCCGAGGTCGCGGGCCTCGAGCCGGTGCTCGTCGAGGTGCCGCGGGGGAGCGTGGCGTTCCACCACGGCCTGACCGTGCACCTCGCGGGTGCGAACACCACCGATCGGGACCGCGTGGTCCAGACGGTCATCTACTTCCCCGACGGCAGCACCCGCGGGTACCCGTTCCCGCACTTCGCGGTCGAGCGCGGCGGGATCGAGGTCGGCGCCCCGATCGACAGCGACGTGACGCCGATCGCCTGGCCGCGTCCGGCGGACGAGCCGGTACCCCCCGTGCCGGCGGTCGGGTTCGACGCGCTGCCGGCGATGTTCACCGGCAGCGGTGCCGTGCCCGACACGTGAGCTCGCACCAGTTCGCCGGGCCCAGATGCGCCCGGCCCGCGATCAGGCCCGACGGTCGAGCAGGCCACGGACGTAGCGCGCCTGGCCCGCGTGCTGCATGCAGTCATCCATCACGCTGACGAGCCGGACTCCGGCCGTCACGGACGGCTCCCAGTTCCGGTCGACGATCCGATCGAGCTCGGTCGCGTCGAGGTGCGCGAGGTACTCGAAGGTTCGTTCCGTGACGGCGCGGAGATAGTCGAGGAGGACCTGTGCGTGGTCCGGCTGCACCGCGGCGACCTGGTCGGACGTGTGGCCGTACCCGGTGTCGTGCGGTTCGAGATCGAATCCCAGGCGCTGCTCGAACCCGCCGTCGATCCACACCTGGCTGCCGCCGGCCAGGTCGGCGACGTGATCGTCCTGCACCCGGGCGGCGTGCCACACGAGCCACGCGATCGAGTTCGCCTCCGGATCGGGACGGAACCCGAGCTCGCCGGCGCTCAGACCACGACCGCCGCGTCGAAGTCGTCGACGATTCGTCCGAAGGCGTCCACCAACATCTCGCGGGTCTCCACGCCGTCACGGTACGCCACCGTGTCCCGAGGGGGTCGGGGCACCGACGTCGACCCCGGCGTGCCCCCGTCGGCGCCGGTCGCCACGAGCGAGCCGGCAGGAATACGGAAAATGCGCCCCCGGCAGGATTCGAACCTGCGACACACGGTTTAGGAAACCGATGCTCTATCCCCTGAGCTACGAGGGCGGAAGTTGTAAATGTGCAGGTCAGAGGGTACTTCTGCGTCAGTGTGCATCGTCGATGAGCGGCTCGTGCCCATCCGTGCCCAATGATCGAGTGACATGCGGTTTCCTGAACCGTGTGTCCGTGACGGCCACGCTCGCGTCGTGGCTGGTCAGCGTGTTGCGCGGCTGAGCCGACGCGACGAGATCCGCGTCGCGCCGTGCGAGTCTCTGCACGCGCGGACGTGAGCAACCGTTCAAGAAACCGCACGTCACCCGGCCGAGCTCCGGTGCCGAAAAGGAGAGGTCAGTGAGTGTTCGGTCGTTGCCTGCAGGGGCGTTCTGCGTTGTGATGCTGTCTTCGCCGTGACGGGGTCAGAGCTTGGTGTCGCTGACGAGGACCAGGCCGGCGTCGTGGACG
>CAWDUD010000007.1:5000-507592 GCA_963805415.1 uncultured Acidimicrobiia bacterium
AACGACCTCCTGGTGGTGTTCCCGAGTAACACAGGATCCGGGAAAGCCTGTGTGAATCTGCGAGGACCACCTCGTAAGGCTAAGTACAAGCTGGCGACCGATAGTGCACGAGTACCGTGAGGGAAGGGTGAAAAGTACCCCGGGAGGGGAGTGAAATAGAACCTGAAACCGTTGGCTTACAAGCAGTCAGAGCGTCGTTGACGAGTTTTCGAACTCGTCAGCCGTGATGGCGTGCCTTTTGAAGAATGAGCCGGCGAGTTACCGTTTGTGGCGAGGTTAACCCGAGAGGGGGAGCCGGAGCGAAAGCGAGTCTGAATAGGGCGCAGAGTCGCAGGCGGTAGACCCGAAGCCGAGTGATCTAGCCATGGGCAGGTTGAAGCGAGGGTAAGACCTCGTGGAGGACCGAACCCACCAAGGTTGAAAACTTGGGGGATGACCTGTGGCTAGGGGTGAAAGGCCAAGCAAACTCGGTGATAGCTGGTTCTCCCCGAAATGCATTTAGGTGCAGCGTCGCGTGTTCAGTATCGGAGGTAGAGCACTGAATGGTCTAGGGGGCCTACAAGCTTACCGAAATCAATCAAACTCCGAATGCCGATACTCCAGAACGCGGCAGTGAGACCATGGGGGATAAGCTTCATGGTCGAGAGGGAAACAGCCCAGAACGCCAGCTAAGGCCCCAAATTCTACGCTCAGTGGCAAACGATGTGGGATTGCCCAGACAGCCAGGAGGTTGGCTTAGAAGCAGCCACCCTTGAAAGAGTGCGTAACAGCTCACTGGTCGAGTGATCCTGCGCGGACAATGTAACGGGGCTCAAGCGTAGAGCCGAAGCTGCGTCATTCTGATTTATCAGGATGGGTAGGGGAGCGTCGATCTCAGCTGTGAAGCCGTCGCGTGAGCGGCGGTGGAGCGTGGTCGAGTGCGAATGCCGGTATGAGTAGCGAAAGAGGGGGGAGGAACCCCTCCGCCGAATGCCCAAGGGTTCCTGGGGAAGGCTCATCCGCCCAGGGTTAGTCGGGAGCTAAGGCGAGGCCGAAAGGCGTAGTCGATGCACAACAGGTTGATATTCCTGTACCACCGTGTCCGCGCCAACCCCAAGAGTGTGCTGCTCGGAGGCTGTCTTCGGACGAATCCGGACCAGATGCTGGCGGGGAGCGAAGGGGGGACGCAGGAGGGTAAGTCAACCCGGGCGATGGTTGTCCCGGGGTAAGCGGGTAGAGGGTCCGATAGGTAAATCCGTCGGGCACAACCTCGAGACGCGATGCCGAACCGTTTCAGGTGAAGTGACTGATCCCATGCTGCCGAGAAAAGCCTCTAGCGAGCTGGCACGGTGCCCGTACCCCAAACCGACGCAGGTGGGCAAGTAGAGAATACTAAGGCGATCGGGAGAACTCTGGTTAAGGAACTCGGCAAATTACCCCCGTAACTTCGGAAGAAGGGGGGCCTCGGTAGGGTGAAGGACTTCGCGTCCGGAGCTCGAGGAGGCCGCAGAGACCAGGGCCAAGCGACTGTTTACTAAAAACACAGGTGCGTGCGAAGCCGTAAGGCGATGTATACGCACTGACGCCTGCCCGGTGCCGGAAGGTTACGGGGAAGGGTTAGCCGCAAGGCGAAGCTCTGAACCTAAGCCCCGGTAAACGGCGGCCGTAACTATAACGGTCCTAAGGTAATGTAAACCCTCACGTGCGAGGGTGTTGCCCCTTCACGCGGCGACGTGTGAAGTGCAGCTGGCTATATGCTGGAAACCCCGTATGTATCCGGTGGTACTCGTTCATGTCACACCCTCATGCGAGGGTGGGTCATGGGCAGTGAAAATCCATCCGGTGCGGACAATCAGCAGGAAAGGCCAGGTATCGAGCAGTGGATCGTCGGCTTCGTCGACGGTGAAGGCTGCTTCTCGATCTCCGTGGTGCGCAACCCGGGTTGCCGACTCGGCTGGCAGGTCCAGCATGAGTTCTCGGTAACGCAGGCCGCATCATCGAGCACTGCGCTCGAGATCCTCGTAGAGGAGCTCGGGTGCGGGTACGTCATCGAGAACACCCGCCACGACAACCATCGGGAACCGCTCCTCCGCTTCTCCGTGAAGCGGCGGGCCGACCTGATCGAACGTCGTGGTGCCGTTCTTCGAAGAACATCCGCTGAGAACCGCGAAGGGTCTCGACTTCGTGCGGTTCGCGAGTGTCCTGCGAGTCATGCAGGCGGGCGCGCACCTCACCGAGGAAGGACTTCGGTGGATCGCTCAGGAGACTGAGCATATGAACCGCCGGCAACGGTCTCGATATCTGGAATCCTCAGAGGCCATACGCCAGCCCTCTCACCACCGACGGTGAGACGAAGATATGGTCCTAGCCTCATGGCGACATGGGGGCTCACTAGAGCGAAATTCCTTGTCGGGTAAGTTCCGACCTGCACGAATGGCGTAACGACTTGGCTACTGTCTCAACCAGAGACCCGGCGAAATTGCACGACGAGTAAAGATGCTCGTTTCCCGCACTAGGACGGAAAGACCCCGTGGACCTTTACTGCAGCTTGATGTTGGGTTTCGGTACGGATTGTGTAGGATAGGTGGGAGTCTAGGAAGCCGGGGCGTTAGCTTCGGTGGAGACGCCTTGAAATACCACCCTGTTCGTATTGGGGCTCTAACCTGGGCCCGTAATCCGGGTCAGGGACAGCGTCAGGTGGGCAGTTTGACTGGGGCGGTCGCCTCCTAAAGAGTAACGGAGGCGCCCAAAGGTTCCCTCAGCCTGGTCGGCCATCAGGCGTCGAGTGCAAAGACACAAGGGAGCTTGACTGCGAGACCAACAAGTCGAGCAGGTACGAAAGTAGGGCTTAGTGACCCGGCCGTGGCATGTGGAAGCGCGGTCGATCAACGGATAAAAGGTACCCCGGGGATAACAGGCTTATCTTGCCCAAGAGTCCACATCGACGGCAAGGTTTGGCACCTCGATGTCGGCTCGTCGCATCCTGGGGGTGAAGCATCTCCCAAGGGTTGGGCTGTTCGCCCATTAAAGCGGTACGCGAGCTGGGTTTAGAACGTCGCGAGACAGTTCGGTCCCTATCCAGTGCGGGCGTAGGAGATTTGAGGGGAGCTGTCCCTAGTACGAGAGGACCGGGACGGACGCAGCTCTCGTGTGCCAGTTGTTCCGCCAGGAGCATGGCTGGTTGGCGACCTGCGGAAGGGATAAGCGCTGAAAGCATCTAAGCGCGAAACCCGCCTCGAGATGAGATCTCCCACCGGGTTAACCGGGTAAGGCCCCTGGAAGACGACCAGGTTGATAGGCCGGAGGTGTAAGCACGGTGACGTGTTCAGCCGACCGGTACTAATCGGCCGAGGGCTTGGGATCTTTGTTGCTCGTGCTCGCTATGGAGTTCTTGAAGGTCGACAGACCTTTGATCAATTCAGGTTTTGAAATCCAGGTTTCCGGTGGCAATTGCGGCGGGGAAACACCCGTTCCCATTCCGAACACGGAAGTGAAGACCGCCCGCGCCGATGGTACTTGGGGGGCAGCCCCCTGGGAGAGTAGGTCGCCGCCGGGATTTCTCATACGAAGGGGCATCGCATGCGGTGCCCCTTCGTCGTGCCCGGAGGGTCTCAGCCGCGCAAAGCCGAGGTGATCGCCGGCTCGGTCTCCGGCGGGATGGCCGGGCCGGAGCGACGCTGCCGCCACCACGCCCATGCCGCCGCGACGAGGGCGGTGGCGATCACGCAGACGACCGGGTCCAGCTCGGCACGGAGCCGCTGGTTCTCGCCCAGCTCGAGCGCGTTGGAGACGACGAAGACGCTGATGACGAGCAACGAGAGATAGACGAGCGTGGCGCGGCGGTTCGGGTCTGCGGTCGGCCGGCGGCGGATCCATGCGTAGCCGAGCACCGGCGCGACCAGGAAGGCGGCGAGGTACTGCAGCACGATGCCCCACGCGATCTGGTCCGCTTCGGGGACCCGGTGCGCCGTCTTCTGGAACAGCAGCGTCGAATCCATCTCGGAGTCGCGGGGCTGGAGCAAGAGTCCCCGGTACAGGTGGCGCATCCGCAGGACGTTCGGGGTGAAGTTGCCCCGCAGGATCCCGTAGTCGTCGGCCGGCACGGCGGCGATTCGCAGCCCGTACCCGACCAGGCGCGGGTACGCGACGGGGTTGGCCGCGATGTAGCTGAGCACCTCGCTGCGGTACCGCTCCGAGATCTCGACGTACTCGCGGTTGTTGAGGTTCGTCCCGCCGGTGCTCTTGTAGATCTCGTCGAGAGCTGGAACCCCGGTGTCCGGGCGGTCGTCGGTGTAGAACGGGATCGGCTTGAACGGGACGCGGACCGCGTCGCGCGAGATGGTCCCCTCGCGAACCGCCTGCTCCTTGAGTGACGGGGGTGAGTGGCTGAAGACCATGTTCGCCATGTTCATCCCCATCCAGCTACTGGCGAACGGCTCACCGAAGACGATCCAGTTCTTGATGTACAGGCCGGAGATCAGGAGCAGCGGGATCGCGCTGGCTGCGAGCACGCGGCGCCAGCTGGTGCGCCCAGACGCGGCGACCAGAAGCGCGACCGCGGCGAACACGAGGACGACGTGGTAGGACGCTCGGGTGAGCCCGAGCAGCGCGACCGACGTACCGAAGAGCACGGCGTAGACCGTGCGGCGCGTGCGCAGGTAGGAGAGGAAGAAGAGTCCTGACGCGCACGCGAAGAGCATGACCGGGTACGTGTACATCACCCAGTTCTCGTAGAGGACGGTCGCCGGGCTCACCATGAAGACCGTCGTGACGGCGAAGGCCAACGGCGCCGGCACGCGCAGCGCCCGCATGAGCAGGAACATGGATGCGGCGAGTGCGGCACCGATCAGCAGGTAGACGACCGTGAACGTGGTCTCGACGTCGAGCCCCGAGTTGAGGACCGCGCCGAAGTAGGCGTTGAGCAGCGGTGGCTGGGCGTGGAGATAGAAGAGGCTCCGGCCGAGGTCGTGCTGCAGGAGCGCGACGTCGAGGACGTGCGGCCCGTTGCCGAACCCGAGGTAGATGAACCGGACTCCGGCCCAGCGGTAGAGCAACCGGGACACGGCGAAGACGGCGAGCAGCCCGACCAGCCACCACCGGTCGGTGCTTCGGTGGCTCGTGGTGTCCGCGCCGACGGGCTCCGGGGTCCCGCGACGCGGGGCGGTCTCAGCCTTCAACCGTGGGGGACCCCACCGGAAGGGACTCGACCGAGCGCGCCCGGGAGCGCGCCCGGAAATGGGCCCATGCGGCGGCGACGAGCGCGGTCGCGATCACACAGACGATCGGGTCGGTCTCGACCCGCATGCGCTGGTTCTCGCCCAGCTCGAGCGTGTTCGACACGACCGTCGCCCAGATGACGACCACCGACAGGTACACGAGCGCGGCGCGCCGGTTCCGGTCCGCGCTCGGCCGGCGACGCAACCACGCGAACCCGAGGACGGGTGCGACGAGGAACGCGGCGAGGTACTGCAGGACGACGCCCCAGGCGAGTTGGTCCGCCTGGGGAACGCGGTACGCGGTGTCCTTGTAGAGCCACATCATGACCATGCTCGTCGGTTTCGGCTGCACGAGCAGGACGCGGTAGAGGTCGCTCATCCGGCGCACGCCGGGGACGTAGTTGTGGCGCAGGAACGTGTAGTCGTCGGCCGGGACCGCGGCGACCCGCAGGCCGTACCCGACCAGGCGGAGGTAGGCGACCGGACGCGCCCTGATGTACTTGAGCACGTCGGTGCGGTACTGGTCCGAGATCTCCACGTACTCGAGGTTGTTGAGGTTCGACTTGCCGGATGCCTTCAGGACCTGGTCCAGCGCCGGCACCCCCGTATCGGGACGCTTCTTGGTGTACAGCGGGATGGGCTGGAACGGGGAGATGCCCGCCTGCTTCGAGACGAGCCCGTCCTTGATCGCACGCGCGCGGACACCCGGGTCGGAGTGGCTGAACACCATGTTCGCCATGTTCATCCCCATCCAGCTGCTCGCGAACGGCTCGCCGAAGACGATCCAGTTCTTGATGTAGAGGCCGCCGATCAGGAGCAGCGGGATCGTGCAGGCGATGACCAGGCGGCGCCAGTCGACCCGTCCGGCGGCGGCGAACAGGAGGGCGATCGCGGCCACGATGAAGAAGAAATGGAAGGAGGCCCGGGTGAACCCGAGCAGGGCGAGCGACGTTGCGAACAGCACGGCGAACACCGGCCGGCGATATTGCAGATACCAGATGAAGAAGAGGCCCGATACACAGATCAGGAACATGACCGGATACGTGTAGAGCATCCAGTTCTCATAGAGCACCGTGGCCGGGCTCACCATGAAGATGGACGTGACGACGAAGGCGAACGGGGCGGGGACGCGCAGCGCCCGCATGAGCAGGAACATGGAGACCGCCAGGCCTGCCCCGATCAGCAGGTAGACCGCGGCCTGCGCCGTTCCGAGGTCCAGGCCCGACTTCAGGACGAGGCCGAAATAGGCGTTGAAGAGCGGGGGCTGCCCGTGCATGTAGAAGAGGCTGCGACCGAGGTCGTTCTCGAGCAGCTTCGGGTCGAGGAGCTGGGGGGTTACGGGGTAATCGAGGTACGTGAAGCGGACGCCGGCGTGGTGGTAGAGCAGCCGCGAGATCCCGAAGACTGCGAGGACGGCGACGAGCCACCCGCGGGTCGTGGAGCGCCCGCGATCGGATCGCTCAGGCGCCGGTTCGCCGGGATCGTCCGCCCCGATCCGCGGGTCCGCTTGAGTGCCCTCCGCGAGACGAGACATCCGGTTGGCAGGTTCCCATGCCGCATCCCCGGGAGCAAGGCACCCAGGAAAACCAGTGCGCCGCGAACTAGGCCGCGTCCGAGCGAGCGCGGAGCGTAGGTAAAGTGCTCGGCTCGTACGCGGAGGGGAGTGGGGGCGTTGAAGGAGTCTGAACGCCTCGCGTATCAGCCGTCCCTCGACGGTTTACGGGCCGCCGCGGTGGCCGCGGTGGTCGTCTACCACGCTTATCCCAGCGCGCTCCCGGGCGGTTTCCTCGGCGTCGACGCGTTCTTCGTCCTCTCCGGCTTCCTGATCACGTCGCTGCTGCTCACCGAGTGGGACGTCGAGCGGGCCATCAACCTGGGCGCCTTCTGGCTCCGGCGAGCCCGGCGGCTGTTTCCGGCGTTGCTCCTGCTGCTCGTCGCGGTGGGCATCTACGCCGCGGTGGCGCTGCCGGCGGACGAGCTCGACCGGTTCCGCGGCGACGGCCTCGCCAGCCTGTTCTACGTCGCGAACTGGCGGCTCGTGCTCACCGGCCGGTCGTACTTCGACCTCTTCGCGTCGCCGCCACCACTTCGCCATCTGTGGTCGCTCGCGATCGAGGAGCAGTTCTACCTGTTCTGGCCCCTCGTCGTCCTCGGGTGCCTCCGGTTCGCCCGCCGCGGCCGGGCGGTGCTGACCGGGGTCTGCGTCACGGGCATTTTCGCCTCCCTCGCGACGATGGCGGTCCTCTAAACGGCGACGACCCGTCCCGTGCGTACTACGGCACTGACGCCCGGATGCACACGATCCTGGTCGGCGCACTCCTCGCGATGCTGGCGGGGCCGGCCCTGCGGCGGGCGGCAACACCCGTCAGCCGGCGGGTCGTCCAGGGTGCCGGGCTGGTCGGCGCGGTCGTCGCGGTGTGGATGACCGCCACGATCCAGGACACGGGATCGTGGTTCTACCACGGTGGATCACTCGTCTTCGCGGTCGCGATGGCGGCCGTCGTCGCGGCGTCCGTACAGAGCGTTCCGTCGCCGTTGCGGGCCGGTCTGGCGCTGGCGCCACTCGTCGCCTGGGGCGGATCTCCTACGGGGTCTACCTCTGGCACTGGCCGATACAGGTCGCACTGACCCCGGCAGCGGACCGGTCTCGGACGGGTTCTGGCTGGGAGTGGTCCGGATCGGCGCCACCCTCGCCATCGCCGGCCTCTCGTTCAAATTCCTCGAGCAGCCGATCCGGCGCGGCGTGCTCAAGGGCGTGCCGGCCCGGCTGGCCGCGCCCGTCGGCTTCGCGCTCGTCGTGGGATTGCTGGTGATCACGACCCAGGGGGCCGAAGCCCCGGCCGCCTTCCTCCAGGTGAACGGGAACGCGGACCACCACGTCGAGCCGCCGGCGACCGAGCGTGCGGTCAACGGATCCCGGCCGCTGCGCGTGATGTTGGTGGGTGACTCCGTCGCCGCGTCGCTGAGCCCGGGTCTGAAGTTTCAGTCGGGAGGCGAAGGCGTCTCGTTCTCGGCGCTGGCCAGCTCGGCGTGCTCGACCCTCGACGGTCTGGCGGTAGACCCCGACCACGGGGAAGCGGATCACCTGGGTGCATCGCTGCCGCGGCGTGCCGGCGGCCCAGCTCGCCATGCTCCAGCGCTCGCGGCCCGACGTCGTGATGATGATCGGGGTTTGGGAGACCCAGGACCGCTTCTACGGCGGCAGGAAGTACAAGTTCGGGACGCCCGCGAGCGATGCCCTGCTCCTCAAGCTCCTGGAGCGAACGAGGAAGCGTCTCACCTCGGACGGAGCCCGCTTCGCGATCCTCACGTTGCCCCCGCGGGTCGAGCCGACCGGCCGGTCCGCCACCCCGGGGCTCGGCGTCGGCGCGGTGCACCTGAACCAGCTCTACCGGAAGTTTGCGCCGCGCCCACCCTCGCTCGGTGTCGTTGCTGGACCTCGCAGACTGGGTCTGCCCGGGCGGGCCACCGTGCGAGCAGACCGTCGACGGGGTCGTGCTGCGGCCCGACGGCCTGCACTTCTCCTTCGCGCAGGGATCGGGCTGGGCGGCCACGAGGTTGCTCAACGCGATTCGTGGGTCTTCGGAGCTCACCCGAAAGGTGGGCAGCCTGGCGTTGCGGGTACCGGGGAAGTCGACGCCCTGAGCCTGGCGTCGACCGGCCCGAGCGAACCGGGGTGGGAGCGCTCGTTCAGTACGCTCTGTCGCCCTACTGAGAAGGACTGAGATGGTCGAGGGACACGCGCCTGGCGGCGAGAGCCGGGATCGACGGAGCAGCAGTGGCCGGGCCAAGCCCGGCGGCACGCGGCGCGCGGCGGTGCGTCCAGGGGCGCAAGAGGTGCGCCCCGGTCCGGCCGGACGGCGGAGGGGAAAGGCGCGTCCCCGATCGGCGAAGCCCCCGGCACGCGGGCGCGAAGCCGCAGGCCCGGAGCGGGAAGCCCGAGGCCAAGCGGGCCAAGCCGGTCACACGGGGGGCACGACGCCCACGGGCACGGGCAGGAAAGCCCGCGGCTCGCGGCGCGAAGCCGACCGCGCGGCGCTCGAGCTCCGCCTCCCGGAGCGGGCGTCCGACGGCGAGCTCGTCCAGGGGCAAACCCACGTCGAGAGGACGTTCGGGATCTGACCGGGAAGGCGATCACCAGGAGCCGCGAGGCCGACCCGGCAGCTCCGGAGGCTCGTCGAGTTCGCGGCGGTGGACCGAGGGCCCGCAAATCCGGGGGTCCGTCCGATCGCAAGCCCCGCATCACCGACGTCCGACCTTCCGGCGCGTCGTGGAAGGCCGACCGGTCGCGGGGATCACGCCGTCGCCGCGGATCCCGAGCTCGACCGCGGGCCGGCACCCACGAGCGCCGGCCCGCCGCGCCGCGTGGGCCGGCGCCGCTACGGGTCGTGCGCGGTGGGACGCGTACCGCCAAGGACGGAACGAAAGGGGCTCCGGCCAAGGCTGTCCGTCGTCGCACACGCACCGCGGCGGAGCCCGTGGCGCGGCGGGCCCACGGTCCGGCTCCCGGCGCGGTGCGGGACGAGTTCCTCCGGATGGGTGGTCCACGCGGAGCCAAGCTGTACGGCCAGCTCGTCAAAGCAGCCGAGGCGTACGGACGCGGATCGGGAGCGCGATGCGATCCGGCTGCTGCGGCCCCTGCCGCGGTGCGCTCCCGCAGTCCGCGAGCGTTCATGAGCTGCTCGGGCTCTCGCTCTACCGGAGTGGCCGCTTCGATCAGGCGGCCGAGGAGCTCGAGCAGTACGTCGCACTGTGTCGGCGCGGTCGACCAGCACCCCGCACTCATGGACTGCTACCGGGCGCTGCACAAGTGGAAGCGCGTCGAAGCGCTCTGGGCCGAGCTGGGCGAGACTTCGCCGGCGGCGGAGGTTGTCACCGAAGGCCGCATCGTGCTCGCGGGCAGTCTGGCCGATCGGGGCCGGATCAAAGAAGCTGTTGCGCTGCTCGAACGCCGCGCCAACGAGGTCAAGAACATCAAGGAGCATCACCTGCGCCTCTGGTACGCACTGGCCGATCTCCAAGAGCGCGCCGGCAACCTGCCACGGGCGCGGACGCTGTTCGAACGCATCGCCCGTCACGACCCGGCGTTCGCGGACGTCGCCGAGCGGCTCGCCGGCCTGGGCTGAGACCGCCGGGTCCGGATGGTGGAGAGCGTGCCGGCGATGGGGGAGGACGGGAACGCGTCGGAGTCGCGGAGGCGCGACCTGCTTCCCGTGCTCGGAATCCTCGTGGGTTTTGTCGTCATTGGTCTCGTGTTCAGCGCCGTCACCGCGGGTACCCATCCGAAGCGATCCGCTCGCGTGCCGCGGACCCAGCCGGCCGGCTCGCCCCAGGGCGGCGCGGACGGGTTCGACCGAACGGGAGGAACGCGGGGCCTGGGCCGGGCGGAGTCGGGTCAATCCTGGCGCTCGGTGCACGGGCAATGGGGCGCGCAGTTCGGGGTGGCCCGGGTGCTCGAGCCGGCGCCCGATGGTCCGAGCCTCGCGTTGCTGCCGGTGGGAACCGCCGTGACGACGGTCGAGGTCCGCGGCCGCGATCGCGCCCGGCCTGGGATTGGCATTTCGCTGCCAGGGCGCCGCAAATTGCTGGCGGGTCGAAGCGGTGCCCAGATTCGGTACCTGGAATGTGGTCAAAGTGGTGCGGGGCACCGAGAAGGTCGTGGCAAACCTCGGGACGGTGCCCGTCGAGTCGGGCACGACGATCCGGGTGGACCTGGAGGGGGGAAGGTTGCGGTTCTCGGTCAACGGCCGCCTGGCAGCGCGTACCGTCAACGACTCGACGTTCCTCTCGGCCGCGCACGCCGGCATGTCGATCCGCACCGGTACCGACGTCCGCCAAGCCCGTTGGGACGACTTCCGCGCCGCGTCCCGGTCGCCGGGGCCGACGCCATGACCGCGCAGTCGGGTGTGACCACCGCGACGCTGGACGTCGCCGCGCACGGCGGGACGAGGTGCCCTCCCGGCCCGCACGATCCGCGCCGGACGCGCTTCCCGTGCTTCGACGGCCTGGCGCTCGCTGCGCTGTCCGTCGTCAGCGTATCACACGATCAGCACCTTCCGACCGTCGTGGTACGACGGTGTCGCGGCCGATTGGATCTCCCGACTCGGCAGCTTCGGCGTGTGTGTGTTCTTCCTCATCTCGGGCTTCTTGCTCTACCGCCCGTACGTCCTCGCGCATTTCGAGTCCCGACCGACGCCGGAGCTCGGGCCGTTCTGGAAGCGGCGCTTCTTCCGCATCTTCCCCGCGTACTGGGTCGCGGCGGCGGCCTTGTTCCTCATCTTCCAGCTGCAGAACGTCCCGACGTTCCTGGACGGTCTCACCGCGTTCGGGTTGTTGCAGAACTACCGGGCGGGCTACGAGTTCTACGGCATCGGCGTCGCGTGGACACTGGTGGTCGAGGTCAGCTTCTACATCGCCCTTCCGTTCTTCGCGTGGGCGTTCCGCAGCCTGGCCGGCCGCACGGCGACGGTTGGCCGGAAGCTGCGCACGCAGCTCATGGGGCTCGCGGTCCTGTACCGCGATCGCAATCGTCTGTCGGTCTACGCGGCCGACATCCTCGACCCCGGCGTCGCGCACCATGGGCAATGGCTCGCGCCATCTCGCATCAATTGGTGGCTGATCGGGTTCCTCGATTGGTTCGCGCTCGGCATGCTGCTCGCCGTCGCGTCGGCCTGGGCCGCTCGCGGCGGTCGGCTGCCACGCATCGTCCGCACCCTCGGTGCCCACCCGTGGATCTGTTGGCTGCTGGCCATCGAGTCCTACTGGGTCATGGTGCAGCTGAACATGCCGATCGACATCTACCTGGAGACTGAGCACATCCAGACGCTCGGGCTCACGGTGTTCTGTGGTCTCGTCGCGTTCTTCCTGATCTTCCCCGCGGTGTTCGGATCGCAGGACCGCGGCGGCTTACGCAAGTTCCTACGTTCACGCGTCATGATCTTCCTCGGCACCATCTCGTACGGCATCTACCTGTGGCACATCATCTACGTGAAACAGGTCGAGATCTCGTCGCGCGACGGTGACCTCCCGCACAACCTCTACGTCTGGTTCCTCGTCATCCTCGGTGCCACGCTCACGACCGCCACGCTCAGCTACTACCTGCTCGAGCGCCCGCTCATCCGCATCTCGCAACGCCGTCGCGCCCGCCGGGTCGAGGTGGGCGACCACCAATGATCGAGACCATCGAGACGCCCGAGGCGGCGCCGGCACCGCTTCCCAGCTGGAGCGAGCGGAACTTCTGGCTCGTGCTCGTGGTCGTCGTGCTCGCCGCGCTTGCGTGGCGGATCGGGTACGTCACCCAGCTGGCGACGAACAACCCGCACCTCGGCGACGGGTTCTACTACCACACGCAGGCCAACCTGCTCGCAGACGGTCACGGCTTCTCGAACCCCTGGGTGTGGTGGTTCGGAAAGTTCCGTACGTACCAACCGTCGGCCGTACACCCTCCCCTGTATTCCCTCGTGCTCGCGATCCCTTCGGTCTTCGGTGGCACGACGTATCTCTGGCACAAGCTGATCTCCTGCCTGGTCGGGGCCGGCGCGGTGCTCGTGCTCGGACTCGTCGGGCGGCGCATCGGCGGCGCGCGCGCCGGCATCTGTGCCGCGGTGCTCGCGGCTGTGTATCCGAACCTGTGGGTCATCGATGGGCTCGTGCTCTCCGAAGGGCTGTTCGCACTGCTGATCGGGCTGACGATCCTGGCCGCCTACCGGTTCCGGAGTCGGCCGACCTGGACGACGGCCGCGCTCCTCGGTGCCGTCATCGGTCTCGCGACGCTGTGTCGCGGCGAGGCGATCTTCCTCTCGGTGCTGCTGGTCGCTCCGCTCGTGCTGCTGACCAAGCAGCTCGACTTCCGGAGCCAGGTGCGGCTGCTCGCGGTGGCGGCGGTCGCGGTCGTGGCCGTGCTCTCGCCGTGGGTCATTCGCAACCTGACCACCTTCGAGGAGCCGTTCTTCCTCTCGTCGAACAGCGACGCCGTGCTGCTGGTGTCGAACTGCCAGTACACGTACCACGGCGAGCTGACCGGTTCGTTCTCGTTCTCCTGCCCGGGCGGGGGAGTCCCTGGCCTGAAGCTCGAGGAGTCGCTCGACGCGAAACAGGATCGCCGCCGGGCCATGGCCTTCATCCGGGGTCACGAGCGGGAGATCCCCCACGTCGTCGCGGCGCGGGTCGGCCGGGTCTGGGAGGTCTACCGGCCGTTCCAGAACGCCCGCCTCAGCACTGTGGACGGCCGCCCGCTGCGGGTCGCGCGCTTCGGATTGTTCGCCTTCTGGCTGATCGTGCCGCTCGCGGCGATCGGAGGCGTGCTCGCGTTCCGAAGGCGCCTGACGTTGATCCCGCTGCTGTCCCAGGTCGTGCTGGTGACCTTCGTCTCGGCGACGGCCTATGGGGCGGTGCGTTTTCGCGTCCCGGCCGAGGTGGCGCTGATCGCCCTCGCGGCACTGGCGCTCGATGCGGGCCTGGCCGGATCCGGACGTCGCGGTCGCCGGTGGCGCCCCCGCGGATCCGCTGCTGCCCCGGTCGCCGACGACCGCATGAGTCAGGTGACTCATCCTTGAGGGGGCGGCTTGTGCACGCTCCGTGGTTTGGTACTGTGGCGCCCTTCGGCGGGACGGCCGCAGGGGCGGGTGTCTGTGAGTGGGGGGTGAGAGCACGTGATCGCGTATCTCGATGCGAACTCGGGAAGCCTGATTGCTTCGGCAATCGCGGCGGGCTTTGCGGGTATCGCGGTGGTGTTCAAGATGGGTTGGAGTCGCACGATTGGCTACTTCTCCCCGAAGAAGCGCCGGGAGGCGAAGGAAGCGTTGGCGGCCGAGAAGGCCCAGACCGACGCCACCAGCCCGACCGCGGTCGCGGCCGGCGACGACTCCTAGGGCCAGCCTGCCCGACCGACTGCTGATCGCCGACTCCCTGTGACAGAGCTGCACTCGGAGCCGGGTTCGTTTCGCGATCCCGCGACTCGCGTCTTCTACGCGGACGACCGGGTGTTCCGCGGTCTCGATTCGGTGGCGGCGAAGGACTGGGCGCAGCTCTCGGGCACCAACTTCTTCCCCGAGCTCGTCGCCCAGGGCAAGGCGGTGAAGACCGAAGTCGTCGACGCGTCGAGCATCCCCGGCGTCGGCGGCGACTACGCGGCGATCCTCGAGCACGAGAAGATCCCGTACATCTCGTATCCGTACGAGTGGACGTTCGAGATGTTGCGCGACGCCGCGGTCCTGCACCTCGAGATCCTGCTCGCCGCGCTCGAAGAAGACGTCAGCATGAAGGACGGCTACGCGTTCAACATGCAGTGGCCGGCACCGCGCCCGTCTTCATCGACATCGGTTCGTTCGAAGGTGCGCGCGGTGGGCCTTGGATCGGGTACCGCCAGTTCTGCCAGACGTTCCTGTACCCGCTGCTGCTCGAGGCGCACCTCGGGGTCTCGTTCCAGCGGATCCTGCTCGGTCATCTCGACGGCCTCGACCCGACCGAGATGCGGCGCATCTTCTCCGGCTGGAAGCGCTTCAAGAAAGGCGTGTTCCGTCACGTGTACCTGCACAGCGTCGCGGAGAGCGCGTGTGACGCAGGGCGGGCAGAAGATCAACGACGAGATGAAGCAGTCGGGCTTCGGCAAGGAGCTCACCAAGGCGACCGTGACGAAGCTTCTGAAGCTGGTGCGCAAGCTGCGCTCGAAGCGCGCCGATTCCGGTTGGAAGGCATACCGCGAGACCTGCTCGTACAGCGACGAGGATCGAGTGGCCAAGGAGCGGTTCCTGCGCGCCGCGCTCGACGGCTTGGACATCAAGCTCGCCTGGGACCTGGGCTGCAACGATGGCGTGTACTCGCGCATCGTCGCGGAACAGGGTGCGTACGTCGTGGCCGTGGACTCCGACGACGTCACCGTCGACGTGCTCTACCGCGCCCTGCACGAAGAGGGATCAAGCAGATCCTGCCCTTGGTCATGAACCTCGTCGATCCGTCGCCGGCCCGGGGGTGGCGTGGCGCCGAACGGCGAGCGTTCACCGATCGGGGTGATCCCGACCTGGTGCTCGCACTCGCCCTGGTGCACCACTTGGCGATCGCCGCGAACGTTCCGCTGGCCGAAGTCGTGTCATGGTTGGCCTCGTTCGGAGGTCGCGTCATCGTGGAATTCGTGGAGCCGCACGACCCCATGGCCGAGCGCCTGCTCGGGAACAAGCCCGCGGGCATGTTCCCCGACTACCGCATCGAGAAGTTCGAAGAGCTGCTCGGCGAGCACTTCACGGTCGAGCGTAGTGAGGCCCTCCCGAGCGGGAGTCGCACGTTGTTCCTCTGCACCCCGCGAGGATGAGCGACCCTACCGGCGACGCAATTTCGCAACCGCGGCCGGCCCGCTTTGGGCCCTGGCGCCGTGAGATTCGCGCGTTCCTCGAGCTGCTCGCGCTCACGGGCATCGCCGTCGCGCAACCCACCTTCGACATTCTCAAGAAGAACCCGAGCATCTTTGTCAACCGCAGCTCGACGAAGCTCGAGGTCATCGGGCTCGCGCTCGTGTTCGTGTTGGGCCCACCGATCTTCCTGTGGGTCGTGGAGGTCGCGGTCGGGCTGTTGCTCCCGGCGCTGCGGCGGCTGGTGCACACCATGCTCTGTGCCGCGGTGTTCGGGACGATCGCGGTGGAGGTGCTCAAGAAGCAGACGGATCTCGGGTCGACGGTGCTCGTCGTGCTCGCGCTCCGCTCGCGGTGCTCGGCGGGTGGCTGGTGTTGCGCTTCGAGGTCGTCCGGCTCTGGCTCCGGTACCTCTCGATCGCTCCGGTGATCTTCGCGGTCGTGTTCGTGTTCTTCTCGCCGGTCACGACCGCGGTGTTCGAACCCGACCCCGGTTCGGCCAACGTCAAGGTCGGCGCCCGAACCGAGTCGTCATGGTCGTCTTCGACGAGTTCTCGATCGAGTCCCTGCTCGACGGCTCCGGAAGGGTCGACGCGAGCCTCTATCCCGAACTTCGCGAGCTCGCCGGCGACGCAACCTGGTACCGCAACGAGACCACCGTGGCGCCGTACACCGAGGCCGCGGTGCCGGCGATCCTCACCGGCGAATTCCCGACGACCCGAACGCGGTGGAGGTCGCGGCGACCAAGCCCAAGAACATCTTCACGCTGCTTGGCAACACCTACAAGATGAACGTGCACGAGAGCGTCACCCGGTTGTGTCCCGCGAGCTTGTGCGGGCCGAACCAGCGCGCGCGCCGCGCGGGCCCATCACGGCTTCCGCGGGCTCGTGTACGACACCTACAAGCTCTGGCGTGACTACGCATCGCCCGAACGCCAGCCCGCCACGGTCACGTTCTCGGGCGGCGACATGCTCGGTGACCGCAACGCGCTGCGCACCGGCAGGCGGTTCGTGAAGTCGCTGAATCCCACGAACCAGCCGCGAGATGGACTTCCTCCATGTGCTCATGCCACACGAGGCATGGCACTACCTCCCGAGCGGGCAGGACTACGGCCAGGTCAGACGCGGCGCGGGGACTCGTCAACTACAAGTGGGCAACGGACTGGACCGCGGAGCTCGGGCGCGAGCGGCACCTGCTCCAGGTGCGGGCCACAGACCGTCTGCTCGGTCAGATCGTGAAGAAGCTGAAGCGGATCGGTGCGTACGACAAGTCGCTTCTGGTGGTCACCGCGGACCACGGCGTCGCGTTCACGCAGGGCAACCCGGTGCGCGGAGTGTCGGAGAAGAACCAGGCCCAGATCGTCGTGGGCGCCGTTGTTCATCAAGCCGCCGGGGAAGCCGCACGGGATGGTCGACGACGACCCAGCGCGCACGATCGACATCCTCCCGACGATCGCCGATCACCTCGACGTGAAGATGCCGTGGAAGGTCGACGGGCACACGCTCCTGAAGCCGCGGCCCGCCAACCAGCCGGTCAAGGTCTTCGAGTGGGCATTCAGCCCGCTCAAGCCTCCACCGGGGGACAAGTTCATCACCCTGGACGGCCCGAGCGGCTTCGCGGCCGCGATGCAAGGGCGGGCCGACACCGCGTCCGGTGACCCGGAGCTCGCGCTGTACAAGCTCGGGCCGTTCGGTGATCTCCTGGGTCGGCCCATGGACCCGCTGATCCGAGGGGCGGCGCACACCAGCGGCACCATCGAGGGCGCCGGCCGCCGGGTGAAGACGTCGGGCGCCCGTGCGCCATGGGCCTATGTCCAGGGCACCATCAAGGGCGCCGCGCCCGACACTCCGGTCGCGATCACGGTGAACGGGGTGATCGCGGGTTTCTCGGCGACCTGGCGCGATCCCGCCACGCCGGACGCGATGTCCTACTGGTCGGTGGTCGCGCCGGAGATGTTCCGGGACGGTCGCAACGACGTCAGGATCTTCCTCATTCGGGGTACGCCGAGCGCACCCACGCTGGAGCCCATACTCCCGAGCGGATAGGTACGGCACCACACATGACCGACGCGGCAGGGGACGTCGTTGCCACCACTGGGCCCGCCCGGTTCGGGCCGTGGCGACGCGAGGTGCGGGCGTTCCTCGAGCTGCTCGCACTGACCGGCATCGCGGTCGCGCAACCGACCTTCGACATCCTGAAGAAGAACGCGGAGATCTTCGTCAGCCGCAGCTCGACGCGACTCGAGGTCGTCGGGCTCGCGATCGTGTTCGTGTTGGGCCCACCGATCTTCCTGTGGGTGGTGGAGGTCGGCGTCGGGCTGTTGCTCCCGACGCTGCGGCGGTTGGTGCACACGATGCTCTGTGCCGCGGTGTTCGGGACGATCGCGGTGGAGGTGCTGAAGAAGCAGACGGATCTCGGGTCGGCGGTGCTCGTCGTGCTGGCGGTGCCGCTCGCGGTGCTGGGTGGGTGGTTGGTGTTGCGCTTCGAGGTCGTCCGGCTCTGGCTCCGGTACCTGTCGTTCGCGCCGGTGATCTTCGCGGTCGTGTTCCTGTTCTTCTCGCCGGTCACGACTGCGGTGTTCGAGTCCGATCCGGGGGTCGCCAGCGGTCAAGGTCGGCCGCCCGGACCGGGTGGTGATGGTCGTCTTCGACGAGTTCCCGACCATGTCGTTGCTCGACGGGACCGGGAAGATCGACGGGCGCTGTACCCGAACTTCGCCGCGCTCGCCGGGGACTCGACCTGGTACCGCAACTAGACCACCGTCGCGCCGTACACCCGGCCGCAGTGCCGGCCATCCTCACCGGCAACGTCCCCGAACGACACCGAAGCGGTCGCTGGTCGCCGCGAACAGCCGAAGCAACCTCTTCACGCTGCTCGGCGGCACCTACAGGCTGAACGTCTTCGAGAGCATCACCGCCCTCTGCCCGACGAACCTGTGCGGGGCCAACCAGCGGTCCGTCGCGGGCCTGCACCCGGGCTTCTCCGGCTTGGTCTACGACGCGTTTGAGCTGTGGCGACACGACGTGTCGCCCGAGCGCCAGACCCAGCAGAATGTGTTCGCCGGGGGTGACCTTCTCGGTGATCCCAAGGCGATGGGTACCGGCCGCCGCTTCGTCCGGTCGCTGCAACCCGGCCGGTCAACCGCCGGCTCGACTTCCTCCACGTGTTGCTGCCGCACGAGGCGTGGCACTACCTGCCCACGGGCCAGGACTACAGCCAGCTGATCAGCGCGCCCGCGGCTGGAGAACGAGCAGTGGACGACCGACTGGGCGGGGCTGATCTGTGGGAACGTCACCTGCTCCAGCTGCGGGCCACGGACCGCCTCCTCGGTGAGATCGTGACAAGGCTCAAGAAGATCGGTGCGTACGACAACTCGCTGGTGGTCGTGGCCGCGGACCACGGAGTCGCGTTCACCGGCGGCAGCCCGATCCGCGGTGTCTCCGAGGAGAATCAGGAGCAGATCGCCTGGCCACCGCTCTTCATCAAGACGCCGGGCCAGGCGGCCGGCGTCGTCGACGACCAGCCCGCTCGTACGATCGACATCCTCCCGACGATCGCCGACCACCTCGGGGTGAAGATGCCCTGGCAGGTCGACGGCCACTCCTTGCTGCAACCGAGGCCAGCGGATCAGCCGGTCCAGGTGTTCCACTGGGTCCACAACACGATCAAACCGCCACCGGGCCGCCGGTTCATCACCTTGGACGGGCCCGCGGGCTTCGCCGCGGCGATGCAGGGCCAAGCGTCCGACGCGACAGGGGATCCGGAGCTCCGCCTCTACAAGATCGGCCCGTACCGCGAGCTGCTGGGCCAACCGGCCGCGCCGCTGATCCGGGGCGCGGCGCGCGCCAAGGGGCGCGCCGAACGGGACCTTCGACCAGATCCAGCGGACGGCGCACCATGTGCCGTGGGCGTACGTGGAGGGCTCGGTGATCGGCGCCCCGGCCGAGGCACCGATGGCGATCACGGTGAATGGCGTGGTCGCGGGCTTCTCGGCGACGTGGGCCGATCCGGCGACGCCGGGGCGGATGCGGTTCTGGGCCGTGGTACCGCCGCAGATGTTCCGCACCGGGCACAACGACGTGCGCATCTTCCTCATCCACGGAACACCGAGCGCGCCGACCTTGGAGCCCCTCCGCCCATTCGGGTGACCGCGCGGCGAGCCGGGCGAGACGGGGTCAGGTGCCGGTCCGCAGCTGCGGCGCGAGCCAGGCGCCGACGAGATCCGATCCGGCGGGCGAGAAGTGCACGCCGTCGGTGCGAACGTGCTGGACCCCGTCCAGCGAGTCCTGGTACTTGCCGTGCGGGCTCAGGAACGCATTGAGGTCAATGGTCTCGAACGCGGTGGGCTCGCGCGCGGCGAGGTCGGCGAGGGCCTGGTTGGTGGCCCGCACACGGGCGGGGTTGAACGCGGACGTGGGCACGATCGCGGGATCGATCGTGGGGCCCGGCCGGTAGTAGGGCATGGTCGGGATCACGACGCGAGCGCCGGCGTGGCTGAGCAGCCGCACCGCCTTCTCGACCTCTCGGATGTACAGCGTGATCCCAGGCCGCCGTACCGGGTACGAGGAAGCGGTCCGTCCCGGGCAATTGCGTGTCGAAGAGGTCCCAGGCCGGCAGCGACAGGATCACGACCTTGGGGTGGACGTTCTTCAGCATGCGGCGCCAGTGCTTCGGCCACTGGCAGTCCGGGCTGTGGAACGCGGTATAGCTGATCGTGCCCGGCAGCAGCCGGCAGCCGGGAATGCCGCCGTCGAAGGCGTTGATCCCCGAGTGCTGCAGGCCGGGAACCATCGTGCGTGGCACGGAGTCGCCGACGATGAGCACGGGGTCACCGTTCCCCGTTCCGAGGAGCCGGCCGGATTGGGAGGCCCGCGATCGGCGCGGGCCGGGCACCGGCGGTGACGATCACCAGGAGGACCACGAGTCCGGCGGCGATCGCGGGCGTCACGACGCCTGCCACTGGACGGTGGAGAGCGCGCCGCGCGGACCGGCATCTCGACGAGTCGGTACGAGGCGACCGCGATGACCAACGTGATCGCGCACTGCACGGCGAAGAGGCCCCAGCCGTCGAGGCCGGTGCGTTCGGTGGTCGACCACGATGTCGACCGGCCAGTGCCAGAGGTAGACGCCGTAGCTGATCAGGCCGAGCAGGCACAGCGGGCGGAACGAGAGGACCCGGGCGACCGGGCCGGGCTCGGGGTGCGACGGCGGCGGCGATCACCGCGATCGCCGGCGACGCCCGCAGACGAGGAAGCCGCCGTGGTACAGCGCTCGCTCTGGCCGTCGAGCCCGGTCCACGCGAGCGCGAGGACGACGACGCCGACGAGGCCGATCGAGCTCGAGCGCGACGCGGCGGCGGCGCGTCCGAGCCGGGCCCCGCGATCGTGAGCCAGGCGGCGAGCGCGGCGCCGAGCAGGATCCCGGTCGCGCGGGTGTCGGTGCCGTAGTAGACGCGCGGTTGACGTCGGCGGGTCGTACAGCACGAACATCAGCACGGTCGAGACCGGCGGCGAGGACGAGCGCCGTGACGAGCACGGCCGTCGGCGCCTGCGCGCTTCCACCACGCGAGCAGGCCCACGAAGACGAGGGGCCAGACCAGGTAGAACTGCTCCTCGATCGCCAGGCTCCACGTGTGCTCGAGCGGCGACGGTGCGGTGAACAGGGCCCAGTAGTCCTGCTGGCGAAGACGCCGCGCCAGTTCGCGACGTAGCCGAGCGTCGCCGAGCGCGTCGCCGCGGATGCGGGCCAGCTCGGCCGGCTCGGCGAACACCAGGCAGTACAGCGCGACGCCGGCGAGCAGAGCCGCGAGCGCCGGAAGCAGGCGGCGGGCCCGGCGGGCCCAGAACCCGCCGAGCCTGATGGTCGCCGGTCGTGCCCGACTCCGCGAGGAGCAGCGACGTGATCAGGAAGCCGGAGAGGACGAAGAAGAGGTCGACGCCGAGGTAGCCGCCGATGGAGGTGGCCGCCGTGGAAGAGCAGGACACCGGCGACGGCCGCGCCGCGGAGGCCGTCGAGGGCGGGCACGTGAGCGATGCTCACCCGGCGTGGCATCACCGCATTCTGACAGGCGAACTTGGGTGCTTCGCGGGCACCCCGCCGACCGGGTGACCACGGGAGGGGCGACTACTCTCACGTTCGGTGAGGGGGGTGGGTTCGCAGTCCGACACGCTCCACGACCAGCGCCGCAGGTTCTTCGTCGCGGCTGGAGCCGGAGCATTCCTGGCGGTTCTCGTCTTCGTCTACGTCGTTGCCGACGGGCACGCGACCTTGTTTGCCACCGGGCGACCGGCCTCGGAGCTGAGCGGTCAGCTCTCACGGTTCTACGACGCCCAGGCGCACAGCCTGCTCTCGGGCAGCTGGAGGGTGCCCTCCCGGATCATGGGCGTCGAGGGCTTCCGCATGGACGACGGGACCTACATGTACTTCGGTCCCTGGCCCGCAGTCCTGCGCATGCCGATCGCGGCGTTCACCCACTCGTACGACAGCCGGCTCAGCCAGGTGTCGATGCTGCTGGCGTTCGTCGTGGCCCTCACGTTCACCGTCCGGCTGGCCTGGCGGATCCGGACGCTCGCGCTCGCCGATGCTCCCGTGAGCCGGGCCGAGGCGGCCATGACCGGCGGGTTCGTCTTCGTGGTCGGGGCCGGCTCCGCGTCATGTTCCTCGGCGTCGAGCGCATCGTGTTCCACGAGGCGCTGCTCTGGGGGGTCGCGTGGGCATTGGGCGCGTTCGAGCTGGTGCTCGCGTTCGTGACGACCGCCCGGGTGCGCTATCTCGGCTCGCGTCGTTGTTGACGCTGCTCGCCCTGTTCTCTCGGGCGGCGCTCGGGGCGGGACCCCTCGCGGCCCTCGGGCTCCTGCTCGTGGTCGCCGTCGTCGGACGCGGGCATCGAGCCTTCGGCTTCCCCGACCATGCGAGCCTGCGGCGGCTCGTGCTTCCGCTCGCCGCCGCGGTCGTGATACCTGCCGGTCTGTACGTCGCGTTGAACATGGTGAAGTTCGGGACGCCGTTCTCGTTGCCGTTCGATCGGCAGCTGGTCGCGATCCTCGGCGGCACGCACCGGGCGATCCTCAAGCAGAACCACGGATCGCTCGTGGGCCTGCAGTTCGTTCCCACGACCCTGGTCCAGTACTTCCGGCCCGACGCCATCGCTTTTCGCGCCAGCTTCCCGTTCGTCGCGTTCCCGGGCCCGGCCACCATCATCGGGTCCGCGCGCTTCGACCAGGTCATGCCGGCCTCCAGCGTCCTCGCGTCGATGCCGATGTTGAGCGTGCTCGCGGTGATCGGTCTCGTCGGGGTGGCGTGGCGGATCCCGGTCCGGCGGCGGCCGCTGGCGGCGCTGCGCGCCCCGGTGCTCGCGCTGTTCGTCGACGAGCGTCGTCACGCTGGGTTTCGGCTTCATCGCGAACCGGTATCTCGCCGACTTCGTGCCGTTGCTCGTGCTCGCAGCTCTGGCCGGTCTGTACGCGCTCGTCTCCTGGACCTTGGCCCGCCCCGGTCGCGCCGTGGTGCGGGCGGCGTGGATCGGGGTTGCCCTGCTCGGCGTCGTGTCGGTCTGGTTCTCGACCGGGCTGAGCCTGGCCTGGGAGAACGGCTGGCAACAGCCGATCCTGGCGGCGAGGTCCCTGCCGGTTGACACCCCTGAGCTCGGAAGCGTTCTGGTGCTCGGGGACTGTGACGGTCTGTTCCGGTCGAGCGGCTCGGAGTGGCGCGCGGCTCGAGCTGACGCCGAAGACGGGCGGCTTCCGGCTGCAGGTGACGTTTCCGGCGGGGAGGAATTCCGGGCGCGAACCGTTGGTCGTGAGTGGAGCTCCCGGCCAGGGCCAGCTGGTGTTCGTCGAGTACCGGCCCGGGAACCAGGCGGCGTTCGGGACGCTGCTCCAAGGGCGCGGGGGCCTGCATACCGGTCCCCAGGTGCCGATCGACCCCACGAAGCCGCACTACATGAACGTGGAGATCAATCCGCTCGTGCCTCAGGTCCTGGTCCGCCTCGACGGGGCGCAGGTCTCCGAGCTCATTCCCTCGTCGAAGGGAGTCATCCGGCCCGTGCGCGACACCACGCTGGGTCGCAACAACGTCGGGGGCCCGGTCGCTCGTACGTTCAGCGGGACGATCACGAAGATCCCCTTCGACACGCCGGACTGCCGGCGAGATCAGCGTCGCTACGCCCGCCGCCAGCGCTGATCCCCCGGTCCTCGGGTTTGATGTCACACCCAGTCGGTAGGTTGATCCCCGCAGGTCGCCCGGCGCTCTGCTCCTTCCCCCGATGCAGCTCGCGCGCGCCGCGCGCGCACGTTCATGGAGGAGCGAGGCAATGGCAATACGGTAATCCTACCAAGTAACACGCACACAACCGTATTGCTATGGTCGACGAGCGCCTGCACGTCCGCGCCTACACTCGCGAGCACGGGGACGATCCGGGCACCATCAAACAGTGGACCTGGTAGGCGCGGGCGACTGCCGCATGTCAGTGCGCTGCACGGGGTCCGCGCGCTCGCCGTCACCGGGGTGGTGCATCTTCTTCCCGGCCGAGGCGGCGCGCACGCGCGGCGACGCGCTCGCGTCGTTCGCCTGACGTCAGCAACCAACTGGCGCCAGATCTTCGCCGGGCAGTCGTACTTCGAGTCCTTCGGCCGGCCGTCGCCGCTGCAGCACCTGTGGTCGCTCGCGGTCGAGAAGCAGTTCTACCTCGTGTGGCCGGTGGCGCTCGGGTTCGCTTTGACGCGGCTCGGGCGACGACGCACGATTCTCGTCACCTCGGCGCTGGCGATCGCCTCGGCCACAGCGATGGGGCTGGCCCTGGGTACGGACCCTTCGCGCGTGTTTACATCGGCACCGACACGCACGCGTCAGGGTTGCTGACCGGCGCGCTCGTCGCGTTCGCGTGGCCCTCGGCAGGGCTGCACCCTGCGCCGCGGGCTGCGCCCGTGCTCGACGCCGCCGCGATCGTCGGCCTCCTCGGCGTGCTCGCGGCGATGGCCGGGGTCCGCGACTACTACCCGTCCGCCTACCACGCCGGCATCCCGCTCGTACCTCAGATCGCGGGCGCCGTACTGTGCTCTACGACGACGACACCCACCCCGTCCCCGCGGCCAGCGCGCCTACGCCCGCCTGATCGAACGCGCGCTCGGCTGAGACGGAATACTCTGGCGCCGAGCCAGTAGATGACCCCGAGTCCCGACAGCGAAATACAGGCGACGCGCAGCCGCGCGCGCGAGGCCCTGGCGAACGACCCAGGCCGCGCCCCAGCGCGGGCGCACTTCCGCGCGATGGGGATCGACCCCGGGCGGCTCGACGGCCCGATCGTCGGCATCGCCTCGAGGTGGACGGGGACGATGCCGTGCAACCTCAACCAGCGCGAGCTCTCCGACCAGGTCGGCGCGGGCGTCGACGAGGCGGGCGGCGTGGCCCTGCCGTTCAACACGATCGCGGTCTCCGACAACCAGACCCAGGGCACGCCGGGGATGCGGGCGTCGCTGGTCTCGCGCGAGGTGATCGCCGACTCGATCGAGCTGATGGCCACGCGCACGACTTCGACGCGCTCGTGTGCCTGGTCGGCTGCGACAAGACGGTGCCGGCGGCGCTGATGGCGCTCGCGCGCGTGGACAAGCCCGCCGTCGTGCTCTACAGCGGGCCGATGCGCGCCGGGCGCTTCAAGGACCGCGAGGTGTCGATCCAGGACATCTGGGAGTCGCTGGGCGCCTACGAGCGCGGCGGCTCACCGCGCGGAGCTGGACGCGATGGAGCGCGCGGTGTGCCCCGGCCCGGGCACCTGCGCGGGGAAGTTCACCGCCAACACGATGGCGCTCGCGCTCGAGTTCCTCGGGGTCACACCGTCCGGGACCAGATGGTCGCGGCCGACGAGCTCGAGCAGCGCGAGGCCCAGGTCCGCGAGACGCCGGGGCCCTCGCGGCTGCGCCCGCGACGAGGCCGGCCGGCGCGCGATTCCTCGACCGCCGCGGGCTGCTGAACGCGATCACGGGGATCGCAGCCAGCGGCGGTTCCACCAACGGCATCCTGCACCTGCTCGCGATCGCCCGCGAAGCCGGCGTCGAGCTCAGCCTCGACGACCTCGACGCGACCGCTGCGACAAACGCCGGTGCTCGCCAGCCTGACCCCGGGCGGACGCTACGTCGCCGACCGACTTCCACGCAGTCGGCGGCTCCCCGTCCTGATCCGCGAGCTGATCGCGGCGGGGCTGGTCGACGGCAGGCACCGACCGTCGACGGCGGCACCCTCGACGCCACGACCGCCGGCGCCGCCGATCCCGACGGCAAGGTGACCTTCCGCGCTCGCCGCACCGTACAAGGCCCGTCAGCGGACTCCCGCGCCCCTGCGCGGCAACCTCGCTACCGCTCGGCGCCGTGGCCAAGGTCGCCGGACCGAGCGCCGCCGCCACAGCGGCCCCGCCCACGTCTTCGAGAGTGAGGACGCCTGCATCGCCGCTCATCGCCGCCGGCGAGATCGCGTGAGGGCGAGGTCGTCGTCGTCCGCAACGAGGGGCCCGCCGGCGGGCCGGGGATGCGCGAGATGCTCAGCATCACCGCCGCGCTCGTCGGCGCGGGCCTCGGCGAGTCGGTGACGCTCGTCACCGACGGCCGCTTCTCGGGCGCGACGCGCGGCCTGATGGTCGGCCACGTCTCCCCCGAAGCGGTCCGCGGTGGCCCACTGGCCGTGGTCCGCGACGGCGACGTCGTGACGATCGACGTCGACGAGCGGATTCTCGCCCTCGACGTCACGGACGAGGAACTCGCGGCCCGGCTGGACGCCTACGACCCGCCGCACCGCGCGTCACGAGCGGCGTCCTAGGCCGCTACAGCCGGCTCGTCGGCTCAGACGTCCGACGGCGCGACGCTCAACTGACGCCCGAAGCGCTCAGGCGTCCGACGAGCAGCGCCAGCGCCTCGCGCACCGTTTCGCGCTCTCCCGGCTCGAGGCCGGTCGAGCGCCGGGCCGAGCGACTCGCGGTCGCGGCAGCACCGGACCGCGAGCTCAGGCCCGGACTCGGTGGCGACGACGAGCTTGACGCGCCCGTCCCGCGCGTCCGGTCGACGCTCGACCAGTCCGTTCTCGGCGAGCCGGTCGACGAGCACGCTGATGTTCGACGGGTCGCACCCGAAGCGCTCGGCCAGCTGGCGCTGCGAGAGCGGCTCGCACGCCGCGAAGCCGAGCACGCGCGCCTGCGTGAGCGTCAGCCCGTGGGCGTTCGCGGAGCGCTCGTAGTCGGCAGGAAGCGGCCGACGAGCTCGTACAGCGCCGCGCGGATCTTGGCATGCTCGGCGACGGGCTCGACGCTGTAGGGGGGCACTTAGTGGGGACCGCCGCGCCGACGTCGAGTCCCGCGAGCAGCTCGCAGCGAGTGCAGCCGCGCGCCCTGATCGAACGCGCTCGCGGCGACGATCAGCTCGTCCGGCTCGGTGCTCCGACGAAGGCCTCGAGGCCGGCGCGAACCGTGTCGGGCGAGCCGATGAACGAGCAGGCGAGCATGCTCTCCATCGGCTGCGCTGCTCGTGCGGCTGCCAGTAGTCCTCGATCGACTCGATCGGCGGCGGCAGCGCGTCGCGCCGGCGCGCGGAAGATGCCGTCGATGAAGGCGCGCTGCGTGGAGGTGAACAGCCGGCGCGCCTCGGCGTCGTCGTCGGCGACGAGCACGTTGGCGGCGAGCATCACGTACGGCTCGCGCGAGCTGCGCGGACGGCCGGAACGTCTGCCGGTAGATCTCGATCGCCGGGCACCAGCGCGGCGGGCGAGAAGTGCGAGGCGAACGCGTACGGCAGCCCGAGTGCGGCCGCGAGCTGCGCGCCGAACAGGCTCGAGCCGAGGATCCACAGCGGGACGTGCGAGCCGGCCCCGGGAACGGCCGGACGTGCTGGCCCGGGCGCCGGGTCGCCGAGCAGCGCCTGCAGCTCCTGGACGTCCGGACGGGAAGGTGTCGGCGCTGGTGAGGTCGCGACGCAGCGCGCGCATCGTCGGCTGGTCGGTGCCGGGCGCGCGGCCGAGCCCGAGGTCGATCCGGCCCGGATAGAGCGCATCGAGCGTGCCGAACTGCTCGGCGATCACGAGCGGCGCGTGGTTCGGGCAGCATGATCCCGCCGGCGCCGACGCGGATCGTGCTCGTCCCGTCGGCGACGAAGCCGATCGCGACTGACGGTCGCCGCACTGGCGATCCCCGCCATGTTGTGGTGCTCGGCGAGCCAGAAGCGGCGGTAGCCCAGCTCCTCGGCGCGCTGGGCCAGCTCGCGCGACCGGTGCAGCGCGGTCTGCGCGGTGCCGCCCTGCGGATCGGCGCCAGGTCGAGAAGCGAGAGGGACCGGCAAACTGCGTGAAAAGGTCATCCATTTAGATGATACCTTCACGCATTCAGTGAGCTGAGCACCTCCAGCAACATGTCGCTCGATAGGCTCGGGCGCGGCGATGCAGATACCCCCGCCTCGTGGCTCCGCGTTCGTGGGACGCTGGGGCGAGCTGGCTCGTCTCGACGGGATTCTCGCCGCGGTCGGACCCGGCAATCCGCGAATCGTGCTGATCGAAGGTCCCCCGGGCATCGGGAAGACCACGCTGGTCGATCGCTTCTTGAACTCCTCTGACACCACTCGGGTGGTTCGCGCGAGTGGCGAGGAGTATGAGGCGCTCGTGCCGTTCGGGGTCGTCGACCAGTTGCTGCGCGTGACCAGCGAGTCGCGTCCGGAGCTCTTGCCGACAGGGACGGGCGACGCCGCGCCCGAATGACCACGTCGGCGTCGGCATGCGGGTGCTGCAGCCACTCGGCGAGCTCAACGAGGAAGCGCCCCGTCGCCGTCGTCATCGACGATCTTCAGTGGGTCGACTCCTCATCGCTGCGGGCCCTGCTCTTTGCCACGCGCCGGCTGTCGGCCGAGAGCGTGGTGCTCATTCTGATCGTCCGCGACGACGGCTGGGACGACCTGCCGGAGGGCCTGCGGAAGCTGATTTCAGGCTCCGGTGGAACCCGGATGCGCCTCGGTCCGCTCAGCGCCGCCGAGCTGCGCGAGCTTGCCTCGGCTGAGGGGGTCACGCTCAGCGCCGCGGCCGCGGAACAGCTGTGTGACCACACGGCGGGTCACCCGCTCTACGCGCGCGCCCTACTTGAGGAACTGCCTCCCGAGGCCTGGGAGGCCGGCCGCACGCTGCCGGCGCCGCGCTGATTCGCCGCGCTGGTCGCGCGGCAACTCTCCGCTTGCGAGCTGCCGGCGCGGCGGTTGGTCGAAGCGACCGCGGTCCTGGGTCGGCACACCGAGCTCGCGCTCGCGATGCGGCTGGACGAGCTCGATGATCCGCTCACCGCGCTCGCTCAGGCCGAGGCGGCCGGTCTGCTTCGCGTCATCCGCGAGCCGGCCCGAGAACTGCTGGCCTTCCCCCACCCGCTGGTCCACGCCGCCGCTTACCACGAGATCGAACCGACGACGCGCGCCGCGCTGCACACGCGCGCCGCGGAACTGGTCGACGGCGAAGGCGAGGCGCTGCGGCACCGCGTGGCCGGGTCGCCAGCCCCGAACCCCGAGCTCGCGACCGCGCTCGAGGCCTTCGCCGATACCGAAGCCGCACGCGGTGCCTATCCGAGCGCCGCGGCCCGGCTGCTGGACGCGAGCCGCCTGAGCGGCGACCGCGAGGAGCGCGAGCGCCGGATGCTCAACGCGATCGAGGCCATGGTGACGGCCGGCGACGGCGCCGCCGCCGGTCCGCTCGTGGCCGAGGCGCGGACGTTCCCGCCCAGCCCGAAGCGCGACCTGAGCCTCGGTGTCGTTGCGATCACGAGCCCCAACCCGAGGGCCGGCGAGGTGCTGCTGCGCCAAGCCTGGGAAGCGTGCGACGCGGACACCGACGCGAACGTCGCCGCGACAATCGCGTATCGAGCCGCATTCGGCGCGACGGACGCGCTTAAGGGCCCTGAGACGATCGAGTGGGCGCAACGCGCCCTCGCCGTCGCACCGGTGGGCACGCGCAGCGCGACGGCAGCCCACTGGGCCTTGGCGATGGGGCTTGCGTACGACGGACGCCTGCCAGAGGCGCGCGACGGCCTTCGCCGTGCCATCGACGAGCTCGGGCCCACGGCCACCGACGCGGCGCTCGCCCTCCGCTCGATGTCGGCGTGGCTCAACTTCGTGGCAAGGACCATCGACGGCGCGGGCCGAGTTGGTCAGTGTGTGCAACGACACCCAAGGGTCCGGTCGCACCCGCTCGCCGGCCTCGGCCTCGCGCGGCTCGCGCGCGCGGATTTCGCCGTCGGCGCGTGGGATGACGCCGTGGTGCGCGCCGAACGCGCCGTGTCGCTGGCGCCTCGAGCAGGAGCACGCCGTCGATCCGTGCGATGGCGCTGTGGGCGGCGATCCAGGTTGCAGCGGCCCGCGGCGATTGGGAAGCCGCCGAAGAGCCGGCGAGGCTCTTGATCGCCTCTCCGGCCACCGGCGAGGCCCATGTCGCGGCGGTCGCTCTCGGCCTCGCGGCGCTCGCGAGAGCGCGTCGGCGGCCTGACGACATGCTGCGCGCACTCGAGCCGATCAAGCGGATGGAGCTGCGCGAGGGCATCGACGAGCCGGGGTTCTGGCCATGGCAGGACCTCTACGCGGATGCGCTGGTCGACCTCGGCCGTCTCGATGAGGCCGCGGCGCTGCTCGCCCACCATGAGGCACTTGCGCTGCACCGCAGACACGCCACAAGCATCGCCCGGCTGCGCAGGGTGCGCGGGCGTCTCGAGGCCGCGCGGGGCGCCCCGGATCGTGCCGAGGCGGCCTTCCGCTCGGCACTCGAACCATCCAACTGTTGCCTTTGCCCTGGATCGCGCGCTGATCGAGCTCGCGTTCGGCCAGCATCTGCGTCGTCGCGGCTCGCGCCGCAGCGCCGCCGAGCTGCTGAATTCGGCCAAGGCCACGCTGACCGACCTCGGAGCGGTCCCCGACATCGAGCGCTCGGTCCGCGAGCTCGACGCGAGCGCGCTCGTACGACGCCGGGCGCCACCCGCTCCGCCGGTGACCTCACCCCGCAGGAACGGCTCGTCGCGCGTCTCGTCAGCTCCGGAATGAGCAACCGTGAGGTCGCGGCGGAGCTGCTCGTGAGCGCGAAGACGATCGAGGTCCACCTGACGCGGATCTACGCGAAGCTCGGCGTCGGGTCGCGCGGGCAGCTGACGAACCGCATCCACGAGGATGAGCAACTCGCCGGGCTGCGACGCGCGGAGCCGCGGCTCTAGGCAGCGGCTCTAGGCCGCCAGAACGTTCGCGTCGGCGAGACGGTTCGCGAGCGTGTAGGGCGCGAGGGCCAGCTGGATCGCCGCCGCGCCGCGGACCTCGGCCTGGTCGGCGAGCTCCCCCGCGACCACCCGCACCGAGCGGGCGGCCGGAGCGACCGCCTGCCGGGCGATGACCTCGCGGACGGGTTGCAGCAGCGCCTCGCCCGCACCGGCGAGCTCACCGCCGATGATCACCAGCTCCGGATTGAGCAGGTTGACCGTCGCCGCCACCGCCTGGCCCAACGCCTTGCCCGCGTCGGCGACGGCGCGTACGGCGCCGCGGTCGCCACTGCAACTCCAGCATGCGCGAGACCGAGACCGGCTCAGAGCCGGCTGCGCTCGAGCAGCTCGGCGATCGCCACCGGGCTCGCGACGGTCTCCAGGCAGCCTCGGCTCCCGCAGCGACACATCGGCCCGTCGGCGACGACCGGCACGTGACCGAGCTCCCCGGCGACGCCGGAGAACACCGCGGTGCAGCTGGCCGTCGAGGATCATGCCGAGCCCGACGCCGGCCGAGAGCCGCACGTAGAGGATCTGACGATGCCCACGTCCGGCGCCGAAGAGGTATTCGCCCATCGCGCCGACGTTGGCGTCGTTGTCGAGCCGGATCGGGAGCCCGAGCCGGCGCTCGAGCAGCTCGGCCGGTCGCACGTCCTCCAGGCCGGCAGGATGTCGGCGGCATAGATCTCGCCACTCGCACTGCTGACGGGCGCGGCCAGGCCAACACCAACGCCGAGCACCTTCGAGATCTCCACCCGCGCCTCGTCCAGGACCTGGAGCGTCAGCCGCTCCGCGAGGTCGAGCACGGAATGCGGGTCATGCCGATCGGGGATCTCCACCGTACGCGTGACGAGCACCTCGCCGGCCAGGTCGCACATCGCGGCGCTGACCCGATTGTGGCCGAGGTCGAGGCCGATCGCGAACGCCGCCTGCGGCGACAGCGAGATCTGCAGCGGTGGGTGCCCGATCCCGCGTCGGCCCTCGCCGGCATCGTCGGGCTGGGGCCGCTGCGCGACGACACCCGCGAACTCGAGTTCGTGGACCAGCGCCGAACCGTGGCGCGCGAGAGCCCGGAGCGTCCCGGCGAGCTCTGCCCGGCTCAGTGACCGTCGGTGCAGCAGCGTCTGCATCACTGAAGCTGACTTTGATCCGCGCTCCCGTCGTAGAAGTGCTGCCAATGCCGCTCCTTCGGTGTCCCCGTAGGCGATGTCTATCGGTCAACCAGGCCTCGTCGCGTCCGGGAAACCCCTACGTTTGTGTAAGGGGTGCCGCTCTCTGATAAGAGTCTTGCGGTGAGCGACAGTCCGGCCGGCGCATCGAGCGGAGGGTCTCTCGAGTCGCTTCGGCTGTCGAACCGGCTCCGGGTGGTCGACGCGCTGCGCCGCGAAGGAAGCGTCAGCCGCGGCGATCTCATGCGCATCACCAGCCTGTCGCGCACGACGATCACGACGCTGATCGGCGAGTTGCAGGACTACGGGATCGTCGTCGAGAGCGAGGTGATTCGCGCCGAACGCCCGGACGTCGGCCGTCCGCCGATGCTGCTGCGCCTGACCCCGCGGCCGGCGCCGCTCTCGGCGTCGACTTCGGGCATCGGCACCTGCGCGTCGCCCTCGCCGACCTGTCGGTCGACCATCCTCGCCGAACGCGAGTCGAAGATCGACGTCGATGGTCGGCCAGCAGGCGCTCGACGCGGCCGGCCGCCTGGTCGCGCGAGTGCTCGCCGACGCCGGGTCGCCGATCGATAACCTGATCGGTGTCGGCATGGGTCTGCCGGGGCCGATCGACCGCGCACCGGCGCGGTCGGCTCCTCGGTGATCCTCCCGGGCTGGGTCGGCCTGAAGCCCGCCGAGGAGATCGCCGGCGCCGGCTCGACGTGCGGTCGACGTCGACAACGACGCCAACCTCGGTACCCTCGGCGAACCACGCTTCGGCGCTGGGAGCGGCGCCCAACGACTCGTCTACGTCAAGGTCGCCTCCGGTATCGGTGCCGGAATCCTGCTCGGCGGCCGGCTGCACCGCGGTGCCGCGGCAGCGGCCGGCGAGCTCGGCCATGTCCGGTGCGCCCCGAGCGGCGTAGTGTGCCGCTGCGGCAACCGCGGCTGCCTGGAGACGGTCGCCCGGCGCAGCCCGCTCCTGGCCTGCTGCGCCGCCGCCACGGCCCCGACCTCGACCACGTCGGGACCTCGTCGAGCTCGCGGTCAGCGCGACGTCGGCGCCAAGCGGGTGCTCGACGACGCGGGCCGAGCCATCGGCCATGCGCTCGGCGACCTCTGCAACTCGCTGGGCCCGCGCGGTCGTCGTCGGCGGCGACCTCGGCGTCCACCGGCCCGTCGCTGCTCGAGGGCATCCGCGAGGCCCTCGACCGTTTCGCCCTGCCCGCCGCGGCTGCAGCGTCGTGTCGTTGAGCGCGGCGTGCTCGGCGAGCCGCGCCGAGCTCCTCGGCAGCGCTCACGCTGGTGATCGGCGACACCGAGCGGCTGAGTCGGTCGGCCTGTCGCGCTTCGCGACGACGACGCGGCCGCGGCCTCCTAGGCCGGTTCCGTCACCCCCGGAGCTGCCGACGGGAAGGGTGGCCGGGGCTCCGGGACGTGACACGGCCGGGGCGCGTTCGCCGAAGCGCCTCGACCCGGGACGCGGCTCGCGGGCCCACGACTTGCCGTCATGGACCCGCGTGCACACGGGAATTGCGTCAGCCGCTGACGCCGTTGGCCCGCAGGCCTTCTTGAGTGCGACGGTGGTGCAGATCTTGTCCGCGGTCGTGAAGCCATCGGCCACGACGTCCTTCACGTTCTCCGGGAAGATCGCCTGCGGCTCGAGCAGCACGGACTTGACCTGCTGCTTGGTCTCGGTGTCCTCCACCGAGCCCGTCGCCGCACGCGGCGCCGGCCGTGTCGCCCTTGGCCAGCGCGATGGCGAGCGCGGATGCCGCGTCGGCCTCCTTCTTGATCGCCTTGTAGACGGTCATGCACTGCGAGCCGAGCAGCACGCGCTGCAGGCCCTCGTCGGTCGCGTCCTGACCGGTCGTCGGGACTCCTTGCCCGGCCGTTGCGCTTGAGCACCGACGCCACGGCGCCGCCGAGACCGTCGTTGGCGGTGGCCACGCCGACGAAGTCGCCCTTGGCCTTGGTGTACATCTGCTCGAAGATCGTCCCGGCCTTCGTGTTGTCCCAATCCGGCACGCTCTGTCGGCCGCGACGGTGTAGCCCGCGCCTTGATCGCCTTCTCGTAGCCCTGCTTGAACAGGGTCGCGTTGTTGTCGGTCGGCGAGCCATCGAGCAGCGCCACTGGACCGATGACTTGCCGTTGGCCTGCATGCACTTGACCAGGCCTTCGCCGATCGCGGTGCCGACCGCGACGTTGTCGAAGGAGACGTAGTAGTCGGCGCCGCCGCCCAGCGTCAGGCGGTCATAGTCGATGACCGGCACGCCCTGGGCCTTGGCCTTCGGATCACTGCGGCCGCCGACGGGCTGTCGAGGTTCGCGATCACAGGACGTTCGCGCCCTCGTTGAGCATCTGGTCGGCGATCGTTGCGAACTTGGCCTTATCGCCCTGCGCGTTCTGGATGTCCGAATCGACGCCCGCCGCATCGAACGCGTCTTCAGACAGCGGACGGTCGTTGTTCTCCCAACGAGTCGAGGACGCCGTGTCGGGCAGGATCACGCCGACCTTGGCCTTGGCCGCGGGCGTGGCGGTGGCGGTCGCCGCGCTTGAAACCGTGCCGGCGGAACCTGAATTGTCATCGCTGCCGCAACCGGCGACGACCGTCATCGCTGCAGCGGCGAGCAGCAGTGGGACGAGCCGTTTGGCTCGGGTCATATGGAGTCCTCCTCCAGGAGGAGCGATAGCTGACAAGGGCCGCGAGGTTCATCTGCGCCTTCATGTGACGATAATGGCCATCGATGAGTCTGAGTTTGTGCTCCGGAATGATGGAGTACTCCTAATTGAGAGATGACGAACGCTCGACCCGGTCATCTAGTAATACCCCGGGTCTCGACGAGAAATTCAGCACCTTCTTGACAGAGTCGGCCCGATGGGGGCGCTGGCACAGCTGCGCGAGGGCAACCGGCTGCGGATCGTGGACGAGCTGCGCCGGCGGGGGACGGCCACGCGCGGGGAGCTGGCAGCGGCGACCGGGCTCTCGCGGACCACGGTCACCACGCTGGTGGCCGAGCTGCAGGACCACGGCATGGTCGCCGCGGACGGCATCGCCGACGGCGCGCGGTCCCCGCGCGGGCGGCCCGCCGTGCTGCTGCGGCTCCGGCCGGCGGCGGGCGCGGCGCTGGGGATCGACTTCGGGCACTCGCACATCCGCGTCGCGGTGGCCGACCTGTCCGCCGAGGTGCTGGCCGAGCGCTGCGTGCCGTTCGCCGTCGCCGCGAGCGCGCCGGCCGCGCTGGACGCGGCGACCGGGCTGGCGCGCCCGTCCTGGCGGAGGCCGGCGTGTCGCCCGCACAGGTGGTCGGCGCGGGGATGGGGCTGCCCTCGCCGCTCAACCAGCGCACGGCGATCGTCAGCCGGTCCTCGATCCTCGGCGGCTGGGGCGGCCGGGCGGCGGCGCAGGAGCTGGCCGCGCGGCTCGGGGTGCCCGTGGCGGTGGACAACGACGCCAACCTGGGCGCGCTGGCCGAGCTGTGCCTCGGCGCCGGCCGCGGCGCCGCCGACCTGATCTACCTGAAGGTGTCCTCGGGCATCGGCGCCGGCCTCGTGCTCGACGGGCGGCTGCACCATGGCGCGAGCGGGATCGCCGGCGAGATCGGCCACGTCCAGCTGCGCCGGGACGGCGCCGTGTGCCGCTGCGGCAACCGCGGCTGCCTGGAGACGGTGGCGTCCTCGGCGGCCGTGCTCGACCTCCTGCGCCCGGTGCTGGGCCGCGAGCTGACGCTGGCCGGCGCGCTCGAGCTCTCGCGCGACGGGCACGTGGCGGTCCGCCGCGTGGTGGCCGACGCGGGGCGCGCCGTGGGCCGGGCCGTGGCCGACCTGTGCAACATGCTCAACCCGGAGGCGATCGTGGTGGGCGGCGACCTCAGCCGGGCGGGCGACGCGCTGCTGGACGGCGTGCGCGACGCCGTCGACCGCTACGCGCTCCCCGCCGCCGCCGGCGCTGTCCGCGTGCTGACGGGCCGGCTCGGCGAGCGCGCGGAGGTGCTCGGCGCGCTGACGCTCGTGCTCGGCGACGAGCGAATACCCCTTTCGACCGAGGTATTTCGCAAATCGTCTTGACATGCGCCAGCCGGTCGGCATAGCGTTGGCCTAATCCGGTCAACCGCCCGCGCGCCGCGGAGAGGGCTGCGTCGCGCGGGCTGAGGAGAGAGGGCCTATGTCGAGTCCTGTCGGTTCCGCCGTCGGGCGGATGGGTGGGTGGCCCGCGGCTGCCTGGGCGCGACCACGGTCGCCCTCGCGGCGGCGGTGGCCTGGCCGGGCGCGGCCTCCGCCGACGTCCCGCCGTATCAGTTCCCGGTCGTCCTGCCGGCGGCGAAGACGTCGCCCGCGGTTGACGCCGCCGCGCCGTACACGCCGGTCGTGCTGCGATCTGATCCACCAGCTCGAGCCGGACAGCCCGCCGACCCGGGCCGAGCTGTCCAACGCCAGCAAGCTGCTGCACGACGGCCCGAGCGGCGCGTGCCACAACGTCGGCCCGGTCAGCGCGCCGAGCGGCACGAACCCGTCGATCGCCCCGATCTGCTGGACGGACGCCCAGGGCGTCCTGAACACCTCGGGCCCGAACGCCCGCGGGTCCACCGGCCCGACGACGCTGATGGCGCTGGGCTCCACCTTCGACCGCGGCCTCGGCAACGCCTGGGGCCAGACCGAGGGCTCAGAGTCGCGCGCGTTCATGGTCACCGGCATGTTCGGGCCGCAGACCGACCTCGACCGTCTGCCGAATTGGGGCCGCAACCTGACCACCACCGGCGAGGACCCGTACCTCAGCCACGAGCTGGTGGCGGCGCAGATCAACGGCATGCAGGGCGTCGGCGCGATGTCGCAGATGAAGCACTTCGCCGTCTACAACGGCCAGAACCAGAACAACGAGACCGACATCAACGACCAGCCGCTGCACGAGAACTACCTGACGCCGTACGAGGGCGGGTTCATCGACGGCAAGGCCGCGGCGACGATGTGCTCGTACCAGATCTTCAAGGACACCTCGACGCACCTGCCGGCGAACGTGTCCTCGCTCTCGCAGGCCAGCCCGTTCCAGGCCGGGTCGCTGATCCCGCCGACCTGGAACCTCGGCGACGCGCACTTCTCCTGCGAGCAGCCGCTGATCCTCAACTACGTCCTGCGCGGCCTCTGGCACTCGCAGGCGTTCGTCGGCTCCGACTACCCGGCCACGCACTCGACCTCCGGGATCCTCCAGGGCGAGGACCAGGAGATGCCGACGCAGACCGGCTTCTTCAGCGACTCCAACACGCTCACCGCGGGCCAGCAGACCGACCTGACGGGCAGCACGTGCGCCGATACGTCCGGCACCCGCGTCGCCTGCTCGGCGCCGGGTGCCGTGCACGTCGGGGGCATCCCCGGGATCGGGCTGCCCCACGTACGGCTGCACGCTGGTCGACGCCGTCATGAACGGCACGGTCCCGCTGGCGGTCTTCAACCAGTCGCTGGCGCGCATCCTCTACCAGGAGCAGCGCTTCGGCATCCTGGGCTGCGACCAGACCCCGGTCTCGTCGCTGTGCACCAACCCCGGTGGCGTCGCCGGCAACCGCACCGGCACGGCGAACCTGCCGTCCGGACCGACGAGCGGCGCGCCGGCGCTCGGCACGTTCAACGGCGACGCGGCGGTCGTCGAGCGGATGTCCGAGGAGGGCGCGACCCTGCTCAAGAACACGGGCGGCCTGCCGCTCGACGCGTCCTCGCTCGGCAACGGCGACGTGCTCGTCACGGGCGCGAACGCGAACCACACGGTCGCGGACCCGACCAACGAGGCCTCGACGGGCACGATCGACCGCGATGCCATCAACCCGCTGCAGCAGCTGAAGGAGTTCAGCAACAAGCCGGGGGCGTTCACCTACGTGCCCGCCAACGACCCGACCGGCGCCCCGGTGGCGGCGTCCGCGCTGTCGACGCCCGAACTCGGCCTCGCCGGCGAACCTCGGTGGACCGGCCCGGCCGCGCCGGCCACGAGAGCCGCTCGACCACAGCGCGGGCCAACGGCAACCAGCTGGCCGCGGGCACGTACACGTGGTCGGGCTACGTGTACGTGCCCAAGGCGGACACGTACACGTTCGCCTTGCAGCAGAGCCCGGCGCTCGCCGACGACGCGAACTGTCCCAGACCACAGAGGCACGCCGCGGACGAACCCCCCCTACCATTCAGCCTCGCGCCCCCAGGTGACGTTCTCGCTGGACGGCAGCCGCAGCTGAGCCAACGGCGACGGGCGTCTACGGCGCCACGACGCCGGGCAAGCCGACCACCGCCGGCTACACCGACCCGCGCCTGATCAACCGCACCTGCGCGGCCGGGCGCGCTCGAGCCGGCGGGACCTTCCACGCGGTGCAGATCACGGTCGACAACAGAATGCCGGCGTGCCCGGCGAGCTTCCGCTTCGCCGACCAGCGGGCGCAGGGCGACATCGACGACGCCGCCGCCGCCGCCGTGGGCAAGAAGGCGGCGATCGTGTTCGTCAATGACGGCGTCGGCGCCTCGTCGACGACGGCGAACCCGGACATCGCGGGGACGACGATCTCGGGCACGACGCAGCTGTCGGCGGCGAGCACGAGCCTGGTCAACGCGGTCGCGGCCGCGAATCCGAACACGATCGTGGTCATGGACACGGCCAACCCGGTGCTGATGCCGTGGTTTGCCAACGTCAAGAGCGTGCTCGAGATGTGGTTCGCCGGCCAGGAGGGCGGCACGGCCACGGCGCGCGTGCTGCTCGGGCTGGCCAACCCGGGCGGGCACTCGTCGATGACCTGGCCGAAGAACGGCACGGACACGATCTGGGGCTACAACGAGCCGGCCGGCGCGCTGTATCCGGGGAGCACCGGCGGGACGCATCCCGAGCGGCTCAACGGCAACGGCGGCTGCGCGGTGGTCAGCGGCAGCGGCGCGACCTGCCCCGCGGCCGGGACGACGGTCGAGAGCGAGGGCATCTACGCGGGCTACCGCTACTTCGACAAGCTCGGCATCACGCCGCAGGTGCCGTTCGGCTACGGCCTCTCGTACACCTCGTTCTCGTTCAGCAACCTGAACCTGGTGCCCAAGCTCGACGGCACGGTCGACGTCAACTTCGACGTCACCAACACCGGCGCGCGGGCGGGCGACGAGGCCGCGCAGGTCTACGTCGGGCCGGGCCCGGACCATCCGGGCATCCAGCAGGCCGTGCGCTCGCTGCGCGGGTTCGACCGCGTGTCGCTCGCGGCCGGGCAGACCAAGCACGAGACGATCACCCTGGACCGGCGGTCGTTCCAGTACTGGGACGAGACGACCCAGCAGTGGCTGGACAACTACGGCGCGCGCACGATCTCCGTGGGCGACCCGAGCGCGACGGCCAACCTGCCGCTGAGCGCGCCACGACGCCGATCCCGGCCGGCTCCGGCGCCCAGGCGCCCGTGGGCGGCACCGTGCCGGCCACGCTCGCCCTGACGCTCGGCGCACGGCGACGTTCGGGGCGTTCACGCCGGGCGGCGACGGACTACACCGCCGGGACGACCGCGAACGTGGTCTCCACAGCCGGTGACGGCGCGCTGTCGGTTCCGACCCGGACACGGCGCCACCGGGCATCTGGTCAACGGCTGGTTCTCGCTGCCGCAGGCGCTGCAGGCCAAGGCCACCAGCCCGGCCGGCGACGGGAGCGCGTTCGCCCCGATCGGCGGTCGGGGAACCCGGCGACCTGCTGACGTACGGCGGCCCGGTGTCCAACGATCCGGTCGTCACGGTTCCAGCAGTCGATCGGCCAACGACGCGCTGCGCACCGGCAGCTACAGCAAGACGCTGACGTTCACCCTGTCCACCACGCAGCCGTAAGGGCTCCGGCGCCGGTCACCGTCCTCCCTCTCCGACGGTGACCGGCGCTGCGGGAGCGGCGGTTCGGTTCCTTCTGCGTGTCAACGAATCGTACCCCCCGGGGTCCGGGAGTGACCGCGCCGCCACGGCGCTCGGCGGACCTAGACGAATATCCGGTTCCGCTGGCCCATCCGGCTCTCATAGGGTGCGGACCCGCCGGTGCTCCTGGAGAGCGTTCGCCGGCTCTGCTGGATGACTTTCGCCGGACTAAAACGAGGGGTCGCGCTCGCGGCCACGACCGTCGCCGTGCTCACGGGCGGCTGCGGCGACGACGGCACCACCGTCGTCGTGCACTCGATGCCGGACACGCCGGATGTCTCGCCAGGTGCCATGAAAGGGCTCTGGCTTCGGGCCGGTTCCGAGACGCGCCAGACCAACGGCGATGGCGAGGCGAAAGTTCGCCCCGCTCTCCGGCGCGGTCAAGATCTGCGATCTCGGCACCTCACCGCAGCCTGCCACCAAGACCCAGTCGTGCGTTGACGTGACCGTCGAAACCGGTCAGCGGATCCAACTCCGTTTCAGCGATCTCGGCCTCACGTTGGAGACATGATGTTCAAGCAGTTCCTGGTCGCGGCGTTCCTCGCTGCCCTCGCTCTCGCCATGCCCACGGCCGCTTCGGCGGCGATCGACATCGGGCTCGTGGTCGACGGCTCCGGCAGCATCGATGACTCCGACTGGAAACTGCAGCGGGAGGGCTTCTCGACCGCGCTGCGCGACTCGGCGAACGTCCCGCTCGACGGTTCGGTGGCGATCACGGTCGTGCAGTTCTCGAGCGGGACCCAGGTCGAGGTCCCACGCACCGTGATCGACTCCAAGGAGAAGCTCGACGCGGTCGTCGCGAAGATCGAGAGCATGGAACAGCGCCAAGGCGGCACGGACCCGGACAACGGGATCACGGCCGGTCTCGAAGCGCTGAAGCCGTTCCGCGACGACACCAAGACCGTCCTGTGCCTGTCTTCGGACGGAACGGGCGCGGACCTCACCGACTCGGTCGCCGCGGCCAAGGCCGGCGGCATCGAGCGCTTCTCGGTGATCGGGATCGACGACTATGGCAACACCGAGCAGCTGCGCAGTTACTACGGCCCGCACATCTACGGCGGCGGGGCGATGACGATCGCCCGCAACACGGTCGAGTTCGCGTCGCTGATCGCGGGCTCCTGCTTCGGCGACGCCGTCACGCTGCGGGCGCTGGAGGTCAACCAGGGCGCGCAGGACTGGCACAACTCCAAGACCCTGCTCGAGCTTCGCGACACCGTCGTGCGCGCGTTCGTCGAGACCCCGCCTATCGACCGGCTTCCTCCGAGTGGACCCGACGAGGCGTTCCTCCGTGCCGTACGCGCCGGTGGCCACCGCGACAGCGTCACGCCTGTCACCCTCCACGTCGCAGGGGTGGGGCTCGACGCGACGTCGCTCGTCACCGACCAGGCCTTCGACGCACCGCAGGTCGTGCTCACGCCGGCCTTCGCGCGTCGTCTCCACCCGCGCGTCGTCTACTGGGGCCTCGTCGTGCGGCTGCAGCCCGGAACACCGATGGGCCGGTTCGAGCACGACGTCGACGCACTTGTGCCGGATGAGTCGATCGCGTACCAGACCCTTCCCACCACCCGTGCGAAGGTGGAACGCGCCGTCCGGCCCGAGTCCGGGGCGCTGACGATCTTCGCGATCGTCGTCGCGCTCATCGGCCTGTTCGTGGTCGGCCAGACGCTCGCCCGCCAAACCGTGCTCGATGCCGGGGACCACGCGACGCTCCGCGGTCTCGGCTGCGCACGGTGGCAACTGTTCACACTCGCGATGGCGCGCACCGCCCTCGCCGCGGGGCTGGGCGCAGTCGTCGCACTCACCGGAGCGTTCCTCCTCTCCCCCATGATGCCGATCGGCGTGGCCCGTCTCGCCGAACCCAGCCCGGGGTTCGACTTCGACGGGTTGGTCCTGCTCGCGGGGGCGGCGCTCGTCTTCCTGGCGGTCATGGTCCTCGAGGTGCTCCCGGCGTGGCATGCGGCCGTCGTCTCCGACCCCCGACCGTCGCGCCGTCATCGCCTCGTCGAGCTCTCGATCCGGGCCGGGATGCCCCCCGTCCCCGCCGCGGGAGTTCGCATGGCCCTCGACCCCGCGACGGATGCCGGCACGGTGCCGGTTCGGACCACGATCTCCAGCGCGCTGGTGGCTGTCGCCGCCGTCACCGCCGCGCTGGTGATCGCCGCGAGCCTCGGCCACCTCGTGAGGACGCCGCGGCTGTACGGGTGGAACTGGGACGCGACGGTCGCGGTGAACGGCGACGAGACGGGCCAGACGGCACAGCGGACCGCCGCCGCCGTGCACGCGCTGCGCACCGAACCCGGCATCGGCACCTTTGCGCGCTTCGACATCAGCACGCTCCAACTCGGTGGTCACCCGGTGACGACGATCGGCACGAGACCGGGATCGAGACCGAGCTTCGTCATCGCCGCCGGCCGGCGACCCCGGACGCCGCACGCCATCGCTCTCGGAGCGCGCACGATGCAGACCCTCGGCGTCAGGATCGGAGACCGCGTCACGGCGACCGACCGGGAGGGCCGGCCGGTTCCGCTGGGGGTCGTCGGCCGGGTGGTGCTGCCCGCGCTCGGCACCTACGTCGGTTCCGACAAGACGTCGCCCGGCGAGGGCGCGCTCGTGTCGGAATCGGCGCTCGCCGAGCTCGCGCCCCGCTTCGACTCCCACGACTTCGTCGTCGACTTCGCCGCGGGGACATCCACCCGGCAGCAGCGATCGGCAATCGCCCGGGTTCGGCGGATCGGCGCGAGCGAGGACACCGCCTTCGGGGTTCCCCAACCGGCCGACATCGTCGCCTACCGGGAGGTGCGCTCGACACCGACGCTGCTCGCCGCCGCGCTCGCGGCACTCGCGACCCTCACACTCGCCCACGGCTTGATCAGCTCGGTCCGCCGCCGCCGACGCGAGCTCGGAATGCTCAAGACGATGGGGTTCACGCGCCGCCAGGTGAGCGCGGCGATCTCGTGGCAGGCGACCACCGTGATCCTGATCGCGCTCGCAATCGGCGTGCCGCTCGGGATCGTCGGGGGGCGGTGGGCCTGGACGGGCCTCGCGAACAACCTCGGGACGGTCGCCGATCCCCTCGTCCCCGGCGGCACCCTGGCGTTGGGCGCCCTTGTCGTGCTCGTCGCCGGCAACCTGGTCGCCTACCTCCCCGGACGGGTGGCGAGCCGACTGGGTCCGGCCGCCGCGTTCGAGGAGTGAGTGATGACCGAGGTCTCGACCGGGCCGCCAGGCGGACGCTGGACGCCATCCGAGAAGGGCACGACGATGGACACCATCGACCGATCGCTCGCGCTCACGAGCCTCCGCGAGCCGGCTCCCGACCGGATCCGGCCCAGGGGTTCTGCCGCGCCCACGCGCCTGGGTGCGCTCGTGGCCGCCGGCGGAGCCGCCCTCGCGACGATCGAGGCCTCCCGGCGCGGCTGGGACCGGGCCGCTACGTGCTCCTCGCCGTGGCGGTCGCGTGGGCGGTCGGCGCGCTGGTGACGAGCATCGAGCGGCCCGGTGAGCCGCTGGCCGGGGTGATGACCCTGATCGGGGGGCGCTCGCGCTCGTCATGCTCGGATCCGCCGAGATCGCCCGCCGACCCGCGCTGGAGACCGCCGCGGTGCTCCGCGGCATCGGCGTCGCAACGCTCCCTGCGCTCGGGCTCCATCTCCTCCTCGGTCTGCCCGACGGACGCCTGCTCGACCGGCGCCGGCGGACGCTCGCCGCGACCGGTTGGGTCGCCGCCGCGGGCCTGGCGGTGTGGGCGGGCGTCGTGCGCCCGGAGATCCCGATCGCAGGCCTCGTCGCGACCACCGCGTACGGGCTCGCAGCCGGGGTGAGCTGCTATGTCGGGCGCTGCCAGCGAGCGCACACCCAGGCGGCACGGGCGCGGTTGCAGTGGCCGGCGTGGGGGGTGCTCACCGCGGTGGCGATCGCGTGCGGCGCGGTCGTGCTCGATGCGCTGGTCGGCTGGCCGCGCGAGCTCCTCGCCGTCTCGGTCGGCGCCACGATCCTCGTCCCGGTCTCGCTCGCGCTCGGCGCGAACCGCGCGCTGGCCGTGCGCATCGACCGGCTGCTCGTCGGCACGATCACGTTCGGTGGGCTCGCCGCGCTCATCGCCGCGGTCGCGCTCGCAGTGGTGGCCGCGCTCGGTCGCGGACTCGACGGCGGCGAGCGCAGTGTGCTCGGCCTCTCCATCGCGGGAGCCGCGACGGCGGCGCTGCTGTGGGTCCCCACGCGCGAGCGGCTCCAGAGCTACGCGAACCGGCGCGTCTACGGCGAGCAGCATGCGCCCGACGAGGTGATCCGCACGTTCGGCAGCCGCCTCACCCGTGCGCTCCCGCTGGACGAGTTGCTCCTCCAGCTCGCCGAGTCCCTCAAGAAGACGATGGACCTGCAACGGGCCGAGGTCTGGACCCGCAGCGGCGGCCAGCTCGACCGCGCCGTCTCGGTGCCGGATCGCGGCCGGTCCGAGCTCGCGATCGCCACCGAGGAAGAGGCGGTGATCGCGCGGGCCGGCGTCTCCGGTCCGGCCTGGATCCGGGTGTGGCTCCCCGCCCTGCTCGACGCCGACGATCCCGAGCTCGAGCCGCCCATCCGCATCGCGCCGGTCACCAACTCGGGCGAGCTGCTCGGGGTGATCGTCGTCCGGCGCGCCTACGGCGACACGCCCTTCACCGAGGACGACGACCAGGCCCTCACCGAGCTGGCCCGCCAGGTGGGCCTGGCGCTGCACAACCTCAAGCTCGACTCCGCGCTGCAGGACTCCCTCGACGAGGTCCGCCGCCAGGCCGAGGAGCTCCGCCGATCCCGCGCCCGGATCGTCGAGGCGACGGACCACGAACGCCGGCGGATCGAGCGGGACCTCCACGACGGCGCGCAGCAGCACCTCGTCGCGCTCGCGGTGAGCACGCGGCTCGCACGCCAGCTCGCCGACTCGGACCCGGATGCGACCAAGGAGATGCTCGACCAGATCGCCGCCGACCTCCAGGACGCGGTCCAGGAGCTGCGCAACCTCGCGCACGGGATCTACCCCCCGCTCCTCATGGATCGGGGGCTCCCCGACGCGCTGCGCGCCGCGGCGGACCGCGCCGCGCTGCCATCGAGGATCACCGCCGAGGACGTCGACCGCTACCCGCAGGCGGTGGAGGCCGCGGTGTACTTCTGCTGCCTCGAAGCGCTCCAGAACGCGGGTAAGCACGCCGGGCCCGGCGCGAGCATCGAGATCGTGCTGCGGGAGGAGCAGGGTGCGCTGCTCTTCTCGGTGGTCGACACCGGGGCCGGCTTCGATCCCGCAACCGGGCGCGGCACAGGGCCACGGATTCGTGAACATGGCCGACCGGGTCGGGGCCTTCGGGGGGTCGCTGACGGTCTGGTCGGCACCCGGTCGGGGCACGAGCATCAGCGGGCGGGTTCCGCTCGAGGAGGGCGCGTGACCGGTGCCGCTCAGGCGCCGTGCCGGCGTGCCCACAGGTCGAGCACGACCGCGGGCTCGAACTGCTCCTTGTTGACGTACCCCGCGGCGCCGCAGCTGCCCGCGTCCGCGGGCAGGTCGTCGGCCCGGTACGTCGACAGCAGCAGCACGACGGCGTCGGGATGCGACGTGGTGATGCGACGGGTCGCCTCGATGCCGCTGATCCCGGGGAGGTTGATGTCCATCAGCACCAGCCCGGGACCGAGCGCCTCGAACTGCTCGACCGCTTCCTCGCCGCTGACCGCCTCGCCGACGACCTCGAAACCCGGCGTCGCCGTGAGCACCATCTTCGCGGCGCGCCGGAACGGCACCTGGTCGTCGACGATGAGCACGGGCACAGCGGTCACCCCGCCATCGTCGCGTGGGTCGGTCACGATCGGAACCGTACGGGCTCGGCCCGTCCGGGGGGTGCAGGCACCACCGGACCACCCGCCGGCGCTCACGAGCGTTCGGCGAGGTGGAGCAGCACCGCCTTCACGCGCCGGTGCACCTCGGGCTCCTCGGAGACGCCGAGCTTCGCGAAGAGCGAATTGATGTGCTTCTCCACCGCCCGTTCGGAGAGTCCGAGTGCCGCGGCGATCCCCGCGTTGTTCCGGCCCAGGGCCATCTCCGCGAGCACCTCGCTCTCGCGAGGCGTGAGGAACTCGAGCGGCGACTGGCGGCGCGCCCGGGCCTGCACGAGCGTCTCGACGACGCGCGGGTCGATCACCGAGCCGCCCTCGGCCACGGTCTCGATCCGCGGACGAGCACGTCGACGTCGCTGACGCGTTCCTTCGAGGAGGTAGGCGCGCCGGTCCGAGCCGGCCTCCAGGAGGCTGAGCGCGTATTCCGGCTCGATGTACTGGCTGAGCACCACCACGCCGATCGACGGGTGCGAGGCGCGCAGCACGTTGGCCGCGCGCACACCCTCGTCGGTGCCGGTCGGTGGCATGCGGATGTCCGTGAGCACCACGTCGGGTGGGTCGTCGCCCACCCCGGCCATCAGAGCGTCGTAGTCCTCGAAGGCGGCGAGGACCTCGACCTCCGGTTGCATCTCCAGCAGGCGCACCAGGCCCTCACGCACGAGGTAGTTGTCCTCGGCCACCACCACGCGCACTGTCACGGCGCCGAGACTACGGCCTGATGACCACTCCCCCGTCGGATGCGTCCCACGCGTCCGGGCCCACCGAGTACGACGCGGTCGTCGTGGGCGCAGGGCCGAACGGGCTCGTCGGCGCGATCACGCTCGCGCGGCGGGGACGGAAGGTGCTCCTGCTCGAGGCCGCCGGCACGATCGGTGGTGGCACCCGCTCCGCGCCGCTGACGTCGCCCGGGTTCGTCCACGACGTCTGCTCGACCGTGCACGCGCTCGGTGTCGCGTCCCCTGCGTTCGCGGACCTCCCGCTCGCCGACCACGGGGTCGAGTGGTGCCATGCGGAGATCCCGGTCGCGCACCCGCTCGACGGCGGTCGCGCCGCGCTGCTGCGTCCGAGCGTGACCGACACCGCCGTCGCGTTCGCCGGCCCCGACGCCCGTCGCTACGCGCAGCTCATGGGTCCGCTCGCCGCACACGCCCCCGAGCTGGTGGCGACCTTCCTCTCCCCGCTCTCGCCGCCCCGCCATCCGATCGCCGCCGCCGGCTTCGGCCGCCACGCCATCCGCAGCGCGTACGGCCTCGCCGCGGGCGCTTCGGGGACGACGCACCCGCGCCCTCCTCGCGGGCATCTCGGCCCACGCGATGCAGCCGCTGACGCACGTGGGCACCGCCGGGTACGGCCTCTTCCTCGCGCTGCTGGCGCACGCCGAGGGCTGGCCGGTCGCGAAGGGCGGGAGCCAGGTCCTCGCGGACGCACTCGCCGCGATCCTCGTCGGACTCGGCGGCGAGATCGTGACCGGTCACGAGGTGCGGGCCCTCGCGGCGCTGCCGCCGGCACGGGTGACCCTGCTCGATCTCACGCCCGCGCAGGTGCTGCGGATCGGCGGGGACCGGATCCGCGGTCGGTACCGCCGCGCGCTGGAGCGGTACCGGTACGGCCCCGGCGTGCACAAGGTCGACTGGGCGCTCACCGACCCGATCCCGTGGACCAACCCCGACGTGCGCACCGCGGGAACCGTGCACCTCGGCGGGACGCTCGACGAGATCTCGCGGGCGGAAGCCACGGTCGCCGCGGGCGCGCACCCGGACGCGCCGTACGTGATCCTCGTGCAGCCCACCGTCATGGACCCGACCCGTGCGCCCGCCGGCGGGCATGTCGCGTGGGCGTACTGCCACGTGCCGAACGGGTCGACCGTCGACCAGACCGACGCGATCGAACGGCAGGTGGCGCGGTTCGCTCCCGGGCTTCCGCGACGTCGTCGCGGACCGCCACGTCATGGGCCCGGCGGCGATGGAGCAGCACGACGCCAACTACGTCGGCGGCGACATCAACGGCGGTGCCGGCGACCTGCGCCAGCTGTTCACCCGACCGACGGTCTCCTTGCATCCCTGGGCCACGTCGATTCCCGGCGTCTACCTCTGCTCGTCCTCGACGCCACCGGGCGGCGGCGTGCACGGCATGGGCGGCCTGCACGCGGCCCGCCTTGCGCTGGCACGCGACGGATCCCGAGACTGAGGTCGTGCCTGGTCCTGCCCACGTCGACGCCGGGCAGCGACGACTCCGCCTCGCGCGCCGTCATCATCTCCTGAAGCCGGCGACGAGCGTCGAGCGCGTCGCGAGCGATCTCGTCGGCCTCCATTCGAGCGACCCGGCGGCCGTGCACCTCGCCGCGCGCGGCCGGGTCCGCGGGTTCCGGATCGAGACGCTCGAGCAGGCGCTCTACGAGTCCCGCACGCTCGTCCGCATGCTCGGCATGCGCCGGACGATGTTCGTGATCGACCGCGACGGCGCCGCGGTCATGGACGCCGCGTGCACCCAGGCGCTCGTCCCACGCGAGCGCAAGCGGCTCGTGGGACTCATCGAGGGCCAGGGGGTCGCGCGGCGACGGTCGCAAGTGGCTCACGAGCGTCATGCGGCGAACCCTGCGCGCGCTCGACGCGCGGGGCGAGGCGACGGCCACCGAGCTCACGCGGGACGTGCCCGAGCTGCGCGTGAAGCTCCGGATGGGCGAGGGCAGGAAGTGGGCCGGGACCGTCGGGATGTCGACGCGGGTCCTGTTCCTGCTCGCCACCGAGGGCCGGATCGTGCGCGGTCGTCCGATCGGGGGCTGGACGTCGAGCCAGTACCGGTGGGCCACGACCGAGTCGTGGCTCGGCACCGCGCTCACGATGGCGACGGGACCGGCCCGCGCCGAGCTGGCGCGTCGCTGGCTCGCGGCGTTCGGTCCCGGCACCCTCCGCGACCTCAGCTGGTGGACGGGTTGGTCCCAGAAGGTCACCCGGACCACGCTGGACGGCATCGGCGCCGTCGAGGTCACGCTCGACGACGGCGTCGGCTTCGTGCTCCCCGACGACGTCGGGCGGCTCCGTCGCGTGACCGCGCCGTGGGTGGCCCTCCTCCCGGGCCTGGACCCGACCGTGATGGGGTGGAAGGAACGCGACTGGTACCTCGAACCCGCGCACGCCACCGTGCTCTTCGACCGCAACGGCAACGCGGGTCCGACGGTCTGGGCCGGCGGACGGGTCGTCGGTGGCTGGGCGCAGCGCGCGGACGGGACCGTGGTCACCGAGCTGCTCGTGCCCGTCGACCGATCGGTGCGGCGCGCGGTCGAGGCCGAGGCGGGTGCCGTGCAGGACTGGCTCGGCGCGACCCGGGTGATCCCCCGCTTCCGCACCCCCCTCGAGCGCCGGCTCGCCGGGAAGTGACGGATTGCACGGTGAGCAGCCGCTCCAGGCCGTCCTAGCCTGGCCACCCGTCGCTCCCGCCCCCGACCAGGAGCCGAGACATGCAACGACTCGCCCGCGCCTGCTACCACCACCGCCGTGCCGTCCTCGCCGTGTGGGTGGTGGTGCTCATCGGCGTCTCGGTGCTGGCGAGCAGCGCCGGGGGCGTGTTCAAGGTGCAGAACGGCCTGCCCGGGTCCGAGAGCCAGCGCGCGTTCGACCTCCTGAAGGAGAAGGGATTCGGCGATCGTGCCGGCATCCAGGCCCAGATCGCGTTCACCAGCACCGCCGGCGTGCAGGACCCGGCCGTCCGGCGGACGATGGAGGATCTCTTCACGAAGATCCGCCGGGACGTCGACGGCGTGTCGATCGCCAGCCCGTACGCACCGGCCAACGCCCGCCAGATCTCCCAGGACGGCACCATCGCCTACGCGGAGCTGCAGTTCCGTGACCGGGAGTCGGCCGCGTACCAGGACGCCGCCGACACCATCCGGAAGCTCCGCGACGACGTGCACGTCGACGGGCTGCGGATCGAGCTGGGCAACCAGCTGTTCTCGAAGCAGGAGTTCGGCAGCGAGGCGATCGGTCTGATCCTGGCGATGATCATCCTGCTCGTCGCGTTCGGATCGGTGCTCGCGATGGGCCTACCGATCGCGACGGCGCTCGTCGGCATCGGGTGCGGGGTCGCGGTGGTGAAGCTCGTCGCCAACGGCGTCAACATGCCCGACTTCACGACCCAGGCCGTGCTCATGATCTCGATCGGCGTCGGGATCGACTACGCGCTGTTCATCGTCACGCGCTACCGGGAGGTGCTCGCGTCGGATCGCGATCCCGAGTCGGCGGTGGTCGTCGCACTCGACACCGCCGGACGCGCGGTGCTGTTCGCAGGGACGACGGTCGTCATCGCGCTGCTCGGCTTGCTGGTCCTCAACACCGAGACCTTCCGCGGAGTCGCGATCGGCACCGCGATCGGGGTGCTGATCACCTTGCTCGGTTCGCTCACGCTGCTCCCCGCGCTCCTCGGGTTCGTCGGCCGGAACATCGACCGCTTCGGCCTCCCACGGCGTCATCGCGACGACGCCGGCCGGACCCCGTTCTGGAAGCGCTGGAGCCACATGGTCCAGCGCCGCCCGTGGCCCGCATTCGTCGGCGCGCTCGTCGTGCTCGTCGTCATCGCGCTGCCGGTCTTCTCCATGCGGCTCGGCTTCGGCGACGCCGGCAACAACCCGAAGGGCGATACGAGTCGCGAGGCGTACGACCTGCTCGCCAAGGGGTTCGGCCCGGGCTTCAACGGCCCGCTGATCATCGCGGCGAGGACTCCCGACGGGCCGAGCGACCTCGCCGTCCTGAACGGTCTCGGCCAGAAGCTCAACGCGACCCGGGGGTCGCGTTCGCCTCGCCCCCGCGGCCGAACGCGGCGGGCGACGCGGCGATCATGCAGGTGATCCCGACGACGTCACCGCAGGACAAGGCCACCGACGACCTCGTGGACCGGGTCCGTCACCAGATCGTTCCGGATGCCATCGCCGGTTCGCCGGTCACGGTGGCCGTCGGCGGTCTGCCCGCCGCGGTGGACGACTTCGCGAACTACACCTTCCGCATGCTGCCGCTCGTCGTCGGGCTCGTGCTGCTGCTGTCGTTCGTGTTGCTGATGCTCGTGTTCCGCAGCCTGCTGGTCCCGCTCAAGGCGGTGATCATGAACCTTCTCTCGGTCGGTGCCGCGTACGGCGTGATGGTCGCCGTGTTCCAGTGGGGTTGGGGCATCGGGCTCATCGGGGTCGGCAAGGAGGGACCGATCGAGGCGTGGGCGCCGCTCATGCTCTTCGCGGTCGTGTTCGGCCTCTCGATGGACTACGAGGTGTTCCTCCTGTCGCGCATCAAGGAGGAGTACGACCGTACCGGTGACAACGCGACCGCGGTCGCGGACGGCCTCGCGATGACCGCCCGGGTGATCACCGCGGCCGCGGCGATCATGGTGTGCGTGTTCGGCGCCTTCGTGCTCGGACCGAACCGCTTCGCTCAAGGTGTTCGGGCTCGGCATGGCCGTTGCGGTCTTCGTGGACGCGACGATCGTGCGGCTGGTGCTCGTCCCCGCGACGATGGAGTTGCTCGGCGACCGCAACTGGTGGATCCCCCGCTGGCTCGACCGGATCCTCCCGCACGTGCAGGTGGAGGGGCACCCGGACCTCGACGCGGAGCTCGCCGACCTCCTCGAGACGACGACGCCCACGCGCTCGAGCTCCGGCCGTCAGGTGCTCGCGGCGTCGAACGGCGCGAGCCCGAGCCGGGCCCGGACGTCGGGGCGGCGCAGCGGGGGATCCGTCTTCGGCGGCTGCCGGCGCGCGGGCAGGTCCGCGAGGAGGTGCTCGGTGATGTGCGCGATGCGCAGCGCGGCGTCCTCCATGGCCGCGGCGACGTCGGCCTTCGGCTTGCCGACGCCGGTGACCTTGCGGACGAACTGGCGGGCGGCGGCCTCGATCTCCTCGCGGGTGGCGGGGGGCTCGAGCCCTCGGAGCTCGGTGATGTTTCGGCACATGCCCGCAGCGTAGGACCCTCCCACCGGTACGCGCCCGCGCCCGGCCCGGCGATTCGACGCGCGCTTCGCACGCTCCACCCCCCGTTTTGCGCGCGCGAAAACGGGGGGTGGAACCCCCGTTTTGCGCGCGCGGATTCCGGCACGCTGTGGTCCCCGTCTTGCGCGTCGGTTGGACGGGGTGGTGGTCGGGGCTGCAAGGATCCGGCCGTGAGCGACGCGGCCGACGACGACGCCCCCGGCTACTGGCCGAGCCGCTGGCCCGCTGAGGACGGCGGTCCCCGCCGCACCGCGATCCCCCGCTCCGGCACCGGCCTCCGGATCGGTCCCGCCGATCGTCTGGTGGCGAGCGCCCGGGAGGCGATCGTCGCGACGATGGTCGTGCTGCGCGAGCCCGGCGAGGTCTACCTGCTCCGCCACACGGGCGGTGCGGACGCGATCTCGTGGGTCGAGCGCATCCACGCCGAGACGCTCGAGGTCCTCGAGCGCTCCCCCGACCTCCCCGGGGGCAAGACCTGGCCCGGCGGGGTCGCGGTCCACGCCAACGGCGACCTGTACGTGGCGTTCGGCCGGCACCTGCACCGGCTCTCACCCGACCTACGGACGGTGCGGACCGTCGGAGCTGCCGCGGGACCGGCCCTACAACAGCTTCGTGATCCTCCCCGACGGCCGCCTGGCGCTGAAGGACTTCGGCGGCACGTTGCCGCCGGGTGTGGAGCAGATCGACGACGAGACGTGCGAGCTGCTCGTGGTCGATCCCGAGTCGCTCGCCATCGTCGGGCGGATCGTGCTCCCCGAGCGGTCGGTCGCCCGACTGTCCGCCGACGGCCCGGACGTCTACGTGGTCGGCGTCGAGCGCCTCTGGCGGGCCCGGTGGGACGGGCGCACGCTGACGCTCGACGACTCGTTCCAGCCTCGCTACCGCACGCTCGACGGCCAGACCTACGGCTGGGACGCGGTCATCGCGGACGGCGCGGCGTGGTTCCTCGACGACGGCGAGGGCAGCGAGGGCTACGCCGGCAACTTCCGCGGGGTGAGCCGCTCCCCGTCGCCGCTCCACCTCGTGCGCGTCGACCTCGGGACCGGCGCGGTGACGCTCACCGAGGTGTGCGGGCTCCCGAACGGCATCGTGGCGAACCCACCTGCCGTCGACGTGGGCCGCCGGATCGCCGTCGGGTACGACAGCGCCAACGGCGTGCTGGCCGCGTTCGACGTCGCCGCCGACGGTTCGTGCACGCCGCGCTGGCGGAGAGAGCAGAATCACGCGTGCCACCCGATCCTCTTCCCCGACACCGGTGAGCTCGTCACCGCGGACTACGACCTCGAGCGGATGATGGACCAGGTCGTGGTGCTCGACATCGAGACCGGCGACGAGCACGCCCGCGTCGACACCGGGAGCCCGCTGCAGTCGCCGGTCTTCATGGCGCCCGGGTTCGGCCGCGACCTCGTACTACGTCGCGTTCCCCGTCGTCAGCCGCATCTCGGTCGCTTCGCCCTGACCCCGCCCGCAACGTCCCTTCCACCTCGAGGAGTCACCCATGCCCCGTCTCGACCTCACTGGAGCCTCGGCCGTCGTCACCGGAGGTGCGTCCGGCATCGGCGAGGCGTCGGCCCGCCAGCTCGCCGCCCTCGGCATGCGCGTCGTCGTCGCCGACCTCAACGAGCAGAAGGGCACCGCGGTCGCCGAGGACCTCGGCGGCATCTTCGTGCGCTGTGACGTGTCCAGCGAGGAGGACGGGCTCGCCGCGGCCGGCGCCGCGTCGGAGATGGGACCGCTGCGCGCGCTCGTGAACTCCGCGGGTCTCGGCAACGCCAATCGGACCGTCGACCGCAACGGCAACCCGTTCCCGCTCGACCAGTTCGCGTTCGTCGTCACGGTGAACCTGATCGGCACGTTCAACATGCTGCGCCTCTGCGCGGCGGCGATGAGCCAGGACGGATCCGATCACCGACGACGGTCAACGGGGCGCGATCGTGAACATGGCGTCGGTCGCCGCGTTCGACGGCCAGATCGGCCAGGCCGCCTATTCGGCGTCCAAGGGTGGCGTCGTGGGGCTCACCCTGCCGGTCGCCCGGGACCTCGAGCGCGGTCGGGATCCGCGTGAACACCGTCGCACCGGGGCTCATCGACACGCCGATCTACGGCGAGGGCGAGGCCTCCGAGGCCTTCAAGTCGCACCTGGGCCAGTCGGTGCTGTTCCCGAAGCGGCTCGGGTCGGCCGAGGAGCTCGCCTTCATGGTCACCGATCTCATCACCAACCCGTACATGAACGGCGAGGTCGTACGCGTCGACGGCGGGATCCGGATGCCGCCGAAGTAGTCGCGGCACCGGCTCACCTCCGGTTCGCGACCACCAGGCAGTCGATCGCGTCGCGGGGGCCGTCGGGAGTGTCGACCCGCCGGGTGATCCGCTCGGCCCGGTCGATCGCGAGGTCGGCAACCCCGCTCGACCGCAGGTCCTCCGAGACGAGCTCCGGCGTGGGCATCACCGCCGGGTCCTGGGGTCCGCCGTGGCCCTCGGCGATGTTCGTGAGGTCGTGGGCGACCATCACGAGACGTCCACCCGGCCCGAGCGCCCGCACCGCGCGATGCAGCATCGCCGCCCGCGCCGGCGGCGGGAGCTGCACGTAGAAGACGATCACGAGGTCGAACGACGCGGGCGTCAGCTCCACCTCGGTCACGTCCGCCACGACCCACTCGACCTCGACGCCGCTGTCCGCTGCGAGCCGCTGCCCCTTCGCGAGCCCCACCGGGGAGAAGTCCACGCCCGTGACCCGCCAGCCCCGCTGCGCCAGCCAGACGGCGTTCCGGCCCTCACCGCACGCGAGGTCGAGCGCCCGACCGGGGGTGAGATCCGACACCAGGTCCGGGAGGAACTGGTTGGGGGCCACGTGCCACACGTACTCCTCGGTGTCGTAGCGGCGATCCCATTCCTCGGCGTTCATGCGCTGGCCTCCCGAGACGGCGACGAGCCGCGTTCGGCCCGCCAGTGGGTGGGCGGCGCGCCGTGTGCGCGCTTGAACGCACGGCTGAACGCCTCCTCCGAGTCATAGCCCACCCGCCGCGCGATCGCGAACACGGTCACGTCGGTACCGCTGAGCAGCTCGCGCGCCAGGTGCATCCGCCACTCGGCGAGATAGCGGATCGGCGACCGTCCGAGCACGTTCCGGAACCGCTCGTCGAGCACCGAGCGCGACACGGCGACCTCGCCGGCGATCTCCGACACCGTCCAGCGCCGCCCGGGAGCCTCGTGCAGGAGCGCGAGCGCCGGTGCGAGGACGGGATCGCGCAGCGCGGCGAGCCAGCCTTCCCGCATCGCGGGCAGGGCATCGAGGTACTCCTTGAGCACCTCGATGACCACGAGCTCGGGCAAGCGCGTCGCGACGACGGTCGCGCCGGTCGACCGGCCGTCGCCGGATCGCCCCGTCTCGACCAGCGCGTACTCGACACTCGCCCGCACCCACTGACCGAGCGCGTCGTCGGCCGGCCGAACCACGAAGGCCGGCGGGAACACCTGCAACCGCGGATCGAACAGCGGGTCGTCGGATACCAGGTACCCGCACACGATGCCCGTCGGCTCACCGACGCCGCCGTACCTGAGGAACGGCATCTGCTGCCACGGTGGCGGGTCGAAGAGCGTCAGCATCTGGATCGGCTCGGCCGGGGCGTCGCTGCTGAACCGGTGGTCGTCGCCGTACGGGAGCACCACGACGTCACCGGCGGCCGCGAAGTGACGATCGCCACGAACGTCGGTGATCCAGACGTGACCGTCGGCCACGATGTGGAACAACACCAGGCGTTCCGCGCCCGGATGCAGCAGCGCCGCGACCTGATTCGGCGTCGCGTCGATCGCGTACGGCTCGGTGAAGACCGAGTGGAAGAAGATCGCGCCACTGAGACGGATCCGCCCGAGCGCCTCGTGGAGCACAGCGGACCCGTCCGCCGGCGGGACCACCCCGCTCACGTCACGGCTCCGGTGTCGCGATCAGAAGTGCCGGTGCCTCGGTCATGGTCATCTGCCCCGCTCCGACGGATACTCCTGATGACGCTACTCAGCGTCGACGGTCCGCACCCGCGCAACCGTCCCACCGAACGGACGAGGACAGCATCGATGAAGACGTTCCCACCCCTGACCCACGTGGCCCTCACCGTGCGAGACCTCGCGGTGAGCATCCCCTGGTACGAGGCCCTGCTCGACGCCGAGCCGGTGCTCGACGAGGACACGGACCCGAACATGCACCACACGGTGTACCTGCTCGGCAACGGCACCCTGCTGGGTCTTCACCAACACGACACGCCCGCCCCGCCGGGCCGCTTCGGCGAGTACAACATCGGCCTCGACCACGTGGCCTTCGGCGTGGAGAGCCGGGACGAGCTGGAGAAATGGGCCGACCGCCTCGACGAGCTCGGCGTGGAGCACGGCGGGATCAAGGACGCGCCCTACGGGTCCGGCGTCAGCTTCCGCGACCCCGACGGCATCGCCCTCGAGTTCTTCGCCCCGCCGGCGTAGCTCGACACCCTGACACCGCACCGACCCGGACCGCTCGGTCCGGGTCGGTGTCGCGCGCGGGCTCAGCCCGCGCGTGTCGGCGCGCGACCGGGCCCGGGCGGGCCGGCGAAGGCCTGGGCGATCCTCATCCACTGCGCCGCGACCGGGCCGTCGATCACGAGCGCGGTGTCGGCGAGATGGCGGCGCTGGGTGACGACGAGCGCGAAGTCGAGCGCCGGGCCCCGCACGCGGTCGACGGCGGCGGGGTCGCCGAAGGTCCACGTCGTACCGTCGGGCGCGTCGAGATCGACGAACACGGGAACCGCCGGTGGCTCGAGCCCGTTCGCCGTGAACGAGAACCCGAGGGTGCGAACGCCGAGGTAGGCGACATGGCGGACCGCGGCGGTCACCGGGTGCTCGGCACCGAGCGCGTCGAAGACGTCCTGGCCGTGGGCCCAGGTCTCCATGATCCGCGCGGTCAACGACGACGCGACGCTCATGGGCGGTCCGTACCACGGCACGCGGGCGGACGGGTCGAGCGCGAGGAACGTGGCGACCATCGCCGCGCGCGAGTCGCGGAACCACGCCAGGACCTCCGCGCCGGTCAGCGCCCGGGCCCGGTTCGCGATCCGCTCGGTGATGCCCTCCGGATCGGCGAGCGCGGCCTCCAGCTCGCGGGTGAACGCGTCCGCGTCCGTCGCCGCGAGCGCCGCCTGCTCGTCGAAGTACGCGAGGTGGCCGATCTGCTCCTTGATCCGCCAGCCCGGCGCCGGCGTCGGCGTGGCCCAGCCCTCCTCGTCGAGCGGCTCGATCACCGCGAGCAGCGCTCCGGTCTCCGCCGCGAGGTCCGCGGCCAGCTCCTCGAGATCCACCGGCATCAGGGTCGAAGGTAGCGTCCGAAGGTGAGGATCAGGGCCGCAGGTATCCTGCGGACCCCGAACCGGGCCCGAGCGGCCTCCGACGAAGTCGCGAGAGCGGGACGCCGAAGGTGAGGATCAGGGCCGCAGGTATCCTGCGGACCCCGAACCGGGCCCGAGCGGCCTCCGACGAAGTCGCGAGAGCGGGAGAGATGGACTTCACCGAGAGCCCCGAGCAGGAGATGTTGCGCGCCGCGGTGCACGACGTCGCCGCGAGGTTCGGGCACGAGTACTTCGCCGAGAAGGCGCGCACCGACGGACGGACCGACGAGCTCTGGAACGCGGTCGGCGAGCTCGGGTTCCTGGGCGTCCACCTCCCCGAGGAGTACGGGGGTGGCGGTGCCGGGATGTCGGAGCTGGCGATCGTGTGCGAGGAGCTCGCCGCGGTCGGCTGCCCGCTGCTGCTCGTGCTGGTCTCCCCCGCGATCTGCGGCGAGCTCATCAAGCACTTCGGGACGACCGCGCAGCGGGAGACGTGGCTCAGGCCGATGGCGCGGGGCGAGAAGATGGTCTTCGCCATCACCGAGCCCGACGCGGGATCGAACAGCCACAACCTCGCGACCACGGCGACACGCGACGGAGACGTCTACCGACTCAACGGGTCGAAGACCTACATCTCCGGCGTCGACGAAGCCGCGCAGATGGTGGTGGTGACCCGTACCGGCACCGATCCGGAGACGGGGCGCGGGAAGCTCTCGCTCTTCATCGTCGACACCGACGCACCGGGCCTGGAACGCACCCTGATCCCGATGGAGATCCGCGCCCCGGAGAAGCAGTACACGTTGTTCTTCGACGACGTCGTCGTTCCGGCGGACCGGCTGCTCGGCGACGAGCACGAAGGGCTCCGACAGGTCTTCGTCGGCCTGAACCCCGAGCGGATCATGAGCGCGTCGATCTGCACGGGCATCGGCCGATACGCGCTCGATCGCGCCGCCGGCTACGCCAACGAACGCGAGGTCTGGGGCACGCCGATCGGACGCCACCAGGGGATCGCGCACCCCCTCGCCGTCGCCAAGATCGAGGTCGAGCTGGCCCGGCTGATGACGGCCAAGGCGGCATGGATGCACGATCGATCGACCGCGAACGCGTTCGGTGCCCCCGACCCGCAGCGTCGCGGAGGCGGGCAGCTCGGGAGCGTCCCGACCCGGGCGGATCGCGCGACATCCGAGCGGACGAGCCGGGAGGCGGGCGAGGCCGCGAACATGGCCAAGTACGCCGCGGCCGAGGCCGGGCTGCACGCGCTCGACGCCGCGATCCAGACCCACGGGGGCAACGGCCTCGCCAGCGAGTACGGCCTCGCCGACCTCTGGGGCATGGTCCGGCTGCTGCGCATCGCACCGGTGAGCCGCGAGATGGTCCTCAACTTCGTCGCCCAGCAGTCGCTCGGTCTCCCGAAGTCGTACTGAGCGTGCGCCGGGACGCCGAGCGCCCGCGCGTGCCTACGCTGCGCGGATGACCACGAGCGACGCGACCACCCCTTCGACCGGTCTCGCCCGCACCCTCGAGGAGCTCTCCCGCGACGAGCTCGCGACGCTGCTGCGCGAATGGCTCCTCCACGGACACCTCCAGGACCGGGTCGGCATTCCCCTCCTCTACCAGTACGACGTCGACCGAGAGGGCGCGCAGGAGGTCGCCATCGACGAGTGGATGACCGCGAGCCCGATCTACTCGGCGCGCACCCAGCAGCTGCTCGGCTTCCGGGGGACGAACGTCGAGACGATCCTGAAGAACATCCAGATCGACATCGGCTCGCCGCCCCAGTACATGGACTTCCGGCTCAGGGTCCACGACGACGACCACGGCGAGTTCTGGCTGGACCACTGCGGGGCGCTGATGGACGTCGAGCCGATGGGCGAGGACTGGGTCCAGGGCATGTGCCACACCATCGAGGACCCGACGTTCGACGCGACGGCACTCGCCACCAACGGGCACGCCAAGGTGCGGCCGCTCCACCGTCCGCCGCGTGCGCCCGCCGGCCGCATGCCCCACTGCCACTGGACGGTGACGATCGATCCCGACCACCCCACTCCCGCGCCGCATCCGAACCAGGCCGTCGTCGAGGCGTCGGTCGTGGCGTCGGCGCCGGTCGTCGCGCCGGTCGAGGCGGTCGGCGACGCCGGCGGCCTCGTCGACTACTCCGGCCCGCTGGACCCCGACCTGCGCTTCGAGGACTTCTCGCGCGAGACCCTCCTCGCCATCCTCCCCGAGGTCGCGCGCCAGAGCCACCTGCTCATGCGGGGCTACCTGCTGTCGGTCGCCCAGCGCGTGAGCCCCGAGGTCGCCTCCGAGGTCGGGCCGCGGGTGCTGGTCGGCGTCGTGCCGGTCACCGCGTCACGGCTGGCCCGGGCGTTCGGCATCGACGGGACGGGCGCGGCCGCGCTCGCCGCCGTGCTCGCGCTGCACCCTTCGCTCCAGCCCGAGGGCTACGTGGACGCGACCGTCGAGGTCGTCGACGACCGCACCGTCCGGCTCGCGTTCGCGCCCTCGGGGATCTTCGAGGAGGGCGACGACCACACCTGGCTCGCCGGGCTCGGTAGCGGTGGAGACCGCGCGATCGACGCGCTCGCCCGCGCGGTGAACCCGCGCTTCGTCGCGTCGGCGGTGGTGCCGCGCGACGGCGAGGTCCACGCGTACGAGATCCGCCTGGACCCGGATGCCGAGCCGCGCCTCGAGGAGCCCGAGACCGCGCTCGCCCGCTTCAGCGGCGCCGCCACCTTCGAGTTCCGCTAGCCCACCCCACCCCCGACCCTTTGCGCGCCCAAAGCGCGCTGTTTTCGGCGCGTTTCGCGCGTCGGAACGGGTCGGTGGCTCAGACCGCGTCGAGCTGGAGCGGGGCGTCGACCACCAGCCGGAAGCGACCGCGCCCGGTCTTCTCGATGCGGACGGGCGCGTCCCGTTCCTCGAGCCGGCGCTTCAGGAGGATCAGCCGGCTCTCGAGATTGTCGCGGTACTCGGGGAGGTCGAGCGTCGGGTCGAGGCGCACCTCGCGGTTGGTGAACTCCTCGCGCCCCTCGCCGGCGTACTGGTTGAGCAGCGACCAGAGGATCCGGCCGGCGACGCCCTTGATGAGGTAGTCGGTCCCGAGGAACACGCTGCCGTCGACGGCGAAGAACCGCACCTGCGCCACCGGCACGCCCCGGCGGTCGGGCGTCCGATCCCGGGACGGGACGGTGCCCGCCGTCGTCTCGGTGCGCTCGCGCACCAGGTCGATCTCGATCGCGCTCGCCAGCATTCCTGCGACCACGGCGAGGATGGCCTCGTCGCCGTCGTCGAAGGCGAGCTTGGTCCCGGACTCGACCATCAGCACGCCGACCAGGCGCCCCATCGCCATGGCCGGCACGGCGAGCTGCGACTCCGCCCGCTCCAGACCCGGCATGGGGATCTCGGCGCCGGCCCCGACCCGTCCCTCCGCCTCGTAGCTCTGGCGGACCGCGCGCGTGTACTTGCGGGCCTGGGTGACGTTCGACACCCGAACGGCCCGACACTGGTCGGCCACGACCCCGATCGTGCCCTCGCCCACCGCGACCTCCGATCCGACGCCCTCGGACGCGTACCCGTGGCTCGCGATGGTGTAGAGCCGGGCGCCGGTCTCGTCGACGAGCATGAGGATCGAGTGCTCGAATCCCAGCAGCTCGGCGAGCCCGCGCAAGGCCGTCGCCACCAGAGTGTCGAGGTCGGGCGCCCGCCCCATCCGGCCGCTGAGCTCGGCGATCTCGGAGGGGCCGCCCGTCGCGACACCCGCAGACGAGACGTGTTCCTCGTCGGAGGTGCCGGCACGAACGCGCTCGATGTGCGTGATCCGGTAGACGTCGGCCGCGCGGAGCCGGAAGACGTCCTGCATCCCCTGCAGCGCGGCGACCGTGTCGACGTCGCGCCGCAGCGCCTCGAACGCCGGCCCGTGCCGATCGGTCCGCTCGTATTGCAGCGTCACCCGGTATTCGCCGTAGTCGCGGGGGTCGATGAGCAGCAACGACGCCCGTGGGTTCTCCATGACGTTGCGAGCGGTCTTGGAGAAGAACTGGTTCGACAGCGCAATTCGCTGGTCGTCGACGATGTGCGCGCAGGAGAGGTACGTCACGTTGGGCACGCCCTGCGCGTCCGCCGTCCCCAGGACCGGCGGGACCACGCCCTCGCAGCACGGGCGCAGATCCTCCACGCCGGGCTCCCGCCCGTCGCCGGTCACGGTGCCGGCGGAAGGGTCGCGCCCGCCTGCGGGCCGGGCGTCTGGTCGAACAGCTCGTCGACGTCGAGCGTGCAGGCGACGAACCGCTCCGGCACCATGCGGTCGATCAGGCCCCGCGGCGTGTGGTCCGTCTCGTTCACGTCGCGGACGAACAGCTCGGTGGCACGCTCACGGATCGCGACGTCGAGCGCGGTCAGCTCCTCGACCAGCCGGACCCGCCCCTTCACCTGGGCCGACGCCAGGGTCCGCACACAACCCCCGGTGATCGCGATCGCCGCGCCCGTGGTCAGCAGCGGGAGGACGTGGGCGTCGTCGGCGTCGAGGTAGACGCGCAGGGCCGCCCCGTCCTCGAGCACGGCGGCCCCCCACGCCCGGATCGCCCACGGCGCGCCGTCCTGGTCCACCGCGCCCACGATGAGCGCACTGCCATCGAGAAACCGCGGCGCCGTCTCGGGTCCGATCCTCACGTTGTCCCCATTTAGCAATCACTGAGCGTTCGGCTACGGAGCTTTCAGGAGCGGGGCCGCACGCTATCCCGCATCCTCATGAGGCCCCGGCACCGGGCCGGGAACGAGGAAGGAAGCCACATGGCCGTCATCGACACCACCACCCCCAGCACCTACGAGCTCGTCGCCGTCGACACGTACCGCGACATCCACAAGGGGATCCGCGCCGACCTGTTCGCCCTCACGGGCGAGGCGGGACGGATCGATCCGTCCTGCCCGGGAGACGTCCGCGCGCTGGCCGCGCACGTCGACGGGACGGTCGCGTTCCTGATCACACACGCCGAGCACGAGGACACCCACGTCGGGCCGGCGATGGTCGAGCAGCTGCCCGATCTGGCGGCCACGATCGAGCGGGACCACGCGGTGCTCGAAGGCCGGCTGGTCGACCTCCGGGCGTGGGCACGCGACGCCGTCGAGAGCCCGGCCGGCGCGACCCGCGGTGCGGTGCAGCGGCTGTACGTCGAGCTCGCGTCGTTCACGTCGGCGTACCTGGCCCACCAGGACCTCGAGGAGCGGGTGGTCGCGCCCGAGCTGCACCGGGTGCTCGGCGTCGAGGGCGTCCTGGCCATCCACCAGGCGATCCTCGCCAGCATCCCACCGGACCAGATGGGGGCGTCGCTGGCGCTGATGCTCCCGGCGATGAACAACGACGACCGCACCGAGCTGCTCGGCGGCATGCAGGCCGGGGCGCCGCCCGAGGTGTTCGCGGGGGTCTGGAGCCTGGCCGGCTCGGTGCTCGAGGCCCGCGACGTCGCGGTCCTCTCCGCGCGGCTCGGCGTCTGAGCGGAGCTCCCGCCGGGCTCCGTCGCCAACCGACGCGCAAATCCGGGGGTCCACCCCCCGGATTTGCGCGCGCGAAATCCGGGGGTTCAGGCCCTGATTTGCGCGCGCATTGCAGGCGGGGGGGAGAGGGGGGCGACGGGCGCTGCGGCTAGGAGAAGCCGGGGAGGGCGTCGGCCTCGGCCTCGAAGAGCTCGAGGACCATGGCGCGGATCTCGGCGGGGGTGCACACCGCCGCCGTCAGCGGATCGAGGGTCACGGCCAGGATCGCCGCCTGCACGCTGCGCTCGATCGCGGCCTGCGCGCCGAGGTCGTACACCGCCATGTTCGACGCGCAGATCGCGGCCATCTGACTCGGCAGGCGGCCGTAGCGCGTCGGACGGAAGCCGGTGCGATCGATCATGGTGGCCACCTCCACGATGCCGTCGCCCGGGAGGTTCTCGATCAGACCCCGGTTGGGTACGTTGCCGTGGATACGGAAGGGCACGTCCTTCTCGCGGGCCTCGATGATCCAGGAGGCGTATTCCCACGAGCGCTTCGGCTCCATCGTCTCCTCGCCGGCCAGCAACCGATCCCGTTGCGCGTCCGCGTTCGCGCGCCACTGGGGCCAGTTCGTCGAGTAGTAGTGCGATTCACCTTCGTACGCGGCACGCAGGTACCGCTCCCGCAGGTCGGCGCGCGTGCGGTAATACGGCAGGTACTCCGAGAGGTGGCCGCTGCTCTCGGTGATGAACGCGCCGAAGTGCACCATCATGTCCTTGCGCACGAGGTCTCCCTCGTCCCACCAGACCGTCGGCTCGCCGGCGAGGTCGGCACGCGCCTTCTCCATGAGCATCGGGTACAGGTCCGCACCCTCGTGCTCGAGCCGGGTGAACCAGCTGAGGTGGTTCACGCCCGCGCACTCCCACGTCATGTCGCGTACCTCGATGCCCGCCCGGGCCGCGAGCAGCAGGCTCGTGGCCTGCACCGAATGGCACAGCCCCACCACCCGCACGGGAGACGTGCGGGCCGCGGCCAGGCACATCATGCTCATCGGGTTCGTGTAGTTGAGGACGATCGCCTGCGGGCACAGACGCTCGACGTCCGCGAGGACGTCGAGCCACACCGGGATGGTGCGCAGGCCCTTGAACACCCCACCGGGCCCGACGGTGTCCCCGATGCACTGGTCGACGCCGTACCGCGCCGGGATGTCGTTGTCGAAGCCGACGTAGTCGACGCCGGAGACCTCGATGCAGTTCACGACGTAGTCGGTTCCGGGCAGGACCTCGAGCCGGTCCGGGCTCGCCTCGACGGTCCAGCGGTCGGCGACGTCGAGCTGGTCGGCGAGCATCCCGACCAGCTTGGCCATCGTGGTGAGCCGGTGCTCGTCGATGTCGACGAGCGCGATGGTGCCGCCGGCGTGATCGGGGATCAGGAACAGGTCCTTGGACAGCTCCGGCGTGAACATCGACCCCGCACCGAGCATGGTGATCTTCACCGGCCGCGACATCGTGCCGGGGAGCCCCCGGGTCCCGGCCTCCTTGATGTGACCCTGATGACCCTCGATCGCTTCCGCCACGCCCTCACTCTCTCACGATCGTCCGCCCCGATACTTTTGACACCCCTACTGTCAATAGTTAGTGTCGCCCCCGGTCGCGACGCGGGAGGTTTCGATGCAGCGGTACGAGCGGTTCGAGGGGACGATCGGGCGCACGCTCGCGGAGTCGACGCCCTGGTGGGCGGAGCCGCCGCACGCCGGCGCCGACGCGCCCAACGTCGTCGTGATCCTCATCGACGACCTCGGCTTCTCCCATTTCGGCTGCTACGGCTCGGACATCGAGACCCCGAACATCGACCGGCTCGCGTCCGGCGGCCTCCAGTACACGAACTTCCACGTCACGCCGCTCTGCTCCCCCACCCGGGCCTCGCTGCTCACCGGGCGCAACCACCACAGCGTCGGGATGCGGGGCGTCAGCAACTGGAACACCGGGTTCCCGCACATGACCGGGCACATCTCGCCTCACGCCGCCACCGCGGCCGAGGTGCTGCGCGACGAGGGGTACGCAACGTTCGCGGTCGGCAAGTGGCACCTGTGCGAGATGGAGCAAGCCTGCGCCGCGGGTCCGTACCAGAACTGGCCCTGCCAGCGGGGCTTCGACCGCTTCTACGGCTTCCTCGACGGCGAGACCGACCAGTTCCACCCCGAGCTCGTCGCCGACAACCACTTCATCGACCCGCCGCGGACCGCGGCCTCCGGGTACCACCTGAGCGAGGACCTCGTGGACCAGTCGATCCGGCTGATCTCGGACACGAAGTCCATCCGGCCGGACAAGCCGTTCTTCCTCTACCTCGCGTTCGGCGCCACGCACGCGCCCGCACCAGGCGCCCGCCGGGTACCTCGAGAAGTACCGCGGGAAGTTCGACGACGGCTGGGACGTCGACGCGCGAGCGCTGGTTCGCGAAGCAGAAGGAGCTCGGGCTCGTCCCGCCCGACACCGACCTCGCGCCACGCAACCCCGGCGTCGACGCCTGGGACGACCTGCCCGAGAACCACCGCAGGCTCGCGGCACGCCTGCAGGAGGCCTTCGCCGGCTTCCTCGACCACACCGACGCGCAGATCGGTCGACTGGTCGACTACCTCGCCGACCTCGGCGAGCTCGACAACACGATGGTCGTGCTGCTCTCGGACAACGGCGCTTCGCAGGAGGGCGGCCCCTTCGGCGTGCTGCACGAGTGGAAGTTCTTCAACTTCGTCATCGAGACGCCCGACGAGGCCGTGGAGCGCCTCGACGACATCGGCGGCCCGCACAGCCACAGCAACTACCCGTGGGGCTGGGCCCAGGCCGGGAACACGCCGTTCAAGTGGTACAAGCAGAACACCCACGAAGGCGGTGTGCACGTGCCGTGCGTCGTGCACTGGCCCGAGCGGCTCGGGACCACGACCGGGCTGCGCCACCAGTTCCACCACGTGAGCGACGTCGTGCCGACGATCTACGAGGCGCTCGGCGTCACGCCGCCCGAGGTGTACCGCGGGTACGAGCAGATGCCGGTGACCGGCACGTCGATGGTGTCGAGCTTCGAGGCCGCGCCGGAGGCGCCGAGCGCGAAGCAGGTGCAGTACTTCGAGATGGTCGGCCATCGCGGCATCTGGGCCGACGGCTGGAAGGCCGTGACCCGCCACCAACCCGGTGTCGCCTTCGACGACGACCGGTGGGAGCTGTACCACGTCGCCGTCGACCGCTCGGAGTGCCACGACCTCGCGGCGGACGAGCCCGAGCGCCTCGCGGCGATGATCGAGCTGTGGTGGCAGGAGGCCGAGGAGCACGGGGTGCTGCCGCTCGACGACCGCGGCATCGAGCTGTTCGGCGCGCGCTTCCGCGAGGGCTCACCGCACCGGCCCGACCGCCACTACACCTACCGCCCGCCGATGTCGTCGATGCCCGCGCAGGTGGGCGCCCCGATCGGTGGGCGCAGCTGGGACCTCGACGCGCGCGATCGACGCGCGCCGCGGGGGAGAACGGCGTGCTCTACGCGACCGGCACCGGGAACTCCGGGGTCAGCGTGTTCCTCCAGGACGACCGCCTCGTGTTCGACTACAACGAGTTCGGCACCCACCACGTCGTCGAGTCCTCTCGTGTGGTCCCGACCGGCGCCTCGACCGTCGGCGTGCGGTTCCGCCGCCGCGGCAAGGAGGGCGACGCCACGCTCGTCATCGACGGGCAGGAGTGCGGCTCGCTGCACGTGCCGTTCGTGATGAGCATCATCTCGAGCATCGGACCGAGCGTCGCCCACGACCACGGCTCCCCGGTGAGCGACCGCTACGACGACGCGTTCGCGTTCGCGGGCCGGCTCGAGCGGGTGGACATCCAGCTCGTCGAGCGCGTCGCCGGACGGTGCCGCGAGCGCCGAGCGGGCCGAGATGGGCCGGCAGTAGATGGGAACGGTGCGGCGGGAGGTCATCGTCGACAGACCCGTCGAGGACGTGTGGTCGGTGCTCGGCGACCCGGCGACGATCGCCGGCTGGTTCCCGGGGATGGCCGACGCCCAGGTCGACGGCACGGTGCGCACCATCACGACCGACTCGGGGGTCCCCCTCCCCGAGGAGATCGTGACCAACGACGCGATCCTGCACCGCTTCCAGTACCGCGTCACCGCGCCGTTCATGACCCACCACCTCGGGACGATCGACGCCTTCGACCTCGGCGACGGGCGCACGCTCGTCGCGTACGCGACCGACGCCACGCCCGACGCGATGGCGCTCATCATCGGCGGCGCCACCGGCAACGCCCTCCACGAGCTGAAGCGGCAGCTGGAGAATTCGGGGACCACGCATGGGTAGAAGGATCCTGTTCGTCACCACCGATCAGCAGCGCTACGACACCCTCGGGTGCAACGGCGGCACGCTCGCCCGCACGCCGGTCGTCGACGGGCTCGCGTCCGCGGGCGTCCGCTACGAGCGCGCGGTCCCCCAGAGCGTCGTGTGCATGCCGTCACGCTCGACGATGCTCACGGGCCAGCACCCGAGCACCCACGGCGTGTGGATGAACGGCGTGCCCCTGCCGGTCGACGCGCCGTCGGTCGCGGCCGAGCTGCACCGCCACGGCTACAGGACGGCGCTGGTGGGCAAGGCCCATTTCGAGCCGTTCATGGACCCGTTCGGGCGCTTCACCGAGAACGCGCTGGCGCGCTCGGGCGCCGAGACCGCCGACGGCCCCTGGGCCGACGGCACCCGCGGCCCGCATCGCGGCTTCGACCACCTCGAGCTCGCCACCCACGGCGCCGCCGGCTCGCTGCACTACGCGCAGTGGATCGCGCAGAACCACCCCGAGGCGATCGGCATGTACTACTCACCGATCGACGGCAACTTCAACGTGAACGCGGCCGGCGGCGGCGACACCGGCGCGCCCCAGGTGAAGGACAACCCGATCCCGCGGGAGCTGGTACCACACGGACTGGGTGGCCGACCGCACGGTCGCCTGGCTCGACTCGCTCGCCGCGGACGACGACTGGTTCTGCTGGATGAGCTTCCCCGACCCCCACCACCCGTGGGACCCCCCGGCGTCGGAGATGGGTCGCATCGACTGGCGCGACGTCCCGCTGCCCGCGGGCTACCCCGAGTCCGCCGCCGAGCGCGAGGCCCTCCTCGACGCCAAGCCGCGCCACTGGCGCCAGTGGTACGACGGCACACTGGTCTCCAACTACGAGGCACCCAAGGACTGGGTCCCGGCCACCATGACCGCGGATCAGGTCCGCGAGGTGAACGCGCGCAACGCGATCGAGTGCGAGCTGATCGACGAGGCACTCGGACGCGTGCTCGCCGCCGTCGACGCGCGCGGCTGGTCCGCGGACGTCGACGTGATCTTCACCACCGACCACGGCGAGCTCCAGGGCGACTTCGGTCTCCTGTTCAAGGGCCCGTACCACGTGGACGGCCTGATGCGGCTCCCGCTCGTGTGGCGCCCCGCGCCGTCGGCCGGCGTGGCGCCGGCGGTCGTGTCGGCCCCGGTGGGGCTCGTCGACGTCGCGCCGACGTTCTGCACCATCGCCGGGATCGCCCCGAGCGAGTGGATGCAGGGTACGTCCCTCCCGGTGGACGACACCGATGCCGCCACCCGCCACATCGAGCAGGTGCTCACCGAGTGGGACAGCGAGCTGTTCGGCGTCGCCGTCCACCTGCGGACGATCACCGCGCGACGGGTGGGTGTGCACCGTGTACCGGCCCGGCTACGTCCACGACGGCACCGAGGGCGAGCTCTACGCCCTCGCCGACGATCCGCTCCAGCGGGTCAACCGCTGGGACGATCCCGCGTGCGCCGCGGTGCGGGCGGACCTCGTCGCCGAGCTGCGCGACGCCGAGCCACCCGCGCACGACCCGAGGCTCGACGTCGAGGCGCCGGTTTGATTGCCGCCTCCCCACCCCAGCGTCTGCGCGCCACGTCACGCCCGGCGTGACGCCACGAGCAAACGCACGGAGGGGCGGGAGGGAGGGAGGGGAGACGGGTGCGCGATGCTCGTGCGGTGACGGGTTCCGACATCACCGCGCGGATCCGGCCGCGGGCGCGAGATCACGGGGATGTCGGCGATCCTCCTGCCGTGCACCGCCGCGGGCGCCGTCGACTGGACCGCGGTCGAGGCGCACGTGGTGCGCACGCACGACTCCGGATTGACGCCCGCCGTGAACATGGACACGGGCTACGTCCAGCTGCTCTCGCCCGACGACCGCAGGCGCGTGCTCGACCTGACCCGGCACACGACCGACGAGTCCTTCGTGGCCGGCGCGTACGTCGCCGACGAGCCCGGCGCGCCGTTCGACCTCGACGCGTACCTCCACGAGGTCGACGCGATCGCGACGCGTGGCGGCACGCCGGTGATCTTCCCGTCGTACGGACTGCAGGCGCTGCCCGAGCCCGAGTGGGTCGAGGCCCATGGGGCCATCGCCGGGCGGGTCGACCGCTTCGTCGGCTTCGAGCTCGGCTCGATGTTCGTGCCCAACGGCCGGATCGTGTCGCTCGACGCCTACCGCGGCCTCATGGGGATCCCGCAGTGCATCGGCGCCAAGCACAGCTCGCTGAGCCGGCAGCTCGAATGGGACCGGCTCGACGCCCGCGACGCCCAGCGGCCCGACTTCATGGTCCTCACCGGGAACGATCTCGCGATCGACATGGTGATGTACGGCTCCGACTACCTCCTCGGGCTCTCGACCTTCGCGCCCGAGGCGTTCGCGCGTCGCGACGCCATGTGGGCGACCGGCGACCCGGCGTTCCACGAGCTGAACGACGTTCTCCAGTACCTCGGCGCGTTCACGTTCCGCGATCCGGTACCCGGCTATCGCCACGACGCAGCGATGTGGTTCGAGCTCCGCGGGTGGGCTACGAGCGACGCGACGCCGCCGACGGCACCGCGCCGGCCGGCGAGCGACCGGGACGTGCTCGAGCAGATCGCGGCGCGCCTGGACGCGGTCGCGTGAACGCGACGCGCTATCCCCAGGTCAAGCGACTCGACACGGTCACGAAGCTCCGGGCCCGGTTGGCCGAGCTCGACCTCGACATCCCGGTCGCCGACTCCGTGGATCCCACCGGTCCGCTCGCCACGCCCGTGACGTTCACCGATGCGAGCGCCGGCCCGTTCACCGCCCCCAACGGGTTCGCGGTGCTGCCCATGGAGGGGTGGGACGGCACGCGCGCCGGCGCCCCCACCGATCTCGTCCGCCGGCGCTGGTCCCGCTTCGGCGTCAGCGGGTGCGGTCTCGTCTGGGGCGAGGCGACCGCCGTCCGCGCCGACGGGCGTGCCAATCCCCACCAGCTCGCGCTCGACGCCACGACGGTCGACGAGATCGCCGCGCTGCGGAACCTGCTCGACCCCTCCCAGGTCGCGGGCCTCCAGCTCACGCACTCGGGCCGCTGGAGCCGCCCCGGCGGCGCACCGGCTCCGCGCACGGCGTACCGCCATCCGTTGCTCGACGCCCGCGTGGGGGCCACCGATGCCGCGGTGCTGCGCGACGACGAGCTCGAGGACCTCGCCACCGCCTACGTGGACGCGGCGGTGCTCGCCCGTGACGCAGGCTTCGCGTTCGTCGACGTCAAGCACTGCCACGGATACCTGCTCCACGAGCTGCTCAGCGCACGAGACCGCCCGGGTGCGTTCGGAGGCGACCTCGGCGGGCGGAGCCACTTCCTCCGGACCGTCGTCGCCGGCATCCGCGACCGCGCGCCCGATCTCGCGGTCGCGGTGCGCCTCTCCGCCTTCGACCTGATGCCCTTCGTGACCGGCGCCGACGGCCGCGGCGAGCCCGAGGCCAGCGGCGCCTACCCGTACGGCTTCGGTGGCGACGGGACGGGGCTCGGGATCGACCTGACCGAGACCCACGCGCTGCTCGACGAGCTGGTCACCCTCGGCATCGGACTCGTGAGCATCACGGCCGGCAGCCCGTACTACAACCCCCACGTCCAGCGACCGGCCTACTTCCCGCCCTCGGACGGCTACGACCCGCCCGAGGACCCGCTCGTCGGCGTCGCGCGGCAACTGGGCGCGACGGCCGCGCTGAGCCGTGCGCATCCGGAGCTCACGGTCGTCGGCTCCGGGTACTCCTACCTGCAGGACTGGCTCCCGAACGTGGCCCAGGAGACCATCGCGCGCGGCGACACCACCATGGTCGGGCTCGGGCGCATGATGCTCTCCTACCCGTCGCTCCCCGCCGACGTGCTCACCGGCCGCGGCATCGACCGGCGCATGATCTGCCGCACGTTCTCGGACTGCACGACCGCGCCCCGCGCCGGCCTCGTGTCCGGCTGCTTCCCCCTCGATCCCTTCTACAAGGAGCACCCCGCCCGCGTCGAGCTGACCAGGGTCAAACGGAACGTGCGGCGCGGCGACGAGACCGGCCGGACCTGATCCCAGACCGTTCGGGGTACGGTCGCCGCCTTGGCGCGCCTGCTCCTGCCTCTCCCCGACCACGACTTCGACGTCACCGAACCCGGCGACACGTACGCGTTCGCCCGATCGTTCCTGCGACTCCTCGCATGACCGACGCCGACGCGCCGCGCGTCCGCCGGGCACCGCCGCCGTTCCGGCGCGCGACCGTGCTGCACACCAAGCTCCTCGGCCCCCGCCTCGCGGCGATCACCGTCGGTGCCGACGCGCTGCGCGACTTCTCCCCCGACGGTCCCGCGGCCAGCGTCCGCGTCCTGCTCCCCGAACCCGACGGACTGGTGATTCCCCGGTGGAACGGCAACGAGTTCCTGCTGCCCGACGGCCGGCGGCCGGGCATCCGCACCCTCACCCCGGGCGCGGTCGACCCCGACGCCGCCACGCTCGAGGTCGCGGTGGTGCTGCACGGCGCCGGGCGGCTCTCGGCGTGGGCGGCCACGGTCGCCCCCGGCATGCCCACGGCCTACTCCGGACCGGGCGCCGGGTACACGGTCGATCCGGACCGACGGCGGTACCTCCTCGGGGGCGACGAGACCGCCGTCCCGGCGGTCGGCCAGCTCCTGCGGGCGATCCCCGCGACCGCCGCGGTCGACGTGGTGATCGAGATCGCGGCGCCGGACGGTCGGATCCCGCTCCCCGAGCATCCGGGCGCGACGGTCGCGTGGGTGGAGCTTCCCGCCGGCGCCGCGCCCGGGACGGCACTCGTCGAGGCCGTGCTGGCGCGCGCGGTGCCCGACGACGCCGCGGTCTGGATCGCCGGCGAGGCCGCCTCGGTGCAACGCATCCGCAAGCACCTCTTCACCGAGCTCGGCGTCGAACGGTCGCGCGCGACGGTGCGCGGCTACTGGAAGACGGGCCGTGCCGGGACCTGACCGAACCATCGCGCCGAGACGATCCGGGAGGAGCACCGTGGATGCCGGGCAGTACCCCATCGAGACCCTGACGCGGCCGAGCAAGGACGGGCCGGACGCACGCATCCCGTCCGCCAACGCGTCGCGGTCGGCCGGGCGCTCGTGAACGAGCCCGCGCCGTGCTGCGAACGGGTCATCGCCGTCGCCGACGGTCGTCTCGCGCCGTGAGCCTCACGGACGCGATGATCATCGTCCTCGCGGGCATGGGCGCGGGGATGATCAACACGGTGGTCGGGTCGGGCTCGCTCATCACGTTCCCCACGCTCATCGCGCTGGGCTATCCCCCGGTGCTCGCCAACGTCTCCAACAACATCGGGCTCGTGCCCGGGGCCCTCTCGGGAGTGTTCGGGTACCGGCGTGAGCTCGTCGGACAGCGGTCGCGCCTGAGCCGACTCGTCCCCGCCTCGGTCGCGGGTGGCACGCTCGGCTCGATCCTGCTCCTCGTGCTCCCGAGCTCGGTGTTCGACCGCGTCGTGATCGTGCTCATCGTGATCGCGCTGGTGCTCGTGGTGATCGGCCCGAAGCTCTCCCGCCGTCTCGCCCGCCCCCACGGGACGGCGGGCGCCGTGCCACTCGGGTTGGTGGTGCTCGTCGGGCTCACGGGCATCTACGGCGGCTACTTCGGCGCCGCCCAGGGGATCATCCTCATCGCGCTGCTCGGCATCTTCGTGCTCGACGACCTGCAACGGCTCAACGCGACCAAGAACGTGCTCGCGATGAGCGTGAACCTCGTCGCGACCGTGGTGTTCCTGTTCGCAGCGAAGATCGACTGGGCCATCGTCGCGTGCATCGCCGGTGGCTCGATCGTCGGGGGTCAGCTCGGGGCGACCGTCGGCCGGAGGCTCGACCCGAGGGTCCTGCGCGGCGTGATCGTGGTCGTCGGCCTGACCGCGCTCGTCCGCCTCATCTGACGCCCGCGCTCAGAGCCCGAGCGACCGGCCGATGATCTCCTTCATGATCTCGGTCGTCCCGCCGTAGATCGTGGTGATCCGCGCGTCGGCGTAGGCGCGCGCGATCGGGTACTCCATCATGTAGCCGTAGCCGCCGTGCAGCTGGAGGCAACGGTCGACGGTCCGCTTCTGGAGCTCCGTGCACCACCACTTCGCCATCGCCGCCTCCTCGGCGGTGAGCGTCGAGGCGTTGAGGGCGAGCACGCACTGGTCCACGAACGCCTGCCCGACCTCGACCTCGGTCGCGATCTCGGCCAGTGCGAAGCGGCTGTTCTGGAACGTGCCGACGGGCTGGCCGAACGCGGTGCGCTCCTGCACGTAGTCGAGCGTCCACCCGAGCGCGGCGCGGGCGGCCGCGACGCCGGCGACCGCGATCGACAGTCGCTCCTGGGGAAGGTTGTGCACGAGCTGGAGAAAGCCCTGGCCCTCCTCGCCCAGCAGGTTCCCGACCGGCACGTGGACGTCGTGGAAGAACAGCTCGGCGGTGTCCTGGGAGTGCAGGCCGAGCTTGTCGAGGTTGCGGCCGCGCTCGAAGCCCTCCATGCCCCGTTCCAGCACGAGCAGCGACATGGCCTTGTGCCGTTGCGAGGGATCCGTCTTCACCGCCGTGATGACGAGGTCCGCGTTGATGCCGTTGGTGATGAAGGTCTTGGACCCGTTGACCACGTAGGAGTCGCCGTCGCGGATCGCGGTGGTGGTCATGCCCGCGAGGTCCGAGCCGATGCCGGGCTCGGTCATCGCGATGGCGGTGACGAGCTCACCGGACGCGATCCCGGGCAGCCAGCGGTCTCGTTGCTCGTCGGTGCAGTACGCCAGGAAGTACGGCGTGCAGACGTCGTTGTGGAGGCTGATCCCGAGCCCGGCGCCGCCGACGCCCGCCGCCTGCACCTCCTCGTCGAGGACCTGGTGGTACCGGAAGTCGTGCACGCCTCCACCACCGTGCTCCTCCGGGATCGCCATACCGAGGAAGCCGTGACGCCCGGCCTCGGCGAACAGCTCGTGCGGGACGATCCCCGCCGCTTCCCACTCGAGGTGGTGCGGCACCACCTCGCGGTCCAACCAGGTGCGGAAGCTGACCCGCAGCTCCTCGTGCTCGTCGTCGTACAGCTGCCGTTCCATCCCGGCGATTCTTCACGATCCACGCGCGGAGCGCCGGAAGGTTGCCCTTGACGGTGCCCCGCCGCACGCGGAATCGTCGGGCGCTCCGGGCGACCGGGACACGAGGGAACGGGCCCGGCAGGAGGTGTCATGACGGATGCGCTCGCGGTCATCGAGGAGTTCGGCGCCGCGTGGGCCGACCACGATCTGGACAGGGCCCTGGCGTTGATCACCGACGACTGCGTCTTCGACGCCACCGGCCCCGCACCGGACGGCGCCCGGGCGGTCGGGCGGGACGCGATCCGGGAGGCCTGGCGTCCGATCTTCGCCGACACGAGCAGCTCGTTCGAGCCCGAGGAGACCTTCGCCAGTGGTGACCGCGTCGTGCAGCGCTGGCGTTACTCGTGGGACGGCGGTCATGTCCGCGGGGTCGACGTGATGCGCGTGCGCGACGGGTGCGTCGCCGAGAAGCTCTCCTACGTCAAGGGCTGAGGAGGACCCGGCGGCCCGCCGGTCAGCGGTTGCCCGACGCGACCCGGAGCAGCGCCTCGTTCGCGTTCGGCGGGAGCTCGACGAGCGGCTCGCGCAGCTCCTCGACCGTCGGGCCGAACCGCTCGGCGAGCGGAGCGAGCGCGGCGAGGTCGAAGTCGTACAGACTCGCCGCGTTCCCGGCGAGGACCCTCCGGATCTCGTCCTCGGGCAGGTCGTGCATGACCTGGCGCAGGTGCTCGCGCGTGAAGGGGCCCGTCCCCTCGTTGTGCGGGTAGTCGCTCCCCCACATGAACCGGTCGGCACCCAGGTACTCACGCGCCGCGACGTCGGACAGCCCGGGTTGGGACACGCCCATCCAGCAGTTGCGCCGGAAGTACTCGGTCGCCGACAGGGGTGGGACCGCGTCGACGTCGTACGCGAGCTCACCGGTGCGCCCCGTCTTGCGGATGCCGTCCAGGGTCTGGTCCAGCTGCTTGAGCAGGGGCGGGACCCAGTGACAGCCCGTCTCGGTGATCGCGAAGCGAAGCTTCGGGAACCGCTCGAAGATGCCGGCGAGGATGAACTGCACGAGCGGACGCTGCGAGTAGAAGCCGACCTCGTTGATGAAGACGAGGGGCGTGGCCGGGAAGCGGCCGTAGTCGGGCGCTCCGGTGCCGCCGTGCAGGTTGATCACGACCTCGAGGTCCTCGCAGACCTTCCAGAGCCGGTCGTACGCGGGGTCGATGAGCGGCGACACCCAGGTGCAGTCGGGCGGGAGGTTCGGCAGGAGCAGACCGCCGCGTAGACCGTGCTCCTTGATGAAGTGCACGTCGGCGATCGCGTCGTCGATGTCGTTCAGGAAGATCTGCCCGATCCCGGCACGCCGCTCGGGGAACCGGCCGCAGAAGTCGACGAGCCACCGGTTGTGCGCCTGGACGCCGGCGTGGCGGTGCTCGTACTGCTCGGCGGTGGGCGGCTTGGCGAAGAGGACGAAGCTCGGGAAGAACGGCGGCACCGTGTTGGGGAAGATCACCTCGGCGACCTGGCCGTCCTGCTCGAGGTCCCCGTTGCGCCGGTCGTCGTCCCAGTTGCGCACGCGCCCGCCGTCGTGGAGGTCGCGATAGGGGTTCTTGTACTTGTTGCGCCACGCATCGAAGTCGTCGCGGTACGCGGGGTCGAGGTACTCGCGGTACTGCTCGTGGCTCCCGCCGGCGTGACAGTCCGCCGAGATGATCGTGTACCGCGGGGATGTGGTCGTCATCGGTGTGCACTCCTCGTGACCGGGATCGGGGGACGGTCCCGACTCCGCACTGTAGGACCGCCCCGGCCGCGCGATCACCTGGGGCGTGGGCGCTTTCGGGGTGGGTGCCACGCCGGGGTCACGGACCGCCTAGGCTCACGTCTGCGAGCCGGCCGAATCCTTTGGTCGACCGCGTCTGAGAAACGAGTACATCTGTGCAGCAAGGCACCGTGAAATTCTTCAACGCAGAAAAGGGCTTCGGCTTCATCTCGCGCGAGAACGGCGACGACGTGTTCGTCCACTTCTCGGCGATCCAGGCCGACGGCTACAAGACTCTCGAGGACGGCCAGCGCGTCGAGTTCGAGACGGCTCCCGGCCGTAAGGGCGAGGAAGCGCAGAACGTCCGCGTCATCTGACGCAGCTCCACCGAGCGACGCCGCGGGTCGGGAGCAATCCCACCCGCGGCGTTCTCAATTCCCGGCCGGCACCAGGACGCGCCCGGCCGCCCTCCGCCTCGCTCAGGCGCGCCCGAGGACCAGCCCGCTCGTCGGGACGCCGGTCCCCGCGGTGACGAGCACGTGCTCGACGTCGGGCACCTGGTTGCACGACGTGCCACGGATCTGGCGGACCGCCTCGGTGATGCCGTTCATCCCGTGGATGTATGCCTCGCCGAGCAGGCCGCCGGCGGTGTTGATCGGCAGCTCGCCGCCGAGCGAGAGCCGTTCGACGGTGGCGTAGTCCTTCGCGTCGCCCCGCCCGCAGAACCCCAGCTCCTCGAGCTGCATCAGCACGAACGGCGTGAAGTGGTCGTAGAGGAAGGCGGTCGAGATGTCCGCCGGCGTCAGCCCGGAGTCGGCCCACAGGGTGCGCGCCACGTCGCCCATCTCGGGCAGTCCGGTCAGGTCGTCGCGGTAGTAGCTCGTCATCATCTCGCCGTCGCCGGTCGCGCCCTGGGCCGCGGCGGTGATGAGCGCCGGCGGCTGCCGGAGGTCACGCGCGCGCTCCGCGCTCGTCACCACGATCGCGACACCACCGTCGCTCTCCTGGCAGCAGTCGAGCAGCCGCAGCACGGGTTCGACGATCCAGCGCGATTCCTGGTGGTCCTCGATCGTGATCGGCCGCTCGAAGAACCACGCGTCCGGATTCGTCGCCGCGTGCTTGCGATCCACGACGGCGATCGTGCCGAAGTCCTCGTTGGTCACGCCGTACTCGTGCATGTACCTGCGAGCGTGCAGCGCGACCCAGGCGGCCGGGGTGAGCAGCCCGAAGGGCGCGTACCAGTCGAGCCACGGGGGCATCGTGGTGAGGGACCGACCCATGTCGCCGAAGCGCAGCCCCGACCGCTCGTTGAACGCGCGGTAGCAGACGACGACCTCCGCAGCCCCGGCGGCCACGGCGAACGCGGCCTGGGCCACCGTGCCCGCGGCGGCACCACCGCCGTAGGGCACCCGGGTGAAGACCGAGAGCCGCGGGATCCCGAGGTTGCGCGCGACCTCCATCTCCTCGCTGCTGTCGAGGGTGAAGGTCACGAGCCCGTCGACGTCGGCCGGCGTGAGCCCGGCATCGTCGAGCGCCGACTTCACCGCCTCGCAGGCCAGCTGGAGCTCGCTGCGCCCCGACTCCTTGGAGAACTCGGTCTGGCCGATCCCGGCGATCGCGGTCCGGTTGCGGAGCCGGTCGTTCACTCCGGTGCCCCTGAAGCCGGCAGGGTGATCGTCACCGTGCCCGTGATGTGCTCCCCGAGATCGTTCGCGGCACGCAGCGCGACCTCCACGACGCCGGTGCGGCCGTCGGCGGCGAGCGTGGTCGACGCCACCGTGCCCGAGTACGTGAGCACCGACCCGGCGAACGAGGGCACGCCGAGACGGATCGCGAGCCGGGTGACCATCGCCTCCGGCCCGGCCCAGTCGGTCACGAACCGGCTGCAGTACGCGGTGTCGGAGAGGATGTTCATGAAGATCTCCGGGGCGCCCTGCTGGTTCGCATAGTCCCGGTCGTGGTGGACCGGCATGAAGTCGCGGGTGGCGATGGCGCCGGCAACCACGCGCGTGGCCGTCATCGGGAGCACCAGCTGGGGCAGCACGTCGCCCACCGCGACCGTGTGGAAGTCCAGGGTCCGGGTGCGGTCGTCGACGGTCATGCCGTCGCCGCCGGACGGAACTGGTGGAGCACGAGGCCGTCGTCGAAGTGCTCGAAGCACACCTCGACCGGCAGCCCGATCTCGACGTCCCCGGGCGCGACCCCGCCGAGGTTGGACACGAGGCGCACGCCTTCCTCCAGCTCGACGAGGACCACGATGTAGGGGTATTCGAACCACGGGTACCGCGGGTGCTGCGGCATCACGAAGCTGAACACCCGGCCGCGCCCCGACGCGGTCACCGTGTCCCACTCGAGCGAGTTGCACCGGGGGCACATCGGGCGGGGCGGGTGGCGCAGCGCGCCGCACCCTCCGCACCGCTGGATCAGCAGCTGCTCGTCGCGCAGCGCGTCCCAGAAGAACGCGGAGTCGGGAGTGGTGGTCGGTCCCAGCCGGCTCGCCACGTCAGCTCCCCGCACCCGGGATCTCCGGCCTGAACTTGAGGATGCGGAAGATCTGGCGCCCGACGACCTCGCCGGAGTCCACGGTGTAGGTGGTCACCCACGTGACGAAGTGTCCCGGGCCGATGCGCGTGCGCTTCTCGTCCGAGATCGATTCGAGCACCGTGCTCGCCGACACCGTCTCGCCGAGGCGGAGGTAGCGGGCGATCTCGAACTCGGAGTTGGAGGCGAGCGTGCCCACGAAGCCGGCGTCGTCGAAGATCGCGAGCGGGCTCTCGCCGCCCAGCTCGACCGGCGAACCGCCGCGTTCGGCGATCCCGGTGATCTGCGGTGTGGCCATGCTCCAGGTCTGGAGCATGAGCGGCGGCGCGACGACGCCACCGAAACGCGTGCCGGCCGCGAACTCGGCGTCGGTGTAGACGGGGTTGGCGTCCTCGAACGCGGCCGCCCAGTGCCGGATCATGGGCTGGTTCACCGGGTCCGGGCCGCGCGTCGGGCCCTCCGGACCGAGCGGCGCGCCGACCCGGGCGTCGAGCGCGGCCCGGAACTCGCCCTCGTGCTCATCACTCATCCGCCTGTCATAGTGCGGGGACTCCCGGACGAGAAAATCCCGTCCATCGGGCCGCTCGCCCGCCGCCCAGGCCCCGTTCTCCGGGCGGAATACCCCCTGGGGTAGTGGCGTTGGAGCGACGAGACGACCACCGAGAAAGCGAGCCCGCATGGCCACCGTCACCCTCACCCAGGACAACTTCGAGCAGACCGTCACCGGGGACGGCATCGTCCTCGTCGACTGGTGGGCATCCTGGTGTGGCCCCTGCCGGATGTTCGCGCCCGTGTTCGACGCCGCGGCCGAGTCCCACCCTGACATCACCTTCGGAAAGGTCGACACCGAGGCCCAGACCGAGCTGGCACGCGCCGCGAACATCATGTCGATCCCGATGCTCATGGCCTTCCGCGACGGCATCCTCGTCTTCTCCCAGCCCGGCGCGCTGCCGGCCGAGGCCCTCGAGCAGCTCATCACCGCGGTCGGTGAGCTCGACATGGACGACGTCCGCGCCCAGGTCGCCGCGACCGCCTCCTGAACCAGCCGTGACCACGGCGTTCGTGCTCTCCGGCGGAGCGAGCCTCGGCGCGGTCCAGGTCGGGATGCTCGCGGCCCTGCACGAGCAGGGCATCATGCCGGATCTCGTGTTCGGCTCGTCGGTCGGCGCGGTGAACGCCGGTTGGGTCGCGGGGGATCCCGGGCTCGAGGATCTCGACGAGCTGCGCGCGATCTGGACCTCGCTCCGCACCCGTACGGTCTTCCCGCTCCGGCCGCTCACCGGCCTGCTCGGGTTCCTCGGCCGGCGCGATTCGCTCGTCCCCGACTCGGGCCTGCGGACGCTGCTCGGCGCGCACCTGCGCTTCGAGCGTCTCGAGGACGCGCCGATCCCGATCACCGTGGCCGCGACCGCGCTCACCTCGGGGCAGGAGGTGGCGCTGCGGACCGGCAGCGCCGTCGACGCGGTCCTCGCGAGCGCGGCGATCCCAGGCGTCTTCCCGCCGGTCATCGTCGGGGGCGATGCCCTGATCGACGGTGGGATCGTGAACAACACGCCCATCTCGCTCGCGGTCGAAGCGGGCGCCACCCGCGTCTACGTGTTGCCGACCGGCTACGCCTGCGACCTCACCGAGCCGCCGCGCACTGCCCTCGGGATCACCCTCCAGGCGATCTCCCTGCTCGTGCAGCAGCGGCTCATCCTCGAGGTCCGCGACCTCCAGGACGAGGTGGACCTGCGCGTCATCCCGCCGCTGTGCCCCCTCGCCGTGTCGCCGGCCGACTTCTCGCACTCGACCGAGCTGATCGACCGCGCCTACGACGCCGCCCGCCACTGGCTCGCCGACGAGTCCGCCAATGCCGCCCGCGACCAGACCCTGGACCTCGGCTTCCACGTTCACACCCGACCCTGAGTCACCGGGACGTCCCGTCCCCCACTCCGTCGCACGAATCGACGCGCAGAACTGCGCCTCCATCCCCCGATTTGCGCGCGCAAAACTGGGGGTGGAGGCCCGAATTTGGGCGCGCAAATCTGGGGGTAGAGGCCCGAATTTGGGCGCGCATTGGCGGTGGTCTGCGGTCAGGCGACGTCGACGTCGAGCGCGGGGCCCGTGAACTGCGCGTTGTAGAGACGGGCGTAGGCGCCGTCCGCTGCGAGCAGCTCGTCGTGGTTGCCCTGCTCCTGGATCTGGCCGTCCTCCATCACGAGGATGGTGTCGGCATCGCGGATCGTCGACAGCCGGTGCGCGATCACGAAGCTCGTGCGGTTCGATCGCAGCGCCGCCATCGCGCGCTGGATCAGGAGCTCGGTCCGGGTGTCGACCGAGCTCGTCGCCTCGTCGAGGATCAGGATCGCGGGGTCCGCGAGGAACGCACGGGCGATGGTGAGCAACTGCTTCTCCCCCGCGCTGACGGTGCCGCCCTCGTCGTCGATGACGGTGTCGTACCCGTCGGGGAGCGAGTGCACGAACCGATCGACGTAGGTCGCCTTCGCGGCGGCGACCATCTGCTCCTCGGTCGCCGCGAGGTTGCCGTAGGTGATGTTCTCGCGGATCGTGCCGCCGAAGAGCCAGGTGTCCTGCAGCACCATGCCCATGTTCGAGCGCAGCTCCTGGCGGCTGATCGTCGCGATGTCCACGCCGTCGAGCGTGATGGCGCCGCCGTCGAGGTCGTAGAAGCGCATGAGGAGGTTGACCAGCGTCGTCTTGCCCGCGCCCGTCGGCCCGACGATGGCGACCGTCTGGCCCGGCTCCGCCACGAGCGACAGGTCCTCGATCAGCGGCCGGCGGGGATCGTAGGCGAACGACACGTGCTCGAACGCGACGCGACCGCGGGCCGGTGGTGCCGTCGGCGGGATCTCCTCGACGATGCCCGGCTCCTCCTCCGCGTCGAGCAGCTCGAAGACCCGCTCGGCGGACGCGATCCCCGACTGCATCACGTTGATCATCGACGCGAGCTGGGTGAGCGGCTGGGTGTACTGACGCGAGTACTGGATGAACGCCTGGATGTCGCCGATGGTCATCTGGCCGGACGCCACCCGCAGGCCGCCGACCAGTGCGATCACCACGTAGTTGAGGTTCCCGAAGAACATCATCGCCGGCTGGATCGCGCCCGAGATGAACTGCGCGCGGTAGCTGGCGTCGAACAGCTCGGCGTTCTTCTCGTTGAAGCGCGCCTCGACGTCGGCCTGGCGGCCGAAGACCTTGACCAGCGCGTGCCCGGTGAAGGCCTCCTCGACCTGGGCGTTGAGCGTCCCGGTGTGGCGCCACTGGTCGACGAACTGGCGCTTCGAGCGCTTGGTGATCACCTTGATGGTGAGGATCGACATCGGCACCGTCACCAGCGCGACCAACGCGAGCGGTGGCGAGATGGTGAACATCATGATCAGGACCGCGAAGATCGACAGCGTCGACGTGAGGAGCTGACTCAGGGTCTGCTGGAGACTCTGGGCGAGGTTGTCGATGTCGTTGGTGACGCGGCTGAGCATGTCACCACGAGGCTGGCGGTCCACGTAGCGCAACGGCATCCGGTTGAGCTTCAGCTCGACGTCGGCGCGCAGCCGCTGCATCGCGCGCTGGACGACACCCGCGAGCATGTAGGCCTGGATGTAGAGCAACGTGGCCGCGACGGCGTAGATCGCCGCCGCGATCGCGAGCACGCGGTGCAGGTCGCCGAAGTCGATCCCCTTCCCCGAGATCACACCGGCCACGATGATGTTGGTGGCGTGGCCGAGGATCCGGGGGCCCGAGGCCGTCAGTCCCACGCTCGTGACCGTGAGCGCGAGCACCGCGACGAGACCCCACCGTTCCGGCCGCAGTCGGGCCGCAAGACGGCGGGTGGAGTTCTTGAAGTCCTTCGATCGTTCGAGCGGGAGCCCGGCCGCGCCCCAGCGGGCACCGAAGCCGCCGCGGGGATCCTCCGACGAGGGCCGGCCGACCTCGTCGTCCTCGTCCAGCTCGGGCGGGGTGGCGTCGACGGTGTCGGTCACGCCGCCTCCTCCGCGGTGAGCTGGGACTCGACGATCTCCTCGTACGTGGGACACGTCGCGACGAGCTCGTCGTGCGTGCCGAGCCCGACCTGGCGGCCGTCCTCGACGACGAGGATGCGGTCGGCATGGCGGATGGTCGAGACCCGCTGGGCGACGATCACGGTGACCGCGCCCCGGACCCACGGACCGAGCGCGGCGCGCAGCCTCGCGTCGGTGGAGAGGTCCAGCGCCGAGAACGAGTCGTCGAAGAGGTAGATCTCCGGGCGGCGCACGAGCGCCCGGGCGATGGCGAGACGCTGGCGCTGACCGCCGGAGACGTTCGTCCCGCCCTGGGCGATGCGCGAGTCGAGCCCCCCGGGCTTCCCGGCGACGAACTCCCGCGCCTGGGCGACCTCGAGGGCTCCCCACAGCTGCTCGTCGGTCGCCTGCGGGTCCGCGTGGCGCAGGTTGCTCGCGATGGTGCCCGAGAACAGGTACGGCTTCTGGGGGATGAGGCCGATCCGGCTCCACAGCAGCTCGGGCTCGATCTCACGCACGTCGACGCCGTCGACGAGCACCGCGCCGGCGGTCGCGTCGAACAGGCGCGGCACGAGGTTCAGCAGCGTGGTCTTGCCGGCGCCGGTGCTCCCGATGATCGCGAGCGTCTCGCCGGCGTCGGCCCGGAAGGTGATGTCGGACAGGACCGGGTAGTCGGCCCCCGGATACCGGAACTCGACCCCTCGGAACTCGAGCGAGCTCGGTCCCGGCAGGTCCGTGACGGGGTGCTCCGGCGGCATGACCGAGGTCCGGGCATCGAGCACCTCGTGGATGCGGTCGGAGCTCACCGCGGCCCGCGGGGCCATCACCGCGACGAAGGTGGCCATCATCACCGACATGAGGATCTGGATGAGGTAGCTCAGGTACGCGATCAGGGCACCGATCTGCATGTCGTGCGCGCCGATCCGGCTGCCGCCGAACCAGATGGCCGCCGCGCTCGACAGGTTCAGGATGACCATGACGGTCGGGAACATGAACGCCATGAGCCGCCCGGTCCGCAACGAGATGTCGGTCAGGTCGTCGTTGGCGGCACCGAACCGGAGGCGCTCGTGGCGCTCCCGGACGAACGCCCGCACGACGCGGATGCCGGTGATCTGCTCGCGCAGGACCTCGTTGATGCGGTCGATCCGCACCTGCATGACCTGGAACCCGGGCACGAGTCGCACGATCACGAGCCCGATGGAGATGACCAGTGCCGGGATGCTCACGAGGAGGAGCAGCGACAGCGGGCCGTCCTCCCGGATCGCCATGATCGTGCCGCCGACGGCCATGATCGGCGCCGCTATCAGCAGCGTGCAGGACATCAGCACCAGCATCTGCACCTGGGTCACGTCGTTGGTGATGCGGTTGATCAGCGACGGCGCCCCGAACTCGGCGACGTCCTGCGCGGAGAAGTCGGTGACCCGGTGGAACAGCGCTCCGCGTACGTCGCGGCCGAACGCCATCGCGGCCCGCGAGCCGTAGTAGACGGCCGCGACCGCGAACACGACCTGGATGCACGTCACCACCAGCATCACGCCACCGGTCCGCCAGATGTAGCCGGTGTCCCCGGTGATGACGCCCTTGTCGATGATGTCGGCGTTGAGACTCGGCAGGAACAGCGTGCACATCGTCTGCACGAACGTGAGGGCGAGCACGACCGCGAGCAGCGCCCGGTAGCGGAAGAGGTACGTACGGATCAGCTTGAGCAGCACCTAGCGGTCCCCCTCGCCGGGCCGGAGGCGGACGCCGTCGAGCACGAGCGAGACGATCTCCTCGCTCGTGAGCGGCTCGTCGAGCACCATCGCCGGGTGGGTGGCCGCGACCGTGACTCCGCGCAGGAGGTGCGCGGCGCTCACCGGATCGCGGCGCAGGTGATCACGATCCGGCTCGAAGACGCTCGCGAGCCGCCCGAGGTCGGTCGACCGGTGGCGCTCGGGGAGGAGCGGGCCGTCGGGTCCGCGCATCATCCCGACGGCTGTGCGGAGCTGGAGCACGTCGGCGACGCGCCGGCGCAGGATCTCCACGGCGGCGACGAGTCGGTCCTCGAGCGGCAGCGACCGGTCGATCGCGTCGAGCGCGGCGTCGGCCGAGGCGGTGTCGAGCGCCGACTCCACCACCGCGGCCACGAGCGAGTCCTTGTCCGGGAAGACCCGGAAGATGGTCCCCTCGGCGATCCCGGCCGCCTCGGCGATCTGGCGGGTGGTGACCGCGGATCCGTGGGCCAGGAGCAGGGGCAGCGTGGCGGCGACGATCTCGGCCCTGCGCTCGGCCGGAGGCAGGGCCGACGCCCGGGCGCGGCCCGGGGCCCCGAGGGGCGCCACGATCACGTCGTCGCGGTGGGTGGCGTTGCCGGTGGCCATGACGGCCCCACCCTAGATGAGTGAGCACTCACTCATCTCACCGGGCGCGGGTGACGGGCGTCACCCCGGCGGCATGCGCTGCCCTTCGGGACCGGCACCAACGGATATGTCAGCTGGCTGGACACTTTCTCCCAGTCGGCGATACGGTGTAGGACCGATGGACCACGTCGTGACACGTTTCCTGACATGAGCATCCGATTCGAGGTCCGGCGAGCGGCGCTCCCGACGTGGCGCCTCCGCGTCGAGGATCCCGAGCCGCTGGCCCCGGGACGCGCCCGGATCCGGGTGGAGCACTTCGCGCTCACCGCCAACAACGTCACCTACGCCGTCTTCGGCGAGGCGATGCACTACTGGGACTTCTTCCCGCCCCCCGATCCCGAGTGGGGCTGCATCCCGGTCTGGGGCTTCGGCACGGTGGTGGAGTCCACGGCCGACGCGTGCGCAGCCGGGGAGCGGCTGTACGGCTACTTCCCGATGGGCTCCGAGCTGGTGATCGAGCCGGCTCGGGCCGACGGGCGTGGCGTGACCGACGGCGCGGCCCACCGTGCCGCGATGGCCGGTGCGTACAATAGCTACACGCGGGTCACCGAGCGCCTGTCGACGCCGGATCGCGAGCGGAGCCAGATGCTCCTGTACCCGCTCTTCTTCACCTCGTTCCTCATCGACGACTTCCTGCACGACCAGGCCGACTTCGGAGCCGACCAGATCGTGCTCTCGAGCGCGTCCAGCAAGACCGCGATCGGCGTCGCGTTCCTCGCGCACCGGCGGGGCCAGAGGGTCGTGGGGATCACCTCCCCGCGCCACCACGCCTTCGTCGACGGGCTCGGCGTCTACGACGACGTGATCGACTACGACGACGTCGAGGGCGCGACCCGCGCGCCGCTGGTCTTCGTCGACATCGCCGGCAACCGCGACGTCGTGCACGAGCTGCACGCCGGCGCCGGGGACCGCGTGCGGCACTCGATGATCGTCGGAGGGACCCACTGGGACCACGAGCCCGAGCACGCGGCGGCTCCGCTCCCCGGCCCCGCGCCCGCGTTCTTCTTCGCGCCGGCCCAGATCACCCAGCGGACAGCGCGACTGGGGCCGCGCCGAGCTCGATCGGCGGATCGCCGACGCGTTCGGCGCGTTCGCCACGTGGGCGGGCGGGTGGATCGAGTTCAGGACTGCGGCCGGTGCCGAGGCGGTCGGCGAGGTCTACACGTCGCTGCTCGCCGGCTCGCCCGACCCGCGCACCGGTTTCATCTGCTCGCTGGGGACGAGCCCGTGACGGCCGTCCCCCCGGCGGCCTCGCGCCCGGACGCCCCCTCGGCCGAGGTCGCCGGACCCGACGCGCGGGACGGTCGGCTCGCCCGTCGGGACCGCAACCGCGTGGCCGTCCTGGACACGATGATCGAGATGTTCTCCGAGGGCGACCTCGAACCCACGCCGGAGAACATCGCCCGTCGCGTCGGCATCTCACCGCGGTCGGTCTACCGCTACTTCGAGGATCGCGACGAGCTGCTCCAGGCGGCGATCAACAGACACCTCGAGCTCGTCTGGCACCTGTACCTCATCCCCGCCATCGGTCACGGCGACCTCGACGGGCGGGTTCGCCGCTTCGTCGAGTGCCGGGTCCGTCTCTACGAGGCGATCGGCGCCACGGCGCGCGCCGCCCGCGTCCGCGCCGTCACCGATGTCATCATGCGCGACCAGCTCGAGCTGACGCGACGGGCACTCCGCGACCAGATCGAGAAGCACTTCGATCCCGAGCTGAGCCGGCTCGACCCCCGCGCACGCCGCGCGCGCGTCGCGGCGCTCGACGCCCTGTGCGAGCTCGAGGCCCTCGACCACTACCGCGTGCACCGCGGGTTCTCGGCCGGCGAGACCGAGAGCCTCCTCGCCGAGGCCCTGCCCGCGTTGCTGGCCCCCTGACCGATCCGAGCAGCGAAGGACCCCGCATGGCCGGTACCGCCCACCCCTCCTACGGAACCCCGAACTGGGAGCTGATCCAGCGTTGGCTCGCGCTCGATGCCGCCGCGGACGGGCCGTTCTGGGCCCTCAATCTGATGAAGTACCGGCCGGTCGCCGCGTACGGCGACGAAGGCGGGCCCGCGGTCTCGGGCAAGGAGGCGGACGACGCCTACGCCCCGCTCGGGCCCCTGGCCGCGATCGGCGCGACGGTCGTGTTCCACGGCGACGTGACCCACCAGCTCGCGGGCCGCCCGGAATGGGACCGCGTCGGCATCGTCCGGTACCCGACGCGTGCGGCCTTCTTCGCGATGCAGCGACGCGACGACTTCAAGGACCAGCACGTCCACAAGGAGGCGGGCATGGACTTCACGATCGTCATGTCGTGCCTCCCCGAATCCGTGCCGGGCGACGGTCCGGGCGACGACGGTCCGGGCGACGGCGCGCTCGTGCTCCTCGTCGAGCGCGCGAAGGCGGCCGCCCGCGGCTCGCTGCCGCCCGGCACGACCCTCGTCGCCGACTTTTCGGTCGAGGGGGTGATCGTCGGCGACGAGCGGTCGTTCGACCGCGCCCGGTTCGTGCAGGCGCCGGACGACGCGGCGCTGGCTGCGCTCGTCGACGGCGTGCGCGGCGCCGGCGAGGCGCACGTCCTGGTGGTGGATCGGGCCGTCGACCGTCTCGTCGAGTCGATCCGGACCGCGCCGAAGGTCGGAGGCTGATCGTGGAGGTCCTGCGTACGCCCGACGAGCGGTTCGCCGCGCTGGAGGACTACGACTTCGCCCCGCACTACCGCACGGTCGAGGCCGACGACGGCACCGCGCTCCGCTACCACTTCGTCGACGAGGGTCCGCGGCACGCCCCGCCGGTGCTGCTGCTGCACGGGAACCCGAGCTGGTCCTATCTCCACCGGCACATGATCCGCGGGCTCGTCGCCCGGGGGCACCGGGTCGTCGCGCTCGACCTGATGGGGATGGGTCGATCGGACAAGCCGGCACAACGCTCGGACTACACGCTCGCCGCGCACGTCGGCTGGATGAGCCAATGGCTCGTCGCCGAGGACCTGACCGGCATCACGCTGTACTGCCAGGACTGGGGTGGGCTCACCGGGCTGCACCTGCTCCCCCGCCACCCCGATCGCTTCGCCCGCGTGATCGCGTCGAACACCGGGATCCCCACCGGCGAGGGTGCGGACGCGTTCATGGAGCGTTGGCTCGAGTTCAGCCAGAGCGTCGAGGCGCTGCCGGTCGGGCGCCTGGTCGACGACGGCACCACCCGCACGCTCACTCCCGGCGAGCGGGCGGCGTACGACGCGCCCTTCCCCGACGGCTCCTACCAGACGAGTGCGCTCCACTTCCCGCTGCTGATCCCGGTCCAGCCCGACAACCCGGGGGTTCCGATGTGCCGCGACACCTGGGCGTTCCTCGCCACGTGGACGAAGCCGTTCCTGACCGTGTTCGGCTCCGAGGACCCGATCTCGTTCAAGCCCGGCGCGCACCGCAAGTTCCAGCGGGTCGTGCCCGGCGCGGCCGGTCAGGACCACGTCGTCATCGAGGGCGCGCGTCACTTCGTCCAGGAGGACGCGCCCGACCGGCTCGTCGAGATCATCGACGCCTTCACCCGGCGAGGAGCCACTCCGTGAACCGCGCCCCGCACCCCCGGATGCGCGCCGCCCGCGTGCTCACGAGCGCCGCCGCGCTCACCGTCGCGGTGGCGCTCGCGGGTTGCGGATCCAGCTCGTCGGACGCCGCGAGCGACGCCGGCACGACGACGTCCACCACCCGGCCCTCCGCCGCGACGAACATGCGCACCAGGCGCTACTGCGAGGTGCTGCTCGTCCACCCGGGAGCGGCCGGTATGACCGCGGACGTCTACAACTCCTACCCGATGAACGACTGCCCGGAGTCGAAGTGGGCCGCCCTCGACGCAACGACGCTGGCGACCGAGAACCAGGTGCCGATCGCCCAGCTCAACGGCCCCCGGTACTGGCTGATGGACGCGGTGCGGAAGGAACCGGCCGCGGAGGTGCGCAAGACGTTCGGCGGGATCGAGATGGTGCAGCGGGCGACCGTGACGATCACCGACGTCGCCGCCGCGACCAGCCCCTACACCGCGAACCACGTGAACCGCGAGACGGTGTTCACGTTCGACCGCGGCGAGACGGTGTACGAGCTCACCGGACCCGACGGTGCGAGGTACGTCATGCAGTCCTGGAGCCAGGAGCGGGACCCGACCCTCGTCGAGGCGGACCTTCCCGGGCTCGCCTCCCGCCTGGCGCTGCCGGCCGGTTGGTCCTACGCCTCCCGGACGCTCACCGCGCCGCTGAAGGTGGTCACCACGACCCGATCGGCGACGGTGGTCCAGGACGACCTGCGCAACAGCTACTCGCTCGAGACCACCGAACCCACACCTCGACCAGGAGGAACACCCTGATGGCACCCGTGATCGGCGATGTGCTCATGGACTCGCTGCAACGGCGGATGCGCACGATGCACTCGCTGTACTACCAGGCGGTCGACACGATGGACCTGGAGCACGTCAACCACTTCGAACGCGAGGGGGTGCTGCCCATCGCGTTCTCGTTGTTCCACTACACCAACATGCAGGACGCGTCCTTCATGTTGATCACCGGTGTCCCACCGATCTGGAACGACGACGTGGCAGGCCAAGGTCGCGATGACGATCAACGACCACGGCAAGCACAAGACCGTCGACGAGATGATCCACCAGCGCATCGGCGACTACGAGGCGTTCAAGGAGTACCAGCGGACGGTGTTCCAGCGGACCGAGGACCACCTCGGGACGATGGATCCTGCCGACGTCATGCGGGTGCTGATCACGCGGCCGTTCCCGCCCCAGGTGGCCGACACGTACAGCGCACGCTGCGCCGGCCCGGAGGGGATCACGGTGCTCGACGGCTTCGAGTGCTGGCTGTACCAGCACGGGCTGCGCCACATGGGCGAGATCGAGCTCGCTCGTGGGCTCGTCGGCCTGGGCGGCATGACCTCCTGACGTGCAGGTTCGTCTCGCACGTCCTGATCGTGGCGCTCATGGAATGTGCGCCACCCGTTCTCCCGCCGGATGCGTCGCCGCAACACGTGTGTCACGCGCGACCGCGATGCTGCACGGGACGACGGAACGAGTCGGGAGGCGCGGTGATGCAACCGAACCGTGCGAACGAGGAATCGCTGTGCTGGTTGGCGGCATCTCTCGGATGGGAAGCGAACCTCCGCCGGCTGCGCGCGCACCACGACCGGGGTGGCGGCCGGCGTGTCCGACGCGTGTCGAGCGCCGCTCCACCGACGCGGCGGTACGTGGCCCCGGTCAGCCTCCGAGCGGGAGCTTGGCGATACGGAGCGCCGCCGGACCGAGGATCACCACGAACAGGGCAGGAAGGATGCAGAAGATGAGCGGCAGCAGGATCTTCACCGACATCTTCTGGGCCCGCTCCTCGGCCCGGGCCTTGCGCCGCTCGCGGCCCTCGGTGGCCTGGACCCGGAGCGCATCGGCGATCGGGACGCCGTACCGGTTCGCCTGACCGACCGCGACGACGAAGTGGCGGATGTCGGCGACATCGGTCCGCTCGGCGAAGGCCTCGAGCGCGGTCTGGCGGGCCATGCCCGTCTGGACGTCCTGCAGCACCCGCTCGAGCTCGGCCGCGAGCGGACCCGATCCCGAGCGCGCTGCGTGCGCGATCGCCCCGTCGAGACCGAGCCCGGCCTCCACGCAGACCGTGATCTGGTCCACCGTGTTCGGGAAGGCCTGCTCGATCAGCGACCGGCGCTCCCGCGCCTTGGCGTTCATCACGACGTCGGTGGCGAAGAAGCCGACGAAGGCGAAGATCATGCCGAGGAGCAGCGTCGCGCTCGTCGGGTTGGGCAGGAACACCAACAGCCCGAGCCCGAGCCCGAGCACTCCGAGCGCGGCCTTGACCGCGAGCAGGCGCTCGAGCGTCCAGCGGGCGTCGAGCCCGGCGTAGTCGCGGCGCTGCTCGAGCGCGTCGAGCAGGCCGGCCGGCGTGATGCGGCGGGCGAGCCGCGAACCCTTCTCGATCGCAGGACGGCCCATCCGCTCCCACAGCGGCTGGTCCAGGACGACCTGGCGCATGTCCGGCGCCGTCGACACGCTGGGACCGAGGTTGGCGCGGACGAGCTTGCGCCGGGCCGGAAGATCGACATCGACCCCCCGGAGCGCCCAGGCGCACACACCGACCGCGGCAACGACTGCGAGCGCGGAGATGACGAGTTGGAACGACACAGTTCCTCCTAGTACACGAGGCGGACGATCCGCCGCAGCCAGAGCGCACCGACGACCATGAGCCCACCGCCGACGATCAGCATCACGGTGCCGGCGAACGTGGTGAACAGATCGGTCAGGTAGCTCGGGTTCACGAGTGCGATGAAGAGCATGACGACGACCGGCAGTGCGAGGAGCACGACCGCCGAGAGCCGACCCTCGGCCGTGAGCGTGTCGATCTGGCGCCGCACCCGGGTGCGGTCACGGATCGTCCGGGTCACGTTGTCGAGCACCGCCGCCAGGTCGCCACCGACCTCGCGCTGGATCTCGATCGCCTGCACCACCCAGTCGAAGTCCTCGCTGCGCACGCGGGCCGCGAGCGACCGGAGCGCGACGGGCAGCGTGTGCCCGAGCTGGGTCTCGAACAAGGCCCGCTGGAACTCGTCCCGGGTCGGCGAGGGCGCCTCCTGCACGAGGGCGTCGATCGCCTGGGGCAGGCTGTGGCCGGCACGCAACCCACCGGCGATGAGCGCGAGGGATCCGGGGAGCTGCTCGTCGAACTGCTTCCGGCGACGCGTTGCCTTCATGTTCACGGCCGTCGCGAATCCCGCCGCGGTGCCCGCGAGTGCGATGACGGCGAGGAGGGCGCCACCGAGCATCGCGCCGATCAGCCCGGCGCCGCCGCTGCTGACGAACGCGAGCATCAGGAACTCGCCGGCCCGCATGTCGATCCCGGCCCGGTCGAGCGCGGTGGCGACGACGTGCTCACGATCGTGACGCTCGAGGCCCCGCTCCGCGAGCTCGGTCGCCTTGGTCCCGAGGGTGGACATCTGGGACCGCACCGACGTGTCAGTGGGCTCGGCGAGCTCCTTGGCCAGCCGGCGCCGGCGTACGTGCGGCATGGTGATCGCCGCGATCACCATGAACAGCGCGCCGAACAGCGCCGCGGATCCCGCGATCAGCATCCACGAGCTGCTCGAGGCGGCGGCGGTCACGGCCGTCACCGCCGCGTCCCCGGCCGGGCGAGGCTCGGTGCGTCGATGCCGAGCAGGCGGGCGGGGAGCTCGATGCCGCTGTCACGCAGCCGCTCGGCGAAGCCGGGGCGGAGTCCGGTCGGCGTCAGCGAGCCCCGGTGCCGGCCCTCGTCGTCGAGGCCGGCGCTGTAGTCGAAGCCGAAGATGTCCGAGAGGCTGACCACCTCGCCCTCGGCGCCGGCGACCTCGGCGATCTGCGTCACCCGGCGGGAGCCGTCCCGCAGCCGGCTCAGGTGCACCACGACGTCGAGCGCCGACGCGATCTGGTCCCGGATCGCCCGCAGCGGGAGGTCCACGCCGGCCATGAGCGTCATGGTCTCGAGCCGGAAGAGCGCGTCGCGAGGCGAGTTGGCGTGCACGGTCGACAGCGAACCGTCGTGGCCGGTGTTCATGGCCTGGAGCATGTCGAGCGTCTCGGCACCGCGGACCTCGCCCACGATGATGCGGTCCGGCCGCATGCGCAGCGCGTTGCGGACGAGGTCCCGGATGGTCACACCCCCGCGGCCCTCGAGGTTCTCGGGGCGGGACTCGAGCCGGATGAGGTGCTGCTGGTCGAGCTGGAGCTCGGCCGCGTCCTCGATCGTGACGATGCGCTCCTCCTCGGGGATCAGCGACGACATCACGTTGAGGAGCGTCGTCTTCCCGGTGCCCGTGCCGCCGCTGATGATGATGTTCATCCGACCGGCCACGCAGGCCTGGAGGAACTCCGTCGCCTCGGGCGTGAGCGTGCCGAAGCTCATGAGGTCGTCGGCGGTCAGACGGTGCTTGGCGAACTTCCGGATGGTGAGCGCGGGTCCGTCGATCGCGAGCGGCGGGATCACCGCGTTGACGCGGGAGCCGTCCGCGAGGCGGGCGTCCACCATCGGGGACGACTCGTCGATGCGCCGGCCGACCGCGGAGACGATCTTGTCGATCACCTGGCGGAGCCGGGCGTCGGAGCCGAACCGCTCCTCGGTGCGGTAGAGCCGACCACCGCGCTCGACGTAGATCGCGTCGGACCCGTTCACCATCACCTCGGTGACGGTCGGGTCGGCGAGGAACCGCTGGATCGGTCCGTAGCCGAGCACGTCGTCGCTGATCTCGGCGACGAGCTGCTCACGCTCGGTCGCGCTCAGCGGAACCGTCTCGTCCTCGAGGACCTTGCCCAGCTCCTCGATCACGTGCTGGTTCAGGGCCGCCGGCGAGAGGGACGCGTCGTAGAGCCGGGTGCCGAGGCGCTGGAGCAGGGCGTCGCGCGCCCGCGCCTTCAGCCCGGCGATCGGGTCCGCGGCCGGGCGGGCCGGCGGCGCGGCAGGCGTCTCGCCGTCCCAGTCCTGCTGCGCCGCGGCGCGGAGGTGGTCGCTCAGGCTCACGATCGGGTCTCCTTCGTTCGGGTCAGCGTGCGCCGGAAGAAGCCCGGCTCGACGCTTGCGGTGGGCTCGAACCGGCCGACGAGACGCCCGAGGGCCTCACCGACGTTCGAACGGCGATCGCTGGCGATCACGGGCGTGCCCTGGTTCACCGAGATCGGCACGGACCGCGAGCTCGGGATCGTCACCTCGGCCTCCATGCCCACGGTGGCCTCGACCTCGCTCACCGGCAGCCCGACGCGGGCGTCGGCGCGGTTCACGACGAAGTGGCGCGTCTGGTCGGTCATGCCGAGCAGGTCGAGCATCTCGACCTCCTTGCGCGTGGCGCGCACGCTCGGGACGTCGGTGGAGGTGACGAGCACCAGGTCGGTGCAGAGCTTGAGGACCGCGAGGGTCCCCTCGTCGAGCCCCGAACCCGTGTCGATGACGACGTAGCGGAACTCCGACGCGAGCAGCGAGATCACGTGCTGCACGTGCTGGGGTGTGATGGCGTCGGCATCGACGGGCACTTCCGGCGCACAGAGCGCGTAGAGCCCGTCGTCCGACGCGGTCAGGAACACCTTGATCGTCGTGACGTCGACCGCATGGTCGGACTTCGTGATGTCGGCGAAGGTGTGCTCCGGGGTCATTCGCAGCGCGCTGGCCACGTCGCCGAACTGGAAGTCCAGGTCCACGATCACGACCTCGCCCGGCGCTTCGAGCGCGAGGCCGGCCGCGAGGTTGGTCGAGACCGTCGTCTTGCCCGTCCCGCCCTTGGGGGCGAGGGTGCAGATCACGTGCCGGCTCGGCGCGTCCAGATCCTGCGTGCTCAGCGTGCTCCGCCGGCGGTCGGCGGCATCCACCGCCTGCTCGAAGGCCTCGCGCAGCTCCTCGTCCGGTGCGTCCGGTGCCACGACGTCGCGGGCCCCGGACCGCAGGGCGCGCTCGAGGAGCTGGAGCGACGGCTCGGCCACGATGATCACCGTGACGTCGGGTCGATGGGTGTCGAACGCCTCGACGAGATCCAGCGCCTCGTCGTCGGCGAGCTCAGGACCGATCGCCACGACCGCGGGATCGGTGCGGGTGAGCTCGGCGACCAGCGACGCCGAGGTGCCCTCGAGCAACCCGTCCCGCCAGTAGCGGCGGTGGCTGGTGAGCGTGCCGCCGAAGACATCGGCGAGCTTGCCGTCGAAGTCCTCCGACGGGCTCGCCACCAGCAGGCCGCTCATCGTGCGACGCCCCCGTTCGGGTCGGCCGCCAACCAGACCCGACCGGAGTTGGCCGCGGTGACGACCTTCTCGAGGTCCGGCTGGGTGAGGGCGAAGGTCACGAAGAACTTGCCGGTCGGAGCGGCGGTGACTTCCTTGCGCTTCGGGTTGTCGCCGTTGCTGCCGTCGATCTGCACGCTCGTGACCAGCACGTTGCTCGAGAGGAGCACCGCCGGGTCGGTCGCCGCACCCGTGTTGTTCAGGATGCCGACGATGGCGACGTGGTCACCGGCGCGGATCTGGCCACCGAGCGCCTCCTCGGGATCGAGCGAGAGCGTGGCACCGAACATGCCGGCCGGCACGCCCTTGGTGGTGGTGCCGTTGACCGCGGTCGCGGAGACGAAGCGGCTCGTGACGAGCTGCTCGCCCGGGAGCACCTCGATCGAGGTGACCTCACCCTTGACCGTCTTGAGGCTCTTGACCGCGTCCTTGGCCCGGACCTTGGCCGGGACCTTCTGGGTCTCGATCTTGTCGGCCAGCTTGCCGACCGGGGTGCCCGCCGCGATGCGATCGCTCGCCACGTAGACCGTGACCAGCTTCTCGCCGGCCACGGCGCGGTCCTTCGCCCCCTGCACGTACCCGACGAGGCCGAGCGTGCCGAGCAGAGCGAGAACGATGGCGGCGACGATGCCGACGGTCCTGCGCTGGTAGGTCATCGTGTGCTCCTTGTGCGTCCGCACCTACGGACGATCGATGTGCTGCGTTGCAGGTGACGGGCTCTGCGCCCGCCGGAGATCTGGATGAGCCCGCGTCGTGCGAGCTCGGTCCGTCGACCGGGCCGCGCCCTGCGCGCGACCCGGTCGACCGACCCAGTGGTTCAGTTCTTGATGCTGTTGGTGATGCTGTCGAACGTCGAGGACAGCTGGCCGCCGAGGGCCAGGACGGTCGCGACGATCGCAACGGCGATCAGCGAGACGAGCAGCGCGTACTCCACTGCCGCCGCACCACGGTCGTCCATGTCGATACGGGCCTGCAGCCACTGCATCAGGGTCATCATTGGTCTTGGTCTCCTTGTCGTTGATCCTGCGCTTCAGGACGAGGGCGATGGTGCGGGATCCAACGTCGTATGCCATCACCACGATTGGTGATTGCCCGACGGGTGGTCCGGGGAATCCGCGAATCGGGCCGACCGACCCACGAGCTGCGCGTCCCGAATCACCAATCGTGAGGAAGAGGTCGTGCGGCGAGGTTGCGACAATCCCCGGACCATGAAGACGACAACTGACCCAGAGGTTCGTGCGACCAGCCGGCGCCGGGTGCGCCGTCACTCACTCCGGCAGGTTGCTGCACGTGTCGGATCCGGTGGGCGCGAGCGGGGTGCCGTCGTGGTCGAGTTCGCGTTGCTGCTCCCCGTCCTCGTGCTCCTGACGTTCGGAGTCATCGAGTTCTCGTCCGCCTACCACGACTCGTCGATCGCCGCCGACGCCGCCCGCGCCGGCGCCCGGGTCGGCTCGGCCCGCGCCACCCAGACGGACTACACCTCGGCGGTGGTCCAGGCCGTGAACAGCGCCGTGTCGACGCTTCCGAGCGACGTGCCCCAGGAGCTGTGGATCTACAAGGCCAACGCCGACGGCTACCCGTCGGGGACCAGCTTCTCCTCCTGCGGTGCGAACTGCGTCCGCTACACGTACAGCTCCGGGTCGAAGTCCTTCGTCGCCTCCGGCGGCGGCGGGTGGCCGGCTTCGTCGCACCAGGTCTGCACGCAGCCCTACGACGAGATCGGCGTCTACGTGAAGCTGAACCACAAGTTCGTGACCGGACTCTTCGGCTCCTCCGTGACGCTCACCGACCACGCGGTCTTCCGGTTCGAGCCGGTGGCCAGCTCGGCCTGCGGGTTCTGATGCGCCGGTTCCGGAATCCCTGCTCGATGCGCACCGACGAACGCGGCGTCGTCGCGGTCTGGGTCGCGCTGACGATGGTGGTCCTGCTTGGCTTCGCCGGATGGGCGGTGGACTTCTCGCACTGGAACGACGAGCGCGCCCACATGCAGAAGGCGGCGGACGCGGCCGCGCTCGCCGGTGCGGTCTACCTGCCCGACGACCCGGCCGGGGCCGTGGCCGCCGCGAGGGAGATCGCCGCCAAGAACGGCTACTCGAGTGGGGTCTCGGCGAACGTGCTCAGCAACTCCAATCAGCTGAAGGTCACGATCGACACCTCGGTCAAGAGCTCCTTCGCGCAGGTCGTCGGCGTCGGATCCGCGAGCCTGTCGAAGCACGCGGTCAGCGAGTTCGAGTCACCCAAGCCCCTCGACATCGTGTTGATCCTCGACCGCACCGGGAGCATGCTCACTCCGAGCCCGGCCACGCTGCAGAACGCCAAGGACGCGGCGCTCGACCTGCTCGGCTTCCTGAACCCGCGCAACGAGTCCATCGCGCTGGGTGCGCTCGGGCCCAGCGACACGACCAAGACCTGCTCCGGCGCGAACGCCGGCGCGTACGGTCTGCCGTCGGCGTCGGACGTGGCCGCGCCGGGCAACACCTGGATGATCTCGCCGTTCCCGCTGGCCCCGCCCGCCGCGGACTACCAGAACGCGAACGGCACGCTGAACCCGAGCAGCCAGATCGTGAAGTCCGTGACCTGCCTCGCGGCGGCGAACCGGACCGACCTCGGCGACCCGATCGCGGCCGCGACCTCGTACCTCAACACCTACGGCCGGCCCGGCTCGCGCCGGGGCATCATCCTCATGACCGACGGCGCGGCGAACCTGCCGACCGGCACGCAGCCGTGCCAGTACGCGAACGACAAGGCGAGCGCCGCGAAGGCCGCCGGCATCCAGGTCCTGACGATCGGGTTCCTGAGCGGGTCGAACGCCTGTGTGCAGGACACCGCGGGACCGTTCAGGAACGCGCAGGTCACCCAGGTGCTCGCGAGCATGGCGAGCCCGGTCAAGGGCGTGCCCGCGCAGGACAACGGCTGCACGGCCGCCGAGAACGCCGACGGTGACAACTTCTTCTGTCAGCCGAAGTCCGGGGACCTCTCGAGCGTCTTCCTCCAGGCGGCGAGCCAGCTCGCCGGCCGGCTGCCCAGGATCATCGAGTAGTCGGCCCGGCGCGGAGGGCGACCGCGCCGGCCGACCACTCGATGCACGGACCCGACCCGGCCGTCAGATGGCGGCGTCCCGACGATCGGGCGCGCGCGGCGACGTCAGGTCGACGATCCCTTCCCCCGCGGCGGCGGTGTGCAGCAGCGACGGATCGACGCTGCCTCCGATGACGGTCGGTGCGGTTCCCGTGGCCGGCTCGAGCTCGATGCCGTCGGGCGCCGCGGCCGGGAGCTCCGGGGACGACGTGACGAGCATCGTCAGGAGCTCGATCGCGCGATCGAGCCGGTCGTGGTGCGCGCGATCCTGCTCGTTCTGGATCCGGAGCTGGTCGGTCACCGCGGACACCTGGGCGAGCGCCCCGATCAGCTCGACGTCACGACGCGCCAGCTCGCGGTGGAGGGAGGCGAGCTCCGTGTTGACGCTCGAGAGCTCGGCGCGCAGCGCCTCCACCTGACGCTGGGACGTCTCGGACTGTGACACCGCGAGATCGAGTGCTCGCGTTCGCTGACTCTTCCAGGCCACCGCTCTTCCCTCTCGCCGCTCGGTGTCACGTTGCACGGTAGGTGGGTTCCCGCCGTCGCGGGTGGAACCCGGAACGGACCGCAGGCTCACAGCCCGGGTGAGGTGCCCGTCGCGGCCAGCGCGTCGGCCCGCGCCCGGCCGAGCGAGTACTGCACGAGCACGGTCAGGATCTCCTTCACCGAACCGCGCTCGCGGGCGTCGAAGCACGCCACCGGCACGTCGGCCGCGACGGCCACCGCCTCGCGCACCTGCGCGCTGGTATGGAGGCTCACCCCGTCGAAGCAGTTGACGCCCACCACGAACGGCACCCCCCGCTGCTCGAAGTAGCCGATGGCGGGGAAGGAGTCCGCCAGGCGGCGCGTGTCGGCGATCACGATCGCGCCGACGGCGCCCCGGGCGAGCTCGTCCCACATGAACGCGAACCGCGGTTGCCCCGGCGTGCCGAAGAGGTACAGGACGAGATCGTCGGCGAAGGTGATCCGACCGAAGTCGAGAGCGGCAGTCGTGTCGGTCTTGTTCGGAGTGAGATCGGCACGGTCGACCTCGTGGGCGACGTCGGTCATCGCCGCGTCGGTCGAGAGTGGCTCGATCTCCGAGATCGCCCGGACCGTCGTCGTCTTCCCCACGCCGAACCCGCCGGCGACGACGATCTTGAGCGACAGCGGGGCGCGCGAGCGCTCAGAGCGACTTGACGCCATCGAGCAGCCTTTCGAGCAGGAGCACGCGTTGGTCGGGTTCGTCGCTCGCGGTGACCCCGACCGCGAGGACGCGGTCCTCGACCAGATCGCCGACGAGCACGCGCACCACGCCGAGCGGCAGGCCGAGGCGGGCCGCGACCTCGATGATCGAGTTCGGCGACCGGCAGAGGCCGGTGATGGCCACGACCTCGGGCGGCGCACCGAGCGGCAGCGAGCTCCGCTGGGTGACCACGACCGCTTCCAACGGGAGCTCGCTCGTACCGAGGGTGCGGCCGCCGGTCAGCACGTACGGGCGGGTCAGGCCGGGGTCGGCGCCGAGCTCGTCCGTCACGGGAGCACCTGCCGGAGGTCTGCGACGAGCTTGGGCGTCGAGCGCGCCACCGGCGCGGTCGGCCAGCATCGCCATCTCGTAGGCGACGAGGCCGATGTCGCTCGGCCGGGTCGCCACCACGGCCAGCGCCGAGCCGTCGGAGATCCCCATCACGACGATCAGTGCGTGCTCGAGCTCGACGATGATCTCGTGCACCGCCCCCGCCCGCATCGGCGCGCCCGCGCCGCGCGCCACGCTGAGGAGCCCCGCGGCCACTGCGGCCAGCCGGTCGCCGGTCTCGCGGTCCACGCGCGCGGACAGCGCGATCAGCAGCCCGTCGGACGACACCACCGCGGCCTCGCGGATGCCGGGCACGCGCTCGACCAGGTTGGTCAGCAGGAACCCGAGGTCGCCGCCCTCGGGGGTCACGATCCGTCCTCCCCGGTGTCGTCGGGCTGCGCCTGCGCACGCCGGCGACCCGCCTCGTACCGGGCGATGAGCTCGAAGACCTTGTCCGGCGATCGCGCCGGCGGCGCGGTGACCGTCGCCGGCGGCTCCGGCACCGGTGCCACCGCCGGGGTCCGGCGCGGCAGGCCCGCGGCGGTGACGGCGTCCGCCGTCGTACTGTCCCCCGCCGCCGGCTCCGGCTGCGCCGTCGCGGCCACCGCGACCGGAGCCCGTTCGGGCTCGGCCGGGGTCGGGCGCGCCACGACGGGCGCGGGCGCGGGTGCGGGTGCGGGTGCGGGTGCGGGTGCGACCGGCTCCGCCGGTGCGGGCGCGTCCACCTCCTCCTCGGCGACGAGGTCGACCGTCGGTGCGGTGCGGTCCTGGAACAGGTTGGTGGGCAGGTGCACCACCGCGGCGGTGCCGACCTCGCGCGCGCTGTGCAGCGTGACGCGGACGCCGAGCCGGCGCGCGAGGCGTGCCACCACGACGAGCCCGAGCGACCGGGAGAGCACGAGACCCGGTGGCGGCGGATCGGCGAGCAGGTGGTTGAGCTCGTCCATCCGCTCGGCCGGCATCCCGATCCCCTTGTCTGAGATGGTGAGCTCCATGCCGCCGTCGGTCGGGCGCGACGCCACGATCACGCGCGACGCCGGGGTGGAGAAGGTCGTGGCGTTCTCGAGGAGCTCGGACAGCAGGTGGGCCAGGTCGGTGGCCGCGTAGCCCACGACCACGGTGCCGGCCGCGATGCCGGCGGTGTCGATGCGTTGGAAGTCGGTCGTCTCGGACACCGCGCCGCGGATCACGTCGAGGAGTGGCACCGGCGTCCGAGCCGTCCTCTTCTCGTCGACGCCCGCGAGCACCAGCAGGCTGTCGGAGTTGCGCCGCATCCGCGTCCGCGAGGTGGTCGAGCGCGAAGAGCGTCCCGAGCCGGTCCGGATCCCGCTCGTCCCGCTCGAGGTCCTCGACCAGCGCGAGCTGGCGCGTGAGGAGCGGCTGGTTGCGCCGCGCCAGGTTCACGTACAGGTCGCTGATCCCCGTCCGCACCGTCTCGCGCTGGAGGTCGGCCACCTGGACCGTCGTGCGCTCCACGTCGTTGAACGCCTTGGCGAGCGCGCCCAGCTCGTCGCGCGAGCGGACCACGATCGGGGTGACCGTGGGCGGCTCGGCACGCGGATCTGAGAGCGCGTCGACGAGCGCGGGGAGCTGGCGCGACGCGACGTCGTGCGCGTTCTCCGCGAGACGGCGCAGCGGACGGGTCGTCGCCCGGGCGATCACGAACGCGAGTCCACCGGCGAGGAGGAGGATCGCCACGGAGCCGATCCCGACGAGCAGCAGGTTGCGACGCGCGTCGTCGTGGCGGGCGGCGAGCTCGCGGTCGATGCCGTTCGAGACCTTCGTCCCGAGTGTCCGCCAGCCCTGCAGCTGCGTCGAGGACGTCGTGTACCAATCGGCAGCGGTCACGTTCGACGGCAACGTCCGGTCCGAGAGCGCCGGGGCCCGGCGTTGCCTCACCTGGTCGGTCGAACCGCGGAAGGCGTCGGTTCCGGCCCGCACCGTGGCGCGCGTGTGCGGCCGGGCCTGGGTCTCGAGCTCGTTCCGGGCCGCGTTCTGGGTGGTCCCGGCGGCGACGAGATCCGAGGCGAGGGAATCGGTGAGCTCACCGCGCGAGAACGCGACCACGAGGATGGAGCGTTCGTCGGCGAGTGCACCCTGGAGCCGGGCGAGGGTCGCCTCGTCCCGGAACATCAGCGCCGGTGCCGCGGAGTCCTGCGCTCCCGCGAAGGCGTCGAGGATGCCGGTCGTCGTGCCTGCGAGGTCGCGGTAGTAGCCGAGGACGGAGTCGTCGGGGCTCAAGCGCAGATCGACGAACTGCCGCTCCTGGCCGAGGAGGGCGACCGCCTCGCGCAGGTCGTGGATCCGGCCGGCGGCGACCGCCGCGCCGGAGTCGTCGGCCTGCTGCTCGGAGCGTGCGAGCGGCCGGGCGGCCCGGTCGGTCGCGCGGCGCGCCGCACCCAGTCGCGTGCGGACGCTGGGCTCGCCCGAAGCGACCCACCACGCGGAGAGTGACCCCTCGTCGTCGATGCGGTCCAGGAACGACCGCACGGTCGCGGCCGGTCCCGTCTGGGACTGCGCCCGCACGGTCGCGCGCAGATCGCGCACCCGGGTCCGGAGCCCCGGGACGGCGACCACGAGCGCGGCGACCATCGGGATGGCCACGATGAGCATCAACTTCGTGCGGAACCGCATGTTGGGCAGCACTCGGATCTCCTTACAGATGGCGGAAGTCGCGACGGAGACGCACCCAGCCGTCGCGCGGGCAGGCGAAGCCCTGTTCCGGATAGGCGCGACGGAACTCGCCGCGGCGGACGCGGAGGTACGCGAAGCACGTGCTGGTCGTGCCCGCGCCGGGATCGGCGGGCACCTGGATCCCGTTGCCGTCCCAGGCGTGCACCGACCGCAGCTCGGAGAGCAGGCTGCTCCGGTCCAGCCGGGGGGCCGCCCGCCCGGCCGCGTCGGCGAAGAGGAGCCCGGCGGACCAGCTCCGCGCCCCGAGTGCGGTGGGCGTGGCGCCGGGCACCGTGCGCCCGAGCCAGTCCATGTACCGCGCCAGCTCCGGCGCGTCGGCGGCGTCGGTGAAGGGTGTCGTCTGGGTGGCGACGTAGGTCCCCTCGGCCGCCGCGCCCGCCGCCGCGAGGTACGCCGGGTCGTACGCGAGCGCTCCGGCGTCGACGACCTCGGGCATCGCGTCGTCGGCGGCGAGGGCGGTCTGGAGACCCGCGAGGTCCGCGACCCGCGCCTGCACCGTGAGGTAGCCGAGGTGCTCCGACTCGATCCGCTTCACCATCGCAGTGGTCTGGGCCACGGTCGGCAGCGCCGGCATCGGCACGGTGCTCGTGAACCGGTACCCGACCGTGCGGCTGGCCGCGACCTGGCGCGTGGCACGCAGCGCCGTGACACCCACGTCGAGATAGGCCATGCCGGCGCGCCCGACCGCGGCCGGGTGCTGCCGGGCGAGATACCGCTGCGGACCGACGAGGTAGAGATTCTGCGGGTTCGGCAACGGGGCGACCACGGTCGGCACGCGGTCGTGCGCCGGCTCGAGCACGATCGCAGGGATGTCGGGAATGCCGCAGTCGGCCTCCAGGCTCGCACCGTCGCCGTCGAACGCGGAGGCTGAGCCCACGAGCGCGAAGACCGACGCGCACGAGTCCTCGATCGCGCGGCGATGACTGAAGATGTTGGTGTCGAAGAGCCGCACGTCGAGACGACGGCCGCCGATCCCGCCGAGCGAGTTGCAGAACGCCGCGAACGCCTGCATCGCGTCCCATGCGGGCACGAACTGCGCGCGGATGCCGGTCACGTCCGCGACGACGCCGACCGTCATCGCGTCGGCGGTGACGCCGGTCTCGTCCGACGGCGCCGCCGTGCCCGGCCCGCAGGGCTCGACGTGGCGCACCCGCGCGGTCGGCACCACGGGCACCGCCGCCCGCTCCTGCTCCGCGGTCGCGCTCCCACACGCCGTCGCCGCCAGGGCGACACCGAGCAACCCCACGAGACCTCGCACACGCTTCGCGCGAACAACCGGCACGTCGCGTTCCGCCTTCCCCTCACACCCCCTGTCCGCCGGACAGGAGCTCCGCCTGGATCAGCACTCCGAGTGGCACATCTTCTCGGGTGAAACCGGTACGCACAAGAATTCAGGCGCAGATCGGCAGAGGAAATCTCACGTTGCGTGGTCCCACGGCGCGGGAAGGGCGGGCTGCACGAGGAGCGCGGCTCTGGTCACTGCACGTGGTCACCCCGGCCCTCGGGGGGTGAGGCGGCCGACGGCGCCGTCGGTGCGCGACGATCCGGCCGGTCGATCAGCCGGGTCCCGGGATCGCGGTCCAGGGCGTCGACTCGTCGTTGCGGGTCCCGCCGGTGTCCGGGCATCCGGCGAGGTCGGCCCCTCCGGTGTTCAGCACCTGGCCGCGGTCGTAGTACCGGCGCACCGACCCACCGACGGTGACGTCGATCACGGGCACCGTCGAGTCGATCGCGGTGAGGCACAGCGCGGGGTCACAGCCGTAACACCCCGCCGTGCTCGTGTCCGAGCCGTCGAAGGTCTCGTAGCCCATCTGTGCGAGCACGAGGCTCTGACCCGCCGGGATCACCTGCTGACCCCAGAGGTCGAAGGTGTGCCGGCCGATCGTGACCGTCACGGTGACCGCGAGCGAGGCGCCGGAGGTGTTGTCGACTCGTACCGCGCTCGTGTCCCAGTCCCCGGCCGCATTGTCGGGCTGACCGACGAAGACCGTGTTCGGCGATCCCGACCACGGCGACGGCTTCGTGCGCAGGTGATGGGCGTGGTGCGTGTCGTAGTACCCGGCGTAGACGGCGACGTCCGACGACGACGCCGTGCCGACCGACACGACGCGGGTCCTGCCCGCGCTGTGCCCTCCACTGTCGGTGACCGTCACCGCGACGGTGAAGGCACCCGTGGTGGTGTAGGTGTGGGACGCCGACGCCTTCGACTGCGGTCCCACGACGGTTCCGTCACCGAAGTCGAACCGGTAGGACGCGATCGGTGTGGCATCGGTGTCGGTCGAGGCCGATGCGTCGGCGGTCACCGTCAGCGGCGCGGTGCCCGAGCTCGGTGACACCGACAGCGCCGCGACCGGCGGCGCGTCGACCGGTGGCGGGGGCGGCGGAGGCGGCGGAGGCGGCGGGGGCGAGGTGCCGACCGCGGTCGGGAGCAGTGCGAGGTCACGCGCGATGTCCCAGCCCGGCCACGACGCGGCCCTGCTCGCCGCGGGTGGGACGCTCCCGGCGCCGACGGCGAAGGGGTGCAACCCGCCGAAGCCGTCCACGGTCATGCCGCCGCTCCCGTCGTCGAAGCGGGCCACACCCTGGATGCTGACCCGCGGCGAGGCGAACACGCCCGTCGCCGGTGGAGGGACGGCGCCGGCAGCACCGATGCGGAAGGGGTGCAGCACCCCGGTCCGGTCGACGACGTCGCCGCCCTTGCCGTCCGGTGCGATCGCGATGCCTCGGGCCATGTCCTGACCGAGCCAGTAGGGCGCGCCCGCGGACGGCGGGTGGCGCCGCGTGACCGCCGACCGCGAACGGGTGGACGCCTCCATAGGCGTCGACGACGTAGCCACCGGTCATGTCGGGCAGGAGCGCGACACCCCGCGCGATGTCCCACCCGAGCCAGTACGGCAGGCCGCTGACCCGCGGCGGCGCCGGACCCGACCCGACGACGAGTGGGTGGAGACCGCCGAACCCGTCGAGCACGTACCCGCCGGATCCGTCGGAGAGCACCGCGATCCCCCGGGCGATGTCCCAACCGAGCCAGTACCCCCCGCCCGAGGTCCTGGGGGGCGTCGACCCCGTGCCCGTCCGGAACGGGTGGACGCCGCCGAAGCCGTCGAGCGTGTAGCCCCCGGGCAGGGTCGTCGTGGACGACGCGGCGACCGCCGCGCCCCGGCCCACGGCGGTTGCGCCGGCACCGGCGGCCGCCGGCCCGACGATCCCGGCGACGACGGCGCCCGCCGCGACGACCGCGACCAGCGCTCGGATCCCGCGCACCACAGTTCTGCCTCCCTCGTCGATCCCGCGGTCTCCGTCTGCCCCGGAACCCACGACCACGGTCTTCCGGACAGGACGCTATGACCTCTCCGTGCCGCGATGCTGTGAGTCGATGGCACCATTTGCAGCGTTCGCAGGAATCCCCCCAGGAGGACGAGCATGAGGGTCGAAGGCAGCGCGCTGGTCACGGGTGCGAGTCGGGGCATCGGGCGCGGCATCGCCCGGGAGTTGGCCCGCCGTGGCTACGACGTCGTCGCCACGATGCGGGATCCTGCCGACGGAGCCGACCTCGCCGAGCTGAGCGGCGGACGGATCCGGACGGCGCGCCTGGACGTCACCGACCCGTCCGCGATCGAGATCCCCGACGACCTGACCGTGCTCGTCAACAACGCCGGCGCCGACGGCGACCATGTCCCGGTCGAGCACGCGGACCTCGACGTCTGGCAGGAGATGTTCGCGGTGAACGTCCTCGGAGTCGTCGCGCTCACCCGCGCCGCGATCCCGACGCTCCGCCGCAACGCACCGGGTGTGATCGCGACGGTCACCTCGAGCTCGATCTTCGGCATCGTGCCCTTCTACGGCGCGTACCGCGCGACCAAGGCGGCGGCGTCCTCGCTCTCGGAGACCCTGCGCGTCGAGCTGGCGCAGTTCGGGATCCGGGTGGTGGAGATCCTCCCCGGACCGATCGACACGGACATGTTCCGGACGAGCGTCGGACCGATGCCGGCGGAGCGCTTCGACGACTACCGGGCGATGGCCGAGCGCTCGGCGCAGTCACGGGCCGAGCATGCCGACCCGATGGTGCAGCCCGTCGAGTCCGCGGCCGCCGCGATCGCGGATGCCATCGCGGACGACACGGGGCCGATGCGCTACGGCTGCGACCCGCTCGGCGACGGCCTCCTCGCACTCTGGCGCGAGTCCGACGACGAGGCGATGTGGAAGCTGATGGGCGAAGGACTCGCCGGCGTCTGATCCCCGCCGATCGACGGGCGCCGAAGTCGTGGGAGGATCACGGGATGGATGCGGTGAACGGGACCTCGCGGTACGTCGAGCACCTCCGGATCGCGGACAGCGTCGCGGATCGAGGGCGCATGAGCGGAGTCGCGATCTTCCTGGTCATCCTGCCGCTGGCGCTCATCGGCGCCTCGGCCGCCGCCGCGTGGGTGTCGGTGCGCAACAGCTCGGTACGCATCACCCGGGACGGCGTCGAGATCCGCAACCACCGGCAGCCACCCCGGGTCGTCCCGCTCGCCGAGGTGGCGCGGTTCGAGGCGCCGGCCGCGGTCGGGTTCCTCCCGAGCGTGCGGCCGCGGACCGGCGTCCTGGTCCTCACCGACGACTCGCGGGTCCCGGTGCGGAGCCTGCGGGAGCCCGAGGCCGGGATCGGGATCGACGCGCTGAACGCCCGCGTGGCCCGGCTGCGCGACGATCCCTGACCCGGGGCGAACGGCGCGCGTACCGCTACCGTGACGGACATGACGAACCCCGAGATGCCCTACCGCCGGCTCGGACGCTCCGGCCTCAAGGTCAGCGCACTCTCCTTCGGGAGCTGGGTCTCCTTCGGTGCCCAGCTCGACGGCGGGATGGCCAAGGAGTGCCTCGCGGCGGCCTGGGACGCCGGGGTGAACTTCTTCGACAACGCCGAGGCCTACGCAGGCGGCGAGTCCGAGCGGATCATGGGCACGGCCATCGCCGAGCTGGGCTGGCCACGCGAGCGCTACGTCGTGTCCTCGAAGTTCTTCTGGGGACTCACCCCCGGGGTGAACACGCGCAACACGCTGAACCGCAAGTACCTGCTGCACACGATCGAGGGATCGCTCGAGCGGTTCGGCGTCGACTTCCTCGATCTCGTCTTCTGCCACCGGCCCGACCCCGAGACACCCGTCGAGGAGACGGTCGAGGCCATGACCGACATCATCGAGTCGGGCCGCGCGCACTACTGGGGCACGAGCGAGTGGTCCGCGGACGAGATCCGCGCCGCCTGGGACGTCGCCGACAAGCGCAACCTCCGCAAGCCGGTCATGGAGCAGCCGCAATACCACCTCTTCGAGCGCAGGAAGGTGGAGCGCGAGTACGCCCGCCTGTACGAGGACATCGGCCTGGGTCTCACCACGTGGAGCCCGCTGGCGTCGGGCCTCCTCACCGGCAAGTACGTCGACGGCGTCCCCGAGGACAGCCGGGCCGCCCTGCCCGGGTACGAGTGGCTGCGTGACGCCCTGACCGACGAGCGTCGCAACGGCCAGGTCGTCGAGCTCATGGGCGTCGCCGAGCAGCTCGACGTCACGGTGGCGCAGCTCGCGATCGCATGGTGCGCGGCGAACCCGCACGTCTCGACCGTGATCACCGGCGCCTCCCGGCCCGAGCAGGTCGTGGAGAACATGGGTGCCCTCCGGGCGCTGGAGCAGATGACCCCCGGGCGCAAGCAGGAGATCGAGTCGATCTGCCGCCGGTAGCGGGCTGAGACGCGGGTCACACGCCCTGGAACTTCACAGTCAGTGCAAGAAGATGGTTCACTGCGGGGAACCCACGAGCGTGTGGGACCCGCCGGAGGGACCATGACGACGAAGAGCGCCACCGGGACGGCTCCGACCATCGACCGCGAGGCGCTGCGCCGGAAGTACCGCGAGGAGCGGGACAAGCGCATCCGGCCCGAGGGCAAGGACCAGTACGTCCAGCCGACGGGCCGGTTCTCCCACCTCCTGGAGGACCCGTACACCCCCCGGGTGGAGCGTGACCCCGTCCACGACGAGGTCACGGTCGCGCTGATCGGTGGCGGGTTCGGCGGGGTGTGCACCGGGGCGCAGCTCAAGATCGCCGGCGTCGAGGACGTCCGGATCGTGGAGGGCGGCGGCGACGTCGGCGGCGCGTGGTACTGGAACCGCTACCCCGGCGCGATGTGCGACACCGCCGCGATGATCTACCTGCCGATGCTCGAGGAGACGGGCCACCGACCGTCGATGAAGTACGTGCCGGCCACGGAGATCTTCCGGCACGTGCAGCGCATCGCGAAGCAGTACGGCCTGTACGACAACGCGCTGTTCTCCACCGAGGTCACCGAGCTCCGCTGGGACGACACGATCGCCCGATGGATCGTCCGCACCGACCGCGGCGACGAGTTCCACGCGCAATTCGTCGCGATGGGCACGGGCCCGCTGCACCGCCCGAAGCTCCCCGGGATCCCCGGCATCGAGACGTTCGCCGGCCCCAGCTTCCACACGAGCCGCTGGGACTACGCCTACACCGGTGGCGGCCCCGACGAGCCGATGACCAACCTCGCCGACAAGCGGGTGGGCATCATCGGCACCGGCGCGACCGCGGTCCAGTGCGTGCCGCCGCTCGGGCGCGATGCCGCGGAGCTCTTCGTCTTCCAACGCACGCCGTCGTCCATCGACGTACGGAACAACCACGAGATCGACCCCGAGTGGTTCGACACGCTCGAGCCCGGCTGGCAGCACGAGTGGCTCGTCAACTTCGCGACGCTCCAGACCGGCGGCTTCGCCGACGAGGACCTCGTGAAGGACGGCTGGACGGACATCGCCCAGCGCATCCGCGACCGCGTGCTCGCCAACATCGCCGCGAACGGCGATCAGGAGTTCGACGTCACGCTGTTCCAGCAGGCCTACGAGGACAGCGACGACGAGAAGATGGAGGAGATCCGCGCGCGCGTCGACGAGATCGTCGCGGATCCGGAGACGGCCGAGGCGCTCAAGCCCTGGTACCGGCAGCTCTGCAAGCGGCCGTGCTTCCACGACGAGTACCTGCAGGCGTACAACCGCCCGAACGTGCACCTCGTCGACACGAACGGTCGGGGCGTCGACCGCATCGACGCGACCGGCGTGTGGGTCGGTGACACCCACTACGACCTGGACTGCCTGATCTTCGCCTCCGGCTTCGAGGTCGGGACGAGCTACGCACGCCGTTCGGGCTACGAGACCGTCGGGCGCAGCGGCGTCACGCTCACCGCGCGGTGGGAGAACGGCATGGAGACCCTGCACGGGATCCACGTGCACGACTTCCCCAACCTGTTCGTCATCGGGCTCACCCAGGCGGCGAACCTGATCTCGAACATCACGAGCAACCTCCTCGACAGCGGCCGGACGATCGCCACCGTGATCCGCCACACGCTCGACGTCGGCGCCGACGAGGTCGAGGTCACCGAGGAGGCGGAGCAGGCATGGGTCACGATGCTCGAGGGCAACCCGCGGGCGTTCCTCGGCAGCCCGGACTGCACGCCCGGGTACTACAACAACGAAGGCCACGAGATCGGCCGCCGCGAGCGGCTCGGTGCGAGCGGATACCCGCTCGGCCCGGTGGCCTACTTCGAGTACATCGACCGGTGGCGCAACTCCGGCGACTTCACGGGCCTGGAGTTCCGCACCCGGTGAGCGCGTGCCGGTGACGACGGCGCTCCGCCGTCACCGGTCGGCGTCGATCACATCCCCATGCCGCCGCGGGTCACGTGGCAGGAGTCGTTCGGATCGTGGACGGCGGTGCCGTTGGCGATGCACGGGATCATGCCGGCGTACACATCGGGCTCGAACTTCATGTCGTCGAGGATCCAGACGTGCAGCATGTAGAAGTTCGCCATGTTCACGTTGATGCCACCCGACGACGAGCACGCGGCGTCGGTGATGTTGAACCCGGTCATGACCGCATCCGACGTGCGGAAGCAGATCCACGGGTGGATGTGCCACCAGTCGAGGTTGCCCGGGAAGCCCTCCGGCGGCTGACCCGTCGTCGTGTGCACGTAGTAGTCGAACCCGACGAGCTTGGCGTCGGGAGTGTTGCCGTCGAACTGGAGCACCTCGGGACGGTTCGGCTCGAACGTGCCGTCGAGTCCGCCCTTGTCGAGGTTCGGATTCAGGCGGTTGAACGACGGGGACGCCAGCATCTCGGGAGTGATCCCGCCGCGGACGTGGTGCGTGCCCATGCCCGGCACGTACGGCGTCGCCATACGCCACCCGTCGGCCTCGGCGTCCGCAGCCGTCGGCCAGTGCAGGACGTAGGCCTTCGCGACGTCGAAGTTCGCCGACACCGCGGTGCACTGGTCCGGAGTCAGGGGGGTCTTCTGCACCCCGGCGTAGTAGTCGACGCTGCCGGAGGCCGGTCCGCTCGTGACCGGGATCGACTCGGTCGACGTGCACCACCACGGCGTGGTGCCGTGCTCCGCGGCATCGACCGCGCCGTTGTAGTAGGCGCAGGACGACAGTGCGACGACCAACCCGACCATCGCGGCGATCCGACGGCTGTGCGACATGGTGTGCTCCCCCAGGTGTCGATCGCGCGACCGCGATCAGCGCGGCCAGCGTACGAAGGCGGGGACACTACCGGGGATCATCCCGCACGCACCGCGGCGCCGGCCGACGGACCGTGATGGCAGCGTCGCACCTCACCCCTGGAGCGCCGGGAGGACCCGATCCGCGACAAGGTGCAGCGTCTCCCAGGCCAGCTCCGGCGGGCACCCGCCACACAGCGGGTGGAGGGCGAGCAGGCCGTCGCTGCGCACGTGGTCGACGGCCTGGTCGGGGGTGAGCACCCGGTAGGCGCCGCCCTCGGCGCGGAGGGCGTCGATCGAGACGGCGGTGGACTTGCTGGCTGCCGCCGCGTCGCCGAGCCAAGCCGCGTACATGCGCGGCGTCGTGGAGAAGGTAGGGACCGAGCTGGTCCCACGCGCGGTCCACGTCCTCGGCGACGAACACCGAGGTCGCGCTGCCCCGCGCCGGGACGACGCACGGGCCCGGCTCGCGTCCCAGACGCCGGCACTCGTCGTGGTAGGTCGCCTCGAGCCCCTCGGCCCAGGTCTGGGCGAAGAGTCCCAATCCGAAGCGCGCGGCCCGCCGGGCGGCGGCCGGACTGCCCCCGCCGTACATCAGCGGTGGACCGCCGGGCGTCACCGGCGCCGGGGTGACGTGCACCCACCGTCCGTCGTGGTCGAACGGCTCGCCCGACCAGGCCCGCTGGAGGACCGTGAGGCACTCGTCCATGCGGCGACCCCGATCGGTGAGGGACCGGCCGAACATCGCGTACTCCTCGGGGCGGTAGCCGAGACCCGCGACGTAGGCGACCCGGCCGTGACTCATGACGTCGAGGACGGCCATGTCCTCGGCCAGGCGCACCGGGTCGTGGAGGGGCACGAGCAACGCCGCGACGAGGATCGGCACCGTCGAGGTGCGGGCCGCGATCGCGGACGCGAGGACGAGCGGCGCCGGCAGGTAGCCGTCGGGCGACCCGTGGTGCTCGGAGACCACCACCGAGACCGCGCCGTGCTGTTCGGCCCACACGGACATCTCGAGCGCGGCGTCGTAGAGGTCACCGATCGCCGCGGGACCGTGCGTGGGCGCGCGCATGTCGAAGCGGAGCATGAACACGCGGGCATCGTACGGTCGCTCGGGCGCCGGCGCCGGCGACGGCGACGGCGGATCAGCCGGGTCGACGCGGCGAGCGGCCCGCGGGCGCGGTGCGGTCGGACTCGAGGAGGAATGCCGTCTCCTCGGCCCACTGGTCGAGGAATGCGTCGGGCACGCCGTCGCTGAACAGGACGTCCGCGGCCGCCGCGAGGATCCGACGCACCTCACCAGGATTCGGCGTGTGGCTCATCCGTCCATACCGCCTGCCTGTCGGCATCACCACCGTGATGGGTGGGTGTTCGCACGCTAGACCCGGGTCGCGCCCACCGCGGACGGACCCCTGGCCCGTCGGGCCCGGTCGACTCCGCCGCCCGGAGGCGTCGTCGGACGTGGCGGTACGGTGCGCCGATGCAGATCGCGATCGTCACCGGCTGCTCCACCGGCATCGGCTTCGCCTCCGCGCTCCGGCTGGCCCGGGAGGGCTGTCGCGTCTACGCGACGGTGCGCTCGGAAACCTCGGGCGCGGCCCTCCTCGAAGCTGCGCAAGGGCTCCCGCTGTCGTTGCTGATCGTCGACGTCGACGACGACTCGTCGGTGGCCGAGGGCGTCGGCACCGTGCTCGCGGCCGAGGGACGCGTCGACATCCTCGTGAACAACGCGGGTGTGGTCGTCGGAGCCGACATCGAGCGCACGGGGCTCGACGTGTTCCAGTCGCTGATGAACACCAACACGTGGGGGACGCTGCGCGGGATCCAGGCCGTGCTGCCCTCGATGCGCGAACAGGGCAGCGGCTGCATCGTCAACGTCACGTCGATCGCAGGTCGGATCGCCAGCCCCGGCCAGGGCGCCTACGCCGCGTCCAAGTGGGCCGCGGAGGCGATCAGCGAAGTGCTCGCGGCCGAGGTCGCGCCGTTCGGGATCCGTGTCGCGATCATCGAGCCCGGGGTGGTCGCGACCGCGATCGTCGAGAAGTCCATGCAGCAGCCGATCGACGTCGAATCGCCCTACTTCCCGATCACGTTCCGGACCTCCCGGTACCTTTTCGCCGGGCTCGCGGACCCGTCGGCACCCGACGACGTGGCCGACACGATCTGGCGTGCGATCACGACCGACACGCCCGAGCTCCGGTACACGGTCGGCGCGGACGCCGCTGCGCTCGCCGAGCACCGGCCGGCCGTGAGCGACGAGACGTGGATCGAGGGCCTCAGCACCCCCGACGACGACGCCTGGCGGGCGAACATGCGCATCTGGGGCGCCGCCGAAATCCCCCCGCTCACTCGGTAGGGTCGACCGATGACCGACGAGCCGGTGCGGCTGTCGGAGCTGGTGGCCACGCTCGCCCTGGTCTCCGATCTCGGGATGGGCCGGCCGATGGAGCGCGTCCTGCGCCAGACGGTCGTCGCGATGCGCCTCGCCGCGGCCGCCGAGGTCGCCCCCGACGTCCGGGCCGCCACCTACTACACCTCGCTCATCACCTGGGTCGGTTGCGCGACGGACACCAGCGAGCTGGCCGAGCTCTTCGGCGACGAGACGGCGCTCTACGCGGACTCGCACGACGAGGATCTCGCCGGCATGACGATGGCGATGTTCATCGCCCGGCACCTCGGCCACGGCAGCTCACGGCTGCGGCGGGTCGGGATGGTCGGCAGGTTCCTCGCCACCGCGGGGCGATCGGTGCAGCAGGTCATGGAGTCGCACTGCCAGTCTGCGAGCGACCTCGCGGCGCGCCTCGAGCTCGGCGACGACGTGCGGGCCCCGCTGGTCCAGGCGTTCGAGCGTTGGGACGGCAAGGGCGTCCCCGGACGGGTCGGCCGGACCGAGCTCGCGATGGCGATCCGGCTCGTCCATCTCGCCGACGCGATCGAGGCGTTCCATCACACGGGCGGTGTGGACGCCGCGGTGGAGGTCGCTCGCACCCGCCGCGGCACGCAGTTCGACCCCGAGCTCGTCGACTCCTTCTGCGCGGACCCGGGACCGATTCTCGACGGTCTCGGCTCGTTCCGGGCGTGGGACCAGGTGATCGACCTCGATCCCCGGTTGGGCCAGCGACTCACGCCCGCCCAGCTCGACGCGGCGCTGCTGGCGCTCGCGGACTTCTCGGACCTCAAGTGCCCCTCCCGCCTCGGGCACTCCCGCGGGGTGGCCGAGCTGGTCGGCGCGGCCGGCGCCACGATCGGCATGACCGACGGCGAGGTGGCGAACCTCCGGCGGGCGGGCGCGATCCACGACGTCGGCATGGTCGGGATCACCAGTGCCGTCTGGAACACCACGGAGCCTTGGACGCTCGCGCAGCGGGAGCGGGCGCGGACGCATCCGTACCTCACCGGCCGCATGTTCGCCCACGTCGGCGCGCTCGCACCCGTCGTCGCGTGCGCGTCACAACACCACGAGCGGCTCGACGGGAGCGGATACCCGCACGGCGTCTCCGGGAACGCGCTCTCGATGCCGGCGCGCCTGCTCGCGGCCGCCGACGTGTACCACGCACTGCGCGAGCCCCGCCCCCACCGTCCCGCGTCGGACGCGAACACTGCCGCCCGGACCCTGCAGGACGAGGTCCGCGCCGGACGGCTCGACGGCGACGCGGTCGCCGCAGTGCTGCGCGCCGCGGGCCACCAGGTCCGCCACCGCGCCACGCTGCCGGCCGGGTTGACCCGACGCGAGGTCGAGGTGCTCGTCCTGCTCGTCCGGGGATGCTCCAACCCGACGATCGCCGCCGCGCTGACGATCAGTCGGAAGACCGTTTCCTCGCACCTCGAGCACATCTACGCGAAGCTCGGTGTCTCCACGCGCACCGAGGCCGCGCTCTTCGCCATGCACCAGGGCCTGGTCGAGCCACTCGAGAGCTGATGCCGAAAGATCGGGCACCTGCCCGATGGTGTCGAGGCCGCTCCTGGCGTACAACGGACGGCATGCAGACGACGAACGACCCTGTCCCGACCGCCGGTCCCGGCTTCGCGGTCGCCGGGAGGTTCCTCGAGGCGCTCGCCGCCCGTGACTTCGACCGGCTCACCGGCACCCTGACCGGGGACGCCGCGCTCGGCCGCCCTGCTGCCGCGGGGCTTCGACGAGTGGCAGGGCTCGGCCGAGGTCCGGGGCGCCTTCGTGCGGTGGTTCGGAGACGCCGAGGAGTTCGAGGTCGTGGACGCATCGGTGGGCCAGGTCGGTGACCGGCTCCAGCTCCGCTGGCGGGTCCGTGTGCGCGCCGCCCGCTTCGGCGACGAGCCGATGATCGTGGAGCAGCATGCCTACGCGAGCACCGCGCCGACCGGGCACATCGCCCACCTGGCCCTGCTGTGCTCGGGCTTCTGCCGGGAGCGTCCCGATGGCTGAGCCCGCCTGGGGCGATTGGGACCTCCCGACCCGCAACGATCCCTACCCGCTGTTCGCAGCCACACGTGACGCGTGCCCCGTCCAGCGGGTGCGCCTCGCCGACGGCCACGACGCGTACCTGGTCCTCGGGTACGAGGCCGCCCGCCAGGCGCTGAAGGACGGCCGGCTGTCGAAGGACATGCTGGCCGCGCTCGACCAGGACCCCGACGTGATGGACACGGGTCTGCCCGGCCCTGCGTTCGCCCGCCACATGCTCGCCGTCGACCCACCGGACCACACCCGGCTGCGCCGCCTCGTCGCGCGGGCGTTCGCGCCCAGCCGGATCGCCGCGCTCGAACCGGCGATCGCCGCGATCGCGGAGGAGCTGCTCGACGACCTCGCGGCCGGCGGGGCCGGCGGGGACGGGGCGACGGTCGACCTGGTCCCGTCCTTCGCCGAGCCATTGCCCTTCCGTGTCATCGGCGCGCTGCTCGGCGTCCCCCACGCGGATCAGGCAGCCCTGCGCGAGTCGTTCCGGACCCTGTTCCGGCCGTGGAGCGGCTCGCCGCCCCCCGAGGCCGTCGCCGCGTCCGACTCGATCGTGGCCACGCTGGTCCGCCTCGTCGCGGCACACCGGGACGAGGCCCGCGACGACCTCGTCGGGGTGCTCGTCACCGCGAGCGACGACGACGACCGGCTGACCGAGCAGGAGCTGTTGTCGAGCCTGTTCCAGCTGATCGTCGCCGGGCACGACACGACCACGAGCCTGATCGGCAACGGCGTCGTCGCACTGCTCGATCATCCCGACCAGATGCGGGTCGTGCGCGACGACCCCGCTCGTCTGCCGGCCGCGATCGAGGAGCTGATCAGGTATGCCGCGCCGGTTCCCCACGCCACCTTTCGCGTGACGACCGAGCCGGTGACGTTCAGCGGAGTGGAGATCCCCGCCCACCAGCAGGTGCTGGTCTGTCTCGGCGCGGCGAATCGCGATCCCGCCGCCTTCGCGGACCCGACGGTGCTGGACCTGGGTCGCCGCCGCGCCCGCCCATCTCGGCTTCGGGCACGGCATCCACTTCTGCCTCGGTGCCCCCCTCGCGCGGCTGGAGGCGCGAGTCGCGTTCGGCGCGCTGCTCGGCCGCTTCCCCGACCTCCGTCTCGCCGTCGACCGCCGCGCGCTCCGTTGGACGCACGGCGACGGGCTCGTCCTGCGCGGGCTCGACGCCTTGCCCGTGCGGCTCGGTGCCCCCCGCACCGTCCGACCGACCGACCGGACCCGCCCCGAAAGGACCCCCCGATGACCACGACCACCACGCCGGACCGCAAGGTGCTCGTCTGCCTGACCCACGGCGTCGAGGACCCCGAGAGCGTCCTCATCGCCTACCTCGTCGGCGTGGAGGCACTGCGCGCGGGCAAGGAGGCGGTGATGTTCCTCACCAAGGACGCCGTCCACGCCGCGACCCCGGGCTTCGCCGAGACGATCGTGGTTCCGGACGCGCCGTCGACCGCGGCGTTGCACGACGAGTACGTGGCGAACGGTGGCCGGTTCTTCGCGTGCCCGGTGTGCGTGCGGACCCGCAAGCTCGAGGACGCCGAGTGGGTGCCGAACACCGAGATCGCCGGAATGCCGTCGGTCTACGAGTACACGACCGGCGGTGCGCTCGTCTTCAACTACTGAGCGCCCCGGATCGATCTCGGCGTCTCGCCCCTAGGACACGTTGCCCTTGATGGTCGACGTGGACGTCACGACGGCCGCACCGCCGGTGACGGTCACCACGACCGTCTCACCGCGCTCCTTCGTCCCGTCGAGGAGCGTCGGGATCGACACGAACACGGGGCCGGTCGTGCCCGCGGGCACCGCCACCGACGCGGCGCTGGGCGAGCCGACGTCGGCCGTGGACGCAGTTCCGCCGGTGATCGCGAGCTGGAGCAGGAGGTCTTGGGCCAAGGGAACCTTCGTCGTGATCGCGAAGTAGGCCGGCGCACCTTCCGGGACGCTCGAACCGACGAGCTTGACCGTCGGGAGATCGTCGTTGAGGAGCGTCACGAGCCCCGCGCTCGTCGCGAGCACCGCACCCGACGGTGCGGAGATCGCGACCGAGAACGTCTCGGAGTTCTCGGCCTTGGCGTCACCGTTCACGGTGACCGGGACGGTCGCCGCGCTCGAACCCGCAGGGATCGTCACGGTTCCCGTCGTCGCGCGTGTAGTCGCCCGAGCCCGCTCGGGCCGTTCCGTCCGCGGTCTCGTAGGCCACCGTGACGTCTTCGGTCGAGGGAGCGTTGAGGATCACGGGCAGGCCCACGACGTGCTTGCCGTCGCTCCCTTCCATGATCGCGGTGGAAGCGGTGATCGACACCACCGGTACCCCGACGCCCGAGAGCGCCGCGACCGGGTTCAACGCCGCGCCGATCGCGGCGTCGACCTGGGGATGGACGAAGGGCGAATACAGGCCGAGCGCGATCGAGACGAGGCTCGGGCTCACGCCGTAGAGATTCGCGATCTGGGTGGCGAACGCGCCGGCCACGGCGTCGAAGCCCTGGGTCGTCGTCAGGCCCACGTTGATCGCATCCGTGCGCTGCCCTCCTCGGGTCGGTGAGAAGGTCGCGAGCTCGGTACAGCTGGGGGTGGTCGCGCCGTCGACGCCGATGCAGTCACCCGAGATCGCGAAGTCAGTCCCGGTCGCGAGGCCGGCGTGGTCGACGCGGAACGCGATCGGCGTGGAGTCCGGCAAGGACCCGAGCGCGGCCACCGTGGCGGTCTTCACCTGGGCTGCGGTCAAGATGGTGAAGCCGCTGTAGGAGATGTCGCCGAACACGATTCCACCGGCCGCGATCTGCGCATCGATCGTCGACCGTTGCTCCCCGAGCGTCGTCGCGAGCGGCACGGTCACCGCCTGGCTCACGCTGGTCAGACCCACCGTCACGGTCCCGAAGTCGTATCCGGCACCGATCGTCGGGCTCGCCACCGACTCGCCGACGGGCGCGGCGCCGACGACGGACCCCACGACACCGACCCCCAACGCCATCACGACGCCGACCGCGACGCCGTGCTGTGCCACCCGGACCAATCTCATGACCGCTCCTCCCGCATCCCCCGGCCACAGCGCAGCATCCGGGACGAGGTGGTCGGCGACAAGGGTGCCTCCACACCCGTCGGACCGCGTGCCTGCCCTCCGGCCGGAGGTCACCGTCGACCACGTTCGACACGGATCGAGAAGTTCGGCGAGGAGCGCCTCCTCCGCCTCGTGGCCCGGCCCGACGCGGGGAGAGCGACCTAGGCTCGCTCCGGAGACACCACGGGCCGGCCTCCCGACACTCGCACCGGCCCTCGAGCGACGAGGACGGGTGATGAACGACTTCTTCTCGGACCTGGACACGCTCCGGCGCAACGCCCGGGCGCACATCGACCAGGGGCCCATCACCGAGGCGTACGGTGCCGACCGCGACCGCGTGATCGCGGTCCTGAACGAGGTGCTCGCCACCGAGCTCGTCTGCGTGCTGCGCTACAAGCGCCACTACTACATGGCCGAGGGCCTCAACTCGGGCCCGGTCGCCGCGGAGTTCCTGCAGCACGCCAACGAGGAGCAGGGCCACGCCGACCTCGTCGCCGCGCGGATCGTGCAGCTCCAGGGGGAGCCCGACCTCGACCCGGCGACGCTCGTGGCGCGCAGCCACGCGGAGTACGCACCCGGCACGGACCTGCTCGACATGATCAAGGAGGATCTCGTCGCCGAGCGTGTCGCGATCGCGTCGTACCAGGAGATCATCCGGTGGCTCGGGACCAACGACACCACGACGCGACGCATGGTCGAGGACATCCTCGCGGTCGAGGAGGAGCACGCCGACGACCTGCTGAACCTGCTCAAGCAGATGGGGACGCCGCTCGACGGGTGAGACGCGACGGCACCGGCTCGTCGTTCACCGGATCGAGTAGGCGACCAGGCGCGGCGGCTGCGCGTTCCCGATCGGCACCACGAGCTGGTCACCGGCCGCGGACATCCATCCGTTGATGCCCCCGGCGGTCTTGATCGTGTGCACGATGTGCCCGGTCCCGCGGTCGAGCACGACGATGCTCCCGTCCAACAGCGCGGTGAGCACGAGATCGTTCACGACGGTCGTGCCGCCCAGCGGGTCCCCGGGGACCGTCGTCTTCCACCGCACCCGCCCGGTCCTCGCGTCGACGGCGGTCACGACGCCGTCGTTCGTCCCCAGTTCCGATCCGATGTACGCCTTCTCGGTGGGTGACAACGTCGTCGGGGCGTTGATCGACGCGACGTACACGACACCGTCGGCCGTCGCCGGCGGGGTGAGCACTCCGCCGTAGGTCCCCGGCAGCACCGCGGTCGGTCCGTCGAGCTTCGTGAGCTGATCGTGGTCGTGCATGCCGACGGACGTGGACCAGCGCAGCTTCCCGGTCGCCGGGTCGAGCCCGACCACGACTCCGCCCTTGCCGGTGCCGACGACCACCCGCGTGGTCGGCGTCGGGTGCGCGATCAGCGTGTGCACGAGGTCGCGGTCGAAGAGGTCGTGCGGGTGAACCTGGTGGTACCAGCGGAGCGCGCCCGTGTCGAGGTCCAGCGCCACGGTCGAGTCGGTGTAGAGGTTCGGACCGGGACGACTGCTGCCGTTGGGGTACTCGTCGGTGCCGGGGAACGGTGCCGGGTTGGCGGTGCCGACGAGCACGAGTCGATGTGCCGTGTCGATCGCCGGCGGGTACCACGCTCCCCCACCGGAGTTGACCTCGGGATGACCCCAGAGGTCGCCCTGCACGGTGTCGAAGGTCCAGCGGTCCTCGCCCGTGGCGGCGTCGAGCGCGTGGACGGTTCCCCGGTCCCCGGGCGCGTAGATCCCCTTGACGCTCACGGGCACGGTGCTGACGATCACCGTTCCGTCGAACACCGTCGGTTGGATGTCGATGCCCATCGACGGCGTCGTGGTGACCTGGCGCGTCCAGACCTCGGCGCCGGTCGTCGCGTCGAGGGCGACCACGCCGGTCGCGCCGGCGAGGGCGAACACCCGACCGTCGGCGACGGCCGCACCGAACGGCCCGATGTTGAACCCGTACGCCTTCGACCTCCAGCGCACCTCGCCCGTCTGCCGGTCGACCGCGACCACCACTCCACTGCCGTCCTGCGCGTAGACGGTGTCCCCGACGATGAGCGGAACCGTCGAGAGCGTCCCGGCCGTCTCGACGGTCCAGGCGCGCCGGAGCCGGTCGACGTTCCCCCCGGTGATCGCAGAGTCGAAGGTCGCGCGGGAGTTGTCGTAGTCGCGACCGGGGAGGACCCAGTCGGTCGCGTGCGCGGCGTACTCGGCCGGCGATCCCTCGGGGACGGTGGTGGTCGAGGTCGGCCGGGTCGTCGTGCTGGACCCGGCGTGCGACGACGAGCCGCTGCGACACGCGGTGAGCGCGACGGCCAGTGCCAGTACGACGACGAGCGCCGCGCCGGGCGTCCGGCTCGGGACGCGCGAGGCCGACATCCGGTGAGCCATCGGGCGCACGCTACCGACCGGACGCGCCGGCGCGGCGGTGACGGGCGTGGCGGCGCCCTACGGCGGCGTGACCGTCGTAGCCGGCGCCGGCGGTGGGTCGAGCGAGGAGATGAGCAGGGCTCCGCCGATCACGTCCTGCGCGACGTCGACGAGGCGGAGGTTGTGACTGCGGGCGTGGTATCGCAGGGTGGAGAAGGCCTGCTCCATGGTGAGCCGGGCCCGCTCGGCGACCATCCCCTTGGCCTGTTCGATCACGATGCGGCTGTTGAGCGCGTGGTTGAGCTCCTCGTTCAGGACCTTGGCCTCGAGCGCCGCGCGGTGCGCGAGTATCCCGATCGTCCCGACGTCGGCCAGTGCCCGGGCCGCCTCGATGTCCGACGGGCTCATCTCGCCGGCCTCGACGTCGAACAGGTTGAGCGCCCCGATCACCGAGCCGCGGAGCCGCATGGGGAGGGCGTGCACCGACAAGAAGCCGGCCGCGATGGCCCGGGCCGCGAACTGCGGCCAGGGGCCGTCAGCCACGGCGAGGTCGCCGGTCATGACCGGACCACCGGTGCGGTAGCAGTCGAGGCAGGGACCTTCCTCGGCCTGGAGCTCGAACAGCTCGAGCATGCGCATCGCCTCGCTGGAGGACGCCATCAGCCGCAGGTCGCCGTCCGGTGCGGCGAGCATGAGCCCGGCGGCGCCGATGCCGAGCACCTCGACGCAACGGTCGACGAGCAGCGTGAGGAGCTCGACGACGTCGAAGTCGTCGACCAACGAGTCGGCCAGCTCCACGAGTGTCCGTGCGAGCAGTGCTTCTCTCGGCATCGGATCGCCCATAACGCCGCCTTCCGTGCTCTGGCATCCACCGAAGCGTGAGACCTGTCGCGGACCACGCTACGCCCGAGCCCGTGCGGCCCGTCGACCCGCCGGCGTCGGCTCACGACCGTCGATCCTGCTCGCCGCCGGGGCCGTCGAAGCGGAGCTCACGCGCGACCACGGCCCGAGCGACCGCGTCCAGACGCCGGTCGTTGCCGAAGGCGTGCGCCCGGAGCCGGATGAGCGCCTGCCCGACGTTGACACCGAGTTGGGCCGCGACCATCCCCGACGCCTGGTGCACCACGTACTGGAGCTCGGCACCGGCCTCGAGCTCGGCTGCGAGCGTCTCCGGCGGCGCGTCCGCCTGCAACGCGAGGATGGCCTGCGCGGCGACATCAGCCGCGACGAGAGCATCGGCGTGCTGGTCGTCGGTCAACGAGCCGGGTCGGTCGCGGTACAGATTGAGCGCGCCCAGGCGAACCGCGCCCACCTGGAGGGGGAAGCCGAACACGGCCCGCGCCCCCGCGTCGACGGCCGCCGGGCTGAAGGCGAACCATCGAGGCGTGACCGGGTCCGCGAGATCGGGTTCGACGACCGGTCGGTCCTGCTCGTAGGCATCCACGCACGGTCCCTCGCCGAGGGAGTACTGCAGCTCCTCGATACGCGCGCTCACGTGGTCCGTGGTGCAGAGCGACCCTCGCGCGATGTCACCCGACATCAACATGATTCCCGCCCCGCTCAGGGCCGTCACCTCGGCACACACCTCACACAGTCGCTTCGTCTCCAGACCGGGAGCACCGCTCCCGACGAGCCGGGCGAGGATCCGCAGTCGCCGGTCGCCCGCCACGCATCACCCACCGAGGGGTGGCGCAACGAGGTCCGGGAGATCGCAGACCCCGAGGACGCGCCGCGCCAGGCTCGGGGGAGACCGCAGACCCGACGACCGCCGGCGGTCGGCCGCAGCGGTCGACGCCGGCGGGTGAACGACTGCCAGGGATCCCGGCGGTGTGAGGGTGGACATGGACGACCTCCGCGATGGGGAGGCGTCGAGCCCGAAGCGGCGACGACCGGAACGGTCACCGGCTCCGAGCGGAACGTCTCTCGGGACCTGCTGGGGAACGCGCCACCAGGGTCCGGAGCAACGCACGGGACGGGATTCCGTCACGTGAGGATGAACGTACACCCATGTGCGGCCCCGGGGGAGGCCGGCCGGCGAACGGTCGCACCGCCGATCGCGCGGACAGGTGAGTACCTGCCCGACTCAGCGTGGCGGCCCCTCGGCGATGGCGCCGAGCGCGTCGAAGTCCTCGACCGCGGTCACCATCCGCATCGTGTTCGCGGCGGTGATCTCCGGGCCGTAGTTCTCCGGCGGCGTGATCAGCCAGCCGATGACCAACCCCCACAAGACCGCGCGGCGGCACCACTCCCACGCCTCGTCCGGGCCCGGCGCGTCAGGAACCCCGAGCGACGCCAGGGCGTCGAGATACCGCTGCACCAGCGCACGGGCCTCGGCGCGGCGGACGTCCGGCTCGAGCGCGGTCGAGAGGAGGTACACGACATCGTGCGCCCAGCATCCCCGCACCTGGAGCTGCCAGTCGAGCAGGCCGCCGGTGCCGTCGGGGAGGAGGTACGTGTTCGCGAGGTGCGAGTCGCCGTGCAGCAGCGTGACGGGCGCCGCGTCGAGCGACCGTTCGGCGACCGCGAGCGCGGCCCAGAGCTCGTCGACGGCGAGCCCCAGCGGCGCGATCAGCTCCTGCTTGAACGGGTGACGGTCGACCTGGTCCGCGATGATCGCGAGCCCGTGGCGCTCGAAGACGCCGGCCATCCCGCCGGCCTGCGGCGTCGCGACCCACGCCAGATCGGTGGCGAACCTCGGCGACTGCCAGAACTCGGCGTGCAACGCGGCGAGCTGATCGAGCAGCGCACCGACCTCGTCGACCGACACCGGTGCGGTCGCGTTCGGGAATCGCGCGCCGCGCTCGGTGAGGTCTTCGAGGAGCAGACCGAACTGACCCGTGGCCGGATCGAAGGACGCCGCGTAGCAGCGCGGGGTCTCGACCGACAGCGTGGGACGGATCTCGTTGTAGAACCGGACCTCCGTCGCGTACATCGCGGCCGGCGCGTGCGGGGACACCAGCATCGTCTTCAGGACCATGCGTTCGGGAAGCTCGCTCGCCGACCCTTCGGCGTAGGTGAGGTCGAGCACCATCCGATCGGCCGTCGACGCGATGCCGTCACCGCAGCGCTTGGTCGCGACGATGTCGAAGGCCTTCACGTGCACGCCCGGGTGGTCGACGGCGAGCACCCCGGTGAGGACCGCCGCGGTCAGGTCCTCCTCGCGCCGGCCGAACCCGACGGCGCTCAACCGGCGACGCTCCCGGCGACGGGGGCCCGGTCGTCGACACGCGCGTCCACGAGGGGGATCCTTCCAGATCTGCGCCGGGTCGGCGCGAGCCTGCCGCGGCCCGCCCGCGACCGATCGGAGCTCAGACCGGGCGACCCGTGTACGCCGCGAGACGGGTCAGCGGGTCGGCGTCGGCCGGGGCCGCGGTCGCGGCCGCGAAGGTCTGGCCGTCGCGCAGGGGATCGAGGGCTCCGTGGGCGAACTCGTCGACGGCGGCCACCAGCTCGTCCGACGGGGCGTAGGGCTTGCCGGTCGCCCGGGAGATGTCCCAGCCGTGGACCAGCCCGTCGAGGGCGACGAAGCGGGCGAACGTGTCGCCGCGCACGACGCCGAAGGGAGCGGCGACGTCCTTGTCGAGGGCACCGGGCGCCGTGATCGCCTCGGCGAGCTCGGTCATGGCCCGCTCCCATTCGGGAACGATGTCGGTCGTGTCGAACTCGTGGGGCTCGTCGCCGCGGTAGCCGGCCGCGAACACGGCCGCGCCGCCCACCATGTGCTCGAGCACACCCCGGACGGTGAACTCCGCGCACGGCGTCTGCTCGTCGAGGTCGTCCGGGGTGATCGTGCCGACGAGCGCACCGAGGGCCGGCATGAGCTGATCGAGTTGGGCGAGGGGGTTCATCGGTTCTCCAAGGGTTCGGGCGGGTCGGCCGGCACCCAGCAGAGCGGCCTCTCGGTCGCGGCCCGCTGAGATGAGCTCGGTGACGTCGGGACGTTCGTGCTGCGCCATGACGCCATCGTGGCGCAACCAGCGCCGTCGGTCATCGGTCAGGCGCCCCATCGTCCTGCCCGGGAACCGACGCCCGGCGTGGGGCGGACACCCCACCGGCCCTCGCCCGGGCCATCCACGATTGCGGTGTCCGTCCGATGAGGCAGAGTGTCGGTTTGGCGGACCGTGTCTGGCACCAGCCGGGAGACGCCCGGCGGCAGTGAGGTGATCACCATGCGTGCGACGATCGAAGAGATCCCCGTCGAGATGGACGTGGACGGCATCCTGACCCGAGGTGTCGACTGGGGCGACCAGCTCGTCCGCTGGGTCCGCCTCCCCGCCGGCGTCGACTTCACTCCCCTGTTCGTCGGCCTGCCCGACGACCGGTGCCCGAGCCCGCACTCCGGGTACGTGATCGAGGGTTCGATCACGATCCGTGACGCGGACGGCACGGAGGAGACCTGTCGAGCCGGCGACGTCTACTACTGGCCGGGCGGACACACGGGCTGGACCGACGAGGGCGTGACGTTCCTGGAGTTCAGCCCGGCCGCCGAGCTGCACCCCGTGCTGGAGCACCTGGCGGCGCAGATGCGGACGCCCGCGTGACCGCGGCGGGGCGGGTCGAAGCGCGCGCGAACGTCGAAGGCCGGCGACCCGCGGGCCTCGGGCGGACCCCGGCAGCATGAGCGACGCCGTCCTGGCCGCGCTCCGCGAGGCCATCGCTCGGCACGACTGGCAGGCGGCGTTCGACACCGCCGAGGCATCGTCCGTCGACGACCCGCACGGCGAGGCGGAGCGATTCGATCTGATGGCCGACGCCGCGTGGTGGCTGGGCCGGCTCGACGACTGCATCGCCGCGCGCGAGGAGGCCTACCGGCGGTTCGAGGAGCTGGGTGACGGATGCCGCGCCGGTCAGTGCGCGGTCTGGCTCTACGAGCATCACCAGTTCCGGGTGCGACCCGTCATCGCGGTCACGTGGCTGCGGCGCGCCCGAACCGCGCTGGAGCCCCATCCCGAGAGCCAGGAGTACGGCGCGCTCGCTGCTGCGCGAGGCGGAGCTCGCCCACGGGCGCGGCGAACTGGAGGCGGCCGCGGACTCCGCCCGAGCGGTGATCGAGCTCGGCCGGCGCCTCCGGTCACCCGACCTCGAGGCGGAAGCGCGCCAGACCCTGGGACGGCTGCTCATCGACCACGGCGAGGCCGAGGCGGGGCTCGCGTGCCTCGACGACGCCATGCTGTTCGCGGTCGAAGGTCGGCTCCGCCCCTACTCGACCGGCAAGGTGTACTGCAGCCTCATCAGCGCCTGCGAGGATCTGGGCGACCTCGCCCGGGCCGCCGAGTGGACCGACGCCACGGCGACCTGGTCCGAGCAACACCCCCGCGCGATCTTCCCGGGGATCTGCCGGGTCCATCACGCGGTCCTCCTCAAGCGAAAGGGATCGCTCGCGGAGGCGGCCGCCGAGGCGGCCCGCGCCGGCGACGAGCTCCTGGGCAGTCATCTGCCCAATGCGGCCGCCGCCTACGCCGAGATGGGCGACATCCACCGACGCCTCGGAGACCTCGACGCCGCCGAGGAGGCGTTCGGCCGGGCCGAGGCGATGACCGGCCAGGTCTGCGGTGGCTACGCGCTCCTGCGCCTGGCGCAGGGACGCATCGAGGAGGCCCGCGCCGCGATCGGTCAGTGCATGGCGAGCTGCGGGTCCATGCCGCTCGCCCGCGCCGCGGTGTTGCCGATGTTCGTGCAGATCGCCATCGCCGCCGGCGATCTCGGAGACGCCGCGGAAGCCGCGGCGGATCTCGAGCGTGTGGCCGACGGGTACGGGTCGGCCTTCCTCGCGGCGACCGCGCACGCCACGCGTGGCCGCCTGCAGCTGGCGACGGGCGACGCCGAGGCGTTGGCGACGCTTCGAGCGGCGTGCCGCGAGTGGCAGGAGCTCGATGTCCCGTACGAGGTGGCCACGATGCGCACCCTGATCGGCGAGGCGCTCCGCCGGGCCGGCGACGAACGCGGCGCGGTCGACGCGTTCACGTCGGCGTCGCGGCTGTTCGACGAGATCGGTGCCCAGCTCGAGGCCCGGATGGCCGGCGGCGACGTCCCGATGCGGTCGCTCCCCGGCGGCCTGACCGAGCGCGAAGCCGAGGTGCTCCGGCTCACGGCATCGGGCATGAGCAACCGGGAGATCGCCGAGACCCTGTTCATCTCGATCAAGACCGTGTCGCGGCACCTCTCGAACATCTTCACCAAGATCGACGTGTCGTCGCGTGCCGCGGCGACGGCATTCGCGTTCGAGCACGGCATCGTCGAGCCCTGAGATGCTCTTCGGCGGCCTCGGCCGGCCGATCCGCGGACTGTCCTAAGAAGTGGGGCCCGCTGTCCCCGCCATCATCTGCTCGAGTGCCGCTTGATCGGGCCCGACGAACGGCGAGGCGTCCGGCGCGGCCGAGAGCGACGACAGCAACCGTTCCGTCATGGCACCGGAGGCTGCGGGCAGATGGCTGCTCAGGACCATCGTCGGCGCCAGGCTCGCGATGCGCGTCGAGCTCCCTGGCGAACGCCGTGCGGTCCACCTTGTGGAGCCACGGTGAGTCCACCGTCGCCCACAGCACCTGGCCGTCTCGGAGGTCGTCGTCCGACAGGTCGGCTGCGTTCTCGGGGACCTCTTGCAGGAGCGCTCCGAAGCAGTCGGAGCTGAACAGCGTGCCCGTCTTGTCGTCGAGGAACCCGGTGGTCGACGGGTTGTCGAAGACCGGTGGCTTGATCGCGGTCAGCGTCCGGTCGCCGACGGTGATCTTCTGGCCGGGGTTGACGAGGTACACGCGGTCCATCGGGAGCCCCTCGGCGAGCCCCATGATGCCGACGCCGAGGAACGTCGTGATCACCCGGATCTGCGGGTTCTCGGCGAGCAACCGGTGCACGTTGCCGATGTGGTCGAAGTCCGTGTGGGTGAGCCAGATCCACTGCAGGTCGGCGGGATCGATCACGGACTGCAACGCGGTCATGAACTCGTCTCGCTCGCCGACCGTCCCGGTGTCGACGAGCACCGGCTCGGAGCCGTGGAGGACGAAGGCGTTCACGGGGACGAGCCCGAGACCGGGAATCACGATGTTCGAGGTGAGGACGTCGATGCCGGGTGACGGCGGCGTAGGCGGTGGCCATGGTGGTGTGCTCCTTGGGATCGGTGGGTTCAGAACGGGACGACGGTGGTGAGCAGGCCGGTCGCAGGTTCGCGGCCGGCGAGCGTGCGGCAGAACTCGACCGCGTCGAGCGACAGCCGCTCGACGTCCGCGGCATCCGGCTCCTGGGCGTAGGTGCCGCCGGCCGGGCCGGTCAGCTCCAAGACGAACGCCTGACCGTGACGCCGCGCCCACTCGGCCACGACGTCTTCGACGATGCGACCGTCGTGGTCGGCACTGAGCTCGAGCGGCAGGCCGAGCGCATGCGCGGTGTCGACACGGTGCATCCAGGTGTCGCGCAAGTAGATGGTGTCGACGAGGTACCCGAGCTTCCAGGTCTCGTGCACCGGGCCGTCGATCGCGAGCTTCGCGTGCTTGCGCACGAGCGCGGGGGTGCGGCGCCGGCCGCGCACGGTCTTGGGTGCGACTGCCGTGAGCCGTTCGACGATCTGCCTCGGCGTGAGCTCGGCGCGTTCGCGCACCTGGACGTCCGAGAGCGCAGCCTCGAGCGGTCCGCCGTGCATCTTGCGGTGGGCGTACCCGGCACGCAACTGGTGGACGTTCTCCCGCATCGACGCGCCGGCTTCGCATGCACCCAGGACGTGCTGGTACATCGCGCGCACGTCCCAGGCCGGGCACTCGGTCTGCGTGGCCCATTGGGCGGGATCGAGCCCACGCAGCATCGCGAGGGTCCGATCCAGCTCCGCCCCTTGGAGGTGCATCGCCTCGTCATGGGTCAGCGGTGCAACGGTCGAGACGTCGATCGTGGTCATGGTCATCATCTGCTCCTTGGAGTCTTGGGCTTCTCACGAGGGGGGACCGTTGCCGCGACGAGCATGTCGACCGCCCGGTCCACGAGGACCGCCCATCGGTCACCGCCCGGCTCGTTCGACACCTGCTGCGCGACGAGGCCGGCGAGCACCGCGGTCCACAGATCGACACCCGCCTGATCGAGACCGACGGCCTTCAGCCGTTCGACCGTCAGGGCGTACACGGCCTGCGCGACCGCGTAGCTGCGCTCCGACGGGACGAAGTCCGGGATCGTCCGCTGGAACAGCAACTGGTACCGGACCGGATCGCTCACGCAGAACTCGAAGAAACGGTGAGCGCTGCGGCGGGCCTCCTCGAGTCGCTTCTCGACGCTCTCGCCCACGTCCGGTTCGTCGGTCATCCACTCGAGGAACTCTTGGTTCCCCTGGGCGAACATGGCGTCGTAGATCTCGTGCTTCGACGCGAAGTACGAGTACAGCGACTGGGCCCGCATCCCGACTCGGGCGCCCAGGTCCCGCATCGACAGGCCGGCCAGACCGCGCTCACGGACCTGTTCCCAGGCTGCGTCGACGATCTCGTCCGCCGTTGCCTGACGCCGTCTGGTTTGCCTGTCGCCGTTCGGTGTTCCTGACATTGTCAGGCATTCAAACAACCCGGGGATGCGTTGTCAAGAGGCAATCGCGTCGCCGCCGCGGTCGACGTCCTCGCCGTTCGGCATCTGGTCGATGCCCGAGGCGGTGGGCTCACTGCGGCGGTGTCGCCCGCGAGAGGTCCGTGCCGTGCTCGGTGTCGGTCAGCTGCCGGTGCTCGATGCGAGCGTGGAGGCGAAGATCTGCCACGCCAGCAGGCTCTTCGCGACGAGCGACAACGTGATGTAGACGCGCTCGCCGAAGAGGTAGTCGCTCCACCTCCCCACTTGCCGGTACTGCAGCCACTGGTTGACGGCGAAGCAGTTGAAGAGCACGAAGAGCGAGAAGAAGATGCCGTAGACGAACCCGGGGGCGTGCTGGGCGGCGCCGGGTCCGATCAGGTAGGTCGCGATCGCGATCCACGGGATGCTGCCGGCGACACAGCCGATCCAGAACGGACCGAGCCCGGCCCCGGGTCGCTCGTACCGTTCCTGCATCCAACCGAACCCGATCATCGACGCGTTCACGCCGACGAGGGCCACCAGCGCGGCGATGTCGTTGATGCCCACCAGCATGGCGATCAGCACGATCATGATCGACGCGCTCAGCGAGTACTCGAGCCACCGGTAGGGGTTGCGCCCCTCGAGGAGTTGGGCCTGGTACGACGCCCAACGCGGGCCAGCCACGGTGAGGTGGGCGACCGCCGAGAGCCCGAAGAACGCGACGATCGCCCCGGCGAAGCCGAGATGGAACAGCGTGACGGCCTGCGTACCCACGCCCGGCCCCGGAGGGCCGGTCATGTAGGTCGCGCCGACCGGCAACGAGAAGTCGTTGGCGAGCACCAGGACCGCGACCGCCTGGGCGACGTGCAGCGATCCCGCGACGAGGTTGTACGGCCGGAGCCGGGCGAGCGACGACGCCTGGGCTTCCGTGTCGGAGTTGCCGGTGCTGAGGGACACGTTCTCTTCCAGTTCTCGGGTGGGACGGCGATCGACGGATCCAGGTTCACGGTAGCGATGCTCGGGGCGTGCGTCGCGAGGGCGCTCGGGCAAACCGGCGGTACCGGCGGGATGGGGGGTTCCCGCCGGTACCGCACGGTCATGCTGTCGGCGGGATCAGCACGCAGTCGACGACGTGGATCACGCCGTTCGACGCCTTGATGTCGGTCGTGACGATGTTGCAACCGTTCACCGTCGCCGCACCGTCGGTGACCCTGATGTCGAGGTCTTGTCCTTCGACGGTCTTGACCATCTGGGTGGGTTGGAGGTCGGCGGCCATCACCCCGCCGGTGACGACGTGGTACGTGAGGATCTTCGTGAGCTCGGCCTGGTCGGCGAGGATCGCATCGAGCTGGTCGGCGGGGATCTCGGCGAACGCGGCGTTGGTCGGAGCGAACACGGTGAACGGGCCCGGGCCCGAGAGCGTCTCGACCAGGCCGGCCTTCTTCACTGCGGTGACCAGGGTGCTGAAGTCGGGGTTGGCACTCGCGGCCGCCACGATCGTCGTGTCGGTGTTCGGCGCCTTGGTCGACGCGGCGGCTTCCTTGGCCGGCTGCGCGTCCGACTTCGAGTCGGACTTCGAGTCGGAGCTGCCACAGGCGGCAGCAGTGAGGGCCACCACGGTCAGGGCGGCGGCGAGGCGGACGGGGATGCGACGCATGAGCAGGCCTTTCGATTGGGGGGTTCCTGATGGCGCATGTTTTAGCACTAAAGTCTCCCGACATGCAAGACGGCCCCTACGATCGCCCGCCAATGCCCGATGACGAGGAGCTCGTCGGCCTCCGAGCCGCGGCCGAACAACTCGGCGTCCACTACATGACCGCGTACCGATACGTGAGGATCGGGACGCTGCCCGCCCGCAAGGTCGACGGCAGCTGGCAGGTCCGCATCGGCGACCTCCGCGCCCTGACCAGCCGCGAGCCGGCGCGACCGGGACCCGGGGGTGTCCGCTGGGGCCCCTACCGGCGCCAGTTGCGCGAACGGCTGGTCGCCGGCGACGAGCCCGGCGCATGGTCGATCGTCGAACGCGCCCTCGTCTCCGGCTCCCCCGCCCAGGACATCCACCTCGAGCTGATGGTGCCCGTGCTCGCCGAGATCGGCGACGCGTGGGCCAGCGGCGAGCTCGACATCGCCGACGAACACCGCGCGTCGAGCGTCGCCGGGCGCCTCATCGGACGGCTCGGACCCTCCTTTGCCCGACGCGGCCGCAAGCGCGCGACGGTGGTCATCGGTGCCGCGGCCGGCGACCAACACTCGATGCCGCTCGCGATCCTCGGCGACATCATCCGCGGTCAGGGTCTCGCCGTGGTCGACCTCGGCGCGAACACGCCCGCCGAGTCCTTCGTCGAATCCGCGCGGAGCCAGGACGACGTCGTCGCGGTCGCGGTCGGTGTGGGCTCCGATGAGGTCGTGGAGGCCGCGAGACGGACCACAGCACTGCTCCACGAGCAGATCCCCGGTATCCGCGTGTTCGTCGGCGGTCCCGCCGTGACGAGCGAAGGCGAGGCGCGCGCGCTCGGTGCCGACGAGTACGGAACGACCGCCCTCGACGTCGCCACCCGCTGCGGCGAGCTCGCAGCCGGATGACGTCGATGCGCGTGCTCCGGTCCCGGAGCGTCGGCGAGGTGGGGACGGACGGCTCGGGATTGGTCCGTTCTCCAGCACGAGGGTGCTGTGCCACCACCACAAGTCGTCACGTGTGAGTGGACTCTCCTGGGTCAGGTCCTCATGGAGGACGCACAGGTCGTCCGCGACCTCCGCAGCTGTCCCGTCAATGCCGCGATCCCGGTGGTGAGATCGTCGGGGCGGACGAAGCGGACCCGACCTCCCCGGCGCGCGACCATCTCGATGATCTCGTCGACCGCGTCGTCGAGCACGTCGGGGGCGCGGACGTCGCCGGCCGGCTCGAGGTCCCGGCCGTCGACGCTCAGCCTCGCGGGGTAGCGAAACCTCTCCTCGACGAGCAGGAGCTGTACGGTCCCGTCGCGCGCGGCCCGCCACACGTCGTCGACCTCGCAGCGCGCCCGACCACGGTCAGCCGCCGACACGAGCCGCGCGAGGTCGCGCCGCCGGAGCTCGTCCAAGTGCGCTTCGATCCGGGGGCGGACGGCGGCGGCGAGCCGCCCTGGGGGCGTCCGCACGTGGTTGCCGCGCACCACGCCGGCGACGGGGTGCGCGGCGAGCTGGCGAAAGCGGGAGAGCAGCGGCTCGGCCGCCGCCACGAACAAGGGCAGATCCGGCGAGCCGGCCGGCCGCCCCAAAGCCGTGTCGACGTCGCGCAGGAACCGGTCCCATCGCTCCGCGCGCCGGTGCGAACGCTCGGGCTGGTGCAGATGACCCCGCCGGTCCGCGTCGCGCTCGACGTCGGGGGGTAGCCCGAGGAAGTCGGCGCCGACGGGTGCGAATTCACCGCCGGCGCCGACGAACAGACGCGCAACACCCCCGCCGAGCGCGAGGACCCGGTACGGGGGGTGGAGCGCGAGCGCCCGCGCGATCTCGCGCGTGGCGAAGGTCGGGTCGACGACGACCGCCTCCTCCACCGTGACCGGCAGCCGGAACGCCGCCCGGTCGCCCGCGCCCGAGAAGAGCGCGAGCGCGTGGCCGGTCGGCTGACGGCGCGCGTCGTGCGCGAGAGCGCGCAGCGGCTCGATGACGGGCAGCGCCTCCCGGTCCCCGAGCTCGGTCGCCACCCGGCGGTCGGCCTCGCGGACGAGCCGGTCGAGCCGCGTCACGTCGGCCGTGGACAGCTGCGCGGCCGGCGCGGTGGGGAGCAGGACCGAGACCATCGGGTAGCCGGTGGCGTCACGCAGGCGGGCGAGGTCGGAGTAGGTGGGAAGGGGAACGGGCACGGGAAACCTCCAGCGAACGTGGTCGTCGCCGAAGGTCTCTCCGCCCGGACGGGCCGATCCCACCGGGCCCGATCGGTCGGGCCGTGCTGACGGCGGAAACGCACTCCCAACGCGGCTGCGCGGGAACGGGATACTCCCCTTCTCTCGGGCATCCTACGGACCGCGACCTCCGAAGTCAGCGCGACCGGCGGGGGGTGCTCGCGGCCCGGCCGATGGCAACACTCCGCGACGACGACCGGGGGCGCCAACCGCCGATGCCTTCGCAGTGCGCCTAGCGTCGGCTCGTGCCACGAGGTGACGCAGAACCACACAGCGAACCAGGTCGTGGTGATCATCCCGACCGTCGGACGACCGACCTTGGCCGCGTGCTGTCGCGTCGGTGCTCGATGACGTCGGCGTCGAAGAAGTCGTGGTCGTCGCCGATGGTCGGCCGGATGTCGTTCACGCCGAGCTGTCCGAGTTCGCGGACAACCCGCGGGTCCGGATCATTCCCGGAGACGGTCGGGGTCCTGCGTGGGCTCGGCAACGTGGCGTGGAGCAATCGACCGCGCCGATCCTCCTGTTCCTCGACGACGACGTGTTCCCGTCACCCGGGCTGGCATCTGCCCACGCACGTCGCCACCGCGAGCGGGACGATCTGGTCGTGATCGGGTACATGCCGGTGGGCGAGGCCTATCTGACGGCCGCCACGGCACGCGTCTACGCCAACGACTATCTCTTCGCGTGCCGACAGCTCGAAGAGGAGCCGGATCGCATCCTGAACGATCTCTGGGCCGGGAACATCTCGATGTCGCGCGCTTCGGTCGAGAAGGTCCCGCTCGTCGCCGCCGACGCGCCGTATCTGCGGCGCGAGGACCAGGAGTTCGGACTCCGCTGTGCCCGGGCCGGACTCACCGGAGTCTTCGATCGGTCCCTGACCGCGGAGCATCAGTTCGAACGTTCGCTTCGTCAGTTCCTGACCACCGCGTCCGAGCAAGCAGTGGAGATCGCGCGGATGCGGGCGCACTATCCCGAACTCGGCGACCGCGACGCGGGCGCCCGTCCGGTCCAGGGGCTCGTGTCGTGGACTCGGAGAGCCGCCGGCGCTCGACCGATCGGCTACGCCCTTCGGGGAGTCACCCGCGCCGGCGTCTTCGTCGCGGGACGGCTCGGCGCGAATCGGCTCGAGGACCATGGGGTCGCCCTGCTGCGGATGCTGGTCCAGCGTGACGCCCTCGACCGCGCACCGGCCCCGGACGACAGGCAATACACTGCCAACTTGAGCACTATCGGGCGTCTGAGCCCGATTTTGCGGTTCCGACGGCGGCGGGGAGGGTGCGAAAGATGGCGCAAGTGATCGGGCTCGGCATCGACGCCGGCACCGTCGGGCTCATCGAGGAACTCGTGGACGCGGGTTCGCTCCCGAACCTGCACGCCCTCCGGGAACGGAGCGCGCGTGTGCAGTTGGACGGTGCGCCGAGCCACCGCCACGGTGTCGATCTGGCCGCAGTTCGTCGCTGGTGCGGACGCACACGCTCGAGGGTGAATGGCTGCGGTTCTCGTTCGACCGCTCGACCTACGAGGGCTTTCAGACCGGGGCTCGGCACCGGATCGAGGGCAACCTGCCCTTCTGGGAGCCGGCGAACGCCAAGACGATCACCCTCGACGTGCCCGGGACGACGGTGATGGGCCCGGGCGTGCACGTCACGGCGTGGGGTGCCGATGCGGCCCTGTACCCACGCGCATCGCAACCACCGGGTCTGCTCCGAGAGTTCGACGCCCGCTTCGGCGTTCACCCGGGGTTCGAAACCTACGACTGCGGCTGGCACGACCCGAAGCGTCTCGATCGCTTCACCGGGGCGTGTGTCGTCGGCGCTCGACGTCGGGCCGACATCGCCGTCGAGATGATGCACCGCTTCCCGGACTGGGACCTGTTCCTGATGGCGATGTCGGAAGCGCACATGGCATCCGAGATCATGTGGCACGGCGTCGAGCCCGGCCACCCGCTCGCCGATTTCGATCCCGATGCCCGGGCGCGTCTCGTGCGGGTCTTCACTGCGATCGACGACGCCGTCGGAACGATCGTTGCCGCGGCTCCCGAGGGTGCGGTGATCGTCGTGTTCTCCCTCGACGGCATGCGCCCCAGCCCTGGAGACGTCCCGTCGCTCGTGCTCCTTCCGGAGTTGCTGCACCGGCACCGTTTCGGGACCGGGAAGCTGCGCGACGTCGATGCCGAAGCATGGCGACGCGCCGGCTGCCCGCCGCTCGTTCCCCGGCGGGGGCGTCCGTGGCGCATCGATCTGAACGAACGAATGGTCGAGCCGCCTCCCGAGCCGTGGACCCACCGCGTGCCCGGGTACCTCGCGGCGCGGACTCTCGCCGCTCGGGCGTCGCCTCCTGAAGCTCCGCAAGGGGATGGAGATCGGAGTGCTCGGCGTGCCCGTCCCACCGGAGTGCACCGCGGACCCCGAGACACTGGATGCCGTTCCCGACTCCGCCGACGAGTTCCTCTTCATCGGCAACTACCGCGAGGATCGCGCCGCGATGCGTGCGTTCGCGTTGCCGACGTTCGGCGGCGCGTACGTGCGCATCAATCTGGAAGGGCGCGAGCTCGGCGGGGATCGTCCCGCTCGCCGAGTTCGAGGCCGAGTGCGAGGCGGTCGAATCACTGATCCGTGCGTGTCGGGACGTGCGAACTGGTGAACCCATCGTCGAGAGCGTGCAGCGGCTGGGCGGTGCCGATCCGCTCGATCCGAACGGCGAGCGGTACGGCGATCTGCTCTTCGAATGGAGCCGGCCGATCGACGCGTTCGAGCACCCGGATCTCGGGATCGTCGGACCGGTGCCGCTCAATCGCACGGGCGCCCACTCGGATCGTGGATTCGCCTGGGTGAGCGGCCCGGGGCTCACCGCCGGTGACCTTCCCCTGCACTCGGTGCTCGATCTTCCACCCACGATCGTGCGACTCCTCGGCGACGACACACCGCTCCCCCCGGCGGGCGCACCCATCCCCGGACTCGTCGGGACCCCCGCTGCACGCTGACGCGGTTCGGCCGGTCTGGGCACCGCTCCGCCTCGCGGGCGCGGGCTCGGTCGACCCCAGCCGCCGTGCCACGAAGGCGATCGGCCCCAGGACAGCACACGCGAGTGCCAACCTGACGAGCTCAGCCGACCGGAGCACGCGCATGGATCCCGATCCCGATCGGCCGCCGACCCGGCACCTCGAACGCCTCGAGGTGGACCGGTTCCGGCTGTCCAGGACCACGATCCGCGAGGTCGGGGAAGGGTTCGTGGTCCTCCACGCCTCCGGTGCGTCGGACACCAGCGCCACCCGACTCCCTCACGGCGTCGCCCTGGCGGGGGAGCGAATCGAGGCCGGGTCGCTCACCGTGCGCGTCGAGGCCGTCGGGCCTCGCACGTTCCGCTACCGGTTCGCGCTCGGCGCCGACGTGCCGGCGGGCGATACACCGATGCTGGCGACCGACGTGCGCGTCACCGAGGCGGCGCGTTGCGAGAGGACCGGCGCCGGGGTGTCCATCACCACCAGCGAGGCCTCCGTCGAGGTGGAGGTGCCCGCGGTCGGCGGCCCGACCTTGCGGGTTCGACGCGCGGACGGCCACCAGGTCGGCACCGTGGGAGGCGGCGAGTCGAACCTGCTGAGTGCGTGGGATGCGTTCCCCACCGGCATCTGCCGCACCCCCGTGCCGCGTCACCGGCTGGCCACCGAGGTGTTCTCGATCCGCGACGACGAGTGCGTCTACGGATTCGGCGAGCGGTTCGGCCGACTCGACAAGGTCGGCCAGACGATCGACGTCGACATGCAAGAAGCGATGGGCACGGTCACTCCGCGGGCCTACAAGAACGTGCCGTTCTGGGTCACCACCGCGGGGTGGGGAGTGTTCGCCAATCACGACGCCCGGCTCACCGCCTGGATCGGCAGCCGGTGTGCGCCCCAGCTCCAGGTGGCCGTGGACGACGACTGGTTCGACGCCTTCGTCTTCGTCGGCGACGTCCGCCAGGTGCTGCACGCCTACACCGACCTGACCGGTCGACCGAACGTGCCACCGGACTGGTCGTTCGGGTTCTGGCAGTCGAAGATCTCCTACTCCTCCGCCGCCGAGACCCTCGAGGTCGCCGAGCGGATGCGGGCCGAGGACCTGCCGTTCGACGTGCTGCACCTCGACACCCACTGGTTCCGCCGCGACTGGTTCTGCGACCTCGAGTTCGACCCCGACCGGTTCCCCGACCCCGCCGCGTACCTCGACACCATGGCGGCGATGGGCGTGAAGGTGTCGTTGTGGCAGCTGCCCTACATCCCCGAGGGCTCGGCGCTGTTCGACGAGCTGGCGGCGGTCGACGGGTTCGTGCGCCGCGAAGACGGCAGCCTCTACGACGTGGGGCTGTGCTACACGCCGGACTGGGAGGGCGGACGGGTCGGGTGCATCGACTTCACCAACCCCGACGCCGTCGAGGTGTACCAGCAGCGGCTCGGCACGCTGTTCGACCTCGGTGTGCGGGCGATCAAGGTCGACTTCGGTGAGCAAGCACCCGTCGACGGCGTCTACCACGACGGCACGCCCGGCCACCGGATGCACAACCGCTACCCGCTGCTCTACAACCGCGCCGTCGCCGAGGCGACCCACGCCCGTACCGGCGAGTGGATCATCTGGGCTCGATCGGCCTTCGCCGGCTCCCAGCGGTATCCACTCCATTGGGGCGGCGACTCCTCGGCGAGGTGGGACAACCTCGTCGCCGAAGTCGGCGGCGGCCTCTCCCTGGGCATGTGCGGGTTCCCGTTCTGGAGCATGGACATCGGCGGCTTCTTCGGCGAACCCGACGACGACCTGCTCATCCGCTGGCTCCAGGCCGGACTGTTCCTCTCCCACAGCCGCATCCACGGGTTCGGCAACCGCGAGCTCTACGACCGCGGCGCCACCACCGACCTGGCCCGCGACCTGCTCCACCTGCGGTACCGGCTCCTGCCGTACCTGCTCGGCCAGGCGCACCTCGTCGCGGCTTCGGGCGTTCCTCTGGCCCGGCCCCTCGTCGTCGACCACCCCGACGACCCCACCACCTGGCACCTCTCCGACCAATGGCTCCTCGGCGACGACCTCCTCGTCGCCCCGGTCGCCACCCCTGACGGAAGCCGGCGCGTCTACCTGCCCCGAGGCGACTGGGTCCACTGGTTCACCGGCGAGCACCACCACGGCCCCACCTGGATCACCACCCACAGCCCGATCGACCACTTCCCGCTCTACCAGCGGGCGGAGTCGCTCGTCCCGCTCGGCCCGGTCGTGACCCATGTCGGCGCCCGCCCCACCGAACTGCTCACCCTGCGCGCCGGTGACCCGACCGCCACGTCCGACTGGCGAGGCGCGGCGCGAGTCGACGGCGAAGCCGTGACCGTCACGACCACCCGACGCGATCCCACCATCGTCGTCGAAGGACTCCCGCCGAGCGTCGAGGTCCGCGTGGTCGACGGGTCCCGGGACGCCGTCGACCGACCGATCCGACGCGTCTGAGGAGATCCCTGCGGTCGACACCCCTGATCGTGGCGACCGTCGAGGCGACGAGGTCTCAGTGCTCCTCGCAATCCTCGAAGAGGGAGTCGGGGAACCCGCCGGTGCTGACCGGGCCCCATCGGGTCGGCTCGACGAGGATGACGCTCTTGCCCTGGTCGGCCATGGCCCGGCGGTACTCGTCCCAGTCCGGGTGCTCACCGGAGACGGCCCGGTAGTACCCGACCAGGTCGTCGGCGGCACCCGGCATGTCGACGACGCGCGCGGTGCCGTCGATCTGGCACCAGGCGGAGTCGAACCTCTCCCCCATGACCAGCACCGACACCGAGGGATCGCGTCGCACGTTCTTCGCCTTCGCGCGCTGCGGGTACGTCGAGACCGCCAGAAGCCCGTCAGCGGTCATGCCCCCGGTGACGAGGCTCATCTGCGGGCGACCGTCGAGACGGGTCGTGGCGAGGACCCAGCGGTGCTTGTCGGCGACGAACTCGGCGACGTCGGCGCGGTCGATGCGCCGGTCGCGTGGCGATATGCCTCGCCCGGGGATCGGTGCGTGGGATCTTCATGACGTCTCCTGTCCTCTCGAAACGTGCGCCGGCACGAGCTCGCACGCCACCGGGGCAAGTTCCCGCGTCCTCCAGGTGGCCACGCTCGTCCAACGGAGTCTGCACCGCGATCGCGGGGAGATGATCATGCAAGCCGCTGCCGTCACGACCGACCGGCCGGGACCTCGCCACGACCTCAGGGAAGTGGAGGTGAGGGGACTTGAACCCCTGACTTCTACGATGCGAACGTAGCGCTCTACCGGACTGAGCTACACCCCCGAAGGAAGTCCGAGGGTAGCAAAGGCCGCTCGGAATCCCGGATCCCCTCGCGGTCCTAGGGCAGCGACTCGATCATCCCCGACGTGCACCAGGTGGGGGTGTTGATCGGGTTGCACCGGCTCGGCGTACCCCCGGGGATCTGCACGAAGTACGGCGTTCCGAAGGCCCGTCCGGGCACGACGAAGTCGCTGCTCACCCAGGTGGATCCGCTCGCGAACGCGGCGTCACGCGACGAGGTGTCGTTGGTCCGGGCCTCGACGGTGTCCGCGTCGGCGCGGGTCCGCACCACGTAGCCCTGGGCGATCAGCGACTGGATGTCGGCGAAGGAGCCCTTCGGGTCGTTGCGCTTGACGAACGCGGCGTCGTCGTCGCCCGGGTTCGCGTTCGTGAAGATCACGCGCCCGGAGAGGCCGGGGTGGCCGGCCCGGTAGTCCGAGCGGTACTGCCCGCCGTTGTCCATCACGAACATCACCTGGCCGCGCGTGGAGTCGATCGTCGGCCAGCCGTCCTGGGCGATCGCCTCGGGCAGGGTCGCGTGCGAGCCGCGCAGGTCGTCGGGCGTCAGCAGCTGCCTCTCGCCGAACACCGAACGGATCTGCGCGTCGAGCCGGTCGTAGTCGGCCGCCCCCCACGCGCCGTAGGGCACGGGCAGGTTGAACTCGTTCGCCTCGAGCTCGAGCTGGATCCCGATCACCGCGTGCTTCGGGTGTGCGAGCGACCACGTCTTGATCGTGGTCAGACAGTCGACCAGCGCTCGGCACGTGGTGCCCTCGTCGATGGTCGGGACGTGGAACACGTCGATGCGACCCGAGCCGTCGTTCGCGGTGTTCACGTCCAGCTCGAACTGGCGGACGCCCTGGCTCTCGAGCTGCACGTCGAGCGGGTCCTCGAAGTACTGCAGCGCCTCGACCACGTCGACCGGCGGGACCGGGTACTCGTGGTAGCTGTTGTGCGTCCCGAGCGCCTGCAGCTGGTTGACCCGCATGCGGTCGTCGAGGAGCGTGAACCCGTTCCGCCGCTCGTGGCGGCTGATCCGCGACTGCACGTAGAGCGAGTGCAGACCGGGACCGATCGCGCTCACGTCGAGCTCGAAGTGCAACGGCAAGGTGGTGCCGGTGGCCAGCGCGTGCCCGCCCGGATGGTCCTTCCACACCGTCGTGGTCGCCGGGGTTCCCGCGGGCAGATCCGCCGCGGTGATGTCGACCGGCCGCATGCCGGCGGCACCCGGCGGTCCCACGTGGACGGCGAGGTTCGGGCCGAGGCCGTGCCCCGGTGCGAGCCAGTGACAGCCCGCGCCGACGATCGCGAGCAGGACGACGAGCGCGAGACGCTTGATCACCGGTGCCTCCCCAGCTGTCCGGAAGGTCCGGATTGTAGGCGAAGTCCGCGGAGCCGGGAACCGAGATCGCGATCAGTCGCGCGCGGGTGGGGCGGACTGCGAGTCGATCGCGGCGCGCAGTCGTTGCGCGACGAGCGCATGGGTGAGGTCACCCCTCGTCCGTTCCACGATCACCGTGCGCAGCGCGTCGGTGGAGCGACGCAGTCCGCCCGTCACCGCGTCGGGATAGTCGACGGTCACGAGCAACCCGTAGACCTCGTCCATGAGCGAGAGCAGGTCCTCCGCGCGTGCGAGCCGGTCGGCCCGGAGGCAGTCGAGCGTGTGCCGGCGGAGCTCGCTCGCGGCCTCGGCCATGCCGTTCAGGTAGGGCGCGAGGTCCACCCCGATCGTCGCCGGCTCCGGGAGCGGGTCGCCGCGTACGAACGCGAGGCGTGAGATGCGCTTCGGCGAACTCCTTCTTCGCGTCGTGGAGGTACCCGCCGTGGCGCACGTCGGGCTGGTCGGTCACCGCCGCGTCGGCACGCGCGAGGTGTCCCGCGGCGTCGGCGATGAGCCGCTCGGCCGGCTCGTACTCCTCACGCTGCACCGCGCGGATCGCCGCGGCGCAGGACTGGATGGTCCGGCGGCACGCGGTGAGCGTGATCTCGCGGGCCGTGTGCTTGGCGTCCGAGCGCGGCGCGGGCCTGCTCGCCCAGCGCACCGATCTCCGCCGCGCGGTCCACCGCGGGCGGCGTCAGGAGGACGCGGTCCGGCGGAGCACCATCGGTGAGGACGGCCGCGAGACCGCGGGGGTCAGGAAGTGCACGCTCGCCCGCCGCTCCTGAGCCTTGCGGCGCAGGTGGACCAGCACGGCGACGTAGGCGACGAACCCGAGGTCGGTCACGATCTGGAGCGCCCACAGGAGCATGCTCCCGGTGACCACCGCGAGGAGCAGCGTGCACAGCACCGCTACGCCGAGCACGGCCAGCGCGTCCCGGCGACGCTTCTGGGCGGCGGCCGACATGGGCAGCCCGGCCGGACGCGCGGACGGCGTGGCGACGAAGGGGACCGGTCGCGGTGGCGGTGCGACATCCGCCGTTGCGCGTGCGCCGGAGCATGACCACCGACCCGCCCGATCGAGGTCAGCCGCTTCGAGAAGTCACCGATCGAGTCGCGTCGCGTCCCGGAGAATCGGCGCTGGACGAGGGGCCACGCGAAGAACGCCGCCCACAGCACCGCGAGGATCAGGATGATGGAAATCGCCAAGGCTCCCGGTCGCTTTCCGTGTCGCGGACGCTAACAAGCAGGATGCTCGAGACGGTGGATGCCGCCGGTCCCGCTGAGGTGCCGCGACCCTAGACGGGGGTCCGCGGAGCATGCGAGCCGAGGTGACCGCGCGTGGGTCGAACGACCTACGAGCGCGAAGTCGTCGCCGTCGCGACCGGGCCGGCGCCAGACCCCGGAGCGACCACCGGTCTTCTCCCAGAGCGCGAGCTCGCCGATGGTCATGCCCCGGTCGATGGACTTGCACATGTCGTAGATCGTGAGCGACGCGACGGCACAGGCGTGCAGCGCCTCCATCTCGACGCCGGTGCGGTCCACGGTCTCGACCTGGGCCTCGACCTCGACGTGACGCTCCTCGATCCGGAAATTCACGTACACCGACCCCACCAGCAACGGATGGCACAGGGGCAACATGTTCGAGGTCTGCTTCGCGGCCTGGATGCCCGCGACCCGGGCCACCGCGAGCACGTCACCCTTGGTGATCGCTCCCGACGCGATCTGGGACGCCGTCGCGGGCTCCATGTGCACCCGGCAGCGGGCAACGGCGCGGCGATGGCTCGCATCCTTGGCCGTCACGTCGACCATACGGGCGCGACCCAGGGGGTCGAGGTGCGTGAACTCGGAGGCCATCGCCGAAGTCTACGGGCCGGGTCAGCCGCCGATCTGGCTCATGGATCGGTCCGGGCGGACGAAGTCGACGGCGCCGATCCGGTGCCCGGCCCACTTCCGACCGACCGCGCCGGCGAGCACCGCGGCGAGGTCGTCGTCGGTCCCGCCGTCGCGCATGACCTTCCGGAGGTCGGTCTCGTCCAGGGCGAACAGGCAGGTGCGGAACTTGCCCTCGGCCGTGACCCTGACGCGGTCACAGCTCTCGCAGAACGGTTCGGTGACGCTGGCGATCACGCCGACGTCGCCGATGCCGTCGCGGTAGCGGAACCGGGCGGCGGGCTCGACGTGCGCGGGCTCGGCGTGGGTCTCCTCCAGCGGGAAGACGGCGTCGATGCGCTCGAGGATCTCACCGGCCGGCACGACCTGGTCCATGGCCCAGTTCCCCGGGGCGTCCAGCGGCATGAACTCGATGAAGCGGATCCCGACGCCCCGCTCGCGCCCGTAGGCGGCGAGGTCGACGATCTCGTCGTCGTTGACGCCCTTGATGACCACGCAGTTCACCTTCACCGGGTCGAGCCCGACCTCGAGCGCGGCGTCGATCCCTGCCAGCGTGCGGTCCAGCTCGTCGCGCCGGGTGAGTGCCAGGAAGGTCTCCCGGCGCAGGCTGTCGAGCGAGACGTTGACCCGTCGCAGTCCCGCGGCCCGGAGGGCCGTCGCGAGCTGGGGAAGCTTGACGCCGTTGGTGGTCATCGCGAGGTCCACGCCGAGCGGGGCGAGCAGCTCGAACAGGCGGGGCAGCTCGGCCCGGATGGTGGGCTCGCCGCCGGTGATGCGGATGCCGTCGAAGTCCCAGCGCTCCACGCACACCCGTGCGATCCGGGCCAGCTCCTCGTAGGTGAGCAGGTCCGAGCGGTCGAGCCAGCGGAGGCCGGCTTCGGGCATGCAGTAGGTGCACCGGAAGTTGCAGCGGTCGGTGACCGAGAGGCGCAGGTCCCGGACCCGGCGGGCGAAGGGGTCGACGAGGGGGGTCGGTGCGGCCACCTCGCCACCATATGCGCGCCCGGTGGCCCCGCCGCCGGGGAATCCCCAGTTGTGGTGACCACTCTGGGTCGTGCGGACCATTCACATTTCGCGCACAGAGTGGTTGCATTGCAGTTGTTCCACGCGCTGCACGGGAGGCGAGCGGCGGGACGCTGACAAGAGAGATCAGGTCACTCCTCGGGGAGGCGTTGATCCGCAGGCGCACGTTTGGTCGCATCAGCCTGCGGGGAGCCAGTGCGAAACCGGCCCCTCCATTCAGGGGCCGGGTCTCGCATTGGACGACGTACCCGAGGTATCGATGCGACTGCCTTCCACCACCCGGCGCACGCGGCTCACCGCCCTGGTCTTCCTGGCCGGCCTCGGGCTGCTCGCCACCGCGCCGGCTGCGGGTGCGGACTCCGCCGCCCTCGTCGTCTCGGTCTCGGGCCACGGCGCGGCCTTCTCGACGACGATCGAGCTCACCTGTGAATCTCCGGCGGCTCCGGCCGCCGACGGTGTCGACATCGGCGGCGCGGCCGTCGCCGCCCGGCACGACATCTCGGTCCCCGCCGACGGTGCGACGTCGATCCTCGCCGACGTCGCCGACGGCAGCGCATGCGCCGTCACCGCGTCGGGACCGCAGGCCGCATTCCTGACCGCGGCCGACGGGGGCACCGCCCTCGTCGGCGCCGACGGTCACCTTCGTGGGGTGGCGGTCACGGTGGATCGGGGGACCCCCGTGACCGCCCACCTCACCTACACGGTTCCGGTTGTGCTCGAATCGACGGCGCCTCGGACGGAGGCCGCTTCGACGACGACCACCACCGGCTCGGGCAGCGCGGCTTCCACACCGCCGCTGCTGCCGGCGAGTGACGAGGCCGCTTCCGCCGCGGCTCCAGTCGCGCTCGCAGCTGCTCGGTCGACGACAACGACGTCGTCGGCCGCGCTGCCCGACACTTCTGGTTCCGGCACCGCCCTCGTGCTGGCGACCGTCGGCGTGTTGCTCTGCGGCATCGTCGGCTACGGGCTCGCGCTCACCAACAAGCGCGAGCACGAGGCGCCCTGACCCGGCGTCACCGAAGATCGTGCGGGAGGCCAGGTGCCCGGGGGCTCGCCCCCGGGCACTTCCGCGCCCGCGCTCAGCTCAGCAGCATCACGCGCAGCTCCGCACCGGCCTCGACGCCCGGGCCGTCGGGCAGGATCGCGAGGGCGTTGGCCGCGGCCATGCCGCTCAGCACGTTGCTCGACTGGTCGCCACTGCGCACCGCGACGTACCGGCCGTCCTCGTAGGTCACGCGCACGCGGTCGAACGAGGTCCGCCCGTCGGCCCGGCGCGGCATCGGCGCGCCGGCGACCGCGGTGACGACGGGTCGCTCGATCTCGCGACGGCCCATCATCTGCAGCAGCGCCGGGCGGGCGAAGAGCTCGAAGCTCACGTGCGAGCTCACGGGGTTCCCCGGCAGCCCGAAGATCGGTGTCCCGTCGATCGTGCCGAACGCGAGCGGCTTGGCGGGGCGGATGGCGACCTGCCACCACTCGAGCACCCCGAGCCGGTCGAGCACCGCCTTCACGACGTCGTAGTCGCCGACGGAGACGCCGCCGCTGGTGATGATCGCGTCGCACCGCGCCGCCGCGTCGCGGAAGGCGGTGGTGACCGCGGCCTCGTCGTCCCGACCGATGCCGAGGTTCACGGGCTCCGCACCGGTCTCGGCGACGAGCGCGAGCAGCATCGGGCCGGTTCGAGTCCCGGATCTGGCCCGGCTCGAGCGCGACCGCACCCTCGCGCAGCTCGTCGCCGGTCGAGAGCACCCCCACCCGCAGCCGGCGGTGCACCGGCACGTCGGTCATCCCGAGCGACGCGAGCACGCCGAGGTGTGCGGGCGTCAACACCGCGCCCACGGTGAACACCTCGTCGCCGTCGTGCACGTCGCCGCCGGCCGGTCGGATGTGGTCGCCGGCGGTGGCCGCGACCTCGATGCGCACCCCGTCGTCGCCGTCGCGTGCGGTGCGTTCCACCATCACGATCGCGTCCGCGCCCGGCGGGATCGGCGCGCCGGTCATGATCCGGATCGCCTCACCGGGACCGACGGCAGTCGTCGGCGCGTGACCGGCGGGGAGGTCGCCGACCACCCGGAGCCGCACCGGCGCTCCGGCCGTGTCGGCGGCACGGACCGCGTAGCCGTCCATCGCGGTGTTGGCGAAGGGCGGCACCGGTTCGCCGGCCACCACGTCGGCCGCGAGCACGAGCCCGAGCGCGGCGGCCAGTGGGACGACGGTCGGACGTGGCTCCGGCACGGTGGAGCGGATCCGGGCCTGGACCGTCTCGAGCGATTCCATCGTCATCGTCCCTCCCGAGCCGCCGGCGGCGGGCCCGAGATCAGATGATGCCGCGCCGGCGCAGGCTGTCGAGCAGGAAGGCCTGGGTCTCGGGTCCGAGATCGTCCCGGTCGAGTGCCAGCTCGATGTTGGCCCGCAGGAAGTCCACCTTCTGGCCGATGTCGAACCGGCCCTCGGTGAAGACCTTCCCGTAGACCGTCTGGTCCTGGTTGAGCAGGCCGATCGCGTCGGTCAGCTGGAGCTCGCCGCCGGCGCCGGGCTCGATGCGATCGAGCGCGTCGAAGATCTCCGGGGTGAAGACGTAGCGGCCGATCACGGCGAGCGTCGACGGCGCGTCCTCGGCCCTGGGCTTCTCGATGATCGAGTGCACGCGCACGAGGTCGTCGTCGACCTCCTCGGGCTCGACGCACCCGTACGCGGAGATCTCCTCGCGCGTGACGTCCTTCAACGCGAGCACCGACCGGCCGTAGCGGCCGTGGACGTCGAGCATCGAACGGAGGAGCGCGGAGTCGTCGACCATGATGTCGTCGCCGAGGAGCACGGCGAAGGGCTCGTCACCCACGTGCTCGCGCGTGACCGACACCGCGTGACCGAGGCCGCGGGGGTCCTTCTGGCGGATGTAGTGGATGTTGCCGAGCTCGGAGGACTCCTGCACCTCCTTGAGGAGGTCGGTCTTGCCCTGCTGCTCCAGGTAGAACTCGAGCTCGAAGTTGCGGTCGAAGTGGTCCTCGATCGCGCGCTTGCCCCGGCCGGTGATGATGAGGATGTCGGTGAGCCCGGCGCGGACCGCCTCCTCCACCACGTACTGGATCGAGGGCTTGTCGACGACCGGGAGCATCTCCTTCGGCTGGCTCTTGGTGGCCGGGAGGAACCGGGTACCGAGGCCCGCCGCCGGGATGACGGCCTTGCGCACACGGGGATTCATCGAGGAGACCTCACACTGCGTCGACGGTACCAAGCGGACTCCCGGTTGTCGGCACGCCGATCGGATCAGTTGACCCCGGAATCGGGGGCGTCACGCCCCGGCGTCTTGAGCTCCCGTCCCGCCAGGAGCCGGCGCAGATTGGGCAGGTGGCGAAGGAGCACCAGGGCGCCGAGAGCCGCAGTGAGCGCGATCTCCCATCCGGCCCGGCCACTCAGGGCGACCCCCACCGGGAAGAGCACCGCCACGAGCATCGAGCCCACCGACGCGAGTCGCAGCACCCGGGCGACCAGGAACCAGAGCACGGCGAGGACCAGCACGAGCAGCGGGTGCAGGACCGCCAGCATCCCGCCCGCCGTCGCCACGCCCTTGCCCCCCTTGAACCGCCGGGTGGCCGGGTAGGTGTGGCCGAGCACCGCGAGGATCCCCAGGACGTACGCGGCGCCCCGCCCGGCGACGCCGAGGCCGACCCCGGCCGCGACCGCCCCCTTGGCCAGGTCGCCCGCCATCACGAGGAGCCCGGCCTTCCAGCCCATCAGGCGGGCGACGTTCGAGGCCCCCGGGTTGCCCGAACCCTCGGCCAGCACGTCGTGACCGCCGGCGCGGGCGACGAGGAGCGCGGTCGGGAACGTCCCCAGGAGGTAGGCGGGAACCGCGAGCAGCGCCACGAGCGCGGTGCCGCTCACGATCGCGGGTCTCCGGTCGGGCCGGTGCGCGCCTGCACCCCCCCATTCAAGGCGACGAGTACGTCGGGTAGCATGGATGCTCCCTTCGGTCACCCCCTGGACCCACGAGGAATCCGGCAATGCCGACCTATGAGTACGTCTGCTCGAAGTGCGATCAGCACCTCGAGGTGTATCAGTCCTTCAGCGAAGAGCCGCTGAAGCGTCACGCCGGGTGTGGTGGCAAGCTGACGAAGGTGCTCGGCGCGGTCGGGATCGTCCTCAAGGGCTCGGGCTTCTACCGGACCGACAACCCGTCGTCCTCGCGCCGCACCGCCGAGAAGGCCGAATCCTCGTCCCCGGCCTCCTCGGGCGACTCGTCGACCAAGTCCACGGACTCCGCCACGGCCACGAAGTCCGACTCGGGGTCCACCTCGGGCTCGAAGAGCGACTCGAAGAGCGGCGCGAAGAGCGGCTCGGAGAAGAAGAGCTCCACCAAGAAGTCGGCCTGAGGACGGCGGGCGACGGCCCGCCGGTCCTGCGTGGCGCCCGCCGCCCCCACTCCCCCGGATTCAGCCCGATCACCTCCGGGGGTTCCCCATGCTCCGCCGCTCTCCACGTGCAGTCGCGCTCTGGGCCGCTGCCGTCGTCGTCGCCATCGTGACCACGCTGCTGGTCGCCTCCACGCTCTCCTCCCTGCGCCGCCAGGACCAGACCTACGGCCGGCTCCACGCGGTGCTCGTCGCCCACCGCGACCTGCCCGTGGGCACGCGGCTGCGCGCCGCCGACGTCACGGTCCGCCGGCTGCGCGGCGACGACCCGGCTCCCGATGCGGCCACCGCCCCCGCCGACGTGATCGGCCGGGTCGTGCGCGTCCCGCTGCTGCGCGACGCGACCATCACCGCTCGTCACCTCACCGCGTCCCGGAGGGGTTCGCTCGGCGACGCGATCCCCGCCGGTCGGCGCGCGGTCCGGCTCGTCGTCGAGCACGGCGTGCGCCCCCAGCCCGGCGATCTCGTCGACGTGCTCGCGACGTTCGATCCCCAGACGCTCGGCGACGGCGAGGATCCGACGATCCTGATCGCACCGGCGGTACCGGTGGTCACGGCCGAGACGACCGACGCGGCCGACACCGTCGCGGTCACCGTCGTGGTCACGCCGCGCCAGGCCGGCCGCCTCGCCTTCTCCGCCGCCGCCGGCACCATCAGCCTCGCGCTGGCCCCGCCCGAGGCCGCGGCCGGGAACGGGTGAGCGGCCGGCTCCGCTAGGTTCGGCCCGTGATCGAGGCGGTCATCTTCGACTACGGCGGGGTGTTCTCCACCCCGCTCTTCCGCGGCATCGGCGACTTCGAGGCCCGCATGGGTTACCCCGCGGGCTCGGTCCTCGAGCTGCTCTTCGGCGACAAGGCCTACGTCGGGGTCGAGGGCGCGGCTCACCGGATCGAGCGCGAGGTGCCCGCCGAGACGGTCAGCCACGACTGGCACCGCCTCGAGGTCGGCGAGCTCACGCTCGACGACTGGTTCGCCGGCGTGCAGGCGCGTGCCCCCGAGGTGCTCGGCACCGAGATCGACATGGGCGCGTACCTGCAGTTCATGGCCGAGATGCCCATCGGGGTCCACTGGCCGATCGTGCACCGCGCCCGCTCGCTCAAGTCCGGCGGCACGAAGGTCGCGCTGCTGACCAACAACGTCGCCGAGTGGGGCGACAACTGGCGGGCCACCATCCCCGTCGACGAGCTCTTCGAGATCGTCGTCGATTCCTCCGCGGTCAAGCTCCGCAAGCCCAACCCCGAGATCTACCTGCTCACGTGCGAGCGGCTCGGGACCCCCGCCGACGCGTGCGTGTTCCTCGACGACAACACCGACAACGTGAACGCCGCACGCGCCGTCGGCATGGAGGCCGTGCTCGTCGGCGAGGACCCGTTCGCAGCCGTCGCCGAGCTCGACGAGATCCTCGCCCGTCGCAACGGGTGAGCCGCCGGTGCGTCAGGCGCCGGCCATCGTCATCTCGGAGACGAGCAGGGTCAGACCGGCCGTCCCACCGGGCAGCCATGTCTGGTCGGCGCCGATCTCGGCGATGTCGAGCAGGATCCGCGGCAGCGTCGAGGAGATCGTGATCTCCCGCACCGGCTCCGCCAACGCGCCGTCCCGGACCATGAGGCCCTCGGCGCCCACCGAGAAGTCGCCGCTCACCGGGTTGGTGCCCGAGTGCAGACCGGACACCGATTGCACGTAGAGCGCCTCGGGCACGGCCGCGAGCACCTCCTCCACGCTGCGGGTGCCGGGCCGCAGGTGCAGGGCCCGCGCCCCGACGCCGGGCGTCGAGCCGTAGCCGCGCACCGCGGATCCGGTGGTGGTCGCGCCGCTGCGCCGGGCCGTGTACAGGTTGTGCAGGAACCCGAGCAGCTGTCCGTCGCGCACGAGCGTGGTCGCCCGGGTCGGGATACCCTCGCCGTCGACGGGGCTGGCGCCGAAGGCCGCCCCGTCGGTCGGATCGTCCGCGATCGTCACGCCGGCGGCGGCGATCGCCTCGCCGACGCGCCCGGCGAACATGGACCGGCCCTTGAGCACCGCTTCCCCACTGAGCGCGCTGCCGATGAGCGAGAGCACCGATGCCGTCACCATCGGATCCAGCACCACCGGGATCCGCCGGGTCGCGGGCTGGGTCGCACCGAGGAGGCGTGTCGAGCGCTCCGCCGCCATCGCGACGACGCGGCCCACGTCGAGGTCGGCGAAGCCGCGGCCCACGTCGAAGCCGAACCCGGTCTGGGTCTCGTCGCGCTCGCCCGCCATCGCCACGCTCGACACCGACGCCGACGTGCGCGTGATCGATGCGGTGACGCCGGTGGAGGCGACCATCGCCATCTCCAGCGCCGCGTCGCCGTAGTCGGTCGACTCGACGCCACGGACCCGGGAGTCCGCTGCGAGGACGGCCCGGTCGACCGCGACGGCCAGCCTGACCTTGTCCTCGGTCGCGGTGCCGAGCACGTCGTCGCGCCAGAGGTCCAGCGCGGCCGGGATCGCATCCCCGACGTCCTCGGGAGTCGCCAGCCCGTACGCATCGTCGGGCGCGCCGTAGCTCGCGTTGTCCCGCGCGTCGACCAGCGTGGCCGCCACGACGTCGGGGTCGAGCGAACCGGCCGAGGCGATGCCCTGCCGGCCGTCGACGATCACCCGCACGCCGATGCCCGCCGCCTCCGCGACCGCGAGCGACTCCACCTCGCCGCCGAACACCTTGATCTCGGTCTCGCGCGAGCGCACGACGTACGCCTCGACCTGCTCACCGGCGGCCGCCGCCTCCGCGACCGACCGCGCCAGCACCGCCAGCTCGTCGCTCACGACATTGCCCCGCTGGGCCCTGCGGGCCGGGCCGGTCGGGCCCCGCTGCGTCCGCTCATGCGGCGGTCCCGCCGACGGTCAACTCGGCGACGCGCAGCGTCGGCTGCCCCGACGACACGGGAACGCTCTGGCCGTCCTTGCCGCACATGCCGGTCCAGGTGTCGAAGTCGTTGCCGACCGCGTCGACCGCGCGCAGAGCGTCGGGACCATTGCCGATGAGCTGCGCCGCGCGCACCGGCTCGGTGATCCGCCCGTCCTCGATCATGTACGCCTCGGTGATGCCGAAGACGAAGTCGCCGGTCGCGGTGTTCACCTGCCCCCCGCCGAGCGCGACGCAGTAGAGCCCGTAGGGGGTCTGGCGGATGATCTCGTCGGGGTCCTCGGTGCCGGGCGTGATGTACGTGTTCGTCATCCGCACCATCGGGAGGTGCTGGTAGGTCTCCCGCCGGCCGTTCCCGCTGCTGGCCCTCCCGGCGCGCCGTGCGCGGACGGCGTCCCACATGTAGTCGGTGAGCACACCGTCGGCGATGAGCACGTTGCGTTGCGCGGGGGCACCTTCGTCGTCGACCGCGCACGCACCCCAGTCCCGCGCCAACCGGCCGTCGTCGACGAGCGTGACGCCCGGGCCCGCGACACGCTCGCCGACGCGGCCCCGGAACACCGACGCGTCCCGGCCCACGAGATCCGCCTCCAGCCCGTGACCACACGCCTCGTGGAAGAGCACGCCACCGGCGCCCTTGCGGAGCACCACCGGCAGGCGGCCGCTCGGCGCCGGGCGCGCGTCGAGCTTCGTGACGGCCCGGGCGGCGGCGATACGCGCGATCTCCTCGGGCGGGTGCTCGTCGAAGAACTCGAACCCGATCGTCCGGCCCGGCGCCTCGGACCCGGTCTGCAGCCCGGTGTCGGCCGAGGCGACGCACGTGACCGCCATGCGCGTGCGGACCTGGTCGTCGCTCGCGAGCACTCCGTCGGAGTTGGCGACGAGGAAGCGGCGGCGGCCGTCGGCATAGCTCGCGGTCACCTGCGTGATCGCATCGCTCGCCGAGCGAGCCGCGTCGTCGGCACGGACGAGCATCTCGACCTTGCGTTGCTTGCTGACCGTCTCGGGCAACGTCGCCACGGCGTGCGGCGGCGGGACGCCTCGGTCCCGGAGTGCCGCGACGCGGGTCCCGGGCCCGCCCGCCCGCGCCGCGGCGGATGCTGCGGCCGCGGCCGCACCCAACCCCGCCTCGGTCAGGTCGGTGGTGTGCGCGAACCCGGTGGTCTCACCCCGCACGACCCGGATGCCCGCACCGCGGCTGCGCGACGAGCGCATCTCCTCGACCTTCCCGTCGTCGTAGGTCGCGGACGTGGACGAGCGGTCCTCCACGAAGACGTCGGCGAAGTCACCGCCCTCGGCCAGGGCCCGGTGCAACGTGGTCTCGACCACGGCGGGCTCGATCAACACGGGATCGGCCTCGGGTGACCAGCTTCACGCATGCGAGTGCCTCCAGGCTTGCCGCGATTCGTCGGGGGTTGCGTATGGTACGTCCGTGCCACTCGACGCCGGACTGTCAGGCTCCGCATCCCGGACCGTCACCGACGCGGACACCGCGTCCACCCAGGGGACCGGTTCCGTACCCGTCATCTCGACGCCCTCGGTCGTCCTGCTCGCGGAGCAGGCGGCCGTCGCCGCCGTCGAGGGTCATGTCCCGGCGGGTCACACGACGGTGGGCTACCGCGTCCAGCTGGACCACCTCGCCCCCGTCCCCGTGGGTGAGGCGGTCACCGCCGAGGCGGTGCTCGAGACGATCGAGGGCCGGCGCCTGACGTTCCGGGTCTCGGTGAAGTGCCGGGCCGGCCTCGTGGCCGCCGGGCGCATCACCCGGGTCGCGGTCGAAGAGGCGCGCTTCATCGCGCGCGCCGCCGGCGCGGTCTGACCGCCCCCGGACCGGCTACGCGGCGGGCGCCCGGGCCTCGACCTCGGTCAGGAACCCCTGCAGGCTCGCGAGCCACGCCGGCGGGTTCTCGAACTGCGGGGAGTGACCGGCATCGGGGATCACCTCGCAGCGGGCGTCGGCGATCGCCTCGGCCATCGCCTCCGACACGGCCGCGAAGGGCGAGTCCTGGACCCCGACGATCACGAGCGTCGGGCAGGTCACGGCGCGCAGCGCGTCGAGCTCGTCGGGTTGGTCGCGGATCTCGACGAGCATCTTCGTGTACATCGCGGGGCTGAGCGTCTCCCACTTGCGGTCGTTGAACTCCCGGTAGCCGGGCCGCTCGACCAGGGTGCGCTCGTAGGCGGCGGTCCCGAGCGGCGAGAAGGCGTCCATGACCCGCTTCAGCTCGTCCATCCCCTGCTCCCTCGCGATCTGCACGCCGAGATCGATCAGCTCGGCATCCATCCCCGGTACGGGTCCGGGGGAGGTGTCCATGAGCACGAGCGCCTCGACCCGGTCCGGGCTGGCGAGGACGAAGCGCCGCACGATCATCCCGCCCATCGAGTGGCCGAGCAGCCGGACCGTGGGCAGGTCGAGCGCGTCGGCGACGTTCGCGACGTCGGCGGCGAAGCGGTCGAGGGAGTAGCTCGCTTCGTCGGTGGGCCCGTCGCTCTCGCCGTGGCCGCGCAGGTCGAGCGTGATCACCCGGTGGTCGCGCGCCAGGGCCTCGACGTGATCGGAGAAGTCCTCCTTCGCCCCACCGAACCCGTGCACGAGCACGAGCGCGGGGCCGGCGCCCCGATCCACGACCTCGAGCCCCACCCCGTCGTCCGTCACGATCCGCACGCGCGCTCCCGTCCTCGTTCGGCTCCCGGCCCGGCAGCCGACATGGAAGCCCATAGGCTACGCGGCCATGCCCGACGCCGAAACCGTCGACGAGCACAGGCCCGCGGCGCGCGGCCGCCTGGGTCTGGCGATCCGTCTCGTGGTCAGCGCCGCGCTGCTGGCCTTCCTGATCAGCAAGATCGACCTCGAGGCGGTCGTCCCCGAGAACCGGTCCGGATCCACGCTGGTCTGGGTCGCCCTGGCGCTGGCGTCCGCCGGCGTCGGCATCGTGCTGTCGGCCTGGCGCTGGCAGCGGGTCATCGATGCGTTCGGGATCCACGTGCCGCTCCGGAACCTCTCGACCCACTACTTCGCCGGGCAGTTCGTGGGGAACGTGCTTCCCTCGACCATCGGTGGCGACGTCCTGCGCGTGACCCGGAGCGCCAGGAACATCGGGTCCACCGAGACCGCGTTCGCAGCGGTCGCCCTCGAGCGACTCTCCGGCTTCCTCGCCCTGCCGGCGCTGTGCCTGCTCGGGTTCGCCATCGACCCGGGTCTGCTCGACACGTCGACGGGATGGGTCGCGCTGCTCGTCTCGGGCATCGCGCTCGCCGCGCTCGGCACGATCCTCTTCCTGGCCGGGCATCCGAGGGCGGCGGGCCGCTTCCAGGACCGCGAGAATTGGATGCGCTTCATGGGCGCCGTCCACGTCGGCCTCGGACACCTCCGCCGTGACCGTCGCCGCGCGGTCGGTGTCCTCGCGACCGCGATGCTCTACCAGGTCTCGGTCCTGGCGACCGTGGGGTTCCTCGTGCTCGCCTTCGACTCCGGCGTGCCCTTCGCCGCGGTCGTCGCGTTCGTCCCGGCGGTCGCGATGGCCCAGGTGGTGCCGATCTCGGTCTCGGGTCTCGGCATCCGCGAGGGGATGCTCGTGCTGCTGCTGCACCCGCTCGGGATCCCGAAGGGTCAGGCGGTGGGGCTCGGACTCGCCTGGTACGCCGCCATGCTCATCGTGAGCCTGCTCGGGGCCCCCGCGTTCGCCGCCGGGCACCGCAGCGCGACCTCCGACGCCACCGCCGAACGCACGCCGTGACGCCGACTCCGACCGAGACCGTCGCGCCCGCCGGTTCCGACGGCCCGTGGTACCGACGCCTGCGGGGCGGCCGCACGCTGACGGGTGGGCGGCGGATCTACTGGTGGTTCGAGATCGTCGCGGTGCTCACGTACTACGTCCTGTACTCCGCGATCCGCAACGCCGACGCCGAGCATCCCGAGCGCGCGTTCCAGCACGCCACCCAGCTCATCGGCTGGCAGCGCGATCTCGGGATCTACCACGAGCGTGCGATCAACCACTGGGCCGCGCACATCGAGCCACTGATCGTGACCGCGAACTACTTCTACGGCTCGCTCCACTTCGTCGTCACCATCGGCGTCGCCGTCTTCCTGTTCACCAAGTGGCCCGACGACTACCCCCGCTGGCGCAACACGCTCGCCATCGCGACCGTCATCGCCCTCGTGGGCTTCCGCTTCTGGCCGCTGATGCCGCCGCGCCTGCTGCCCCAGCACTACGGCTTCATCGACACCCTCGACCGGTACCCGACGTTCTGGAGCTTCAACTCCGGCGCCATGAAGAAGATCTCGAACCAGTACGCGGCCATGCCGAGCGTGCACTGCTGTTGGGCGCTGTGGTGCGCGTGCGCGCTGGTCCCACGCGTGAAGTCGCTCTGGGCCAAGGTCCTGGCCGGCTGCTACCCGGCGTTGACCGTCGGAGTGATCGTCGTGACGGCGAACCACTACTTCCTCGACGCGATCGGCGGGTTCATCATCTTCGGCATCGGTTACGTCACGGCCCGGATCGTGACCCGGGCCGGCCGCCCCCGCGCCGACGATTCCGGGCCGGGTGCCGGCGACCGCGCGCCGGTGCCCAGCGTCTCGTAGGACTTGCCGGGCCGTCGAACGCCGCGGGAGTCTCGCCCGGTGGACCTCGACCACCTCGCGATCGCCACGACCGACATCGACGCGACCCTCACGACGCTGGTCGGCGATCTCGGCGGACAGCGTGATCCTCGGCGGCGACGGCTACGGGTTCCGATGGGTCCAGACGCGCGTCGGTGGTCCGACGGTCGGGACCACCATCGAGTCGCTCGTCGTCTGGCAGCCCGAGGTGAACGACTTCCTCGCCCGCTTCGTCGCACGGCACGGCGCGGGGCCGCACCACCTGACGTTCAAGGTCGACGACCTCCCGGCGATGGTCGAGCGCTGCGCGGCGCGCGGCATCGAGCCGGTCGGCGTGAGCCTCGAGAACCCGGAGTGGAGGGAGGCCTTCCTGCAACCGCGGGACGCGCACGGCACCGTCGTCCAGCTCGCGCAGAGCCAGGACCACTGGACGATGGCCGATCTCCTGGCCGACGTCGCGGCCGGCGATCCGCGCGCCACGCCGCGCTGGTGGCCGGATCCCCCGCTGCCCGGTCCGGACCCGGCGACGATCACGCGGGTAGTGCTCGGCAGCCCCGAGCCCGCGGCGACCGCCGCGTTCTTCGCCGATCTGCTCGACGGTGTGGTCGAGCACGATGCCGGGGACGCGTACGAGCTGGTCTGGCCCGGCGGCGGCCGCATCCGCGTGCAGACCGCGGCCGCGGCGGGGGTGCTCCGCCTCGACGGCACCGGCCGGTCCGCCCGCACCGTCTCGCTCAGTGGCGTCCCGGTGGTGATCGCCACCGAGCCCTGATGCCCGCGCCGGGATCAGGTGCGGCGGGATCAGGTGCGCCGGGTCCAGCCGACGATCCCGAGCACGGCGTCGTGGACCGCGCGGTCGGCGAGGGACAGCGGCGCGTTCTTCAGGGTCGCGAGCCCGAGCTGGCGGGCCGGGAGGTCCACGATGTCGAAGGTGCGGATGCCGTCCAGGCTGGGCGGCACCGCGGTCTCGGGGAGCACCGCGATGCCCGCCCCGGCGGCCACGAGGTCCGCGATCAGCCGGATGCCCTCGACCTCGACGGGTACCTCGAGCTGCACGCCGAGCCTGGACGCCGCCAGCTCGATCTCGGCGCGGAGCGGGTTGACCTCGGGCGGGAGCACGAGCCGCATCCGCGCGAGGTCTGAGACCTTCAGCGGCCCCTCCGGGATGTCGGCGTCGATCGGCGCGAGTCCGACCATCGGCTCGTCCGCGAGGAGCTCGAACACGATCCGCGGATCGCGCACCGGCGCGGTCACGAGCGCGAGGGCGATCTCCTGGTCGAGCACCTCGGCGAGCAGGCGCTCCGATGCGCCCTCGTGGACGAGCAGCCGGATGCCGGGCGCCTCGTCCCGCAGGTGCGCGACGAGCTGGGGGACCAGCCAGCGACCGGTCGTGCCGACGACCCCGAACGTCGCGTTGCCGACCTGGAGGCCGCGGAGCGCGGCGAGCTCCTCGTGCAGGAGCTCGAGCTCCCGGCGGACGCGCCGGGCCCGCTCGAGCACGATCCGGCCGGACTCGGTCGGCGTCGCTCCGCCGCGGCCTCGGGCGAACAGGGTGACGCCGAGCTCGTCCTCGAGCTGGCGGACCTGCTCGGAGACGTTCGACTGCACCGTGCGCAGCGTCGACGCGGCCGCGGTGAACGTGCCCTCCTCGTCGATCGTGACCAAGGTCTCCAGGTGCCGCAGCTCCATGCTGGATCCTCTCCGGCCAGTCCCCCGGGCCCGCCGTGATAATATCGCTACTGGCGATCGATCCCATCGATACTACCTGTTGGACAGATCCCGCGTCCAGGGTGTTGCATGGTGGGCGAACGAGGTCGGGGAGCCGGAATCCCCCCACCGGCTCCCCGACCAGCTTTCTCCACTCCCCCGACACCGCGCCCGGCAGGGCCGCACGACAAGAGGAACCATGGCTGCAGAGAGCCTTTCCACCCTGATCTTCACCGGTCCGCTCTCCTGGACCGACGAGGCGGCCTGCGCCGGCCGGACCGAGCTGTTCTTCGCCCCTGCGGGCGAGCGGCCGGAGGCCCGTGCGGTCCGCGAGGGCAAGGCCCGCGGCGTGTGCAGCGAGTGCGATGCGCTGATCGCGTGCCGTGACTGGGCACGCGAGCACCGCGAGTACGGCTTCTGGGGTGGCGAGTCCGAGGAGGAGCGCGCCGCCGCCGGCTTCCGGGTCGACATGCCCGTCGGTCGCGTCGCCCGCTACCCGAAGGGCGACGGCACGCCGGTCGCCCCACGCACGCCGAAGGTCGCCTGAGCGCGTTCCCGATACCCTCTCGTCGCTCCCCCGACGAGAGGATTCGATGGGTACCACTCCCGACGGCGTCGATCTCGGACGCCTCCGTCCGTTCTTCGCGGCGAACGTCGACGGTGCCGCCGACGCACCGCTGACCGCCGAGCTCATCGCGGGCGGCCGGTCGAACCTCACCTACGCGGTCTCCGACGGCACCACCACCTGGGTGCTGCGCCGCCCGCCGCTCGGCCACGTGCTGCCGACCGCGCACGACATGGCCCGCGAGTACCGCGTGATGTCCGCTCTCGCCGGCACGGCGGTCCCCGTACCCCGCACCCTCGCACTCTGCGAGGACGACGCCGTGAACGACGCGCCGTTCTATGTCATGGAGCTCGTCGACGGTGTCATCTACCGCGATGGCGACTCGCTCGCGGCCCTCTCCGAGACCGACGCCCGCCGCGCGTCCGAGGCCCTCGTCGACGTGCTCGTCGCGATCCACGACGTGGACTACGAGGCGGCCGGTCTCGGCGACTTCGGGCGGCCCGATGGCTACCTCGAACGGCAGGTCCGGCGCTGGGGGCAGCAGTGGGAGCGGTCCAAGACCCGCGACCTGCCGTCGGTCGACGAGCTCGCCCGGCGCCTGAACGCGGCGCTCCCCGAGTCGGGACCACCGACGATCGTGCACGGCGACTACCGGCTCGACAACACGATGATGAGCCCGACCGATCCCGGCACGATCGTCGCGGTGCTCGACTGGGAGATGTCCACGCTCGGCGATCCGCTCGCAGACCTCGGGCTGTTCCTCCTGTACTGGGGTCGTGCCGACGCGCAGGTGATCGCGACCGGAGCGGCGATCGACACCCAGGCCGGCTTCCTCTCGCGCGACGAGATCGTGGATCGGTACGCGCGGGTGAGCGGCCGCGCCGTCGACGCGCTCGACTGGTACCAGATCTTCGCGGCCTACAAGCTCGCCATCATCGTGGAGGGGATCAACGCCCGCTACCAGATGGGCAAGACCCTCGGGGAGGGGTTCGAGGCGATGGGCGCGATGGTCTCCGGTCTGATCGACAGCGCGCTCGAGCAGGCCGACGGATCCGAGATCGCGGCGCTCCGCGGATGAATGACGCGGGCGCCGTGAACGATCTCCACACCGCCGCCCGAAACCTGCGCAACGTCGTCGAGCCGATCGCAGCCGGGGTCTACTTCGCGCCGGAGGCCCAGGAGGGATACCGGGCGCTCGGCCTCGACTACTTCCAGTCCTACTTCTGCTCACGCGGCGCGTGCCTCGGACGCGCGCCGTGGAGCGTCATCGCCGCCGCCTTCGCCGCGTTCAAGCCGGCGGCGGTGCGGGACGCGGTCACCGCGGGCTGGGAGCGGTCAGGACCGGAGGAGCTCCTCGCCGCGCGTGAGCGCGGCGCGACCGCACAGCTCGAACGACTCCTCGGCGACGTCGCCGACCCGGCGCGGATCGACCGTGCGACCGCGATCCTCCGCCGCGGCACGGACGGCGTCGACGCGTCCGGACGCGTCCTCTACGCCGGGCTCTCCCAGCTCGAGTTCCCGACCACGCCCTTCGGCGCGCTGTGGCACGCGGCCGATCTCGTGCGCGAGCACCGCGGCGACGGGCACATCGCGGCGTGGATCCCGCACGTCGACTCCACCGAGATCACCGTGCTCACGGAGCTGGCGTGGGGGATCCCACCCCGGTCGTACGTGTTCACCCGCGGCTGGAGCGAGGAGGACGTCGACGCGGCGTACGGACGGCTGACCGACCGCGGGCTCGTCGCCGGCACTGCACTGACCGACGCGGGACGAACGCTCCGCGAGCAGATCGAACGCACGACGGACCGATCCGTGCGGGCCGTCATCGAGCGCATCGGCGACGACCTCGACGAGCTGCTCGCCCTGCTGGACCCGTGGGCGGACACCATCGTCACCGGGGGTGGCTACCCGGCGAGCCCGAAGAACCTCCGCGTGAACGGGTGAGGCCCGCGCGCCGTACCATCGGCGCATGAGCCTGCACTGGGACCACGAGCCCGTCCTGCACTCGCCCGTCGTGCTCGCGGCCTTCACCGGCTGGAACGATGCGGCCGACGTCGCGAGCGACGCGGTCGACTGGCTCGCGGCGCGCTACGGCGCGATGCAGTTCGCGTCGATCGACGAGCAGGTGCACGTCGACTTCCAGGCTCAGCGCCCGCAGGTGACGCTCGTCGACGGCGCGATCCGCGAGCTCCGCTGGCCGCAGTACTCGCTGCGTGCCGCGGCGACGCCCGACGGCGACCCGGATCTCGTGCTCGTCTCGGGACCGGAGCCGAACTACGACTGGAAGGGCTTCTGCCGTTCGGTGATGGACGCGGCCCGGACCGTCGGCGCGGAGACCGTCGTGACCCTGGGCGCGCTGCTCGCGGACGCGCCCCACACCCGGTCGCCCATGATCACCGGGAGCGCGACCGACGGCGAGGCCATGCGCCGCATGGGCGTGACCCGCTCGCGCTACGAGGGGCCGACCGGCATCGTCGGCGTCCTGCACGACACCTGCCGGCGGGAGGGCTTCACCTCGGCGTCGCTCTGGGTCCCGGTGCCCCACTACGTCGCCGCCGCGCCGAACCCGCCCGGGATCCTGGCGCTGCTGCGGGGCTTCGGACATTGCGTCGGGATGGACGTCGACGTCCGTGAGCTCGGCGTGGCCGCCGAGGCGTGGCGCGCACGGGTCGACGCCGCGGTGGCGTCCGACGACGACCTGCGCGCGTACGTGACGAACCTCGAGGAGCAGGACGACGAGGACGCGGAGCTGGACCTCGACGTCGCCGACGGCGACGCGATCGCCGAGGCGTTCGAGGAGTACCTGCGCGACCAGGGCGACTGACGCCGGGGTCAGCCGAGGAGGTCCTCGGCGACCGCGAGCCAGAGCCGGGTCGAGAGGTCGAGGCTGTCCTGGTCCACCCGCTCGTCGTGGCCGTGGAACATCTTGGCGTAGTCCTCGAAGCGGATCCGGCGGCTGAACAGGCCGAAGCCGTAGCCCACCGAGCCGGCCCGGCGGAAGAACCGGTTGTCGGTGCCGCCGGTCATGATCGTCGGGACCAGCGCCGAACCCTCGCACAGCCGACCCGTGACGCGGGTGAGCGAGTCCCACAACGGCGTGTCGATCGCGGACGCCGTCGCGGGGTCGTCGTTCGACGTGATCTCCACGCGATCCGCGAGGTCGCCGATCGCGTCCAGGAGGAGGTCACGGGCGGCGTCGCCGGACTGACCGGGCATCGTCCGCACGTCGACCTGGAGCTCGACCTTGTCCGGGATGATGTTCGTCTTCGTCCCGCCGTGCGCGACGGTCGGCGCCATCGTCGTGTGGGTGCAGGAGTGCGCCAGCCGGCCGAACGCGAGTGGCAGCTCGGGGATGATCGTCTCGACCCGGTCCGGGTCGGCGAGCTCCTCGGGCAGACCGAGGCCCTGCACGTACGCCTTCCACGTCTCACCGATGCGCGCCTCGGGTCGGTACTCGGCGATCCGCTGCACGATCTTCGCCGCGGTCACCAGCGCGTTGTCGGTCTTGTACGCCTGCGACGCGTGGCTCGGCGTGCCGTGCACCGTGATGTTGGACCAGAAGGTGCCCTTCTCCTCGACCATGATCGGCAGGCGCGGGCCCTCCTTGGTGGGGACCTGGAATCCGCCCGACTCGGTGATCACGTAGTCGGCGCGCACGTGGTCGAGCTCGTGCTCGACGAGGTACTTCGCACCCCATGTGCCGAGCGCCTCCTCGTCGGCGACGCCGAGGAAGAGCAGCGTGCCGCGGGGCGTGAAGCCCGACCGGGCGAGGTGCCGGAACGCGACCGCCATCGTGGACGTCAGGTTCAGCATGTCGACGGCGCCGCGACCCCAGATCATGCCGTCGTCGAGCTCACCGCCGAACGGGTCACGGCTCCATCCCTCCGGGTTCACCGGGACGACGTCGGTGTGACCCATCAGCATGAGCGTCGGCGCGTCGGGATCGGATCCCTCGATGCGGCCGAGCACGCTCGTGCGTCCGGGCCGGGGCTCGTACGTCTCGAGGTCGAAGCCGCGGCCGCCGAGGTAGTCGGTGAGGAGGTCGGCGCTGCGGACCTCCTGACCCGACGCGGCGGTGCCGTCGTTGACGCAGGCGTTGCGGATGAGGTCCTGGAGGAGGCCCGTCGCCTCCGTCGTGAGGTCGTCGGTCATGCTTCGCACCGTAGCGCCGGGGCCCACCGGATGCGCCGGGACGGTCAGGCCGGCGCGGCCCTCGACGCGATAGACGAACGTACCGTCCTCGTCCCAGCGCTCGGCCTCGCCCGACTGCCGGAGGTGCTCGAGGTGGGCGAAGGTCTCGCTCTCGGCCATGACGCCCCAGTGCTTCTCCGGGAACAGCTCGTGCGAGAGGGCGACGACGTTCGCCGGACCGAGCGCGAGCGACGCGGTCCGCAGCTTCTCCATCCGCTCGACGTGGTGCTCCTTGATCGCGGCCACGCGACCGGGGACGTCGTCGAAGGGGTGACCGTGGGCCGGGAGCCCGAGCCGCACGTCGTCGAGGCCGGCGACGAGGTCGAGCGTCGCGAGGTAGGAGCTCAGCGCGTCGCCCTGGCCGGATCCCGCGATGTGGGGCGTGATCGTGGGCAGCACGTGGTCACCCGAGAGGAGCACGCCGTGCTCGGGATCGAAGAGGCAGAGGTGGTCCAGGGTGTGGCCGGGCGTGTGGATCGCGAGCCAGTCCCGACCGGCGAGGCGGATGGGCGAGCCGTGCCGGACGCGACGCGTCGGATCCGGCGGCGCGAAGAGGAGCCGCATCGCGCGGATCATGAACCGGCGGGTGAGCGGCGGCTGCGGGTGCGTGCTCCCACCCCAGGGCGTGGTACCGCCCCACGGCACCGACAGACGCTGGGTCTCGGTCGTGATGTCGTCGAGCGCGGCGTGGTCGTCGTCACGCAGCGCGGGGAGCTCGTCGAGCGACGGACCGGAGTAGCTCGCGGCCTCGTCGATCGCCTCCTGCTCGAGGCGCTCGGCGTCGGCGGTGGTGAGCGTTGCGCCGCGCCGCTGGAGCGACCAGGTGGTGAAGGCCTTGTGCGCGATCAGGTCGGCACCCGCCTCCTTCTTGATGCGTCCGGCGGCGCCGAAGTGATCGGGGTGCGAGTGGGTGACGAGGACGGTGTGGATGTCCTTCACCCGGTAGCCCGCCGACGCGAGGCGGGACTTCAGCGCCTTCCAGCTCGAGGGACCGGGCAGGCCGGGGTCGATCACGGCGAGCCCGCGATCGTCCATCAAGCCGTACATGTTGACGTGGCCGAGTCCGGGCATCCAGATCGGCAGCTGCATGCGCAGCACGCCCGGCGCGACCTCGGTGATCTCCTCGGAGGCGTGCTCCTGCTCCTGCTTGGGGGGCCTGGACGCCCGTGGGTCGCCCGGCCGACTCGACACGTCGGTCACCGCCGGAGCGTACCCCTCACCGCGGCCGGTCGATCCCGGTCGACCGCTCGATCGCTCAGACGCCGGGCGCGAACTTCGGCCAGGGACGGACGGCTTCGAGGATCGCGCCCGCGGCCAGGCAGAGGTGGTCGTCGAGCCGGCGCGCGACCACCTGCAATCCGCACGGCATCCCGCCCACCGTCCCCGCCGGGATCGAGATGCCGGGCTGGCCCGTCATGTTGAACGGCGCGGTGAACGGCGCCGACAGGTAGAGCAGGTCGACCTCGCGACCGTTCACCTCGCCGGTCAGCGTCCCTTCCGCCTGGTACGCCGTCGTGGGCGTGGTCGGCAGCAGCAGGAGGTCGACCTGCTCGAAGACCCGCGCGCTCGCGTCCAGGATCTCCTGGCGCCGCCGCACCGACGCGCCGAGGTGCCGGGCCCGCAGGTTCGGCAGCCCCTCGATCGAGACCCGGCCGAGCATGTCGAGGTCGTCGAGCGCCTCGACGCAGCGGTCGTAGTACCACGCGGCCATGTTGGCGGCGCCGAGCATCCCCCACGCGCGTCCCGGCCTGGGGAACTCGATCGGCACGTCGACCAGCTCGAGCCCCGCGGCGTCGACGAGGACCTCCGCCGCGGCCCGCGTCACGGCCTCGACGTCGTGGTCCGTGTCGGCGTACCCGAGGGTGGAGGTCCAGGCGACGCTGCGACCGCGGAGCAGCTCGCGCGCGCGGTCGACGTCGGCGACGATCGGCTCGTAGGGATCCGGCTTCGGCAGCGACGTCGGGTCGGCGAGGGTCGGTCCGCTCGTGACGTCGAGATAGCGGGCGGCGTCGCGCACCGATCGCACCATCGGCCCGCTCACGGACGTGAGGCCGGTGTCGAACGGGTCGAACGACCCCCCGTGACCGATGCGGCCGAACGTCGGCTTCATCCCCGGCAGCCCCGAGTAGGACGACGGGATGCGGATCGACCCGCCGCCGTCGCTGCCGGTGCACGCCGGGAACAGGCCCGCGGCCACCGCCGCGGCGGAGCCCCCGGACGATCCCCCCGGGGTCCGGTCGAGGTTCCACGGGTTGCGGGTCACGCCGTGGAGCGGGGTCGCGGTGTAGCTCGGGATGCCGAACTCGGGCGCGGTGGTGAGGCCGGCGATCACCGCACCCGCGCCGCGCAGCCCTGCGACCTCGGGACAGTCCTCGAGGGCGACGTCGTCACGGAACACGACCGACGCGTGCGTGTCCGGGAACCCCTTCGCCCGTGCCAGCTCCTTGACCCCCACGGGGACGCCCGCGAACGGACCCGGGTCCTCGCCGCGCGCGACCGCGGCGTCGATCTCACCGGCGCGGGCGCGGGCGCCGTCGGCGTCGAGGAAGCACACCGCGTTGAGGTCCTCGCGGGCCGCGACGCGATCCCGCCAGCGACTCCTCGACGAGCGCGGCCGCCGTGATCTCACCGCCGCGGACACCGTCGGCCAGCTCCCACGCGTCCCGCTTCCACAGCTCGGTCATCCGGCGGCCCCCTGGTCGATGTCGTGAAGGACGCCAGCTTGGCGCAGATCGGCGAAGGCCGTCTCGACGTCCGCCACGAGATCGTCGAGATCGGGCCACGAGTCCGCGTCCGCGTACAGCCCGATGTGCAACGTTCCGCAGTACGAGAGGATCGCCACGCCGAGGCTGAGGTTCTGCGACAGCGGGACGATCGGGTACGCCTCTTCGAGCCGCGCGCCCATGCAGTACAGCGGAACCTGCGGACCCGGCACGTTGGTGACGACGAGGTTCACGAACGGCTGGCGGTGCACGAGGCGCGCCGCGAGGCCCAGCATGGTCGGCGCCGCGTAGTGCGTCAGGTCGAGGAGGAACGCGGCACCGACCGCCTGCTCCCGTTCCTTGAGGTCGGCCGTCGTGGCCGCCACCGACCGGAGCCGGGCGAGCGGGTCCGGATCGCCGAGCGGGAGGTCCACGAACATCGCCGAGACCCGGTTGCCGAGGTCGAGGTGCTCCTCCTCGTCACGGACCGAGACCGGGCACAGGACCCGGAGGTGGTCCGGGAGCGTCTCGCCACGCGCGACCAGTCGCCTCCGCAACGCCTCGGCGATACCGGTGAGCACGACGTCGTTCACGGTGCCGCCGGCGGACCGGCGCACCGCCTTCACGTCGTCGAGGGACACGCGCACGCCGCGGAAGCGGCGGGCGCGTCCGACCTCGCGGTTGAGCGACGTCTTCGGCGCGATCGGTCCACCCGCCACCAGGCTGCGCAGCGCGCGCGTCACCTGCTCGGCTCTCGCGGCGAACCGCTGCGGGCTCCGCGTCAGGCCGCGGACGGTGCGGGCCAGCTCCGCCGGCTCCGTCGAGCGCTCCACCAGCGAATCGGTCAGGAGCCTGGCCGAGCTGGGCCCCGGCACCGGCTGCCACGGCTCGGGGTCGAGCCGCGGTCGGCTCCGGCGAGAAGTCGAACAGCACGGTCGCGACGTCGACGCCGGACACGCCGTCGACGAGCGCATGGTGCGTCTTCTGCACGAGTGCCACCCGGCCCGCCGCGAGGCCCTCGACGAACCACAGCTCCCAGAGCGGGCGCGACCGGTCGAGCAGCTGCGCCTCGATCCGGCCGGTCAGCGTCAGCAGCTGCGACCACGACCCGGGGGCGGGCAGCGCGGTCAGGCGGACGTGGTACGAGAGGTCGAAGTGCGGGTCGTCGACCCAGATCGGGCGGCCCTGGTCCATCGGCACCGTCATGAGCCGGCGCCGGAATCGGGGGATCAGGTGGAGCCGGGATGCGACGAGCGCGCGCACCTCGGCGAGGCGGAAGCGGCCCGACGCGTCGAAGAACGGTGCGCCGTCGAAGATCCCCAGGGAACCGACGTGCATCGGTGTGGAGATGGACTCGAGATGCAGGAACGAGGCGTCGAGCGAGCTGAGCCGGTCGTAGGCCGTCACGCGCCGGATGGTACCGGGTTCGGTCGCGATCTCACCCGGCGGCGGTGGTGGCGCAGGCCGCCAGGCCGAGCTCGCGGGCGACCGCGTCAGACCGGATCGCGGTGGCCGCCCCGCGGGTGTTGGCGTCGGTCGCCGCCGCGAGGTCGCCGCGCTCCTGGGCGCCCAGTGACGTGTCGGCCGCGTCGATCGTCCGGGCGACGAGCGCGAGCCACTGGTCCACGCGCGCCCGGCTGCTGTCCGGCGGGCGCAGCGCGCGGATCGAGTGCAGCGCGTCCCGCTGGATCGTGACGGTCCGACGGCCGAAGCGCACGAGCGCCGCGGCATCGTTCGCGGCGATCGGATGCAGCTTCTCCGTCCGCCGGGTCGTGTCCCGGCAGATCGCCCGCACCTGGCTCCGGTACTCGGCGATCGAGAGCGCGTTGCTCCCGCTGCACGCCACGAGCACACCGAGGAGGGCCCCGAGCAGGACGGCCGCGCACCGGCGCGGCCGGGAAGGACGAATCACGTGCGGGCACGGTAGCGGGCCGGCGCGGGGCGGTAGGTTCGCCGGGTGCGGACTGCGACGGCGCTCTGGTCGATCTCCCCGGAGCTGGTCCTGGCGCTCGACGAGCACCTCGGACCACCCGTCGACAGCTACGTCAACGGATCACAGACGTGGTTCACCGGCGAGCCGGTCGTGGAGTGGCGGCTGCATCCACCCGCCGGGCTACCGGGCGCCGGCCGGGGTGTCGCCCTACGACCTGTGGGAGCTCACGGTCACCGCGTTGAGCAACGGTGCGGACCCGGCCGCGCTCGCGTTGGGCCCGACCACGGTGGCGCTCACCGAGCTCTGGGAAGGGCTCGAGTGCTTCCCGGCCTACGGCGACGAGCTCGAACCCGCGACGGTGGTGCGACGCGCCGAGGAGCTGGTGCCGATCGCACCCGACGCCAGTGGCCTCGTCGACCACCAGGCGGTGGGTGACGAGTGGGAGCGCACCGAGGGATCGGCTTCGATCGTCGAGCTGCTCCGCCGTCAGCTCGTCGGCTGAACCGCCGCCGCGATCATCCCTCGCGCCACGGCGGCGTCCGGGGTGGATCGAAGTCCGCGGGGAACTCCTCGCCGTCGATCGCCCGGAACGCGAGCTCACCCCAGCGATGGAATCCCGCCAACGGTTGCGGGAGGGAGTCCCGCGCGAAGAACCCGACCGCACGCGTCTCCAAGGGATGACCCTTCAGCTCCCCGCCGAGCATCCGGCAGTGGAACACGAGCGAGTACATCGGGATGCGCGCGAAGCCGAGGCGCAGGCCGTCGAGCACGGTGATGAGCGACACCGGCTCGGCCTCGATCCCCGTCTCCTCGTAGACCTCCTTCACCGCGATCTCGGCCGGTGAGTACCCGACGTCCGCCCAGCCCACCGGGTACAGCCAGATGCCGCTGTCGGAACGCTGGGTCAGGAGGATCTCCCCACGGTCGTTCGCCACGATCGCCGCGACGGCGACCTTCGGGGTCACGTACCCGGCCACGCCCTGACCGACGGTCTCGAGCCACTCCTCGTAGAGCGCCTCGGCCTCGGCCTCGTCGATCGCGGCGGCGCGGATGTCGGCCGCGACCTTGAGCACCTCCTCGAACCGCTCCTGCTCGTACAGGCTCTGGGTGAACCCCAGGCCCGTCCGCGCGATCGCCGAGAGGGTCTCGGCCCAGCGGAGCACATCGGAGGCAGCGATCGCGTCGTCCATCGCGCGGAACCTATCCGCGCGACAGCGCCGCGAGCAGCCGCCGCTCGAGGGAGGCCAGCCGCAGGGCGTCGGTCACCTTGGCACCGTGGTCCCGGACGTAGAAGACGTCGACCGCCAGCTCGCCGGTGGTGGAGACCTTGGCCAGCGTCACGTCCAGGCCGAGGTCGGCGAAGACCCCCGCGACCACCGCCAGCAGCCCGATCTGGTCCGGGGCGAAGACCTCGACGACGGTCGCCTCCGCCGACGCGTCCTGGACGATGGTCACCCGGAGGTCGGTCGACGCCGGCACGCGGCGCCGATCCGCGTAGGCCACCCGGCGGGCCTCGATGCCCTCGCGCACCGAGACCGACCCCGTCAGCACGCCCTCGATCGTGCGCGCCGCGTGGGCCCGCCCGTCGACGGTCGCGAGCCGGTCGAAGGTGTCGACGCCCACGAAGATCTCCGCGGCGCGGCCCGCCGGACATCGAGTGGCCCTCCGCCGACGCGATGTCGAACCCCTCCAGGCTCAGCGCGCCGGCGACGTCCGCGAGGAGCCCGGGCCGGTCCGGCGCTCCCACTCCCGCCCGCCAGCGACCGTCGTCGAGGCGCTGCCACCGCACCACGACGCCCGGGCCCGCGAGCGACGCGTCCGGCATCCCGATGTCGGCCACCCCGGGCCCGACCGGTCGTCCGGCGATCGCGGCGGCCGCACGGTCGGCGAGCTCCCGTACCAGTGCGGCCTTGCCGGGGCCCCAGGCGGCCGGGCCCGTCGCGCGGGAGTCGGCCACGGTGAGGAGGGTCAGCAGGCGCAGCCGCTCGGCCGTGACGCCGTGCGCGACGAACCGCTCGATGGTCAGGGGATCCGCCAGGTCGCGACGGGTCGCCGTGTCGGCCATGAGGAGGTGCTCACGGACGAGCCAGGCGAGATCCGCCACCGCCGGGGCCGGCAGCCCGAGCCGTGCGCCGACGCCCTCGGCGACGCGCGCACCGACGACGACATGGTCCCCCGGCCGGCCCTTGCCGATGTCGTGCAGCAGCGCGCCGAGCAGCAGGACCGCGGGCTGTTCGAGCTCGGACGCGCCGCGCGCCTCGGGCGCGTCGGGGCGGTCGAGCAGGTCGGCGGCCTCGCCGACCGTCTCGAGCAGATGACGATCGACGGTGAACCGGTGGTACGCGTTGCGCTGGGGACGGAAGCGCACGTGCTCCCACTCCGGCAGCAGCACCCGCACCAGGTTCTCGTGGTCGAGGGCCTCGAAGACCTCGACGACGGCGCGACCGCTGCGCAGGGTCGCGACGAAATCCCGGCGGGTGGCCTCGTCCCAGCGGACCTCCTCCACCACGCGGAGCCGGGCGAGCGCGCTCCGGTCCACCGGGAGGGCGTGCTCGGCCGCGACCCGCGCCACGCGGACGAGCAGGGGGCCGTCGACGTCGGTCGCGGTCACCTGCAACCGGTGGTCCCGCTCGACGATGCCCGGTGCGAGCTCCCGCGTCCGGGCGGCGCGGCGGGCATGGCGGGTCCCCGGGGCACGCAGCCGCGACCACGCGTCGTCCGACACCCACGCCACCTTCCGCGCGGCCGCGGCGAGGTCCCGGATCATCACGTCGGCGTCCGCGTACCCGAGCGACACGGCCACTGCGTCCTGGTCCTGGAGTGCGAGCACGTCCGAGCGGCCCGAGGTGGCACGGTGGAGCGCGACCCTCGCGTCGAGCAGCACATCGTTCGCGGCGGCGAGCATCGTGGCGTCGTCGCGGTGGAGCACGCCCGCCGCGACCAGCGCGTCGAGGCCGCCGGGGCCCTCGCGATCACCGATGACCCACCCCGCCCATCCGAGGGCCTGCAGGTCCCGCAGGCCACCGGCGCCCTCCTTCAGGTTGGGCTCGAGCATCTCCGCGACGAGGCCGGGCCGCAGGCGTCGCAGGGTCGCGGCGTCGGCCAGGGCGTCGAGCACGGCGGCGCGGCGCTTGCGGGGCACGCGACGGGCGTCGGCGATCAGCTCCTCGGCCGCACCGGCGAGCGCACCGCCGACGACCCGGGCGGTCATCAGTCCGGTCAGCGTGTCGAGATCGGTTGCCGCGAGCGCGCGTGACTCGCGGACCGTGCGAGTCGCGTGGCCGAGCACGAAGCCGGCGTCCCACAGCGGGTACCAGAGCGCGTCGGCGATCTCACCCGCATCGCGGCCACTCTCGTGGAGGAGCAGCGCGTCGACGTCGGAGCCGGGGCACAGCTCCCGGCGTGCGTACGAGCCGAGCGCGACGAGCGCGATCGGGGCACCCGCGAAGCGGTCGAGCACCGTCCTCGTCGCGTCGTCGAGCACCGCGCTCAGCGCCCGTCCGAAGTCCCGGCCTCGCAGCGTCCCGTCCTCGACGAGCCGATCGCGTGCGGCGCGCACCGGGCCCGAGCCGCGCGCGGTGGTCACAAGGCGTCCGGCCCCGCCTCACCCGTCCGCACGCGGATCACGCTCTCCACGGTGGTGATCCAGACCTTGCCGTCGCCGATCTTCCCGGTGCGGGCCGAGTCGACGATCGTCTGCGCGACCGCCGCGGCCTCGGTGTCGTCCACCAGGACCTCCACCCGGACCTTGGGGACGAAGTCCACCTCGTACTCCGCACCCCGGTACACCTCGGTGTGCCCGCGCTGGCGGCCGAAACCCTGGACCTCCGAGACGGTCAGGCCCTGGACGCCGTGGGCCTTCAACGCCTCCTTCACGTCGTCGAGCCGGAAGGGCTTGATGATGCCGGTCACGAGCTTCATGTCTCTCCGTTCGCTGCGGGGATCAGACGCGGTCGGGGGCGTAGGCGACCTCGGAGTGCTGGGTGAGGTCGAGGCCGATCTCCTCGTCCTCCTCCGGCACCCGCAGCCCGCCGGGCAGCACCGTCTTCAGGACCATGCAGATCGCGTAGGTGACGACGAACGAGAACACGAGCGTCGCGCCGACGGCGAGCAGCTGCTCGCCCATCAGCCCCCAGCCACCGCCCTGGAACACGCCGTTGCGCCCGGCCGCGTTCACGGACACGTCGGCGAAGAGCCCGAGGAGCAACGAGCCGAAGATGCCGCCGACGAGGTGCACGCCGATGACGTCGAGCGAGTCGTCGTAGCCGAACCGGAACTTCATGCTGACCGCGAGGAAGCAGGCCGCGCCGGTGACGAACCCGATTGCCAGCGGTGCGAGCCCGCCGACGAAGCCGGCGCACGGTGTGATCGCCACGAGTCCCGCGACCGCGCCGGACGCCGCGCCGAGCGTGGTCGCGTGCCCCGTCCGGGCCTTCTCGACCACGAGCCACCCGATCATGGCCGCCGCCGCGGCCAGGTGCGTGTTCATGAAGGCCTGCGCGGCGAGCCCGTTGGCGCCCAGGGCGGAGCCGGCGTTGAACCCGAACCAGCCGAACCACAGGATCCCCGTGCCGATCAGCGTGAGTGGCAGCGAATGGGGCGGCATCGGGTGCTTCGGCCACCCGCGGCGCTTCCCGAGCACGAGTACCACGGCGAGCGCCGCGATCCCCGCGTTGATGTGCACGACGGTCCCGCCGGCGAAGTCGAGCGCGCCGCGCCGGAGCAACCATCCGCTCGGCGCGAACACCCAGTGGGCGACCGGCGAGTAGACGAGCAGGACCCAGAGGCCGAGGAACCAGACCCACGCCGAGAACCGCATGCGGTCGGCGATCGCGCCGGTGATCAATGCCGGCGTGATCACGGCGAACATCATCTGGTAGCCGCTGAAGACCAGCGGCGGCACGGTCAATCCGCCGAGGCCCGGCGGCGCGACCAGCGCGGCGTCCTTCATCCCGAGGAAGTCGAGGTTGCCGAGCCACCCGCCGGTGCCACCGAACGCGAGGGAGTAGCCGACCAACGCCCACAGGATGCTCACGAGCCCCAGCGAGAAGAAGTTCTGCATCAGCATGCCGAGCACGTTCTTCGAACGCACCATGCCGCCGTAGAACAGCGCGAGTCCCGGGGTCATGAACATGACCAGGGCGGCGGCCGCCAGGACCCAGGCGGTGTCACCCGCGTTGAACTTCACCGTCATCCCCCCGTGTGTCCGTGACGTGAGTCTGAGCGGAGGAAGCTATACGGAAGCGGCGATGCGCGTCCGCTCCCGGCGCGGCGACGGACCGGTGACCGTCAGACCGCCCAGTCGCCGCGGCTCGCGATCCACGGCTGCTGGTTGAGCAGGCCCGCGAACTCCGAGGCGCTCCGGGGGCCGGAGAACCAGTATCCCTGGGCGCGATCGCACCCGAGCTCCATGAGGGCCCGCAGCTGCCCGCTCGTCTCGACGCCCTCGGCCACGACCGTGAGCCCGAGGGCGTGGCCGAGGCTGACGACCGCGGCCACGATCGCCGAGTCCTCGCCGTCGGTGCCGAGGCCGTCCACGAAGGAGCGGTCGACCTTCACCGAGTCCACCGGGAAGCGCTTGAGGTAGCCGAGCGACGAGTAGCCGGTGCCGAAGTCGTCGATCGAGAGTGTCAGTCCCAGATCGCGCGAGTGCGCGCATGATCTCGACGGAGGACTCCTCCATCAGGACCGTCTCGGTGATCTCCAGGCACATCCGCGACGCCGTCGGGCGGCTGCGCTCGATGACCGCGCGCACCTTCTCGGCCAGGTCGGCCTGCGCGACCTGTCGGGCCGAGAGGTTGACCGACATCGTGAAGTCGGCGCCGAGCAGCCCGACCTGCTCCCAGCGCGCCACCGTGCGACACGCCTCGGCGAGCGCCCACTCCCCCACGGGGATGATCAGTCCGGTCTCCTCGGCCAGCCCGATGAACGCATCGGGGCTCGACCAGCCCGAGCTCCGGGTCCTGCCACCGCAGCAGCGCCTCGCCGCCGACGCAGCGGCCGGTCGAGAGCTCGACGATGGGCTGGATGAAGAGGCGGAACTCGTCCTGCTCGATCGCGCGCTCGAGACGGGTCTCGAGGTCGAGCCGGCGCGACATCGAGGAGCGCATCTCGTCGTCGAAGATCTCGAAGCGGGCCTTGCCGTTCTGCTTCGCCTCGTACATCGCGGCGTCGGCGTCCCGCAGCAACGCGTCCGCCGTGCTCCCCGGGGCGCCGATCGCGATCCCGAGGCTCGCGGAGAGCGTGCGGTCCTCGCCGTCGACGCTCAACGGCGCCTCGATGATCTCCAGCAGCCGGGACGCGACCTCACGGACCTGCCCGGCCGCATCGGTCGGGTCCAGACCGTCGCAGAGCACCGTGAACTCGTCGCCACCGAAGCGCGCCACCACGTCGCTCGGCCGCATCGCGTCCCGGAGGCGCGCCGGCGAGCTGGGCGAGGAGAACGTCGCCGGCGTCGTGGCCGAGACCGTCGTTGATGTGCTTGAAGCGGTCGAGGTCGAGGAACAGCACCGCGAGCGTGTTCTCGTCGCGCTGGGTACGTGCGAGCGCGAGGGAGAGGAACTCGAGGAACAGCACACGGTTGGGCAGGCCGGTCAGCGAGTCGTGGTTCGCCCGGTGCGCGAGGAGATCCTCGGCCGCGCGACGCTCGATCGCGATCGCAGCCGTCTGCGCGAACATCTCGACGACGGCGTCGTCCGCGGCCCGCGCCGGCTCGGGCTCCGCCACGAAGGCGACGATCACGCCGATGACCCGTCCGGTGCCGGTGTCGAGGATCGGGGTCGGCCGGAGCCCACCCACTCCGGTGTCGGTGACCGCGTGCAACAGGACGGGCATGGGGTTGGCCCGCAGGTCGAGCAGCTCACCGATCTCGTCGAGCGGGCCGCCGAAGAGCGCTTCCGCCTCGGCGACGGAGAGGTCGCCGCAGCAGTCGACGAGCTCGGAAGGGACCTGCGGACTCGCCACGAGCCGGAGCCGCTCGTCCGCGGCGTCGATGAGCAGCATGCCGAACGCGGCCGCGTCGACGTGGCGTTCGAGCACGCCGCAGATCGCCGTCACGGTCTCGGTCAACGGTGCCCCGCGTGCGATCAGCTTCAGGATCTCCGCCTGGTCGGCGACGAGCGCCTCGGCCCGGGTGCGGTCCGACACGTCGCGCGTCGTCACCACGAGGCCGCCGACCGCGGGATCCGCGGTCATGTCGCTCATGATCGTCTCCACCGATCGCCACGAGCCGTCCGCCGCCCGCAGGCGGAACCGGACCGGACCGCGGTCACCCTGCTCGAGCCGCTCGGCCATCTCGCGGCGTCGCGCGCTCCTGGTCGTCGGGATGGATCCGCGCGGTCGGATCGGTACGGCTCTCGTCGTCCTCCTCGAAGCCGAACAACCGCAAGGCGGTCGGGCTCGTGTAGACGATCGAGCCGTCCGGCTCGACGATCGTGATGACGTCCGACAGGTTCTGGACGAGTGCGGACAGTCGGGAGTCGCTGCGCCGTGCCGCCTCCTCCGCCTCCACCCGCTCGGTGATGTCCCGCGCCGTGACCACGATGCCTTCGACGTCCGGATCGTCGAGCCGGTTGTGGCCGAGCGCCTCGATGACCCGGATCCGGTCTCCCGCGGCGCGCACCCGCAGGGTGATCGGACCCTGGATCCCCGGCTCGGAGAAGGCGCGGGCGACCGTCTCGGCCACGCGGTCGCGATCCTCCTCCACCACGAAGTCGAGGCCGAACTTGCCGTCCCCGTGTCCGTGGTCGAAGCCCATCATGCGGGCCGCCGAGTCGCTCGAGTACTTCACGCTGCCGTCGGCCGCCAGCACGGTGACGCTCTCGGCGAGGTTCTGGACCAGGCCCCGGAATCGGCGCTCGCTCTCGCGGAGCGCATCCTCCACCTCGAGCCGGTCGGTCACGTCGTGCGCGTTGAGGACGACGCCCGCGATGTCGGGGACGTCGAGCAGGTTGGTCACCACGATCTCCACGGACCGGTAGGCACCGTCCACCCGCCGGAACCGTGCGACGATCTCGCGGGACGTGGACTCGTGGCCGCCGGCGAGCACCTCCTCCATGATCGCCAGGACCCCATCACGGTCTTCGGGGTGGACGACCGAGTCGGTCGGATCGAAACGATCGGTCTCGCTCATCCCGAGGAAGCGGGCAGCGTTCTCGCTCAGGTAGCGCAGCTGGAGATCGGGACCGACGACGACGACGAGATCGGTCGCATGCTCGGCGAGGGTCCGGAAGCGGATCTCGCTCGCCCGAACGGCCTGCTCGGCGTCGAGGCGCTCGATGGCGACGACGAGCGCGGCGACGATGACCTCCAGGGGCTCCAGCTCGTCGACGGAGACGTCGCTGTCGGGCGGCCACTCGAGGACGAGGACGCCCCGCGGCCCGTCCGGCCCGCCGAGGACCCAGCCGGCCCGCTCGGCGCCGGCCGGGTCGAAGGCGACGAAGGCACCACCGGCGGGCAGCTCGAGGTCGGCCACGGAGAGCTCGGAGCCCTCGGTGCAGAACCGGGGCTCGTCGACCGTGCGCAGGAACAGGCGCGCCACCGCGCGCCGCGAATCGGGTCGCGAGCGCGTCGAGGCTCTCGGTCACGCGGGCGTCGAGCGTCGCGGGCGTCGCCGCGACCAGCGACCGCGACAGCGCGGCCACGAACCGGTCGACCTCCGAGCGTCGTTCGAGCTCGCTGCTCGCCTGCCGGGCATCGGTGACGTCCCGGGCGATGAACACGAAGCCGCGGATCACGGGGTCGTCGAGGAGGTTCTCGATGTGCGTCTCGAGCGTGCGGACCTTGTCGTCGCGCCGGTGCACCTCGTACTCGACGGTCGCGGACCCGTCGCTGCGGGCCCGCTCGACGGCCGCCGCCAGCCGCTCGGTGTCCGCCCCCTCGACCAGGTGCCACGTGCTGTCGCCGATGAGCTCGTCGGCCTCGTAGCCGAGCACGTCGTGGCACGCCGGGCTGACGAACGTCGCCGCGCAGGTCCTCGGAGACCACCGCCACGATGTCGGCCGAGTGCTGCACCAGTGCTCGGTACCACTGCTCGCTCTGGGCGATGCGGTCCTGGGCCTCGTGCATCGCCGTGTCGTCGCGGGCGATGCACAGCACCGCCCCGAGACCGCCGTCGGCCTCGCGGAGCGCGAAGAGGAGCAGTCCGACCGGGCGACCCTCCTCGGGACCGACGGCCAGCGTGCCCTCGGTGAGGAGGTAGCCGTGCTCGAGCAGTGCCGGGATCGCGATCGTGTCGACGACGCATTCACTCGCGTCGGCGAAGCGCGCGAGGTCGTGGGCGAAGAGCCCGGTGAGGTCGGCCTCCTCGTCGAGGCCGAGCAGGTGGCGGGCCGCGTGGTTCAGGCTCAGCACCCGGCCGTCGGGCGCGAGCACCGCGGCGTAGTCGGGCGCGGCCGCGACGAGTCGCTCGCAGAGCGAGATCTGGGCGGCGAGGAGGTCGGCGGCGTCGGCGGCGCGCGGGTCCGGGTCCGGCATCGGCCGCGGTGGGGGCCTCGACGAGGGCCGGCTCGGCGAGCGTGACCACGAACCCACCGCCGAGGTCGGAGGCGAGCGGCGTGACCGCGATCTCCGTGTCCCGACCGCCGATCGGGCCGCGACCGGACCAGGGCCGGGCGGCGTCCAACGCGAGCCGGAGCGGCGCGGCGCCGTCGGCGGCATCGATGCCGAGCGCGGCGCGCAGGTCGCCGTCGACGTCGACTCCGGTCCGTGCCACCCACGCCGGGTTGGCGAACTCCACCGTGCCGTCGGGCGCGGCGTACGCGATGGGTTGCGGCACCGCGTCGACGAGCACACGATACGGATCGGGCCGCTCGGGCACGCCCCGCGGGGTCGACGGATCGGTCGCCGGTGCCGGCGCGTCGACACGGTCCGCCGGCTCGGTGGCAGCCGCGTCGATGGTCCTCGTCGCGCCGGTCGGCCGCGCCAGCGGCTGCACGAGCCCGACGAACACGGAGTTCGCACCGGCGACGGGCGTCAGCGCCGATCACGACCCGCAGGGACTCGATGACCCCGAGGCGCACCTGCATCCGCACCGGGAAGGCCGACCGGGCGCCGGACGTGCACGCGGCGTCGATCGACCGGCGCAGGCGGTCACGGTCGTCCGCGTGGACGGCGGCCAGCCAGTCCCAGCCCGCGCGCGGTCGAGGCGCTGAGGCCGGTGACGGCGAGGAACTGCTCGTTGGTGCGCAGGATGCCCTCGTCGGGCGTGCCCTTGAAGAGTCCCAGGCCCTCGGAGTCGGCCCGCGTGTCCAGATCCGTGACGATGTCGAGGGGATCGACCGAGCCCGGCGCGACCGAGGCCGACGACGGCAGCGTCGCGAGAAACCGGAGATGACCCCTTCACGTGGTTGGTCTCGGCGCCCGGGAGCGCCGCCTTGAGGGCCGGACGACCTAACCGGGCGGTTCGGACCCCCTGCGGAGCAGCTTCGCCTTGGCCATGCCCCACACCAGGAGCGCCGCGCCGAGGTCCGGGTCGCCGAGATCGGCCAGCGACCGGGGCACGAGGTCGTACCGGTCCTCCGGGTGTGCCCGCTCGTCGAACGGGTCGCGGGCGACCGCCGGGATCCCGAGGGACACGAGCACGGCGGTGGGCTCGCGGATCGCGCTGCGCACGATCTGGAGCGGCGTCGCGGCCTGCTCGACGACGTCGCGGTCGAACAGGGCCCGCAGCTCCTCCGCCACACGCCGGGCGGCGTCGGCGCCGGCGGTCACCGCACGCTCGCGGGCACTGCGCATCTCGTCGGCATCCAACCGGTCCCAGGCCACGAGGATGCGCTCGACCCCGGCCACCGCCCACGCCGGGATCAGGCGCTCGGCACCGTCGACGAGCTCGCGCGCCGCCGCTCCGCATCGCGGCGCGGAGCTCTTCGGGTCCGTCGGGGGCCTCGGTCACGGCAAGATGGTCCCATGCGGATCGTGGCGCTGTCGGTGTTCGAGCGCATCGTGTACCACTGCCATTGCGCCGACCCCTCGGATCCGGGCCGCCCCACCCTCGAGGTGGATGCGGTCGTCCGCGACGGCGACGCCGACGGACCCCTCCTCGTCGCGGTCGCCGACTACAAGCGCATGATCGGCTTCGACGCCGCCCTCGCGCACCTGCCGGCACTGCGCGACGCCGGCCGGACCACGGCGATCGACGGCGTCGAGTACCTCACGTTCCCGCTCTGGACGCCGGTGAGCTGACTGGTCCGACGTCCTCGGCAGCGCGGGAACCGACTCACCCCTCGAGGACGTCGCCCTCCATGCGGTTGACGGTGCAGCCGACGCCTTCGAGGTAGGCGATCGCGCCGGCGACGGCGTCGTCCTCGCCGGAGAGCTCGAGGATGACCCAGCCCGAGTGCGCCTCGACCGCGGCGCGCCGCAGGTTCGGGACCACGGCGTGGGCCTGCATCATCTCGTAGAGCATCGGCCGGTCGACGAGCTCCTCGGGGAAGGACACGTGCAGTCGGACCTTCATGCGGATCGCACCCCCACGGCGCCGAGCACCTCGGTCGGCGGTCCGACGAGCCCGGTGATGAACGGGCCGAACTCGGCGTAGCGGGCCGAGACCTCGTCGAAGCGCATCTCGTACACGATCTCCTTCAGCGCCACGATGTCGTCGGCGAGGAGCGTGACGCCCCACTCCCACTCGTCGAGCCCGGTGGAGCCGGTGATCAGCTGGAGCACCCGCCCGGCGTAGGTGCGCCCGACGCGCGCGTGGCCGCCCATGAGCTGCTTCCGCGCCTCGAAGTCCAGCGAGTACCAGTTGTCGGCGCCGGTCCGGCGCTTCGACATCGGGTAGAAGCACATCGCCGCCTTCGCGGGCAGGTGGGGGTGGATGCGCTGCTCGCGGTAGTGCTCGATGCGCTCCCGCCACACCACGAGCCGTTGCTCGACCTCGGCGGGATCGGTGACGCCCATCTCCGAGGCGAGCCGGGCGCGCTCGTCGTCCTCGGTCTGCGCGTACTCCGACTGCTCGGTGAGCGAGACGTAGGAGTACTCGGGCACGAGCGGACCGTGGAGCATCTCCTGCTGGAACCGCTGGAGCCGGGTGAGGTCCGGGCCGAGGGCCATGACGCCGAAGTCGGCCTTGTGGCCGAGCACCGCGAACGCGAGCACCTGGTGGTCGTCGGCCTCGAGCCCGGCGATCGCGTCGAGCATCGGCTTGGCGGCCCCCGGATCCTCCGCCCGGTCACGGTCGATGCGGTAGTAGAGGTGCAGCACACCCCAGCCGACGGACGGGCTCACGGATGGCAGTGGCATGCCCACCACGCTACCGGCGGGGCGATCCCGTGCCTCAGCTGGCGAGGCTCCCGGCGAGGTCGGTCAGCTCGGACAGGTCCATCGTCTCGGAGGCGGGCGGCGCGCTGACGTCCACCGCGACGCCGTAGTCGGTGATGTCGATCGACTCCGAGACCGTGCGACGCCGCCGGCCGCGAGCTCGATCGTGAACCGGCGGGTGAGCCCGTCGTCGTCGATCCACACGTCGATCGGGAACGTCGCTGCCGAACGTGTCGAGCCCCTTCTTCGCCTGCTGCCGGAGCTCGGGGTCGTCGATCTGCGTCGAGCGCCTCGGCGACGTCGACCGCTCGCGTGGAAGTGCGTGGTCTCGACGCCCCGCACCGTCTCGCGTCCGACGCGCTTCGACGTTCCCGGCGCCGCGGAGGGACTCGAGCATGCTCGCCGGGACTGTCGCCCGCCCCCGTCGCGTCGGCGCCGAGCTCGGAGAGATCCATGCTCACCCACTGCTTGTCGCGGAGCTGCGACGGGACGTCGGCGCCACCGAAGAGGTCGCCCATCTTCATGTACATCACGCCGTCGACCATCCGCGCCTCGATCTCGCCGCCGCCGGGGAGGCCGAGCGCGCCCAGATCCATCGTGAGCCGACTCGCGCCGGACCGGAAGTCGACCACGCCGTCGATCGGGACCGTGCGGGTCTTCGAGTCGACGGAGAGCGTCAGCTTCCCGAGCATCCGCGCCGAGCCGGCGTCGGCGGCCGCATCGGGCGATCCGGCGACGAGCGCGAGCGTGGAGACCCGGCTGGCCTTCGAGGCGGTGTGGGCCGTGCTGCCACAAGCGCCGAGCGCCAGTGCGAGCACGGCGCCGGCGATGAGCGAGCGACGCATGGTGACCCCTCCCTGGAGACCCACGGATGTTCGACCGCCCGCGGCCGGGAGCTTGAACGGATCCCGGACGCGAACGGGCCGCCCCGGAGGGCGGCCCGTTCGACGTGCAGTCGGTGCCGAGGGACTAGAAGTCCATGCCCCCCATGCCGCCCATGTCGCCACCGGGCATCGCCGGCGCGGCTTCCTTCTCGGGCTTGTCGGCGACGACGGCCTCGGTGGTGAGGAACAGCGCCGCGATCGAGGCTGCGTTCTGCAGCGCCGAGCGGGTCACCTTCGCGGCGTCGATGACGCCGGCCTTCACGAGGTCCTCGTACTCGCCGGTGCCGGCGTTGAGGCCGTTGGAGCCCTTGAGGCTCCGGACCTTCTCGACGATGACGCCACCCTCGAGACCGGCGTTGACCGCGATCTGCTTGAGCGGCTCCTCGAGCGCCCGGGCGACCAGCTTGGCGCCGGTCGCCTCGTCGCCCTCGAGCGTCTTGGCGAGGTCGAGCACCTTGGCCTGGGCCCGCAGCAGCGCGACGCCACCACCGGGGACGACACCCTCCTCGACCGCGGCCTTGGTGGTCTGCACGGCGTCCTCGATGCGGTGCTTCTTCTCCTTGAGCTCCACCTCGGTGGCCGCGCCGACCTTGATGATCGCCACGCCGCCGGAGAGCTTGGCGAGGCGCTCCTGGAGCTTCTCGCGGTCGTAGTCCGAGTCGGTGTTGTCGATCGCGGAGCGGATCTGGTTGATCCGACCCTGGACGTCCGAGCGGGTGCCGGAACCCTCGACGATCGTGGTCTCGTCCTTGGTCACGACGACCTTGCGGGCCTTGCCGAGCAGCTCGAGCCCGATGCCCTCGAGCTTCAGGCCGACCTCCTCGGAGACGACCTGACCGCCGCATGAGGACCGCCATGTCCTGGAGCATCTCCTTGCGCCGCTCACCGAAGCCGGGAGCCTTGACGGCGACCGACTTGAACGTGCCGCGGATCTTGTTCACGACGAGCGTGGCGAGGGCCTCGCCCTCGACGTCCTCGGCGATGATCGCCAGCGGACGGCCGGACTGCATGACCTTCTCGAGGACCGGCAGCATGTCCTTCACGGCCGAGATCTTCGAGCTGACCAGGAGCACGTAGGCGTCGTCGAGGACGGCCTCCATGCGCTCCGGGTCGGTCACGAAGTACGGGGAGATGTAGCCCTTGTCGAAGCGCATGCCCTCGACGAGGTCGAGCTCCATGCCGAAGGTCTGGCTCTCCTCGACGGTGATCACACCGTCGGTGCCGACCTTCTCGAGCGACTCGGCGATCATCTTGCCGATCTCGACGTCGGCGGCCGAGATGGCCGCGACGTTCGCGATCTGCGCCGGATCGGTCTTGACGCTCTTGGAGACCGAGCGGATCGAGTCGACCGCCGTCTCGACCGCGGCCTCGATGCCCTTCTTCAGGACCATCGGGTTCGCGCCGGCCGCGACGTTGCGCAGACCCTCACGGACCATCGCCCAGGCGAGCACCGTCGCGGTCGTCGTGCCGTCACCGGCGACGTCGTCGGTCTTCTTCGCGACTTCCTTGACCAGCTCGGCGCCGATCTTCTCGTACGGGTCCTCGAGGTCGATCTCCTTGGCGATCGAGACGCCGTCGTTGGTGATCGTGGGCGCGCCCACTTCTTCTCGAGGACGACGTTGCGGCCCTTCGGGCCGAGCGTCACGCGGACGGCGTCGGCGAGCTTGTTCATGCCCGCTTCCAGCGACCGGCGAGCGTTCTCGGCGTAGGCGATCTGCTTCGACATTGCGGCGTACCCCCTGGGGGATCGAGGACGGGGTCGATCGGATCCGATTGATCCGTTAGCACTCGGGTCAATGGAGTGCTAGCCCATGTTGGCACTCGCGCTGCCGGAGTGCAAGTTGATCCCGGGCCCGGCCCGGCGGGGCCGGGGGGCGGTCGGCCCCCACGGACCGACCTGTAGCATGAGCGGCCTTCTGCGGGCGCCTGGCCCGTGGATCCGGGCACCACGGGGGGACGGACCGGCGTTGGTACCGCGGAGTCGACTCACACGATTCATCATCCTGTTCCCCGGCCGGGCCGGTGGGACCTACCTGCTCGGGGCGCTGAAGTCCCACCCGCAGCTGCGGGTCAAGGGCGAGCCCCTGGGCGTGCTCGCCAAGCGGGGGGCCGACGCGCAGCTCGACTTCCTGCGGGGCTTCTACCGCGGCCCGCTGCTCGGACGGGCCCGGGCCGTGGGGATCCTGACGAAGTACCCCGACATCGTCGACCCGGACCGGACCGCCGCCCTCCTCCGCGACCTCGGGACCCGCGTCGTCTCGCTCGAGCGGGAGAACCACGTCAAGACGGCGGTGAGCATCATCCGGGCCCGCCGGCTGAAGGACGCGACCGGCCGGTGGAACAAGTACTCCACCGACACCGAGCTCGAGGCGTTCGACATCGACGTCGAGGACTTCGAGCGCCGGCTCGAGCGCAGCCGGGCCCGGAAGCAGGCCACCGCCGACTACGCGGTGTCGTTGGGGCTCCCGTTCATGCGCCTCACCTACGAGCAGCTCCTGACCGATCCGTCGGGCAGCTTCGCGGCGGTGTTCGACTTCCTCGGCGTCGACCCGATGACGGTCGAGAGCAACAGCCTCAAGGTGACGAGCGACGACCTGCGCGACGTCGGTGAGGAACTTCGACGAGCTGCGCGACCACTACGTGGGCACCCCGCTCGAGCCGATGTTCGACGAGGTGCTGGTGCCCGGCTCCTGAGCCGTGTCCGGCCCGGGCCGCGGCGCGGACCGGGGGTTAGGGTTCGGCCGTGGCCGAGATGCACGATGCGACCGAGGAGTACCTCGAGACCATCCTCGAGCTCGAGGAGGAGGGCATCGTCCCCATCCGGGCCCGGCTCGTGGAGCGGCTCGGCGTCTCGGCCCCGGCGGTGTCCGAGCAGGTGAACCGGCTCGTCGGCGGCGGCTACACCGAGCTCATGGACGACCGCAGCCTGCGCCTCACCGACAAGGGCCGCACGCTCGCCACCTCGGTCGTCCGCCGCCACCGTCTGGCCGAGCGGCTGCTCGTCGACGTGATCGGCCTCGAATGGGAGAAGGTGCACCGCGAGGCGGATCTCTGGGAGCACGTGATCTCCGCCGACGTCGAGGAGAAGCTCGTCGAGCTGCTCGGCGACCCGGCGACCTGCCCGCACGGCAACCCGATCCCCGGGTCGAGCCACCGGGTGGACACGACGGACCACGTGGCCCTCGCCGACGCGGCACCCGGACCGGTGGTCGTCGCGCGCATCAGCGAGAAGGTCGAGCTCGACAAGGACGCACTCGGTCTCCTCGCGTCGACCGAGCTCATCCCCGGCCGGAGCGCGGTCGTGCTCGGGCGCGTCGCCGACGGCGTCACCGTGACGACCGGTGCCGGCGAGCACACCGTGCCCGAGCGCCTCGCCCGGCTCATGTGGGTGACGACCGCCGCGTGACGGTCAGGCGACCGTGAACGTGCCCTTCATGCCCTTGGCGGCGTGGTCGTCGATGCCGCAGTCGACGCGGTAGGTGCCCGCCTCGGCCAGCGTCACCACGACGTGGCCGGTGGCGCCGGGCCTCGTCGGCCCGACCTCGCCGAGCGCGTCGCCGTCGGGCCCGAAGATCTCGAGCTCGTGCTTCTCCTCCGGCGCCTCGTTGTGGAGCCGGAACTCGACCGTCTCGCCCTTCGTGAAGGTCATGCCGGCGAGCCCGCCGTAGGAGTAGTCCATCGCCTCGATGGTCACCGTCTGCGTCGGCTTCGCGGTCGCGGTGCCCCCGGAGCCGGTCACCGTGATCGTCGTGCGGATGCCGTCGCCCTTCATCCCCGGCTTGCACGCGACCTCGTAGCGACCGGCAGCGAGATCGACGTTGAGGTTGCGCGTCGTCCCGGGACCGATGTTCTCCACCTCGCCCTTCACCTCGTCGTCGCGGCCGTAGACGTAGACCTCGGTCACGTCGCTCCCCGAGTTCTCGACCGCGAACGTCGACGACCCGGCGGGCAGGTGTCGCTCGGCGACCGTGCAGGCGTCGTCGCTCGCCGTGACCGCGATGGCGCCCTTCGTGTCGTTCGACGAGCAGCCCGCCACCGAGCGCGGCGGTGAGGACGAACGGAAGGACGAGGGCAGCACGCATCAGAGCTCCTGCGAGAGGGGGGACGGACCGGACAGGCTCAGGTGGAGGACCTGGTCGCGACGACCGCGCCCACGCGCTCCGCTCGCCGCCGGCCGCGGGAGCCCGGACGTCGGCGCCGGAGCGACCCGGCCCCAGTCCGCGGACGAAGAGGAACATGACGGGGACGAGGTACGCCCACCACACGACGACATCCACGACGGTGGGTTCGGGCGAGAAGTTGAACACGCCCTTGAGGACCGAGCCGTACCAGCTCGTGGCCGAGTACCAGGACGTGAGGTCCCACGCCGTCGCGCTCCCGAAGGTGATGATCCCGGCCTCCTGGAGGTCGTGGGCCGCGTAGCTCAGCACGCCCGCGGCGACGACGATCAGCGCCGCGCCGGTCCAGGTGAAGAACTTGGCGAGGTCGATGGCCACCGCGCGCCGGTAGATCAGGTACCCGAGCACGCACGCGGACACGAGGCCGAGGACCGCGCCGAGCAGCGGCTGGGTGCTCGAGCCCGTCGCCTGGGCGTTGGCCCACAGGAACAGGGCCGTCTCGAGCCCCTCGCGACCGACCGCGACGAATGCGGTGAGCACCAGCGCACCGGTCCCCATCGCGAGCGCGGCGTCGACCCTCCCGTGGAGCTCGGTCTTCATCGAGCGGGCCGCCCGGCGCATCCAGAAGACCATCCAGGTCACGAATCCGACCGCGACGATCGAGAGGAACCCGCCGAAGGCCTCCTGGGCCTCGAAGCTCAGCGAGCTCGACGTGAACGTGAGGATCGCGCCGAAGCCGAGGCTGAGGGCGACGGCCGCCCCGATGCCGGCCCAGATGGGGCCGAGGCGGTCCCGCCGGTCCATCTTGACGAGGTACGCGACGAGGATCCCGACGACGAGGGCAGCTTCGAGGCCCTCGCGGAGCCCGATCAGGAAGTTGCTGAGCACGGTGTACCTCGCCAATGAGTAAGGTACACCTAACCTAACGCCGAGCGGGTTCGGTGTCAACCCCCGCCCACCGGGGAACGGGGCGGCCGGGCCCGCCGGGCCGACTGCGCTACCCGCCCGCGACCGCCGGGACGATGCTCACGGTCTGCCCGTCGGCCACCGGGGTGTCGAGCCCGTCGAGGAAGCGGATGTCCTCGTCGGCCACGAAGACGTTGACGAAGCGACGGAGGCCGCCGCTGTCGTCGAACAGGCGGCCGTGGAAGCCGGGATGGGCGGCGTCGAGCGCAGCGAGCACGCTCGCGAGGGTGCCGGGCTCGAGGGCGACCTCGCCGGCGCCGCCGGAGAGCTCGCGCAGCTGGGTCGGGATGCGGATCGTGACGGTCATCGTGTCTCCTCGTGGCCCTCCGGGCCGGGCCGGAGGGGCCCCGCTCGGCCGGGTGATCGGCGGTGCTCCGGAGCCGAGGCCTCGCTCACGGTCTCCTCGTGGCCCTCCGGGCCGGGCCGGAGGGGCCCCGCTCGGCCGGGTGATCGGCGGTGCTCCGGAGCCGAGGCCTCGCTCACGGTCTCCTCGTGGCCCTCCGGGCCGGGCCGGAGGGGCCCCGCTCGGCCGGGTGATCGGCGGTGCTCCGGAGCCGAGGCCTCGCTCACGGTCTCCCGTCCCGCCGGGCTCACGCCAGGTCCTCGGGGTCGAAGGCTGCGTGGAACGCGTCCAGGGTCGGGGGGATCGTGGCCGTCGGGCCGACCTGGCCCACGACCGCGTCGAGCGTCTTGAGCCCGTGGCCGGTGATGTAGGCGACGACGCGCTCGTCCGGGCGGATGTCCCCGCTCGCGGCACGCTTCGCGAGAGTCGCGATCGTCACGCCGCCGGCCGTCTCGGCGAAGATCCCCTCGGTCCGCGCCAGCAGGCGGATCGCGTCGACGACCTCGGCGTCGGTCACCGCGGCGAACCCGCCGCCGGTCTGGCGGACGGCATCGAGGGCGAAGTACCCATCGGCCGGGTTCCCGATGGCGAGCGACTTCGCGATGGTGTCCGGCTTCACCGGCTTGATCGTGTCGGACTCGCCGATCCACGCGGTCGCCACCGGCGAGCAGCCGAGGGCCTGCGCGCCGGTCACCCGGACCTCGGGGGCCTCGTCGAGCAGGCCGACCTGGTGCAGCTCGTCGAAGCCCTTGCGGATCTTGGTGAGCAGCGACCCGCTCGCCACCGGGACGACCACGTGGTCCGGGGCCTGCCAGCCGAGCTGCTCCGCGGTCTCGTACGCCAGCGTCTTGGAACCCTCGGCGTAGAAGGTGCGGATGTTCACGTTCACGAACGCCCACGGGTACGTACCCGCGAGCTCGGCGCAGAGCCGGTTCACGTCGTCGTAGTTCCCGTCGATGGCGACCACGTTCCCGCCGTAGACCGCGGTCGTGACGATCTTGCCCTGCTCGAGGTTCGCGGGGACGAACACGAACGAGCGCAGACCGGCATGCGCCGCATGGGCGGCCACCGCGTTGGCGAGGTTGCCGGTCGACGCGCAGGCGGCGACCTTGAAGCCGAACTCGAGCGCCTTCGACAGGGCGACCGCCGTCACGCGGTCCTTGAACGAGTTCGTCGGGTTCGTGGTGTCGTTCTTGATCCAGAGCTCGCCGAGCCCGAGTTCGGCGGCGAGGCGGTCCGCCCGCACGAGCGGCGTGAAGCCCGCGCCGAGGTCCACCGCGGGGTTGCGGTCCACCGGCAGCAGGTCGGCGTAGCGCCAGATGCTGAGCGGTCCGGTCGCGATCTTCTCGCGGCTGATGGACGACCGGATCGCGTCGTAGTCGTAGGTCACCTCGAGCGGGCCGAAGCACCACTCACAGGTGAAGATCGGGGCGACCTCGTACTCGCGGCCGCACTCCCGGCAGCGCAGCGCCTGCACGTGTGCCATCTGTTCTCTCCTGGTCTCCGGAGCGGTCTCCCGCTCGCTCTGCTCGGCGCGCTCTGGCTCGGACCTTGCGGTCCTCGGTTCGAGCGCCTTCGAGCGGGTGACCGGGGAGTCCGGTGAACCCACGCTCTGGGCTCTCTCATCGTTCGGGCATTGGCACCTGGCCTCCCGGGGTCTCCGGGGTGCTGGTTGCCGCGGCGTCTTCGGGCCCGTCCCTCAGCCGCTCTGGATGAGCGCGTGAATCGGACATCGTAGACGACGGGGGTGCCGCCGCCGCAACGCATTGACCGGAACCGGCGCGGGCCGGGCCCTACGCTGCGGGCCTGTGCCGATGCCGTCCGTCTCCCCCGCCGACCTCGGTGCCGGGCCCGTCCCGGACGCCCGCCGGCTCGCCCGGATCAAGCAGGACCAGGGGCTCGCGGTCTCCGTGTGCATCCCCGCCCGGGACGAGGAGGCGACCGTCGGCCACATCATCGCCACGGTGCGGCGAACCCTCATGGAGACGACGCCGTTGGTGGACGAGATCGTGGTCCTCGACGACGGCTCGGTGGACGCGACGGCGGACGTCGCCGCGTGGGAGGGCGCCCGGGTGCTCTCGGTGGGCGACGTGCTCCCCGAGACCGGCGCCGGACGGGGCAAGGGCAACGCGATGTGGCGGTCGCTCTATGCCGCGAGCGGCGACATCGTGTGCTGGGTCGACGCCGACATCCGGAACTTCGGCCCCCAGTTCGTGACCGGCCTCGTCGGTCCGCTGCTCACCGATCCCGACCTCGCATTCGTGAAGGGGTACTACCGACGGCCCCTGCATGGGGAGCCGACCGGTGGCGGACGGGTCACCGAGTTGCTCGCCCGGCCGCTGCTCTCGGTGCTCTTCCCTGAGCTGGCCGGATTCGTGCAGCCGCTGAGCGGCGAGTACGCCGGCGCGCCGCGCCGTGCTGGAGACCGTCCCGTTCGTCGAGGGCTGGGGTGTCGAGCTCGGCCTCCTCGTCGACGTCGTCGCGCGGGTCGGGCTGCACGCCACGGCCCAAGCGGACCTCGGCGTGCGCGAGCACCGGAACCGACCGCTCGAGGAGCTCGGGCCGCAGGCAACCGCGATCCTCGTCACCGCACTCCGGCGCGCCGGGTTGAGCACGGTCGATCACCCGACGCTGACGCGGTTCACCGACACGTTCGTGCCCGGACCGTCGAGGTCGACGCCGCCGAGCGGCCACCGATGGACACCGTCCCGGCCTACCGCACGAAGTTCGGGCTGGACGTGCGCGCGGCGCGCTGATCAGCCCGCGCACCAGCTCCACCGCGGCTTCCTCGACCAGGAGCGCAGCTCGCGGCGAACGCCTCGCCGCCCTGCCACACACGGTCGGTGAGCGCGAGCACGGTGATGTCGCCGAGCACGGACGTCTCCTCGCGCGCCTCGTCGGTGACCTGACCGGCGATCACGCCGATGCGCGGTACCCCGGCATCGGTCGCGAGATCGAGCACGCCGCCCACGACCTTGCCGTCGAAGCTCGTACGGTCGAAGCGGCCTTCGCCGGTGACGACCCGGGCCGCGCCCTCGAGCAGCGCCGGGAGCCCGACGACCTCGGCGATCGTGTCGAAGCCCGGCTCGATCTCGGCACCGATCGCGGCCAGCCCGCCGGCGAGCCCGCCCGCGGCCCCGCGCCGTCGAGCGCGGTGACGTCGATCCCGGCCCGATCGCGGTAGACGGTCGCGACCTGCTCCAGCCGCCGGCTCAGCAGACGCGACCTGCGCGGCGGACGCTCCCTTCTGCGGTCCGAACACGGTCGCCGCGTCGAGGAACGGGGTGCGGACGTCGCAGGCGACCGTGACCGGCACCGCGCGGAGCGACCAGTCGAGCGCCTGCACCGCGGCGAGGCCGCCGTCGGTCGTCGCGCTGCCGCCGACCCCGACGATGATCCGCGACGCGCCGGCCCGGATCGCGGCGCCGATGAGCTCGCCCGTCCCCGCGTGCTCGCGCTCGAGCGGGTCGCGGCGGTCGGGAACCACCAGCGACTGGCCGCTCGCCCGGGCCATCTCGATGATCGCCGTACCGTCGCCGAGCATCGCCCACTCGGCGTCGACCGGGTCACCCAGCGGCCCGGTGACCGTGGTCGTCCGTCGCGAGCCACCTCGCGGCCGCCATGATCACGTCGAGCGTGCCTTCGCCTCCGTCGGCGAGCGGGAGCTCCACGACGTCCTCGACCCCCGCGGACCGCAGCCCACGAGCCATCGCCGGCGGCGGCCCCGGCCGCGGAGAGCGAGCCACGAAACTTGTCAGGACAGGCCACTGTCGTGCCGATCACGACCGATAGATTGGTCGCTGGTCCCTCCCCTCGAAGGAATTTCGTGCTCGAACGCGTCCCGCTCCTCGAAAAGCAGCTCGCCGACTACTCCGACGTGGTCGGGCCCGACGTGCTCGAGCGCATCCGCGCCGCGGCCGCGCCGCTCGCCGGTGCGCGCATCCTGCACGTGAACGCGACCGCGTACGGCGGCGGGGTCGCCGAGCTGCTGGCGACCCACGTGCCCCTGCTCCGCGATCTCGACATCGAGGCCGAGTGGCAGGTCATGCACGGCAGCGAGGAGTTCTTCGGCGTCACCAAGTCGGTCCACAACGCGCTGCAGGGCGCGGACATCGAGTGGACCGACGACATGCAGGAGGCCTACCTCGACAAGGTCGCGCGACAACGCGGCGCTCGTCGAAGGGGAGTTCGACTACGTCGTCATCCACGATCCGCAGCCCGCGGCGCTCCGCGAGCTCGCGGCGTCGTCCTCGATCAACGGTCCCGACACCAAGTGGATCTGGCGCTGCCACATCGACCTGACGGACGCGAACCCCGCGGTCTGGGAGTTCTTCCGCCCGTTCGTCGAGCAGTACGACGCGTCGGTGTGGACGATGCCCCAGTTCGTGCCCGACAGCCTCTCGATGGACTGCGTCGTCCAGGCGCCGCCGTGCATCGACCCGCTGTCGGTGAAGAACCTCGATCTCCCCGGCCCGTTCGTGAAGGAGATCTGCAAGCAGTACGGGATCGATCCGTACCGCCCGATGCTCTGCCAGGTGAGCCGGTACGACCCCTGGAAGGACCCGCTCGGAGTCATCGAGGCGTACCGGCTCGTGCGCGAGCAGATCCCCGATGTCCAGCTCGTGCTCGCCGGATCGATGGCGACCGACGACCCCGAGGGATTCCAGGTGTGGGAGGCGGTCAACACCGCCCGCGCCGGTGACCACGACATCCACCTGCTCTCGAACATCCAGCAGGTCGGCAACGTGCAGATCAACGCGTTCCAACGCTCGGCCGACGTCGTGATCCAGAAGTCGCTCCGCGAGGGGTTCGGACTCACCGTGGCCGAGGGGCTCTGGAAGGGACGACCCGTGATCGGCGGCCGCGCCGGCGGGATCGAGCTGCAGATCCGAGACGGTGAGGACGGCTACCTCGTCGACAGCGTCGAGGAGTGCGCCACCCGATCGGTCAAGCTCCTCGAGGATCCCGAGCGGGCCGACGAGATGGGGGCGTCGGGCCGCGAGCACGTGCGGGCCAACTTCCTGTCGACGCGGGAGCTCGAGGACTGGCTGGCGCTCTTCAACTCGCTCTCCGCCTGAGCCCGTGATCGTCGTCTCGCACCGCGGGCCGGTGAGCTTCCGGCGCGAGGACGACGGTACCTTCTCCGATCGTCGCGGCGCCGGCGGAGTCGTCTCGCGCCCTCGCCCCGCTCGCTCCGAGACCGGCCGGACACCCGCTGGATCGCGGCCGCGATCGGCGACGACGACCGGGCCGCGGTCGCGGCCGGCGCCGTCGAGGTTGCCCGGACTCGACGTCGATCTGCTCGCCCTCGACCCCGAGACGCACCGCCTTCATTACGACGTCATCTCCAACCGGATCCTGTGGTTCTGCTTCCACGGGATGTTCGACCTGAAGCGGGAGCCCGTGTTCGACCGCGAGCTGCACGACGCGTGGGACGCGTACTGCGAGGTCAACCGGGCCTTCGCCGACCGGATCGCCGCCACTGCGCCGGACGGCGACGTCGTGCTGGTCCAGGACCTTCATCTGCTCCTGGTGGCCCGGGAGCTCCGGATCCTCCGTCCCGATCTCGCCGTGACGCACTTCACCCACACGCCGTTCTGCGACCCGTGGGCGCTGCGGGTGCTCCCGGACCGCGTCGCGCGCGACATCGTCAGCTCGTTGCACACCGCCGCGGCCGGATTTCACACGCAACGCTGGGCGCAGGCCTACGTCGCGAGCAGTGAGTCATTGCTCGGCGTCCGCCCGACGAGCGCGTTCGCCGCGACGTTCGGACCCGACGCGGACGATCTCGCCGCGACGGCCGTCGGGCGAGGAGGCACGCACAGCGGCGAGGTGCCTCGCCGAACGCGTCGGTCGATCGCCAGTGCATCGTCCGCATCGACCGCATCGAACCCTCCAAGAACATCGGGCGCGGGTTCCTCGCGTTCGACGAGCTCCTCGCCGAGTACCGGAACCTGCGCGGCCGCGTCACCTTCGTCGCCAACCTCAATCCGTCCCGCCAGTCGCTCGCCGAGTACCGGGACTACCGGTCCGAGATCGAGACGATCGCCGATCAGGTGAACGACCGTTGGGCGCGCGACGACTGGGACCCGATCGTGCTCGACAGCCGTGACCACTTCCCGCGCTCGGTCGCCGCGTTGCAGCGTGCCGACGTGATCCTCGTCAACCCGATCCGCGACGGGCTCAACCTCGTGGCGATGGAGGGCCCGATCCTGAGCGAGCGAGAGGCCGTCGTCTGCCTCTCGCGCGAGGCCGGCGCCTACGACCTCGTCGGCGAGCACAGCGGTGCCGGTGCAACCCTTCGACGTGACCCAGACCGCCGCCGCATTGCACCGCGCCCTCACGATGGAGCAGGACGAACGCCACGCACGTTCGAGGCGTTGCGCCGGAGCGTGCGCTGGCCTACCCGGCGGCCGCATGGCTCGACGAGCTGGTCAGCCGGGCCCGACCAGCTCGCTGAGGAACGCCGCGAGGCCTGTCGGGGCCCTCGACGGCCAGGTCGGCCGCGCGCGACCAGCTCCTCGGGCTCCTCGGTCGAGCGCACCGCGATACGCACGATGCGATGAAGCGTCCCCTCGTCCCGCAGGCGGGCCGAGCGCGGCGAAGGCGCTGAGATCGCCGTGGTCGTCACCGGCGAACAGCGCCGCCTCCAGGCCCGCGACGAGCCCGGCGAGCGCCGCGCCCTTGTCGACGGGTACCGGTGGGCGCAGCTCGACGGCCATCCGCGTGGGGTAGCGGTCGAGCCCGAGCTCGGCCACCGATGTCGTCCGCCCACCGTGTGATCGCTGCGGCCCGGCCGGCATGGGTGCGCCAGTGCAGCGTGACTGCGATGTCGCCCTTCCGCTCGATGTCGACGCCGGTCGAGCTCCGCCTGGGCCCGCCGGCGCGACCTCGGCGACCGCCGGCGCGAACGGCGACGACGCGATCGTCGACGACGACATCGTCGTCGACCCAACGTTCGAGGCCGTACTGGCCGACGAGCGTCACGCCCGGGACCGGGACCCGCTCGTGGAGGAAGGACACCGGACGACCGCTCACGATGCCGACCAGGCCGAAGCGGCGCGTCGCGGCCGCGAGCGATCTCGACGACGCCGGGCAGTGGTACCGCGGCCGCCGGATCGTCGACGATCGCGGCGAGCGAGCCGTCGAAGTCCATCATGAACGCGGTGCGTTCCGGCGCGACGGTGAGGGCGCGGACGGCGTCGTTCAGGGGATCAGCTCCCGATGACGACGATGCAGTCGGCGTCCTGGCCGCCCGGGAACCGGGGTCGGCATGGACGCGACCTTCGCGCCCGGGATGAGATCGGCGAGCGTGGTGCACTCCGCCGTCTTGTCCGACTTGGCGTCGACCACCGTGCCGCTGCGCGTGGTCGCGTCGCCGGCGACGAGGGTCTTGTACCCGTTGGCCTTGAGCGTGTTCGTCAACTGGCCCGCGGCGCCGGCGACGCCGGAGCCGTTGAGCACCCGCACCGTCACCTGTTCCGGCGCAGCCGCCTCGGCGGTCGTGGTCGACGACGTCGAGGAGCCGCCGGAACCTTGCTCGTCGTCGTGGTGGATCGTGGTGGTGGTGGTCCCGGCGTCGCCGACCGGGCCGTCGTTGCCGTCGTCGATCGCCTGGAGCAGCACGATCCCCAGGATCACGGCGAGCGCGACCAGCGCCGCGCCGCGGGCGGCCGAGAGGCCCGGGCCACCGCCGTCGCGACGGCTCCGGCGGCTGATGTTGGGGGTTCCGTTCGGATCGCTCATCCCGTGCCTCGACGTACCGGCCCCGTCAGCACCCCCGTTCGGGCACGCTCCGGGGGACTTGATCCCGACGCAGCGACCCTATCGGTTCTCCCCCCACGAGGCGGGGAACCGATCGGTCCGGGACCACAGCCGCTCAGTGGGCCGAGTGCGCGGCCCGGGCGAGGAACGGGACGAGCCCGTCGAGGAAGTCGTTGTGGGGACTGGCCGCCGACGGATCGTTGTGCGCGTACGTCGAGGCTCGGTTGACGAGCGTGAGGTTCTGGCTCGGGATCCCCGACTGCGTAGCCAGCGTCTGGGCCGCGTCGAGCACACCCTGACCACCGAGCGCAGCGCCGAACGCGTAGACGAGCGTGCGGGGATCAAGGTCGTGGCCGTGCACCGCCTTAACGTCGAGGATCGCCTGGGCCGGGTTGGCGTTGCCGTCGGCGACCGCGCCGGCGTCGATCGTCAGCCGCAGCGGGTGGTACCACGCGCTGCCGTCGAGGTTCCGGAGCCCGGTGCCGGACGAGCATGCTGGCGTAGCGCTGGATCGGCGAGATGTCGCCGGCGCGGTCCCAGCCCCGCGGGTCACCGCTCGCCGCCAGCCGTCCGACATGGGCCTGCGCGGCGACGAGGTTCGGCGGCGAGGTGTCGGTGTCGATCGCGTAGCCGAACTCGGCCTCGTTCGGTCGCGGGGACGGGCGCCTTGATCTCGGCGGGCAGCAGCGGGAACGACTGCCCGAGCGAGGGCGCGTTCGGGTCGACGTCCGTCGCGGTCGAGCCCGTCGCGGAGTAGAGGCCCAGGAACGGCGCACCGATCCCGCCGAACGCGAGCCACGGCGAGGAGGTCTGCAGGCTCTGCAGCAACTCGTCGCACGCGTCGGGTGTCACCGGCGTCGGGCTACTGCCGCCGTCGATGTAGACGAGGCCGGCGAGATCACGCGCGCCCGGGGATGCCGTCGAAGTCCCAGGTCGCGTACGCGGTCGTGATCGAGCCCACCGAGCGAGTGCCCGCCGAGGACGACCCGCCGCCCGTGCTCGTGCGCCGCCTCGACGACGCGGTGCAGGTCCTGCATCTCGACGTCGAGACCCCAGCCGCGCGCGTAGGCGACGTCGGCGTCGGGGATGAGCTGGAAGTGGTTCGTCACAGACGGGTTCGAGAGCCAGCCGAGGTAGTAGTCGAAGAGGGTCTGATCGCTGACCTTGCGCTGCTTGTAGAGGTTCAGGACCGAGTGGTCCTCGAGCTGGTTCTCCCGCCGCTCGACCGACCACACCTGCCACGTACCCCGCGTCCCGCGCACGATGTCCTGCGCCAAGGGCAGGAAGTACGCCGATCCGGCCGACGTGCCCGGGTTGAGCACGAGCACGTTCCGTGCCCACGGCGAGCCGATCTTCAGCACGCCGACGCGGTCCAGGGCGTTCGGGGTGGCCGGATCGTCATGGCCCGCCATCCAGCTGAAGCGGACCTCCCCACAGGCCGTGAGGCGCTGGAAGCCCCGGCAGGCGTCGGTCGACGGGAAATGCCGCCCGAACGGCCCGGTGCAGGCGGCGGTGCGACGCGACCACCATCACCACCGACCGCGATCCGCCACCGCCGCATCCGCCCGAGTCCCCGCATCGGCTTCGCCCCCTCCTCGTCGCACCACGGTCGTGCGCCAGGCTCCCGGCCCGGGCGGCGAGGTGTCAAACCGCCGGGGCGGAAGATGGAGCCGGAGGTCGGATTCGAACCGACGACCTGCGGTTTACAAGACCGCTGCTCTAGCCGACTGAGCTACTCCGGCGCGGCGCCGAGGCTACAAGGGGTGGCGCTCCCCGCCGGGCGGGTGGGCACGGCGGCGGCGCGCGACCGCGTGCAGCCCGATCGCGGCGGCGGCCGACACGTTGAGGCTCTCGAGCCGGCCCCGCAACGGGATCGACGCGACGACGTCGCACCGCTCCCGCGTCAATCGAGCCAGCCCCCGTCCCTCGGCCCCGACGACGAGGACGACCGGGTCGCCGGCCACGGCAAGGGCGTCGACGTCGGTGTCGCCGTCGCCGTCGAGCCCGACGGACCACACGCCCGCGCGCCGGGCCTGGTCGAGGAATCCCGGGATGCCACCCACGAACGCGACCGGGAGATGCTCCACCGCGCCGGCCGCGGCCTTCAGCGTCGTGGGACCGAGACGCGCGGCACGCTGGCGCGCGATGACCACGCCCGTCACCCCCGCGGTCTCGGCGGTCCGCAGGATCGCGCCCAGGTTGCCGGGGTCGGTCACACCGTCGACGGCGACGAGGAACGCATCCGGGTCGCCGAGCAGCGCGTCGACGTCCGCGGCGGGCACCGGCGCCGCGCGCGCGATCACGCCCTGGGGAGCCTCCGAGCGGGCGCGGGCGGCCAGCTGGGTCGCGCTGACGGGGCGCACGCGGATGCCCTGCTCGTGCGCGAGCGCCGCCAGCTCGGCGGCTCCGGCCGTGTCCTCGACCAGCCACACGTCGTACACGGTGCGGGCGCCCGCCCGGAGCAGCTCACGCACCGCGTGGAAGCCCTCGACGATCTCGCCGTTGCCCGTGTCCCGGACATCGCGCTCGCGGTCCGGTGCCCCGCGCGGGGCACGCGCCCCACGCCGACCGCGGTCGGACCGCGTCATCGGTCCTCGGTCATCGGTGCCAGATCGTGCCGGACGCGGTGTCCTCGATGACGACGCCCTGCGCCGCGAGCTCGTCCCGGATCCGATCGGCCGTCGCGAAGTCGCGCGCCCCGCGTGCCGCGTCGCGCGCCGCGACGAGCTCGTCGATGTCGGCCTCTCCCGAGGCGCCACCCGTGTCGGCGGGCGGGAAGCCGAGGACGTCGAGCAGCTCGGTCACCGCGCCGAGCGCGCCGGACGTCGCCGCGGCGTCACCGGCATCCATCGCCGCGTTCGCCCGCCGCACCGCGTCGAACACCACGGCCACCGCGGCCGGGGTGCCGAAGTCGTCGTCCATGGCATCGGTGAAGGCGGCGACGATCTCGGGATCGGCATCGCCCGCTGCGATCCCCTCACGGGCGGCCCGGCGCAGGACGTTGTCGATGCGGGTCAGACCCTCGGCCGCGGCACCGAGCTCCCGCGCGGTGAGCTCCATCTGGGATCGGTAGTGGACCTGGAGGACGGCGAGCCGGAAGGCACGCGCCCCGTAGCGGTCGAGCGCGTCGCCGAGCGTCGTGAAGTTCCCGAGCGACTTCGCCATCTTCTCGCCACCGACCATCACCATCCCGGAGTGGATCCAGTGGCGCGCGAAGGAGTGCCCGGCCGCCTCGGCCTGGGCCCGCTCGTTCTCGTGGTGCGGGAACACGAGGTCGTCGCCGCCGCCGTGCAGGTCGAACCCCTCGCCGAGGACCTGGAGCGACATCGCCGAGCACTCGATGTGCCACCCGGGACGACCCCGGCCCCACGGCGAGTCCCAATCGGGCTCACCGGGCTTCGCGGCCTTCCAGAGCGCGAAATCGACCGGACGGCGCTTCTGCTCGTCGACGGCGACGCGTGCGCCCGCCGCCTCGAGCAGGTCCTCGAGCCGGCGCCCGGAGATCTCCCCGTACCCGGGATAGGTGTCCACGGCGAAGTAGACGCCCTCCCCCTCGATCACGTAGGCGTGACCGCGCTCCACCAGCTCGGAGATCAGCTCGATCATCGGACCGATGAACTCCGTGGCGCGTGGCACGTCGTCGGGCCGGAGCACCCCGAGGCGATCGAGCTCGGACCAGTACGCGGCCTCGAACCGGTCCGCGAGCTCGCGCTCGGTCGTACCCTCGGCGGCCGCCCGGGCGATGATCTTGTCCTCGACGTTGGTCACGTTGGCGACGAAGGTGACGTCGTTCCCCCGCCACGCGAGGTAGCGCCGGATGACGTCGTAGACCAACGCGGTGCGACCGTGTCCGACGTGCGGGAGGTCGTAGACGGTGGGCCCGCAGACGTACATCGACACGCGGCCGGGGACGCGCGACGTCAGCTCCACCTCGCGCCGCGCCAGGGTGTCGAAGATCCGGACCACGCCGCCGAGGCTACCGGTGCCCCACCTTCGACCAGATCCTCATTCCGACGCCTACCCGCCTTCCACCAGCGCGACCGCCCAGGCCGCGATTCCCTCGCCTCTCCTCCCCCACTCTCGGCGATTCGAGTCGCCGGGCCGTTCGGGCCCCGGCTCGGCGCGACGCGCCGGGCTACCCGCCCTCCACCAGCGCGACCGCCCAGGCCGCGATCCCCTCGCCTCTCCTCCCCCACTCTCGGCGACGAGTCGCCGGGCCGCTCGGGCCCCGGCGCGGTACGACGCGCCGGGCTACCCGCCCTCCACCAGCGCGACCGCCCAGGCCGCGATCCCCTCGCCTCTCCTCCCCCACTCTCGGCGACGAGTCGCCGGGCCGCTCGGGCCCCGGCGAGGTACGACGCGCCGGGCTACCCGCCCTCCACCAGCGCGACCGCCCAGGCCGCGATTCCCTCGCCTCTCCCCACGAAGCCGAGGGACTCGCCGCGCTTGGGGCGGATCGAGACGTGGATGCCGTGACCCATCGGCTCACGGGCGGCCTCGAGCGCACCGGCGATGTTCGCCGCCATGGCACCGACGTGCGGTGCGAGACGCGGTCGCTCGGCCGCGATCGCGACGTCGACGTTCCCCACCCACCACCGCTCACGCGCCACCAGCCGGGCGACCTCGCGCAGGATCTCGAGCGAGGAGATGCCGGCGTGGGCCGGGTCCGAGGCCGGGAACAGCTCCCCGAGATCCGGGAGTCCGACCGGACCGAGCAGCGCGTCGGCGACCGCGTGGGCCACGACGTCGGCGTCGGAGTGCCCGACGAGCGCCGGGCAGTCCTGCACGACGACCCCGCCGATCACCAGCGAGCCGTCGGTGCCGAACGGGTGGACGTCGTACCCCAGCCCGACGCGGATCATCGGCACGCCTGCCGCGCGAGGTGGTCCGCGGCGCGCGCGAGATCCTCGGGCTCGGTGATCTTCAGGTTCGTCCGCTCCCCGGCCACGACGACGACCCGACCGCCGGCGGACTCCACCACCGCAGCATCGTCGGTGCCCTCCGGCTCGCGTTCGTGCGCGGCCCTGAGCACCGAAGCGCGGAAGGCCTGGGGGGTCTGCACCGTCACGAGACCCTCCCTCGGCACCGTCTCGATCACGATCCCGTCGGCGGTGCGCTTCACCGTGTCGGCCACGGGCAACCCGGGGACCGCGCCGTCCGCGCCCGCGCGGACGGCGGCGACGACCGCGGCGAAGAGCGCCTCGGTCGCCAGCGGGCGGGCCGCGTCGTGCACGACCACGATCTCGGCGTCGTCGGGCACGGCGGCCAGCGCGCCGCGCACCGACGCGGAGCGCGTCGCGCCCCCGGTCACGACGGTCACACCGGCGAGGTCCCACTCGGCATCCCTGGGCACCGCGACGACGACCCCGTCGCACGCGCGTCGCGCCCGGTCGACGGCATGGTCGATCACCCGCCGGTCGCCGAGAGGTCGCACCTGCTTCACCGCGCCGAAACGCGTCCCACTTCCCGCCGCGACCACGATCGCCCACACCGACATGGGCTCATGATGCCGCACGCGGCACGATCACCCGGCGTTGCTGGTGGCCGCGGCCTTCCGCGTGTCCTCGGGACGGGCGAACACGATGCGCCCGGCGCTGGTCGGGACGATCGACGAGACCACGAACGACATGGTCCCGGCGTCCACGAGGTCGACGCCGCCGTTGACCACGACCATCGATCCGTCCTCGAGGAACCCCACGCCCTGGCCCGGATGCCGACCGGCCCGGGTGAGCGCAACCTGGATGGTCTCACCGGCGAGGACCCCGGGCACGAGGTCCGCCGCGAGCCGCCGGGGGATCACGGTGAGGATGCCCTGCACCTCCGCGATGCGCGCGAGGTTCACGTCGTTGGTCAGGAGGCGCAGTTGGAGCTTGCGGGCGAGCGCCACGAGCTTGGCGTCCACCTCGGCGACCTCGGGGACCTCGTCGTCGACGACGTAGACGCGGTTCGGCGCGTCCCGCCGCAGCACCTCGAGCGTCTCGAGCCCGCGCAGCGCTCGTCGACCGCGCTCGTCGTGCGCGTCGGCCATGCCCTGCAGCTCGTCGAGGACGAAGCGCGGGACGAGGAGGTCGTCGCGGAAGAGCCCGGAGCGGCAGAGCGGCAACAGCTGCGTGTCCATCACCGCGGACGAGTCCACGAGGAAGCCGTCGGCATCGTCGTAGGCACGGGCGCGCACCGAGCGGTCGGGTCGAGAGGCCGGCCATCGCGAACAGCTCCTCGGTGCGATGCGAGGCGACGCGGTAGCCGAGGTAGAGGCAGACCGACATGAGGATCCCGGCCGCGGGGAGCCCGACCTCGGGCTCGACGAGCACGATCAGCGGCAGGGAGCCGGCAACGCCGAGGACGCCGCCGACGGCGCCGCCGAAGACGCCGCAGAGGAGTTGGGGCACGGGGATGCGATCCGACCTGCGCTCGGCGAGGCCGACGGCGCGTTCGAGGAGGCGTCCGAGCAGACCGCCGATCAGATAGCCGGCGAGGCAGCCCACCATGCCGCTGACGGCCGCGACCTTGTCGGACCCACCGAAATCACGCGCGATCATGAAGCCGACCGCGGTGACGAGCACCACGGTGAACAACCTCACGATCTCGACGAACACGGCGACCTCCGACCCGCAGGATCGGCGTGGTCCGGCGGGTTCTTGACCCCCGGCCGGTCGGGTCCGCCGCGCGACCTACTTGGCCTTGGTGGCCTTCGTCGCCTTCGCGGCTTTCGTAGCGGGCTTGGCCGCCTTGGTGGCCTTGGTCGCCTTCGCCGGGCTCTTGGCGGCCTTCGCCGCGGTCTTGGCCGGTGCCTTGCGCGCCTTGGTGGTGATCGGTGGCGGTGCCTTGGTGAGCGCGCCGTCGTCGTCGAAGTCGATCGAGGTGCGCCGACCCGTGGTGGGCGGCTTGCCCAGGACCTCGTCGAGCTTGTCCTCGGCGGTCTCCTCGTCGACGGCGAGGGCGAAGGTCAGCTCGGAGACGAGGATCTGGCGGGCACGGGCCAGCATGCGCTTCTCCCCGGCCGAGAGGCCCTTGTCCTTCTCGCGGATCGTCAGGTTCCGCACGACCTCGGCGACCTGGTAGATGTCGCCGCTCTTGAGCTTCTCGACGTGGTTCTTGAACCGGCGGGACCAGTTCGTGGGCATCCGTGCTTCCTTCTTGCGGAGCACGGCGAAGACCTCTTCGACCTCTTCGTCGTTGATGACGTCGCGCAGGCCGATCTCGTCCGCGTTGTCGGCGGGGACCTTCAGCGTGAGGTCGCCGTACGCCAGGCGCAGGATCAGGTAGTCCTGCTTCTTGCCGAAGGCCTCGACCTTCTCCCGCTTCTCGATCGTGGCGGCACCGTGGTGCGGGTAGACGACCTTGTCACCGACGTCGAACGGCATGAGGCAGAAGAACTCCTGAGCGCGAGCGGAAGCTCCCCATGGTACCGGAGTCGGGCCGGGTGCCCGGATCCCTGGATAGTGTGCGGTCCGTGCCCGACCGTCGCGTCCTGAGCTCCACCGAGCTCTTCGCCTCGCTGCCCGAGGACATGGTCGACGGCCTCCGGGCCAAGGCCCGGCTCCGGGAGCTGGCCAAGGGCGATCTCCTGTTCTCGCAGGGCGACGAGTCCTCCGAGCTCTTCGTCGTCGTGGAGGGCCGGATCGCGATCTCGACCCGTTCCTCGGACAACCGGGAGTCGATGGTCGCGGTCCTCGAGGGCGGGGGCCTGTTCGGCGAGATGGGCCTCTTCGACGGCGGCCCCCGTTCGGCCGAGGCGCGGGCGCTCACCGACTCGGTCCTCCTCGAGGTCACGTTCGACGACGTCCGCACCGCGGTCCAGGAGCGGCCCGAGGTCCTGTGGGTGATCGTGCGCCTGCTCGCGCAGCGCATCCGCGCGACCGACGAGGCGCTCGCCGACGCGGTGTTCCTCGACGTGCCCGCGCGCACGGCGAAGCGACTGCTCGAGCTCGCCGGCGACGCCGACGAGTTCCAGCTGCCGATGACCCAGGAGGACCTCGCGGGGCTGGTCGGCGCGTCCCGTGAGCGCGTGAACAAGGCGCTCGCGATGTTCGTCCGCCTCGGCTGGGTCGCGGCCACCGGCCGCAGCCGCTACCGCATCCTGGATCGCGAGCAGCTCGAGCTCCGCGCCAATCCCTAGCCGGACCGTCCCGCCCGCACGCCCGCCGCTTCCCGCGCTCGCGCCTTCGGCGCAGGCCGCTCGGGCCCCGGCACGGGCGGCGCAGGGCACCTGCGCCACTCCACCTCGCCTTCGGCTTCCCGGTCAGTCGACTCCGAGGAAGGCGAGGACGCGACGCCAGGCGTCGGCGGCGTCGTCGGGGCGGTGCGACGGTCGGTCGGGGTCGTGCACGAACCCGTGCTCACCGTCGGTGTACACCACGACCTCGCAGTCGGGCCGGCCCGACCACGCGTCGCGGCAGGGCGGCGATGTCGGCCTCGGGCGTGAACGGGTCGGAGCCGCCGAAGATCGCGAGCGTCGGGCAGGCCTGCTCGGCCGTCGCGAGCGGCTCGGCGAGCCCGGGTCCTCGCCAGCCCTCGGGCACCCGGATCATCCCGTAGAAGGCCACCGCACGGTCGAAACGACCAGTCGCCGCCGCCTTGAGCGCGTACATCCCACCCATGCAGAAGCCGAGCACGGCGACGTCGGAGACGTCGTCGTGGACCACGAGATAGTCGGCCGCGGCCTCCAGGTCTCCGATCTGGGTCTCGTCGTCGAGCTCGGCGACGTGGGCCATGCGGCGGTCCAGGTCCCAGAGGTCGACGCCGGACGCGATCGCCCGGGCGAAGGGCTCGGGGCACGCCACCGCGAGCCCGTGGGTCGCGAGGCGGCGGGCGAGATCGTCGAAGAGCGGACGAAGCCCGCCGATGTCGGGATGGACGACGACCCCGAGGCGGGGCATTCCCTCGGGTCGGGCGTGGATCGCGGGCACCATCTCGCCGTCGGCACCGCGGACGGTGGTCCGCTCGACCTCGACGTCGACGATGGAGCCCTCGCGGAGTGCGGTCATGCCCGAGACCGTAGCGGGGCTCAGACGTAGCGCTCGAGGATCGACGACTCGGCGAGGCGCGCGAGCCCGTCCTTGATCGCCCGCGCCCGCGACTCGCCGACGCCCTCGACCTCGACGAGGTCGGGCACGCTCGCCCGCAGGATCTTGCCGAGCTGGGAGAAGCGCGCCACGACGTGGTCGGCGACCGATTCGGGCAGGCGCGGGATCTTGTGGAGCAGCCGGAAGCCGCGGGCCTGCACCGAGGTGTCGAGCCCGACCCCGCGAGGCAGGTTGAGCACCTCGGCGACGTCTCGCACGTCGAGCAGCGACTCGGTCTCGAGCTCGGCGAGCACGTGGAGCACCGAGCGGGCGTCGACCCCGTCGCCGTCGACGAGGTAGTCCTTGGCCACCAGGCGGCGATCGTCTTCGACGCCGCCCATCAGCTCCTCGAGCTGCAGCAGGATCAGGCGCCCGTCGGCGCCGAGCTCGACGACGTACTCCTCGATCTCCTCGGCGATCCGTCGCACCATCTCGGCGCGCTGCAGTGTGGCGGCGACGTCGCGGACGGTCACGAGATCCTCGATCTCGAGCGCCGAGAGCGCGTTGCTGACCGCGTCGAGCCGGGCCTTGTAGCGCTCGAGGATCTGCAGCGCCTGGTCCGCTCGGGTGAGCACCCGGGCGACGGGCTCGAAGGTGCGCTTGCTCCCCCGCCGGTGGACCGCGACGAGCGACAGCTCCTCGGAGATGGTGATGACGGGTGCGTCGATCTGCTTGGCGACCCGCTCGGCGGTCCGGTGGCGGGTCCCGGTCTCGCCGGTCGGGATCTCGGGATCGGGCATGAGGTGCACGTTGGCCCGGGCGATGCGGGTGCAGTCCGACGAGAGGATCATCGCGCCGTCCATCTTGGCGAGCTCGGACAGCCGCTGGGGCGTGAAGTCGGCGTCGAGGAGGAACCCACCCGAGCAGAGCGCCAGGACCTCGGGCCCGTCGCCGACGACGATGAGCGCGCCCATCTTCGCCTGGAGGATGCGGTCGAGCCCCTCACGCAACGGTCGTCCCGGCGCGACGAGGCGCAGGGCCGAGAGCATCGCTTCCGATCGGGGCTGGGGCACAGCAAATCCTCGTTCTCGGTGCGGTTCGGGCGAGATCCGCCAGCCGCCCGAGGGAGCACGAACGACCGTAGCAGCGAACGGCGCGAGATCGGCAGGGCGGGCCCGAACCTGAGCGGCGAAGTGCTCAGGATCGCACGAGTCGGGGCGTTGGGCGCGGTGGTCCGCCCAGCTCGAGCGTCTCGAGCACGTCTGCGATGTGGTCGGCGCGCAGCAGTCGTACGCCGTCGATCGGCGGTGTCGACGACGGGACGATCGCGACCTCGAACCCGAACCGTGCCGCCTCGCCGAGCCGGCGCGGCGGTCTGAGGCGCCTGGCGCAACTCGCCGCCGAGACCGACCTCACCGACCGCCACCAACCCGGCCGGGACCGCGACCCCGCGCGCGGCGCTCGCGACCGCGATGGCGATGGCGAGATCCGCGCCGGCATCGTGGACCTTCAGCCCGCCGGCGGCGCTCGCGTAGACGTCGAGCCCGTGGAGCGGGAGCTGGGCCCGGGCCTGGAGCACCGCGAGCAGCATCTCGAGCCGGCCACCGTCGAGCCCGCGCGCGGAGCGCCGCGAGCTCGGCGCCCGGGTGTCGGCGACGAGCGCCTGGATCTCGACGAGCAGCGGGCGGACGCCCTCCATCGTCGCGGTGACCATCGATCCGGGCAGGCCCGGGCGCCGATCGGCGAGGAACAGGGCCGAGGGTTCGTCGACCTCGGCCAGGCCCTCCTCGACCATCTCGAACACGCCGAGCTCGTTGGTCGTTCCGAACCGGTGCTTCAGCGCGTGCAGCATGCGGAGCGCGTGGTGGCGGTCGCCCTCGAAGGAGAGCACCGTGTCCACGATGTGCTCGAGCGCACGCGGCCCGGCCAGCGAGCCGTCCTTGGTCACGTGCCCGACGAGGACCGTGGCGACGGCGCGGTCCTTGGCCACCCGCACGAACCGGTGGGCGCACTCGCGCACCTGCCCGACCGAGCCGGGCACGCCGGTGAGCTCGGGATCGAGCACCGTCTGGATCGAGTCGATCGCGAGGACGTCCGGCGCGCACTCGTCGACGCGGGCGAGGACGGCGGGCAGCGACGTCTCGGCGACGACGAGCAGGGACGGAGCGAGGGTGCCGAGCCGATCGGCGCGCAGGCGGAGCTGCTCGACGGATTCCTCGGCGCTCACGAGGAGGCACCGGGCCCCGTCGGCCGCCATCCGACCGAGGGCCTGGAGCATCAGCGTGCTCTTGCCGATGCCGGGCTCCCCTCCGAGGAGCGTGACCGAGCCCGGAACCAGACCTCCGCCGAGCACGCGGTCGAGCTCCGGGACGCCGGTGGACCGGCCGGTCGCCGACGCCGGCTCGATCTCGGCCAGCGGCATGACGACGCCGTCGGCCCGGGTCGTCCCGGGCGCGGAGGCGGGCCCGACGCGCTCCTCGACGAGGCTCGACCACGCCCCGCACTCGGGACAGCGGCCGAGCCACTTCGGCGCCTGGGCGCCGCACTCGGTGCAGCCGAAGACGGACTTGATACGAACACTCGTTCGGGTCATGGGGGCAATGTATCCGCCGGGTGTGACCGTCCCGCGGACGCCGCCCGCGCGCCCGTCAGGGTGCGGCGGTCACCGTCCTGGTCAGCGGGGCGAGCACCTGGTCGCGACGGGCCGCGGCGTCGGCCGCGGTGGCCCCCGGCGCCTCGAAGTAGAGCGTCCGGGTGCCGATGAGCGAGTCGGTGCCGCCGATCGCCGGGTCGGTGCTCGGCAGGGTGCTGTTGATGCACAGACCACTCGAGCCGTAGGCGAACGCGTCGCCGGTGCACTGGGTGTCGGACGGCGTCGAGTCGTCGAGGTAGTACGAGGTGATGCTGCGGGGTCCACGTGGTCGACAACTGCTGCGACCTGGTTGATCGTCCCTTGCGGCCCGGTGACCTGCTCCCACGTGGACGCGCCCGCGGTGAGAGTGTCGGGAGCGCCGTCGATGGTGACGCCGGCCGGGTTGAGGCTCGTTGCGGTAGGTCATGCCCGCGGCGGCCGGCGAGTAGTCGAAGAAGTCCATGATCGCCGGGATCGAGTGCACCCGGAGGTTCGTCACGATGTCCTCGCGCCGGTCGTAGAAGATGTGGGTCCGCTGCGTGCTCGGTCCACTGTTCGCACCGACGTAGGAACGGATCACCCGGACCGGCCCGACCTTGCTGGTGACGAACGCACCCTCGACGGTACCGAGCGATCGGCATGTCGAAGGTGTCCTCGCTCCGGCCGCAGAAGCCCGGGTTGAACAGCGCCTTGTGGCGGTCGAGGATGTCGACGCCCGTCGCGCCCGGCGCCGTGACCTGCAGCGAGTCACTCGCCCAGCGGTCCGAGAAGTGGTGCTTGTAGGTCGCGCCGGTGAAGAGCGTGTTCTCGGGGTTGGGGCCGCTCGTCAGCTGGTAGTGCTTCTTGTAGTTGCCACGGAGAGAGCTTCCACTTGTAGCTCACGTACTTCACGCCGGCGCCCTGCTTGAGCCCGCTGCCCGCCGCCTTCCGGTACAGGTAGACGTAGCCCTCGGATCCCGGCACGAGCGGATCGGTGACCTTGATCTGCACGCCGGTGCCCGGCTTGGTGCCCGCCGGCTGCCCGCCGGGCGCGAGGAGCCCGGCGTCGCGACCCATGAAGACGAGCTCGTCGTTCGAGTCGAACTTGTGGTTCGGGTCGTTGCCGGTCCAGGTGTTGCCCGACGTGTAGACCAGCGCGTTCACGAGGCCGGGCTGGCTGTCGTAGAAGACCGCGTTCGGGTTGTTGTAGATCTTCCCGAAGTTCACGACGGCCCGCTCGTCGATCTGGATCGGGAGCTGCGCCCACGCCGAGCCGGTCCAGCGGAAGCCCACGATCGGTGCCCGCGGGCCGTTCACGAACGTGGGCAGGTCCGCACCCGTGAGCACCACGGGGTCGGCGGTCCGGGCGAGCGGCGCGGCCGCCGCCGCTCCGGTGGGGACGATCACGGCGGCCACCATGAGCGCGACCGATCCGACGACGAGGAAGCTCCGCAGGCGCATCGGGAGAGTGCAGCAGGTCGACCGCGGTCTCCGTCAATCACGCTCCGTGTACCGGGGACCCGCCGGTAGGGTCGGCCGATGACCGCGTTCGTCGCCGGGTTCGACCTCGACATGACCCTGATCGACTCGCGACCCGGCGTGACCTCCACGTTCGACGCCCTGAACCGCGAGCTCGGCACGACGATCGACGGTGCCGCGATCGCGTCGCGGCTGGGCCCCACGCTCGAATCCGAGATGGCGCGGTACTTCCCGGCCGCCGAGGTCGACCCGGTGTGCGATCGGTACCGAGAGCTCTACGCCGACCTCGGGCCGCCGGGGTGTTCGCTGCTCCCCGGCGCCGCGGCGGCCGTCGCAGCGGTCCGCGGGCACGGCGGCACAATGCTCGTGATCACCGCGAAGTTCGGCCCGAACGCGCACCGGTGCCTCGATCACGTGGGGCTCGTCGTCGAGCACGTGGTCGGCTGGCGTCACGGTCCGCAAAAGGCCGAGACCCTGCGCGAGCACGGCGCCCACCTCTACGTCGGTGACACCCTGCCCGACATCGAGGCCGCCCACCTCGCGGGCGTGCTCGCCGTCGGCGTGGCCACGGGCCCGGTCGGTCGCGCCGACCTCGCGTCCGCCGGTGCCGACGTCGTGCTCGACTCGCTCGTCGAGTTCCCCGATTGGCTCGACCGGCTGCTGCTCGGCTCGTCCGCCTAGCTCCCCGTTCCGTCCACGGTCGCGTCGGCGAGGAGCGCGGCGGCGTACCCGGTGAGCGTGTTGTTGTCCACGTAGATGTGCTGGGATCCCGCGAGCAGGTCGCGCAGGCAGCGCTGGATGATCCCGGGCCGCAGGCCCGCCGAGCCCGCCCACGAGTAGGCGAAGCGCGCGGCGTCGGCGGCGACACGCGTCGCGTACGTCGCGGCGGCGCGCAGTCGCGCCTGCACCGTGTGGCCGACGACATCTCCGCGGCGCGCCTGCGCGTCGGCCTCGGCGAACGCCTCGAAGACGAACGCCCGAGCCGCGCGCATCGCACAGTCGTGCATCCCGAGGTCGTGCTGGAAGAGCTGCTCGGTGCCGATCGTCGCGAACCCCGCCATGCGCACCCGGGTGCCGGCGAGCACGGTGATCTCGTCGATCGCTCGCCGGCCCACGCCGAGCGCGAATCCGGCATGGCCGGCGGCGGTGATCGCGAACAGGCCGACGCCGAGCTCGGGTCCACCCCGGAGCTGGGTGTGCTCGAGGAGCGAGTACGTGTAGTCGTCGGGCACGAAGACGTCGTCGACCACGTAGTCGTACGAGCCCGTGGAGGTGAGCCCGATCACGTCCCAGTTCCCGCGGAACTCGATCTCGTCCCGGGGGATCAGCACCACGCGCATCGCCGGCATCCCGGACGCGGTGGTGAGCTGGTTGCCGTCGTCGCCGACCTCGACCGTCCCCGCGCCGATGAAGCTCGCGTGCGCGCACCCGGAGCCGAACTGGTAGCGGCCCGACACGCGGTAGCCGCCGTCGACCCTGCGGGCGGTGCCGACCGGCCCGAGCATCCCGGCGTGGATGCCGCCGCGTGCCGGCGAGGAACATGTCGCGCGCCGCGTCTTCTCCGGTGTAGATGGCGGAGAAGCACGACGACGTCGCGTTCGCCATCAACGACCAGCCCGTGGAGCCGTCGGCGTACGCGAGCTCCTCGAAGACGGCGAGCGAGGTCACGACGTCGGTCCCGAGTCCGCCGAACTCGGTGGGAACGAGCAGCCAGAACAGCTCCTCGCGGGCGAGCGCGTCGACGACCGCGCCCGTCGTCGTGGTCTCCCGCTCGGCGCGGTCCGCTTCCGCCTCGATGAGCGGCCCGATCGTCCGCGCCCGCGCCACCAGCGCTCCGTCCACGGCGATGCTCATGGTCCTCCTCGGTCGACGGGTCCGGGCACGCTACGGGGTCGCGCGACGCCGGCGCCGAACCCGCATCTCCCCGACCACGAGGAGGGTGAGCGCGACCAGCCCCGCGAGGATGCCGAGTCCGAGCAGCAGGACCCGGCCGAGCGCGGTGTCGTCGGCCGTGGCGTGCAGCGCGGCCCGATGGCCGACGCCCGCCGCGACGGAGTCCCGCGTCCCCGGGAGCTCGGCGGTGAGGCGCACCCGCAGCCCGCCGAGCGCGTCCACCAGCCGCTGCTCGATCCCGGTGACGTCGACCTGGGCGGCGGTCAGCCCGGCGACCAGCTCCGGGTCGCCGCCGACTCCGGGCTCCACGGTGCGCAGATCGACCGCGCCGTCGACGGTCCAGTGGGTGGTGAACGTCGCGGCGTCCCGGTGCGCGGCGACCCCCCGGAGCGGGCCGTGGGCGCCGTTGATCTCCGAGACGATCCCGGCGACCTCGGCCGGTTCGGCGAACGCCTTGCTCACCGTCGAGCGCGGCGCCGCCCGCGGCGTCCGGGTCCAGCGCGAGACCCTCCACCCGGCCGCGGCGAGGTCCGTGAGCCGGACGCGGTCGGAGAGCTTGCCGCCGGCGACCTCGGCCACCCGCACCGCGTCGGCATCGAGCGCGACGCGCACCGCGACGCGACCCGAGCCGTCGGCGCGCATGCGCACCGTGACCGTCGCATCCACGCGGCACGCGGTCATCAGGACCGCGAGCGCGGCGACGGCGAGGAGGGAACGGGCGCGCACGCCCGCACGCTATGCGGAGGCAGAACCGCCGAGGGGTCCCGGCCCCCCGGCGAGGTCAGCCCTCGGAGCCGGAGCCTGCGAGCTCCATCGGCGGGGGCTCGAAGCCCTCGATGGCCCGGAAGACGATCTCGCCGTCCTCCGAGTCCACGATGATGGTCTCGCCCGCGTGGAACTCCTTCCACAGGATCTTCTCGCTCAGCGCGTCCTCGACGTGGCGCTGGATCGCGCGCCGCAACGGCCGCGCCCCGAGCGTCGGGTCGTAGCCCTTGTCGGCGAGCGTGTCCTTCGCCGCGTCGGTGAGCTCGAGCCCGAGGCCCTGGCTCTGGAGCTGGGTCTGCACCCGCTTGATGAGCAGGTCCACGATGTCGTGGATGTTCTCACGCGTGAGCTCGGCGAACACGATGACGTCGTCGATGCGGTTGAGGAACTCGGGCCGGAAGTGGCGCTTCAGCTCCTCGGTGACCTTCGTCTTCATCTTCTCGTAGCTGACGGCTTCGTCCGCCTTCGCGAACCCGACGTTGGCCCGACGCAGATCCGCCGTCCCGAGGTTCGAGGTCATGATGATCACGGTGTTCTTGAAGTCCACCGTGCGGCCCTGCGCGTCGGTGAGGCGACCGTCCTCCAGGATCTGGAGCAGCGCGTTGAACACGTCGGGGTGGGCCTTCTCGATCTCGTCGAAGAGCACCACCGAGAACGGCTTGCGCCGGACGGCCTCGGTGAGCTGGCCGCCTTCGTCGTAGCCGACGTAGCCCGGAGGCGAGCCGACGAGGCGGCTGACGGTGTGCTTCTCCATGTACTCGGACATGTCGAGCGAGATCAGCGCGTGCTCGTCGCCGAAGAGGAACTCCGCGAGGTTCCGCGCGAGCTCGGTCTTCCCGACGCCGGACGGCCCGAGGAAGATGAACGAGCCGCTGGGGCGCTTGGGATCCTTGAGCCCCGCGCGCGTCCGCCGGATCGCCTGGCTCACCGCGACGACGGCCGCGTCCTGCCCGACGTAGCGCTTGTGCAGCTCGTCCTCCATGCGCAGGAGCTTGGCGGTCTCCTCCTCGGTCAGCTTGTACACGGGGATGCCGGTCCAGAGTGCGAGCACCTCGGCGATGGACTCCTCGTTGACCTCGTTGAAGAGGTCGACGCCCTCCGCCTTCCACTCGGTCTCCTTGGCCGAGCGCTGCTCGAGCAGCTCCTTCTCGCGGTCGCGCAGGGACGCGGCCCGCTCGAACTGCTGACCCTCGATCGCGGCTTCCTTCTCCTTGCGGACGCCGGAGATCTCGTCCTCGAGCTCGCGGTAGTCCGGCGGTGCCTGCATCCGGCGGATGCGCAGGCGCGAACCGGCCTCGTCGATGAGGTCGATCGCCTTGTCCGGCAGGTGCCGGTCCGAGATGTAGCGGTCCGCGAGGTTCGCCGCCGCGACCACGGCCTGGTCGGTGATGGTCACGCGGTGGTGGGACTCGTAGCGGTCCCGCAGGCCCTTCAGGATCTCGATCGTGTGCGCGACCGTCGGCTCCTCGACCTTGATCGGCTGGAACCGCCGCTCGAGGGCGGCGTCCTTCTCGAGGTGCTTGCGGTACTCGTCGAGCGTGGTGGCACCGATGGTCTGGAGCTCACCGCGGGCGAGCATCGGCTTCAGGATGCTCGCGGCGTCGATGGCGCCCTCGGCCGCACCCGCCCCCACGAGCGTGTGCAGCTCGTCGATGAACAGGATGATGTCGCCGCGGGTCTTGATCTCCTTCAGCACCTTCTTGAGGCGCTCCTCGAAGTCGCCGCGGTAGCGCGAGCCGGCGACGAGCGCGCCGAGGTCCAGCGTGTAGAGCTGCTTGTCGGTGAGGGTCTCGGGGACGATCCCCTCGACGATGTCGGCCGCGAGGCCCTCGACGATGGCGGTCTTGCCGACGCCGGGCTCGCCGATGAGGACCGGGTTGTTCTTGGTGCGGCGGGACAGCACCTGCATGACCCGCTCGATCTCCTTCTCGCGCCCGATCACCGGGTCGAGCTTCTTGTCGCGCGCGAGCTGGGTGAGGTTGCGGCCGAACTGGTCGAGCACGAGCGACCCCGACGTCCCTCCCGACTCGACGGGCGCACCGGCGCCGGCGGGGGCACCCTCCTTGCCGCCCGAGTAGCCGGACAGCAGCTGGATGACCTGCTGGCGCACGCGCGAGAGGTCGGCGCCGAGCTTCACGAGGACCTGGGCGGCGACCCCCTCGCCCTCGCGGATCAGCCCGAGCAGGATGTGCTCGGTGCCGATGTAGTTGTGACCGAGCTGCAACGCCTCGCGCAGTGACAGCTCGAGGACCTTCTTCGCGCGGGGCGTGAACGGGATGTGACCGGACGGCGCCGAGCCACCGTGGCCGATGATCTCCTCGACCTGCGCGCGCACCGCTTCCAGCGAGATGCCGAGGGACTCGAGGGCCTTGGCCGCGACGCCCTCGCCCTCGTGGATCAGGCCGAGCAGGATGTGCTCGGTCCCGATGTAGTTGTGGTTCAGCAGGCGCGCTTCTTCCTGCGCCAGGACGACGACTCGCCGGGCTCGGTCGGTGAAGCGTTCGAACACGTGGCATCCGCCTCTCGTCGGTGGGCTCGGTCCCGCCAGCGGCGCGACCGAAACTCATCCGACACTCTATCGGTCGGGCCTTTTTCGGCCCGGCCGTTCACGATCTGACATCGACCTCGCCCCCGGGGGCCTGAAGCCCTCGGCACCCTTCACCCTCCGCGGTCGGCGCGGCGGGATCCGGCCCGGAACTGCTCGGTGGCGGTGTCCCACCAACGACGTTTCCGGCTTGGTCTTTGTTCCCACGAGGCCGTACCCTGCGCCGCATGTCACCACTCGACGCGCTCGGCTTCGCGCCGATGCCCGCCGACATGGAGCGCGTCGAGACCGCCCTGCGGGGCTCGGTGCGGGCCGAGGACCCGTTCCTGTCGGACGTCGCGGGGCACCTCGTCGCCGCCGGCGGCAAGCGGCTCCGGCCGGCCCTGGCGCTCTGTGCCGCCTACGCGGCCAAGGGGGTCGGGCCGGTGTCGGACGACGCGGTCACCGGCGGGGTGGCCGTCGAGCTGGTCCACCTGGGCTCGCTGTACCACGACGACGTGATCGACGAGGCCGAGACCCGGCGCGGCGTGCCGAGTGTGAACGCCCGCTGGTCCAACATCGTCGCGATCCTGGCCGGGGACTACCTGCTGGCCCGCGCGTCGTCGCTCGCCGCGTCGCTCGGCGCGAATGTCGCGGCCCTGCTCGCCGCCACCATCGGCGAGCTGTGCCGGGGCCAGGTCCTCGAGCTCCAGCACCTCTTCGACGTCGACCGCTCGGAGGAGACCTACACCTCGGCGATCGCCGGCAAGACCGCCTCGCTCTTCGGCACGGCGTGCCGCGTCGGCGGCATGGTGTCGGCGGTCGACGATCCGACGCTCGACGCGCTCACCGAGTTCGGCCGGAACCTGGGAATGTGCTTCCAGATCGTCGACGACGTGCTCGACGTCACCGGGACCGACGAGTCGCTCGGCAAGCCCGCCGGCAACGACATCCTCGAGGGCGTGTACACGCTCCCGGTGATCCACGCCCTCGGGGAGTCCGCCGAGCTGCACGACCTCCTCGGTCGCAAGATCGGTCGGGAGCAGCTGGACCGGGCCCGGGAGCTCGTCACCGCCGGGGAGGCGGTCGACCGGTCGATCGCCGCCGCGCGCGAGCACGCGGCCGCAGCGAGCTCCATGCTCCGGTCCACCACCGCGCTGGACGCCGAGGTGACCGACGGCCTCGGTCGCCTCGTCGACACCCTCGTCACCCGCGAGTTCTGACCCGGCCCCCGTCGCGGCGCGAACGCGTACCCTCGGGTGATGGCACTCGAAGGCACCTACGAACCCAGTCCCTGGCCACCCGTCGCGGACCAGGTGGCGTTGTACGAGTCCTCCGGCGGCACCGAGGGCACCGAGCTCGAGGGGCAGCCGTGCGTGATCCTCTGGACCCGCGGCCGTCACTCGGGCCACGTGCGCAAGACCCCGCTGATGCGGGTCGCCGACGGCGCCGGCCGTTACGCCGTCGTCGCGTCGATGGGCGGCGCGCCCGACCACCCGGTCTGGTTCCACAACCTGACCGCCGACCCGCACGTGTCGCTCCAGGACGGCCCGACGCTGAGGGACTACACCGCGCGCGTGGTCGAGGGTGACGAGAAGGCGGAGTGGTGGGAGCGGGCGACGGCGGTCTGGCCGAGCTACGACGACTACCAGGCCAAGACCGACCGCGTCATCCCGCTCGTCGTGCTCGATCCCGCCTGAGCCGTCACCCGCGCCAGTCCATCCACGTCCCGTGCGGGTGGACGAACCCGAGGAGCGCGGTGTCCAGCACCCGACCGGCGTGGAACCGGGTGAGGCCGAGCACGCTCGCCTCGATCCCCTCGGGGCCGACCGGCGGCTCGATCGGGAACAGGTCCACGACGCCCCGTCCCTCCGCGCTGATCCAGGCGACGTCCCGACCGTGTGACGCGTCGGCGAGCCGCTCGCGGAAGGCGACGCGTCCCTCGGGCGACAGGTAGGCGAGCATCCACGTCGTCGTCACGACGGGCAGCAGCCCCGGCGGGCAGCGCGTGCACGAGGCGGGCCACCTGTTCCACCGCCTCCCCGGCGTGGAGCGTCGGGGGATCCCGCCGCGCCTCGGCGATGGCGATCCGCGTCCGCTCGAGCCGGCCGGTGTCCGGCCAGATGCACGCCAGCAGCCAGCGCGCGGCGGCTTCGTCCCGCACGTCCACGGGATCACGGTCGAGCCCGACCCGCGCCCCGATGACCGGCAGCCGGGGCGCGATCGGTGGTCGCCCGGCGAGGACCGTGCACGGGATGCGGACCGCGGCCTCCGGGGGACCCGTCGTGCCCGCCGGGCCGTAGTCCAGGAGGTACCGGTCGCAGCGGAGGTTCAGCCCCGCGCTGCACCCGACGTCGACGATCCCGACCTCGGTCCCGGCCTCGGTCCCGGCCGCCGCGGTCAGCGCCGGCCCGAGGACCGCGGAGCGACCCACCTCGTTGGTGTTGGTGTGGTGCGTTGCCATCACCTCCAGGATCTCCTGCCGGTGCGCGCGGCACAGGTCCACGAACAGTGGACCGGGGTCGTCGGCGGCGGTGCCCGCGTACACCGCGGCGAGTGGATGCTCGAGACCGCCGAGGAGCAGGAAGTGGACCGCGGCGAGCAGCACGTTGGGCTGGTGGCTACGGGGCGGCGCCTCGCGGATCAGGTCGAGCAGGTCGTCGTCGGCGGCGACCGTGTGCGCGATCCGCTCGTACAGGGGTGAGTATCGGGCGCACTGGGTCTCGGCGAAGTCGGACCAGATCCCCGCCAGCGTGACCGGACCCTCGGTCGGTGATCCCATCGTCCTCCTCCTCGGGGCGGCCGTGCTCAGCGTAGGGACGCGGCCGGCGCCGGCGGGGCCGCACCCGGAGCGCCCGGCGCGACTCGACCGCGCGAGCATGGCGGCCCGAGGAGGTGCTCCGCGGCGGCACCCGACGCGATTCGCCCGGCACGCGGGGAGGGAAGGCGATGGCGGGGATACCGGGTCCACACGGACGCGCCGCGCTGCGAGCGCGGCGCGCGGCCTGCTCAACGAGCCCGCGGTGAGCGTCCCGATGCTCGCGGCGGAGTTCGGCACCACCTTCGGCGTCCACCTCGGCCCCACGCGGATCGTCGTCGTCGGCGACCGCGAGCTCATCGAGGTCGTGCTCACCGGACCGCAGGAGCGGTACCGCTGGGGGCCCCTGTTCCGCGTCCCGCTCGGCGTGTTCGTCGGCTCGACGTCGATGCTCGTGAGCGACGGGGAGGACCACGCGTGCCGGCGCAGTCTCGTACAACCCGCGTTCGCGCTGCGACGGCTCCAGGCGTGGCGCACACTGATCCTCGGCGAGCTCGACCGCATGATCGACGCGCTGCCGGTGGGTGAGCCGGTCGACCTCGCGCCGCGGATCCAGGCGACGATCCGGCGCATCGTCGTCCGCGTGCTGTTCGGCGAGACCCTCGACGCGGACGACATCGGCGAGCGCCTGGCCCCCGCCGCCGCGTACATCAACCGGCCGATGGCGAAGCAGCTCCCCCACCCCTTCCCCCTCGGTGCACGTCAGCGGGCCCGTGCGTCCCGGGCGTCGTTCGACGCGGCGCTCGACGCCGAGATCGCGCGGCGCCGGCGCGAGCCCGACGCCGGCCGCGACGACGTGCTCGAGACGCTGCTGGCGACGCCGGATCTCGGCGAGCGCGAGCTGCGCGACCAGGTCGTGTCGCTCATCGGCGCCGGCTACGACACGACGACCGCGACCGCGAGCTGGGCGATCCTGCGCGCGGCACCGCGCCGCGACGTCTGGGAAGCGGTTGCGGTCCGAGGCGGACGCGGTGGCGGACGACGACCGGCGACCCTGGGCCGAGGCCGTCGTGCACGAGTCCCTCCGGATCCATCCGGCCGGGGCCTACGCCCCCCGCCTGGTCGCGCGAGAGCTTCGATCTCGGCCCCCACCGCGTGCGCCGGGGCGACCTGATCGCGTGGTCGCCGTTGCTCGCCGGGCGCGATCCGCGGTCGTGGCCGGATCCGATGCGGTTCGACCCGACCCGCCACCTCGACGGCGACGACCCCGGGTACGCGTGGGTCCCGTTCGGCGCCGGCTCGCGGAGCTGCCTCGGGTTCGGTCTCGCCCGGATGAACCTGACGCTGCTCGCGTCGCGTCTCGCCGAACGGGTCGACCTGGAGCTGGTGTCCGACGAGGTCCCGCCACCGGTCGGCGTGGTCAGCGCCCATCCGCAGGGCGGCGTGCCGGTCACGGTCACCGCCCGCGCCTGACCTGCCGGTCGCGGTCAGGCGGTCTCGCGGCGGTCGACGGCCTCCTCGACGCCGTCGGCGTCCTCGAGGAACCGCAGCACCGCTTCGTTGAAGCCGTTCGGCGCCTCGGCCATCAGGCCGTGGGCCGCACCGGAGATCACCTCGAGCCGGGCGTGCGGGATCAGCTCGGCGAGCTCCTCCGTGTCGCCGACCGGTGTCAGGGCGTCCTGGGAGCCGGTGATGACGAGCACCGGGACCCGGATGGCGTGCAGCTCGTGACGCAGCTCGTCCGGCGCGTCGAGGATCGCTGTGCACCTGGGCGATGAAGGGCTCCGGCGGCTGCTGGAGCACCACCCGGGCGATCAGGTTCAGCCAGATCCCGAACCGGCGCCGCAGGCGAGGGCCGACGAGCCACTGCAGGGCCTCGTCGCCGAGGGCGGCCATGCCCCCGGCCTCGACGGCGTCGGCCCACTCGGCGAGCAGCTCGCGGCGCCACTCGTGGTGGCGGCACGCGGTGCAGGCCAGGGTCAGGGACCGGGTGCGGTCGGGGTGGAGGACCCCGATGATCTGGGTGATCACGCCGCCCATCGAGGCGCCCATCACGTGGGCCCGGTCGATCCGCTCGGCGTCGAGGACGGCGACGACGTCGTCGGCCATGCGCTCGAGCGAGTAGGGCTCGGGTGCGGGACCGGTCCGGCCGACGCCCCGGTTGTCGATCGTGATGCAGCGGTAGCGGCGGCCGAAGGCGAGGCGCTGGAGCGCCCAGCCCCGGGAGTCCGTGCCGAGGCCCTGGATCATCACGAGCGGCGCACCGTCCCGACGGCCGAAGACGTCGTAGTGGATGGTCATGCCGTCGTCGACGACGACCTCGGACACCCGGACCTCCTGCACGCCACACGAGCGGAGTGCTCGCGATCGCGATCAGCCGAGGCTACCCACGTCCCGGCGGCCGCCGTGACCGACACCGGACATACGCGCCGAAACCGAACGGCCGGCGCGGATCAGGTCAGGCCGTGCACGGCCTCGCGGACCGCCTCCGCGAGCTCGGCCGCGGTCAGCGGGTCCCGGTCGCCGGGCGCGCCGAGGCGGATGGGCGGGCCGACGACGACCCGCCAGCGCCCGACGGGCAGGCCCAACGGCCCGCCGGGACGCACCGCCACCGGGATCACGGGGTGGCCGAGCGCGCCGACGAGCAGCTCGGTCGGTGGCATGCCGCCGCCGTCGCGCAGCCAGTGCGCGCCCAGCGGCAGCGCGGCGAGGTGGCCGGCCCGGAGCAGGGCGGCGAGGTCTCCGGGGTAGGCGGCGATGCTGCCGAACTTGCGGAACAGATCGCTCACGATCGGGAGCTCGGGGGCGCCGACGACGCGGAGGCGCCGGCCCGTCTCGGCCCGGACCGCGACCGACAGGACGGTCGGCACGAGGAGGCCGCGGCCCCGGTTCGAGACGAGCAGCCCGGCCCCGGTCGCCGGGAGGTGCTCGGCCCCGTCGACCCGCATCGGGGTGGCCGCCACCACGAGCGGGGCGAGCACGTCCTGGAGCTGGGGATCGGCGCCGAAGGCGTCGATGGGATACCGGCCGTCGAAGCGGCGCGCGATCGCATCGCGCACGCCGACGTCCTGCGCGCGGTCCAGATCGACGCCGAACGCCGGGAGCGCCGCCACCTCAGCCACCGGACGCCTCGGCCACCGGCGTCGCCGGCCGCAACGGGGTCACGGTCGCCCACTCGTAGAGCTCGGTGCAGACCTCCTGGGTCGACCGCAGCGGGCCCAGCTCGAGCAGGGACTCGGCCCGGGCGCCGTCGGCGGCACTGCCCTTGGTGAGCAGCTCGATGACGTGGGGCGGCGCCGGCGCGCCGGCGAGCTCCACGATCTGCGCGGCCAGCGACCACGCGGGGCCCGACACCGGAACGGGGACCCGCCCGCCGAGGCGGACCGCCTGCCAGACGCTGGCCGCACCGGGGCCGACGACGTTGACCGGGCCGTCGAGATCGCGCACGAGGGCGGCGACGATGGCCCGCGCCGCGTCCTCGGCGTGGACGAGCTGGAAGACCGGGTCGGCGAAGGCGGGGACCGGGACCGCGGGGAGGCGGAGGAGCCGACCCAGGGGGCTCGGCATGTGGGAGCCGGCCGGCGTCGCGAGCCGGACGGCCGCGACGGGGAGGTCGCGGGTGCGGCCGATGTCGGCGGCCAGCGCCTCGAGGGCGAGGAGGCTCCGCCCGAACGCCGTGGTCGGCGCAACCGGGGCGTCCTCGTCGGGCACGCCCGGCCGGCCCCGGCCGCGTCCGTAGACCGCGATGCTGCTGCGGAGGGCGATGCGCTCGAGCCGGCCGGCACGCGCCGCGGCACCGAGCGCGGCGACCGCCGCCGCACGCGTGTAGAGCGCGGCGGTCTTGGGCGGGAGGCGCGACGCGGGCTCGTACACGCCGACGTGCGCGACCGCCTCGGGTGCGAAGTCCTCGACGAAGGCGGCCAGCTTGTCGCGGTCGCGCGGGTCGATCCGGCTGAACTCGCTGCGGCGGAGCCGGCGCCGGGGCGGGACGAAGTCGACGCCGACGATCTCGGTCATGTCGCGTCGCTCCTCGAGGAGCTGCGCGACCCGGGTCCCGAGCTCGCCGCCCATCCCCGTGATCAACACCCGCATGCGGCCCTCCGACCCGACGCGAAGCCTTCCAGGGTAGTCAGTGTCGACCGTTCTGCTCCCGGGCCTGAGCGTTTCCGGGCACTGCGGGTGGGACGGCGCTCAGGCCAGGTTGCGCTCGAAGATGATGCGCAGCCCGTGCAGGGTGAGCCACGGCTCGTGGTGCTGGATCGTCTCGGAGAACGGCATGATCGGCTCGGCGAGCCCGCCCGTCGCGACCACGGTGCACGGGCCGAGCTCGGCCTCGAAGCGGCGGACGATCGCGTCGATCTGCCCGCTGAAGCCGTAGATCACCCCCGACTGGATCGATTCGACCGTCGACTTGCCGATCACGTTGCGCGGCGGGACCAGCTCGACGCGCCGGAGCGCCGCGGCGCGCCCGAACAGCGCGTCCATCGAGATCTCGACCCCCGGGAAGATCGCGCCGCCGAGGTACTCGCCCTTCTCGCTGATGGCCTCGACGGTGTTGGCGGTGCCGAAGTCGACGACGATCGTCGGCCCGCCGTAGCGCTCGAACGCGGCGACCGCGTCGGCGATCCGGTCGGGTCCGACCTCCTTCGGGTTGTCGTAGAGGATCGGCATGCCGGTGCGGACCCCGGGTTCGAGGACCATCGCGTCGAAGCCGAAGTACCGCGAGGTCATCTGGCGCAGGGCCGCGGTCACGCTCGGGACGCCCGAGCACACGGCGACGCCCGTCACCTGGTCGTCGAAGGAGAACCCGTGGAAGCCGAGGAACTGCTGGATCATCAGCGCCAGCTCGTCCGACGTGCGCGACGCGTCGGTCGCGATGCGCCAGTGGTCGGCCAGCTCCGGGCCGTCGAAGAGGCCGATGACGGTCTGGGTGTTGCCGGTGTCGATCGCGAGCAGCACGGCGGTCAGGTCCCGGGCTCGATGTCGAGGGCGAGATCGAGCGCCGGGCGCGCTGTGCGTGAGCGCGCCGACCGAGATGTACGCCGCGCCCGTGGCCGCGTAGGCCCGGATCGTCTCGAAGGTCACGCCACCGGAGACCTCCAGCGGGACGCGCCCGTCGACCTTCTCGACGAGCGCCGCGACCGCATCGGGCGACATGTTGTCGAGCAGGATCAGGTCGGCACCGGCGTCGATCGCCGCCCACACCTGCTCCGCGGTGTCGCACTCCACCTCGACGGTGCGGCCCGGCCACCGCTCGCGGGACCGGTGGACGGCGGCCTCGAGCCCCAGGTACGCGAGGTGGTTGTCCTTGATGAGCACCGCGTCGCTCAGGCACTCGCGGTGGTTGAAGCCGCCGCCGGCACGGACCGCGGCCTTCTCGACCGCGCGCAGGCCCGGGAGCGTCTTGCGCGTGTCGCGCACCTTGGCCCGCCCGTCGGACGCGTCCACGTAGGCGCGGGTCAGCGTCGCGACCCCGGACGCGTGCTGGAGGAGGTTCAGCGCCGTGCGCTCGGCCGCGAGGATGGACCGCAGGTTCCCCGCGACCGCGGCGACGACCTGGCCGGTCTCCAGCCGCGCGCCGTCGTCGCAGTGCCAGTCGAGGTCCACCGTCGGATCCACCTGCCGGAACACCTCGGAGGCGGCGGCCCGGCCGGCGAGCACGCCCGCACTCCGGGCGACGATCGCGCCGCCGCCCGATCGCGTCCGCCGGGATCGTCGCGACCGACGTGAGGTCGCCGAGGGTGCCGAGGTCCTCGGCGAGCGCGCGGGTCACGAGCTCGCGGAGCACCACCTCGGGAGGGTCGAGATCGCCGGTCATGCCGGGACCTCCGCGGGCAGCGGCACGAAGACCGGCGGCCCGGAGTCGCAGAACAGGCGACCGGCGAAGGCGTCGCTCGTCTCGGGGAAGTCCAGGCGCGTGTGGGTGCCGCGGCTCTCCTCGCGGGCGATCGCGGCCGCGACCAGCGCGCGGGCGACGCTCAGCAGGTTCGCCAGCTCGTGGCCGGCGACGGTCGTCGCCGGGACGTCGACCGCGACGGCGCTCGCGACCGCCTCGAGGCTCGCGGCGTCGCGCAGCACGCCGGCACCGACGGTCATCGTCTGCTGGAGCTCGGGGAGCGTGATGGTCCCCACCAGCGGCACGACGGGGGTGCGCCGCGGTGGGCCGGCGGTGCGCCGCGCAGCACCCCCGTGGGCTCCGGTTCGTCCTTGCCGGCGGCGATCGCCTCGACGATGCGCGGGGCGAACACGAGCCCGTCGAGCAGGGAGTTGGACGCGAGCCGGTTGGCACCGTGCACGCCGGAGCACGCTGCCTCACCGCACGACCAGAGTCCGGGCAGGGTGGACGCGCCGTCGAGGTCGGTGGCGATCCCGCCCGAGAGGTAGTGCGCCGCGGGCGCGACCGGCAGGAACTCCACCCGCGGGTCGATGCCGACCGACTGCGCCGACGCCCAGATCGTCGGGAACCGGTCGGGGAAGTCGGCGATCATGGTGGCGTCGAGCCAGAGGTGGTCGAGGCGACGCTCGACGAGCCGCCGGGCGATCGCACGGGCCACGACGTCGCGCGGCGCGAGGTCGGCGAGCGGGTGCTCGTCGACCATGAAGCGGACGCCGTGCTCGTCGCGCAGCACGGCGCCGTCGCCGCGCAGCGCCTCGGAGAGGAGCGGGCGCGGCATGCTGGCGTGGTCCATCGCGGTCGGGTGGAACTGCATGAACTCGACGTCCGCGACCGCGACACCGGCGCGCAGCGCCATCGCGATCCCGTCCCCGGTGGAGACCTCCGGGTTCGTGGTCACCGCGAACAGCTGCCCGGCACCGCCGGTGGCGAGCACCGTGTGCCGGGCCCGCAGCTCCAGGGGCCGGCCGGACGGGTCGAGAGCCCGGACGCCGGCGCAGCGGCCGTCCTCGACGATCAGGTCGACGGAGAAGCAGCGCTCCCGCACGTCGATGGTCGGGAGGGAGTGCGCGGCGTCCGCGAGCGCCCGCTCGATCTCGGCGCCGGTCGCGTCGCCGCCGGCGTGCACCACGCGTCGGAGCGAGTGGCCACCTTCGATGGCGAGCTCGAGCACGCCGTCGCGCGCGTCGAACCGGGCACCGAGCTCGATGAGCTCGCGCACGCGGCGCGGGCCCTCCGTGACGAGCACGTGCACCGCGTCGACGTCGCACAGCCCCGCACCCGCGGTGAGCGTGTCGGCCTGGTGGAGGGCGGCGGAGTCCGGTGCCTCGAGCGCGGCGGCGACACCGCCCTGGGCGTAGCGGGTCGCGGACGTCGCGAGCAGGCCCTTGGTCACGACGCCGACCTGCCAGCCGCGCTGCGCGGCCTGAATGGCCGCCGACAGCCCTGCGATCCCGCTCCCCAGCACCAGGAGGTCCATGCGCGGGAGCCTACGGGGTGCCCGCGGCGGGGAGCCCGTCCCCCACCCGCACCCCGAGGTCGGCGACGACGTCGGCGCCCGAGACCACGACGACGACGTTGTCGATGAGCCGGGCCCGCCCGACCCGGGCGGCGAGCGCGATCACGAGCTCGCCCGCGAGCTCGGAGATCTCGGTCAGCTCGCTCGCGTCCCGGATCTCGACGTACTCGAGCGCGAGCAGCGGCTCGGGGGCGATCCGGTCGCGGATCAGCGTCGTCAGGGCGGCGGCCCGGCGCTCCCCCGCCCGGATCGCGTCGACGGCGGCGACGAGCGCGCGGTGGAGCGCGGGCGCCGCGCGCCGCTCGTCGGGTGCGAGGTAGGCGTTGCGGCTGGAGAGCGCGAGCCCGTCCGGCTCACGGACGAGCGGGCAGCCCACGACCGTCACCGGCAGGTCGAGGTCCGCCGCCATCCGCCGGACGACCGCGACCTGCTGGAAGTCCTTGCGGCCGAAGTACGCGCGGCACGGCCCGACGATCGAGAACAGCTTGGCCACGACGGTCGTCACGCCGTCGAAGTGGCCGGGCCGGGCCGCCCCGCACATCCCCTCCGTGAGCCCGGCCACGTGCACCGTCGTCCGGGATCCGCCGGCCGGGTACATCTCCTCGACCGGCGGCGAGAACATCAGGTCGACCCCCGCCGCCGCCGCGGCCGCCGCATCGCCGGCCGGGTCCCGCGGGTAGGTCGCGAGATCCTCCCCCGGTCCGAACTGGGTCGGGTTCACGAAGTTCGAGACCACCACGAAGTCGGTCTCGGCCCGCGCCGCGGTCATGAGCGACACGTGCCCGGCGTGGAAGTACCCCATCGTCGGCACGAGCCCGACGGTCGCACCGGCCGCGCGGCGCCTCGTCGCACCGGGCGCGGACCTCTCCGATGCGCGCCACCTGTCTCATCCGAGCACGCCGCCGAGATCCTCGGGCCGACCGGCGACGCGCGCGGCACGTCGCGCCATGGCGACGTACGCGTCGCGCTCGGACGCCGGGATCGCGTCCAGATGACGGCGAACGGTGCCGGAGTCGCCGCGCGGCGACCGGCCCGGTGAGCGCGGGCCCCGGGCCGACCGCGGCGACGTTCTCGACGGTCGCGCGCACCAGCGGCAGGAACGCGGCCAGCGGGACCGTCGTGCACGCCTCGGCGTGTGCGAGGAGGGCGACCAGGTGGTTGCTCGCGACACATGCGGCCGCGTGGTAGCGGGCCCGCTCGGCGTCGTCCACCGCGAACGGCTCGAGCCCGAGGTCACGGGCGAGCGCCGCGAGCGCCGGGTCGCCCGCGACCGCCGCCGCGCTCCCGCGCAGCCGGGCCCGGCCGAGCTCCGCGGACGCGAGCGTCTGCAGCGGGTGCAGCGCACCGGTGCGGCACGCGAGCCCGGACAGCACCTCGGTGCCGAGCGACCCGGCGAGGTGGACCACCAGCGTGTCCGGGTGCACGGACCCGGCGATCGCGCCGGCCACCCCCGCGATCTCGGCGTCGGGCGTCGCGATCACCACGAGCGCCGCGCCGCGGACGACGTCGGCCGCCGCTCCGGCCGTCGTGCCGAAGCTCTCGGCGACGGCGCGGGCGGACGCCGCGCCCGCGGTGCGCCCGGCGACGCCCACCACCGTCCACCCGGCGTCGCGCAGCGCGCCGACCACCGTCGTGCCGGCGCGTCCGGGTCCGACGAGGGCGACGGTTCGCGGGTCGGGCTCGTGCACGGGGGCTCCTCGGGGACCGCGGTCCCGGGTTCCGGCCTCTCGGTCCGGACCGTCAGAGAGAGCGCAAGGCTACCGGCGCCCGCCGGACCCCGGTCCAGCCGCCCGGGGGGCGCTCGACGGCGTCGGGGTCCAGGTCGTGCAGCGGCGCCAGCACGAACGCCCGCTCCCCCATGCGGGGGTGCGGGAGCGTCAGGTCGGGATCGTCGAGCACGAGGTCGTCGTAGGTCAGGACGTCCACGTCGAGCGTCCGCGGGCCCCACCGCACCTCACGGCGGCGCATCGCGGCCGCCTCGGCGGCGTTGCCGGCGGCGAGGAGCGCGTGGGGATCGAGATCGGTCTCCACCGCCACCACCGCGTTCAGGTAGTCGTCCTGGGGTGGACCGCCCACGGGCTCGGTCTCGTAGACCGGCGAGACCGCCACCACCCGCACGCCGGCGGTGGCGGCGAGGAAGTCGACCGCGCCCTGGAGGTGGGCCAGCCGGTCGCCGAGGTTGGACCCGATCCCGAGGTACGCGCGGATCACGCCGTGATGCGCACGCCGACGTGGTCGACGGCGGCGGCGACCGGCGGCCGGAGCTTGCGGACGGTCACGGTCGCGGCGACGACCCGCGCGTCCGCCCGGCAGATCTCCCCGATCCGTGCCGCCAGCCGTTCGAGCAGCTGGTAGTGCTCCTGCTCGACCACGCGCACGGTGGAGTCGATCACGGCGCCGTAGTCGATCGTGTCCGCGAGGTCGTCGGACACGCCGGCCGGGCCGAGGTCGACTTCGAGCTCGAGGTCCACCGCGAAGGGCTGGGCGCGCGGTCTGCTCCTCGGGCAGGACGCCGTGCACGCCGAGGACCTCCAGGCCCGCGACGAGGATCGTGCCCACTCAGCCCCGCGTCGCGCCCGGGCGGACGATCTCGTCGTCGACGGTCACCGCGACGATCTGGCGCCCCACGGCACCGAGCTCGCGGTTGGTCAACCGCTCGATCAGCAGGGTCGCGTGCGGGCCCTCGTCGACGAGGCCGGAGTAGATGAGGTACCCGGCGAGCACGCCGATGAGCCGGTCGCCGAACTCCTCGTGGTGGAGCAGCACCCGCTCGTCGGCCACGTCGAGCCGGCGGGCGAGCGACTCGTAGATCGCGGGGAGGCGGTCGGCCAGCTCGTCGTGGCGACCGAGCGGCACGTGCTCGCACGCGATGCCGGCCTCGGCGTACGCGTGGAGGTTGTGGGGGGAGTCGAGCAGCGAGATCACCCGGGTGAAGCCCTGCTGGGCCAGCCAGATCAGCTCCTCCTGCCGGCGGATCTTGCGGTGGTTCCGGGCGAAGCCGCCGGGGCGCTCGGAACCGGCGAGCCGGTCCTTGATGATCCAGCAGAACATCCGGGGCTCGAGCCCCTGGGCCCAGCGCCCCCGCAACGTCGTCATCGCGACTCCACCACCTCTCGGCGCGCGACCGAGGCCCGCGCCAGTGCTCCGAGTACCGCTGCCCCCTGGACGGCCGCGCGCACGTCGTGCACGCGGACCATCGTGGCACCCCGCTCGAGCGACCACACCACCGTGGCGAGCGTCGCGTCGTCGCGCGCCGCCGGGTCGTCCTCGTCGACGATGCGACCGAGGAAGGCCTTGCGCGACGTGCCCACGAGAACGGGGACACCGACGCCCGCGATGAGCTCGGGCAGGTGCGCGAGCAGCGCGAGGTTGTGCTCGAGCGTCTTGCCGAACCCGATGCCCGGATCCGCCATCAGCGCGTCGTCCCCGACGCCCGCCCCGCGCGCCGCCTCGAGCCGATCGGCCAGGAACGCGGTGACCTCACGCGTGACGTCGCCGTAGGTCGGGTCCACCTGCATGGTGCGCGGCTCGCCGCGGCGGTGCATCGCGACGTACCCGCACCGCGCGTCGGCCACGACGCCCAGCATCTCGGGGTCGGCGAGGCCGGCGGACACGTCGTTCACGATCGACGCGCCGCGCGCGGAACGCCGCGTCGGCGACCTCCGCCTTGGTCGTGTCGACGCTGATCGGCACGTCGACGGCCGCGGCCAGCGCCGCGATCACGGGCAGCACGCGCTCGCGCTCGCGCCCCGACGTCCACCGGCTCGGCGCCCGGGCGGGTCGACTCGCCGCCGATGTCGAGGACCGCGGCCCCGGCCGCCGCGAGCGAGATCCCGTGCGCGACGGCGTCCGCGGGCGCGTGGAACCGGCCACCGTCAGAGAACGAGTCAGGGGTGACGTTGACCACACCCATGACCGGCCCCGAGATCGTCGCCCACCGGAACATCGGGGCCAGCGTACAGGCCACCCTGCCCGTGGCTCCGAGGAGCCCCGGGGCCGGGTCAGCGGCGCGAGCCGGGGGTGCCGATGAGGGCGATGGCCTCCGCACGGGTGGACGGATTGTCCTTGAACAGCCCCCGGACCGCCGAGGTCACGGTGAGCGTCCCGGGCTTGCGGACCCCGCGCATGGACATGCACAGGTGCTCGCACTCGATCACGACGAACACACCCTTGGGTGTGAGCGTGTTCATCATCGCGTCGGCCACCTGGGAGGTGAGCCGCTCCTGCACCTGGGGCCGGCGGGCGAAGCCCTCGACCAGGCGGGCGAGCTTGGACAGGCCGGTCACCCGACCGTCGTCCCCGGGGATGTACGCGACGTGCGCCACGCCGTGGAAGGGGACGAGGTGGTGCTCACACGCCGAGTACAGGGGGATGTCGCGGACCATGACCATCTCGTCGTGCTCGGCCTCGAACGTGGTCGTGAGGTGCCGGGCGGGGTCGTCGTGGAGACCCTCGAAGATCTCCGCGTAGAGCCGGGCGACCCGTTGGGGCGTCGCCTTCAGCCCGTCGCGGTCGGGGTCCTCACCGACGGCGATCGAGGATCTCGCGCACGGCGCGGGCGATGCGGTCGAGATCGATGGGCTCTCCGGTACCTTCGCTCACTCGGGTCTCCCGCTCTCGGTGATACCGAGAGCGGATGGTCGCGCACCACCGAGGCCCGGCGCATCCTGGGGCGATGACGTCGGCGAGGATCACCCCGACCGTGTCCGCATCGAGCGTCTCGTGCTCCAGGAGCGCCACGACGAGACGGTCCAGCACGCCGCGGTACTGCGCGAGCAGGTCTCTGGCGCGCTCGTGCGCCGCGTCGATCAGCGCCTGCACCTCGGCGTCGATCCGCGCCGCGACCGCGTCGGAGTAGTCCGGCGTGGCGGCGAAGTCCCGGCCCAGGAACACCTCGCCCTGCTTCTGCCCGTACCGCATCGGGCCGAGGACCTCGCTCATGCCGAACTCGGACACCATCTGCCGTGCGATCGCCGTGGCGCGGGCGATGTCGTCGGACGCGCCGGTGGTCGGGTCGACGAAGACCAGCTCCTCCGCGGCGCGCCCGCCGAGCAGCATCGCGAGCTGGGCCTCGAGCTCGCTCCGGCGGACGAGGAAGCGGTCCTCCGACGGCAGCGACAACGTCGAGCCGAGCGACTGGCCGCGGGGGATGATCGTGATCCGGTGGACCGGGTCGGTGCCCGGGAGGGCGTGCCCGACGATCGCGTGACCACCCTCGTGGTAGGCGATCACGCGGCGCTCGGCGTCGGAGAGGATGCGGCTGCGGCGCTCGGGTCCGGCGACGACGCGGTCGATCGCCTCCTCGAGCTGGGGCGTCCCGACCCGGGTGAGCCCGCGCCGGGTCGCGAGGAGCGCGGCCTCGTTGACGAGGTTCTCGAGGTCGGCACCGGTGAACCCCGGGGTCCGGCGGGCGAGCGTCTCGAGGTCCACGCCGTCGGCGAGCGAGATCTTGCGGGCGTGCACGGCGAGGATGGCGCGGCGTCCTCCGAGGTCGGGGCGGTCCACCACGATCTGGCGGTCGAAGCGCCCGGGCCGCAGCAGGGCCGGGTCCAGGATGTCGGGGCGGTTGGTCGAGGCCAGCACGATCACGCCCGCGGTGGCGTCGAAGCCGTCCATCTCGACGAGCATCTGGTTGAGCGTCTGCTCGCGCTCGTCGTGGCCGCCGCCGACGCCCGCGCCCCGGTGGCGACCGACGGCGTCGAGCTCGTCGACGAAGACGATCGCGGGCGCCGCGTCCTTGGCCTGCTGGAAGAGCTTGCGGACCCGTGAGGCGCCCACCCCGACGTACATCTCGACGAACTCCGAGCCCGAGAGCGAGAAGAACGGGACGCCCGCCTCACCGGCGACCGCACGGGCGAGCAGCGTCTTGCCGGTGCCGGGCGGCCCGTAGAGCAGGACGCCCTTCGGGATGCGCGCGCCCATGCGCTCGAACCGCGTGGGGTCGGTGAGGAAGTCGCGGATCTCGGTGAGCTCCTCGACCGCCTCGGGCAGACCGGCGACGTCGGCGAAGGTGACCGTGGACGGCCGGACGGGCTTGCCGGCGCGCCCGACGCCGAGGAGCCCGCGGCCGCCCTGGGTCTGGCGCAGGATCAGCAGGACGACGCCGCCGATGAACACGAAGGGCAGCGCCGCCAGCGCGAGGGAGAGGGCGCGGTTCTGGTGCTGCTGGTCGACCGAGAAGTGGGTCACGCCGGCCCGGGTGATCGCGGTGGTGACGTCGGCGGTGGACCGGCTCGGGAAGCTCACCCGGAACTCGGTGCCGTCGGTGAGCCGGCCCCGCAGCTCGTGGTCGGCGTCGAGCAGGGTGACCCGGGCGACGTCGCCGGCGGCGAGGCGCCGCTGGAAGGTCGTGAGGTCGAGCGAAGGAGGCGTGGACGGGCGTGGCCACCACACGAACGCGGCCACGGCGAGCACCACGATCACGCCCGTGAGTCCCAGCACCCGTCGTCGACCAGCCATGACCGCCCCTCCGGAGGGCGTCAGGCTACCCGGATCGTCGAGTCTTCCCAAACCACGCGATTCGGGCATTCCCGGCGGGCGTGCCCAGGGGGTCAGCCGGGTCCGTACTCCACGACGTGGTCGAGGTTGCGGTACCGCTCGGCGACATCGAGGCCGTAGCCGACGACGAACGTGGGCGGGATCGAGAACCCGACGTAGCGCAGGTCGGGGTCGCTCTTCTGCTGGCCCTCCTTCAGCAGGAGCGTGCACACCTCGAGCGACGCCGGATCGCGCGCGAGCAGCGTGCGGCGCAGGTACGCGAGCGTGAGACCGGAGTCCACGATGTCCTCGACGATGATCACGTCGCGCCCGGAGAGGTTGATGTCGAGGTCCTTGATGATGCGCACGACGCCGGACGACCTCGTGGCCGACCCGTACGAGGAGACGGCCATGAAGTCGAACTCCACCGGCAGGTCGATCGCCCGGGAGAGGTCGCTCATGAACATGAACGCACCCTTGAGGACGCCGACGAGGAGCGGTGCGCGGCCCGCGTAGTCGGCGGTGATGCGCGCGCCGAGCTCGCCGACCCGCGTCCGGAGCACGTCGCTCGGCACGACGACCGCCCCGAGGGGCGGTTCGAGGGGCGGTTCGAGCGGCGGTTCGAACATGGCGGTCAACGTAGCGGCTGCTGCCGCTCGCAGCGGAGCCGTCCGCCCGAGCGCCGGACCACCCGTCCCCCGGCCAGCTCGGCGCCCACCCGGACGCCGCGGACCACCTCCAGGACCCGCTCGATCTCCGAGGCCGACGGTGGCGGATCGCCCAGCCACCGGCGCAGCGCGCGGCGGGTGATCGGCGGCGGCGCCTCCCGCAGCGGCGCCACCGCCACGGTGTCGCCGCTCCGTGCCGCCCGGAGCACCGCGTCTCCCAGCCCGTCGAGCAGGTCCGACTCGGCCCGGACGACGTCGGCCTGCCGGGCGAGCACGGGCACGAGGTCGCGCTCGGATCCCTTCCCCAGCATCGGGAGCAGCTCGTGCCGCACCCAGGACCGGCGCCGGCGGGTGTCGCGGTTGGTCGGGTCGTCGACCGTCGGCAGTCCCCGCGAGGCCGCGACGGCACGGACGTCGGCGCGACGCAGCTGGAGCAGCGGCCGCGCGAGGTCGCCCCGGCGCGGCGCCATGCCCCCGAGCCCCGGCAGCGCCGCGCCCCGCATGAGGTTGAGCAGGACGGTCTCGGCCTGGTCGTCGGCCGTGTGCCCGATCAGGATCGCGGTCGCGCCGAGCTCCTCGCGTGCGAGGCGGAGCGCGTGGTACCGGGCGTCGCGCGCGCGGGCCTCGAGGTTGCCGCCCGTCCCGACCGCGACCGCGCACGGTCCGCCACGGGACCCCGAGCGCGGCAGCCACCGCGGCGACCACGTCGGCGTCGGCCGCGCTGTCGGGCCGCAGACCGTGGTCCACGTGCACGGCCACGGGCTCGAGCCCGGCCTCGGCCGCGAGGACCAGCAACGCGACGGAGTCGGGACCGCCGGAGCAGGCCACCACCACCGGGCCGGTGAGACCGCTGAAGTCCGCGGCGATCATCCGCGTGGTGGGCTCAGCCGGCGACGCGTGCGCCGACCCGGGCGAGCCAGTCCTCGGGCGCGGCGAGCTCGGGCAGGGTCGGCAGGAACTCGGGCCCGCGCCACGCGGCGTCGAGCGCCCGGAAGCCGGCCCGCTCGGTGACGGCGTCGACGAACGCCTCCCCCACCTCGTACTGGCGCATCTTCATCTCCAGCCCGATCAACCGGTGGAGCAACGCGGTCAGGCCGCGGGTCGTGCGGCGGGCCGAGAGCACCGCCGCCATCCGGGCCTGGCCGTCGACCATCTCCGCGCCGAGCTGGTTCATCACCGCGTTGCCGTGCCCTTCGAGCAGCGACATCAGCGCCTGCACCCGGTCCATCGCGCACGCGCTGCGCGTCGGTGGCGAAGAGGCCGACGATCCCGCGCTCGTCGACCGGGTTGCGCCCCGACGCGACGGCCTCGGCGGCACGGGCGGCCGCCGCGACGAGCAGTCCCGGGTCGGGCTCGATGCCGCCGACGAGCTCGTGCACCTGGCCGAGGAAGTAGTCGCGCAGCCACGGCACGCCGGTGAACTGCGCGCGGTGGGTGACCTCGTGCAGCGCGATCCAGAGCCGGAACTCGCGCGGCCGGAAGGCGTAGCGCTTCTCGAGACCGAGCACGTTCGCGCCGACGTAGTACACCCGATCGGCGTTGGAGCCTCCGGTGTCGTCCGGGACGAGCAGGTCGTACTGCCCGAGCACGCGCTGCGCGACGTAGCCGAGCAGGACCCCGAGCTCGGTGCCCGCGACGCGGCGACCGACGGGGGCGAGCGGGCTGCTCCCCATCTTGTCGGCCATGCGCTCGGTGAGCGGGGCGAGCATCGTGCGCATGGACCGCACGTTGGCGCTGACCCAGCCCCCGCGGTCCACGACCTCCGCGGTGGCCGGATCGGCGGCGGCGAGGCCGGTGAACTCCGCCACCGCCAGCTCGGCCCGGGCGGTGGCCGCGACGAAGTCGGGGTGCAGGGACGACGCGAGGTAGCTCTCCGAGAGGGCGTGACGCCCGGCGATCCCGCGAGCGATGCGCTCCGCGAGGCGCCAATCGACCGGCTCGGGTCCGCGCTCGCCCCGGGCCGCGGTCGGCGCCGTCAGCGACCCCGGTGCTTCAACCGCCACACCTTGCGGTAGTAGTTGAGGGGCATCACGACGAGGAGCACGAGGAGGGCGCTGCCGAACATGACCAGCGCGATCCAGTAGTGCCACGGCTCGGCGGCGTTGTTGTCGCACCCGGCCGCGAACACGGCCATGAAGGCGACGAGCAGGACGTTGCGGATCGACGGGGGCAGCTTGGTCACGCCGGCAGGCTCCTGGATCGGTGAGGCCCGGTCATCGTAGAGGGCGCCGGCACCCCGTCCCCAACTTCTGGCTCGCGGAGCCGCCCCGGGCCGGACCGGCCTCATTCGAGGCCGAGCGCCTCGCCGATCCGGCGCCGGAGCGACGCCGGCGCCTCCTCGGCGCACGACACCGCGATGACCCGCCGGATCTCCACCTCGAAGGTGAAGCCCTGGGCACAGGGTGGACAGTCGTCGAGGTGGTGCTGGATCGCGCGCCGCTTCCACACCGTCATCTCGCCATCGAGATAGTGGTACACGCGATGCATCGCGCCGTCACAGTCCATCGTGCTCCGGTTCCTATCCCCCCGCGGGCGACGACCCGCTCGGCACCAGCCCTCGCTCCACGGCGAGATCCCACAACCGTCGTTGGAGCTGCTTTCTTCCCCGATGCAACCGGCTCATGACGGTTCCGATCGGAACTTCGGTGATCTCGGCGATCTCCTTGTACGAGAAGCCCTCGACGTCGGCCAGCAGCACGGCGATGCGGAACTGCTCGGGAAGGTCCTCGAGCGCCTGCTTGATGGACTCCTCCGGGATCGAGTCCAGGACCTCCATCTCGGGTCCCCGCTCCGCGTCGACGGCCTCGAGGCCACCGATCTTGCGGTAGAGCGAGAAGTCCTCCATGTCGTCGAGCGCCTCCTGCTGCGGCCGACGCTTCTTCGCCCGGTACATGTTGATGAACGTGTTGGTGAGGATCTTGTAGAGCCACGCCTTGAGGTTCGTGCCGTCCTGGAACCCGCCGAAGCCACGGTACGCGCGCAGGTACGTCTCCTGGACGAGATCCTCCGCGTCGGACGGGTTGCGCGTCATGCGCAGGGCGGCCGTGTAGAGCCCGTGCATGAACGGCATCGCCAGCTCGGCGAACTCGGCTTGATCGGCCACGGGGCGACACTACCCAGTTCCGGGCGACGTACCCGCGGCGGTATCCACCACCACGGGGGTCGGGTCGCGAGGGAGAATCCCCTGCATGTGGCGCGGCATGCGGTTGACCGACGGTGTGGTCGAGCTGCGGTCGCCCCGCCGCTCCGACGCCGACGACCTCCACCACGCGGTCCGCGAGTCGTTGCCCGAGTTGCTGCCGTGGATGGCCTGGGCCCACCCCGGCTACTCCGACATCGAGGCCGGCGAGTGGGTCCGGCGCGCCGGACGCGCGTTCGCGGACGGGCTCGAGTTCCAGTTCGTGGCCCGTGAGGTCGCGACCGGCGACCTGCTCGGCACGGTCGGCGTCAACAGCATCGACCGCCTGAACCGCTGGGCGAACCTCGGCTACTGGCTGCGCACCAGCCATTGGGGCCGAGGGCTCGCGACCCGCTGCGCCCGGCTCGTGGTCGGCTTCACCTTCAGCGAGCTCGACCTCGGCCGGATCGAGATCCTCGCCGCGGCCGGGAACCTCCGCAGCCAGGGCGTCGCGGAGCGGCTGGGCGCCCTGCGCGAGGGCGTGTTGCGCCGGCGGCTCCGGGTGGGCGACGACGTGCAGGACGCCGTCGTCTTCTCGATCATCCCGTAGCGAGGTTCCACTCGCCGACCGGCGTCTCGCCCGGGAGACCCTGGTCCGATCCCGGGTGGACGGCGAAGCCGACGGGCGCCGCGAGGCGGGTCGAGACGCCGGTGGCCGGGTCGATCACGCGCAGCTCGGGTCCCCGCCGGTACAGGATCGTGCCGTCGGCCAGCCACACCGGGACGTTGGGCGCGGTGCCGCGCGTGATGCGCACGCCGTCGCCCGCGCCCTGGAGGAGGTCCCGCCCGAGGTCGTCGAGCGAACGGACCGTGCCCGTGCCGAGGTCGAGCACCCGGAGCGCGCCGTCGCTCACGTACGCGAGCTGCGTGCCGTCGGGGTTGAAGCGTCGGGCCGACGACGGCTGGAGTCCCGGTGCCGACCACTGCGCTGCACACCCAGGCCACCCCGAAGCGCCGCGGGTCCGGCAGGTCGGCGGGGCAGACGACGATCGAGCCGGCCGGGGCTCGGGCTCCGTCCGCGACCACCGCGACCGTTCCGTTCGGTCCGAAGCCGGACCAGACGTCGGGATATCGAGCGTCGGCGCCGGTCGAGGTTGCGAGATCGCGGGTGGTGCCCGTCGTCGGGTCGACGAGGCGAACCGTCGAGCCGTCGACGACCAGCACCGCCTGACCCGTCCGGGCTGAACCGGGCGAGCTGGCCGTCGGCGATCCGGGTCGACCGACCGCCCGCGGCCGGGACCGTGCGGGCCGACCACACCGCCTGCCCGCTCGTGGTGATCACCGGCGACGAGCTGTACCCGACGGTGGCGCCGTCGGGCGACCACACGACCGTGGAGATCTGCGTCCCGCCCGGCACGATCTCGCGTGGGTCGTGGCCGGGATCGACCACGTACACCCCGCCACCGCTGGATCCGCAGCACGCCCCGGCGATCGCGAGCCGGTGGCCCGCCGGCGACCAGGAGTACCGGTTGTCCATGCCCTCGAGCGGCCGCGCCCCGGAGCCGTCCGCCCGGGTGATCCAGGTGGTGTAGTCCTCGTAGCCGGGCGCGTCGCGCACGCTGAACGCCAGCCACTGCCCGTCGGCGGACCACGCGAACCCGCTCGCGTCGCCGGTGCGCGTCAGCTGCCGCGCGGTGTGCCGGTCGCCGTCGACCACGTAGGCGCGGCTCCCGGACACGAACGCGAGCCGGCCGCTGCGGATCGCGTCGAGCGTGACGGCCGGGCCGTTCGGGAACGTCGCGATCGCCGCGTGACTCGGCGGTCCGGCGCGGACCACGACCGCGCGGTCGTCGCGCAGTGCGAGCGAGACCACCAGGGCCAGGACCACGGCCGCCGCGACCGCGACCGAGCCCGCCAGCACCGCCCGCCGGCGCGGCGCGCCCGACGCCGCGAGGATCGCGTCGAGCCGGTCCGGGACCGGGGTCGTCTCCGCCGTCTCGCGGAACGCGTCGCGCAGCTGCATCTCGATGTTCATGGCTCGATCTCCGACCTGAGGCGCGCGAGCGCGCGATGGACGAGGGAGGCGACGGTGCCGACGCGACACCCGAGCAACGCGGCGATCTCGGCGTCGGGCAGGTCCTCGTAGAACCGGAGCACGAGCGCGGCCCGCTCGCGGTACCGGAGCTTCTCGACCGCGTCGAGCAGCTCCCGGGCGTCGAGCGACGTCGCCTCGGGCATCAGGAGGGGCGCGGTCCGCCGCTCGAGCGCCCGCCGGCGATGGTGGGCCCGGCAGCCGTTCACGACCGCCTGGCGCAGGTACGCGTCGGGCAGCCGCACGCTCGACCACCGCCGGTGCACGTGGACGAAGGCGTCCTGGACGACGTCGGCCGCGACCTCGGGGGATCCGACGAGGAGGCGGGCGAGGCGGACCATCGGCGCGAAGGCCCGCGCGTAGAGGTCCTCGAGGGAGTCCCCCGGCACCACCTCGTCGTCGCTCGCACCCACGGCCCGCTCCCCGGCTCCCGCGCTCGCGCTCCTCACACGGAGGAGATGCCGGAGTCGGACGAAACCTTGCCGATCGCTCCGGCCGCCGTCGGATCGGGCCGCCCGCAGCGTGACGTCCGGACCGCCCGCGGGCGGTCCGGACGACCGCTACTGGCTCGTGACCCGGAAGACGCCCCGCATGAACGGGTGGACCCGGCAGTAGAAGGTGTAGTCACCGGCCGGGAGGTTCGACGGCGTGCTCCAGGTGCGGGTGCCCTTGGTCGGGGCGCCGTAGTTGCCGAGCTGGCCCGAGTCGAAGTTCACCGGCGGCGCGCCGTCCGGGAGCGGGAACGCGATCCCGGTCGCCTTGTTGCACGGGAGCTTGCACGTGGTGATCGTGTGCGCGGTCCCCTGACCGTTCACCGGGGTGTCGAGGTTCGTGAACGTGATGTGGCCGCCGGTCGGCACCGTCGGCACCTGCCGCGAGCAGGTCGAGGTCGGTCTGGCCGTACTCGAAGTCCGCGATGTCCACCGTGCTCACCGGGGAGCCGTTCGGCAGCCCGGCCACGTTCGGCAGATCCGGGTCCACGCCACCGCCGTGGTTGTCGTTCTCGGCGAGGTGCCCGTGGGTCACCTGGCCGGGCACGTCCACGCCGGTCTTGGCGAAGGTGCCCTTGCCGCCGCTCCCGGGCGCGAACCACGTGATCATGATCCCCATCGACTCGTACCAGGACCACTGACTCGTGTCGTAGGTCGCCTGGAGGCTCAGGGTGTCGCCCGCGCGCACGTGCACCTTCCAGTCCGGCGGCGTCGCGGTCATCGACATGTCCCAGGACACGGGCCCGGCGGGCTCGTAGTACACCGCGTCGGACTTGAAGAGCCGTCCGGTCTTCGGGCCCTTCTTCACGTTCCGGGTGACGAAGAGCTCGGTCGACACGCCGCCCGAGTGCAGGTGGCCGGCGGTCTGCACGATCACGCCGCCGGTGGGCAGCGTGTACTCGTTGAGCTTCCTGCCGGTGCCGTACGGGTTGTCCGCCATGGCCGGGTAGGTGAACCGGCCGTCGACGCCGCTGCCCGCGACCGCGTCGAACACCGGGTAGACGGAGTCGTTCTGCACGTCCATCCAGATCGGGCGCACCGAGCGCAGCTTGCCGGGCGCGGAGTCGGGCACGAAGTCGATGTCGTAGGTGACCCGCACGTCGAAGCTCTGGTCCACGAGCACGTGCAGCATGTAGTTGAGCACCCACTGGTCGGTCGGCTCGTAGCGGTAGCCGAAGCCGGCCGGCAGCGTCATCGACGTCTTCTCCTCACCGGTCGCGAAGAAGCGCTCGGGGAAGCTCGGCGTGGTCAGGTCGGGCGCGGACAGGTTCAGCCAGACCGAGTGGTGCAGCATGATCACGTCCGAAGGCGGCACCGAGCCGTCGGGCAGGATCATGTTCGCCTTGATGCCGGTGATCCATCCCGGCACCGACGGCTTCGGGATGTTCGCGGGCGAGAACTGGATGTAGTTCTGGCCCGGGCCGAGATGGATCGGCCCGTACTCGAAGTGCAGCTGCTCGGGCACGGACGTCGCCGCACCGGCGGGTGCCGGGGCGCGCCCACCGCGATCGCCGCGAGCGAACCGGCCACGAGCGCCAGCGCGGCGATCGGGGCGAGACGGCGGAACCACCTCGAGAACGGGGTCATCGGACTCCTTCGGAGCGTGCGGGAAACGACGCGAGCCGCCGACCCGGGTTGCTTCCCGGATCGACGGCTCGGACGGAGGGTTCAGGTCAGAACAGGCCGAGGATGATCCCCGTGCCGGAGGAGCGGATCACGGTCACGGTGCTGCCGTTGCCGTTCACGTTGGAGAGCGTGACCGTGAAGTCCTGGTTCGGCTCGGTCACCGGATCGGCCCAGATCTTGAGCGTGATCGGCTTGAGCGTGTTGCCGGGCTTGAACGTCAGCGTGCCCGAGAGCTTCCCGCCGAAGTCGCCACCGCCGGACTCCTTGGCGCTGTAGGTGGCGGTGCCCGGCGTCACGGTGTAGTCGACCGTCACGGTGGTCAACGCCTTGCTCGAGAGCGTCACCGGGAGCTTGAGCGACTGCTTGCCGCTGTGCGCCGCGACGATCGAGCCGTCGCCCACGCCCATCGTGAAGGCCGAGACCGCGGGATCGTCGTTGACGATGGTGCCCGTCGCGCACCCGGGCGAGCTGCCACAGTCTCCCGTGCCGGTCCCCGACCCGATCGCGTAGCCACCGGTCGGGTTCGACAGCGTGACCGAGAGCGTCTCGTTCGGCTCGCCGGTGTCGGTGTCGCCGTAGACCGGGACGGCGATGGTCTTGGCGATCGGCGTCACGCCCTTGTTCAGGTTGAGCTTGAACGTGAGCGTGCCGGACTTGACCTTGTAGTCCACGCCGGCTCCGGGCTTGGTACCCCCGGTCGCAGTGCCGGCGGTGATCGTGTAGTCCACGGTCACCGTCTGGGTCGCCGGCTCGGACAGGGTCACCGCGAACTTCATCGGGTGCGTCCCCGAGTCGGTCTCGAGCTGCGTGGCGTCACCGACGCCGATGCACGCGGTCGTGCAACCGGAGGCCACCGACTGGAACGTGAACTCGTCGTTCACGGAGACGGCGGTCGTGCCGCCCGGCGTGGTCGACCGTGACGTCGACCGTGCGCCGCCGCGTGCGCGGGCGACGTCGCGGTGATCTGCGTGTCGCTGTCGACGGTGAAGCTCGCCGCGGCCGTGGCGCCGAAGCTCACGTCCGTGGCGCCGGTGAGCCCGGTGCCCGTGATCGTCACGCTCGTCCCACCCGCGTCGGGGCCCGAGGTCGGGCTCACGCTCGTGATGGTGGGCGTGGCGACGAAGGTGAACTCGTCGGCTCCGGAGATTGCGCTGGTCCCCCCCGGCCCGGTGACCGAGACGTCGACCGTTCCGGCCAGGTGCGCGGGTGAGGTCGCGGTGATCTGCGCGTCTCCGTCGACGGTGTAGCTCGCCGCCGGGGTTCCGCCGAAGCTCACGTCCGTGGCGCCGGTGAAGCCCGAGCCGGCGATGGTCACGCTCGTGCCACCCGCCGCCGGCCCGGAGCTCGGGCTCACGCTCGAGATGGCGGGCGCGGCGACGAAGGTGAACTCGTCGTTCGCGCTCACCGGGCTCGTGCCGTTCGGTGTGGTGACGGTGACGTCGACGGTGCGCCGGGGCGTGCGCGGGCGACGTCGCGGTGATCTGCGTGTCGCTGTCGACCGTGAAGCTCGCCGCCGCGCGTGGCGCCGAAGCTCACGTCGGTGGCGCCGGTCAGGTCGGCGCCGGTGATCATCACGCTGGTGCCGCCGCCGGCCGGGCCCGAGGTCGGGCTCACGCTGGAGACGGTCGGCGTGGCCACGTAGGTGAACTGGTCGTTGGCCGAGGTCCCGCTCGTCCCGCCGGCGGTGGTGACGGTCACGTCGACCGCCCCGGGCGCGTGCGCGGGCGAGGTCGCGGTGATCTGCGTGGGCGTGTCCACGGTGAAGGACGCCGGCGTCGTGCCGAAGCTCACGTCGGTCGCGCCGGTGAGATCCGTCCCGGTGATGGTCACGCTGGTGCCGCCGCCGGTCGGGCCGGACGTCGGGTTCACGTTCGTGACCGTCGGTGCGGCCGGGGTGGTGGTGGTCGTGGTGGTGGTCGCGCACACGTCGGGTGGTCGACACGTCGGGTTGGACGACGTGGTCGGGCCACCGGCGCCCACGAGCGTGGCGGAGATGCCGTCGGCCTGGGGATCGGCGTGCGGGAGCGGGCACACGGTGACGGCGCTGCCGAGGCTGATGGTGGCGACCAGGGTCACGACCGCGATGTAGCTGGTGACGGTGGCGTCGTCGTTCGGCGCGGCCATCGAGACCAGGACGTCGGGCGTGACGAGCGGCCCGGGCGACGCGTTGGGCGTGGAGAGCACCACGGTGGTGAGCGTGTGCACCGACCCGAGGGTGGATCCCACGGCGCCCGGGTTGGCCAGCGTGTCGACGACGCCCTTGGTGGTGATCGCCCCCGGGTCCGTGTTCGGGCCCTTGATGACGAACTGGGTCGGCGACGGGACCGACAGGACGTCCTTGTTCTGGTTGTAGCCGCCCGGCGCGCTGTTGACGGTCGAGACGGCCTGGCCGACCACGAACGGGTGCGGGGTGCTGGTGGTGAACGTGATGTTGCCGCCGGACCAGACCGCGTTCGAGATGTTGATGGCGCGGCCGGTGAACGTGAAGGTCGTGGCCGACGGCACCGAGTGCACCACGGCGCCGCTGGCGTTGTAGCCGTCCTTGTTGGCCGGCCAGCCGGAGACGTCGATCAGCTGCGTGGCGCTCAGGCCGTGCGGACTCGCGGTGGTGTAGGTGATCGTCCCGCCGTTGTCCTTGTTCCAGCTCGCCGTGGTGATCGGGACCGTCGTGCCCTCGTTGGTGAAGGAGGTGTTGAACGCGACGGGGTCGCCGTTGTTGGTGGCGCCGCCCTGGGCGGCGGTGGCGCTGATCTGCGGCGGGCTCGCGGAGCTGCTGCGGAACAGGTAGGTCTGGTTGAGGTCCTGGTACGCGCTGATGTCGAACCCGGCGCCGTTGTCCGGGAGGTTGGCGGTGCCGCCCGGGATCGTCGAGTCGTAGCTCGCGCTCGTGGCGACGTCGTTCGGGACGACGGCCTGCACGTTGATGTCCTGGGTCTGGGTCAGGTTCAGCGAGTTGACCGACGCGACGCACAGGGTGTTCGGGAACGCGATCTGGTCGCCGTTGGTCCCGGCGGCGCCCGCCGAGACCATGCCGACGAAGGACGCCGTCCCGACCATCGACCCGATCAGCAGTGCCGAGCCGACTGCCCGGCGGCGGCGGACGCTGCCGAAGAGACGACGATGAATCCGGCCACGAACGTCCATGGTTCTCCCCCCGGCCGGGACTCGAGTCCAGCGGCCCGGTGAAGCTAGACCGGCCCCGCGCTCCCGGCAAGGATTTCCTGCCCGCCCTCCCCATCCCACTTGGGCACGGTTGTCGGGGTCCAGGGTCCGACAAGTGCACCCGAGTCGCGGCGGGCTGCGCGCGACGGGCCCGCGGACCGCTTGTCGTCGCGTCCCCGGAAACCGAAGCCCGGGCGACAAGCCCGGAGCTTGGTGCACACCGCTTGTGGTCCCGTGCCCGGAGACCGACGGCCAGGCGACAAGCCCGCGGGGGCGGCGGACCGACACCCGGGCGTCACGTCACGAGGGCCGCAACCTCAGGCAATCGCAAAGAGGGTCCGCTCGCCCTCGACGCCCTTCAGCGTCCTGGCGCCGATGACGTCGAAGGTCGCGGTGGGCGCCACAAGGGTCACGATCTCGGAGACCAGGATCTGTCCGGCCGTGGCCTCGGCCATGATCCGGGCGGCGACGTTGACCGCGAGGCCCGAGACATCGTCGCCACGACGGTCGATCTCACCCACGTGGATGCCGATGCGCACCTCGAGGTCCTGGTCGCCGAGCTGCGCGCGGATCATCTGGGCGGCTTCGATCGCGGCCGTCGCGGACGGCAGGAGCGCGAGGACGCCGTCGCCGGTCGTCTTGACGACCTCGCCACCTCGCCGGGTCACGGCGGTCCGGCTCACCTCGTCGTGACGGTCGAGCAGTCGCTTCCATCCCGCGTCGCCGGTCGACGCGGCCCGTCGGGTCGAGTCGACGAGGTCGGTGAACAGGATCGTCGTCAGCTGGTGCCCGGCGGGCGGGAGGCGGACCTCGCCGATGACGAAGCGGGAGATCTCGGCGAGCACCTCGTCGACGCCCACGCCGAACGGGTACATGTCACCGGCACCCAGGGCGACGTGCCGGGCCCCGGGGATCTCGCGTGCGGTCCGCTCGAAGAACTCGGCGGGAACGAACGAGCTCGGCGCGACCCGCGTGATGACCAACGTCGGGGTCGTCACCGTCGTGTTGTCCAACGCCGCGTCCGACAGGACCTTCTCGTTGAGACGGCTCGCGAGGCTCGGGCTGGCACCGGCGCGGCCGGCCGCGTCGACCCACGCGTCGAACGCGGGATCACCGGCCCGGCCGGGCGCCACCATGTCGTTCGGCCGGGCCTGACCATCGATGATGCGTCGCATGCGCTCGGCGACGTCGGCCATCCATCCCGCGTCCTCCTCGGTGATTCCTCCGACCGGGTCGAAGAGGACCAGGCGGCCGATCAGTCCGGGATGGCGGACCGAGCACGTTCGCGCGACCCCGTTGATGTGCCAGCTGAACACCGCCGGGCGATCGCAACCGGACGCCGCGACCACCGCAGCGAGATCGTCCGCCCACTGCTCGCGCAGGGGCGACTCCCAGTCGGTGACCGCATCCGACAGCCCGATCCCCCGACGGTCGAACACGACCAGCCGCCCCAGCCCGGCCAGACCGTCCAGGAGCCGCTGCGCGTCCGGGTCGTCCGGCAGCGACTCCATCGGGAAGAAGTAGCCGTTGACCATGACGAGCTCGACGTCGCTCGCCGGATCGCCGACGTACTCCCGGTAGGCGATGTGGTGCTCGCCCGCCTTGGCGTAACGGATCTCGCTGCGCTCGATCACACGAAGAGACTGGCCGCGCGCCGAACCGCCCGCCACTCCCTGGTGCGAGGACCGATCAGACGGGTTCGAAGAGGAGCCGGCTGCCCTCGACATGACGACGACCGTCATGGCTCTCGCCACCCGCGCGTAGGGTGCCGCCATGCCGGGTGTCGAACAGCAGTCGTATCCGCTGCCCGACGACCCGGTGTTGGCGGAGGCCGCGGCAGCACTGCGCGAGGCAGGGCATTGGGCCTGGGTGGTGGATGCGCACCAGCGGTTGGTGTTCGTGACCGACGAGCTCCGTCGCACGTTCGGCGGTCTGGTCGAACTCGCACCCTTCGCGATCGGGAAGCACGTCTTCGGCCCCGAAGCCGTGCGCGCCAGCCAGCTGTGGCGGCTCGGTGGCAACACGATCGAACTCCAGCGGCGCTTCTTCGCAGGCATGGGAGGAGTGATCCTCACGGATACCCCCGGCGGCCACGACGAACTGCGCGAGATCGTCGACCCGGCGCTTCGTGACATCGTCGACGATCTGTCGCCGGAAGACCCAGCGATGCTGTCGTTCTTCAGCGCCGGGATGGCAGTGCACGGGCCGGTGGACATCCCGATCATCGTGTTCCGAATCCGGGACCACGACGGCGAGCTGGTCGGCACGGTGCTGATCTGGAAGCCCGCGGCAGGCATGGCGACCATCGCCACGATGACTTCGATGGGAGATCTCCACCACTTCGAGCGCATGCAGCGCGTCGCCCAGGCAGCTCGGCGACCGGCCGCGATCCTGTTCGCCGACCTCGAGGCTTCCTCCATGCTCGGTCGGAGCCTCTCCACCGCCAGCTACTTCGCCTTGGGTCGGCGCCTTGTTCGGGCGGCGGATCAATGCGTCGTGGATCATGGCGGTCTCGTCGGCCGCCACGTCGGCGACGGCGTCGTCGCCTTCTTCCTCGCCGAGCAACTCGGTTCCGAGTCCACGGCGGCTCTGGCATGTATCCAGGCGGCGCGCGCACTGAGTGCGTCGGCCCGAGATGTCGCTCTCCGCAGTGAGTTGGCACCTGACGACGTCGTACTGCGCTTCGGCCTTCATTGGGGATCGACCCTCTACGTCGGCAACATCGCGACAGCGGGCAGAACCGAGGTCACTGCGCTCGGCGACGAAGTCAACGAAGCAGCCCGAATCGAAGCCTGCGCGACCGGAGGGCGCGCGCTCGCCTCGAAGGAGCTGCTCGAGCGCCTTGATCCAGACGACGCGGCCACCGTTGGTCTCGACCCGGACCGCGTCACCTACACACGACTCAGTGAGTTGAACACGGCCACCGACAAGGCGCGCCGCGACGCCCCGGCGATCGCGGTCTACGACGTCGGCGGCGGTTGACCGGCTGATGCCGCGTCAGGCGGCGAAGATGGTCCCGGCACCATCAGGAGAGCGCGGCTGCTCCCCCTGGTCAGAGGCCTGGGAGCCGGGAAGGAGATTCGAACTCCTGACCTGCTCATTACGAGTGAGCTGCTCTGCCGACTGAGCTATCCCGGCGGGGTCCGGCAGTGTAGCGAAGGGCCCCTGGCCCCCCGGGCTTCGTTCGCGTCAGGCCGGGGGCGGCAGCTGCGAGACGAGATGGAGCAGCAGCGAGCCGACGTTCGGGTTGAACTCGTCGGCCTGGCGGGCGGCACGACACGCGTCGAGCGCGGCAGCCGCGCGGTCGGGTGCGACCTTCGGTGCGCCGTCACGTTCCGCGAGCGCATCGAGGTACACCTGCTCCATCGCGCCGATGCCCTCGATGAGGGCGTCGGTCTTGGCGCGTCGCTGCTCCTGCCGGTGCCGTTCGGCGAGCCGCCGGCGGAGGGCCGTCGCGGTCCGCGGCGGGTACCCGCTCCGCTCGATCTCGACGTCGAGCGCGGCCGCCTCCGCCGCGGCCGCGGCCTCCTGCGCCGCGCCGGCGTCGTCGAGCGCGGTCTCGAGCGCCTCGACGAGCGCGACGGTGGTGGCCGCGCGGCCGTCGGTCGCGCCCACGGTCGCGGCGAACGCCGATCGCACCGCCGCGATGCGCTCGCTGTGGACCGGGTGGCGCGTACGCGAAGTCGACCCGCTGGCACCGCGAGCGGATCGTGGGGAGGAGCGCGTCGGCCCGATCGGTCACCAGGAGGATCACCGTGCGCGCCGGCGGCTCCTCGATGCTCTTCAGCAGCGTGTTGCCGACGACCGGCTCCATCCGGTCCGCGTCACGGAGCACGACGACCTTGCGCTCGCCCTCGATCGGCGACTTGTGGATCTCGGGGATCACGCGCGGCAGGTCCGCGTCCCGTCGCGCGGACTCGCCCGAACGGGGGGCGCGGATCTCGTTCGGCAGCGTGTACGTGGCGGTGGTGGGTTCGAACTCCACGACGTCGGGGTGCGTGCCGCGGGCGACCAGCCCGGCCGAGCGCTCGTCGGTGGCACCGATCACCGCCGCCGCGAACGCACGGGCCGCCTCGATCACCCCCGAACCGCGCCCACCGACCAGGAGGTACGCGTGCGACGGGTGCTCGGCGGCGGCACGCAGCGTCGCGACCGCCCGGTCCTGGCCCACCACGTCGTCCCACATCCGGCGGCGATCCTACGAGCCGGCGGTCCCCGCGAGCAGCGGCGCGACCGCGGTCCGCACCGCGGCCGCGACCTCCCCCGCGCTCCCGTTCGCGTCCACCACGACCCACGCCCGACCGGACGCGAGGTCCCGGTAGGCCGCACGGACCGCGGCATGGAACCCGGCGCCCTCGCGCTCGAGGCGGTCCTCCTCGCCGGAGCGGCGCGCCTCGGCCGTCTCGTCGTCCACGTCGAGCAGGACCACGAGATCCGGTTCGAGCCCGTCGGTTGCGAAGCGGGAGACGGCGTCGACGGCCTCGACGCCGAGCTCCCGGACCACGCCCTGGTACACGAGCGACGACGGCACGTGCCGGTCGCTCACGACCCACTGTCCCGCCGCGAGCGCCGGCCGCACGACCTCGGCCACGTGCTGGGCCCGGTCGGCCGCCATCAGCAGCGCCTCGGCGCGCCCGTCGACCGCCCCGCCGTCGAGCACGAGCGCGCGGATCGCCTCGCCGAGGGCGGTGCCGCCCGGCTCGCGGGTGACGACCACGTCGACCCCGGCGGACCGGAGGTGCTCCACCAGCAGCGCGAGCTGGGTGGACTTGCCCGAGCCGTCCCCACCTTCGAGCACCACGAAGCGGCCGGTCACGAGGGACCGGGCTCCGCGGTGTGGCTGCCCTCGTAGCGGTGCAGCGCCCGCCGGGCGTAGAGGCCCGAGACGATCGTCAGCACGCCACCGCCCCACAGCGCGAGGCGCACCCCGGGGAACGAGTACGAGAACCCGCCCAGCTGCACGTGCTGGGAGCTGTTCACCAGGTGGAACAACCAGTCGTACAGGTCCGCGAAGAGCGGGGAGAGGGTCAGCGAGACGAGCAGGCACAACCGGATCACCGCGTACAGCGTCGCGAAGGTGCGTCCGCGCATGTCGTCGCTCACCTTCTCCTGGATGAGCGTGAACCCGGTGACGTACGCGCTCGCGGCGCAGCCCCCGACCGCGGCGATGAACAACGCCGTGATCCCACCGACGTTGAACGCGACGCCCGCGATGAGGAACACGCCGACACCGATCACGGTCCAGCCGAACAGCTCCTCCCGGGGCAGGCGCTTCTGGAGGGCCAGGACCACGAAGATGCCGACGGCGGCGCCGGTCCCGAGGGCGGTCAGCATCACGCCGTACTGGGCCTGCGATCCGAGCACCTCGGACGCGAACACGGTGCCGAGCGGGATCATCGCCCCCGCCCCGATCAGCCCGCCGCCCAGCCCGACGATGACGGCGCGGCTGAAGGCCTCGGTCCGCATGAACCGGAAGCCCTCCTTGATCTCCCGGATGCTGGAGGCGAGGTCGACCTTCTGGTGGCCGTCGCGGGTCGGCTTCGGGATGGGGAGCCGGAGCACGATCAGCGCCGACGCGACGTAGGTGGCGGCGTCGAACCACAGCGACACGACGTCCTTGTTCACCTTGAGCGACGCGAGCGCCTCGAACCCGCCGAGCCACGTGGCGACGACCGCGAGCACGGCGGCGATCGCCGCACCGAGCGGGAACGTGCCGTAGGACGCGACCAGCGACAGCGTGTTGGCCGAGGCCAGCTTGTCCTCGGGGACGAAGTGCGGGACCGACGCGTCCTTCGCCGGTCCCCACAGCAGCGTCATGATCTCGATGAAGAACGACGCGACCACGAGCAGCCACAGGCTGTTGACGAACGGGATCGTGCAGATCAGCCCGGCGCGGCCGAGCGTCGCAGAGCACCATGATCTTGCGCCGGTCGAACCGGTCGACCATGACGCCGCCGAGCGTCGCGAGGAAGAACCCCGGCAGCATCCGCGCGCCCATGACGAGGCTGAGCGCGGCCGCGGAGTTGTCGGAGAGCTGCGCGGTGATGCCGAGGATCGCGAACAGCCCGACCCAGTCGCCGAGACTCGAGAGGACCTGCGCGATCCAGAGCCGGAGGAACGCCTTCGACCCGAACAGGCGGAACGACTCCGGCGGGACCGGGGGCTCCTCGCCCGGCGGGGATGAAGGGCGCCGGGTCGGCCCCGGGTCGGCGGTCGGACCCCGGGCGGCGTTCCGGCCCGGGTGGCGTCGCGTCAGTCGTCGTCACTGCTTCCGAGCGCTTCGAGCGCGGCCGCGTTCGCGGAGTGCTTGGCCTTCGCCTTCTTCGCCGCGGCGCTGGTCCCCTTCTTCACCACGCGCGTGGTCCCCGTCGCCGCCTTCTTCGTCGTCGCCTTCTTCTTCGTGGCCTTCTTCTTCGTGGCCTTCTTCTTGGTGGCCTTCTTGGCGGTCTTCTTCGCCGTCTTCTTCGTCGGGCCCTTGGCCGCGCGCTCGCGCAGGAGGTCGAGCGCGTCCTCGAACGTCAACGACTCCGGATCGAGTCCGCGCCGGACCGTGGCGTTCGTGGTCCCGTCGGTCACGTACGGACCGAAGCGACCGTCGAGCACCCGGATGGGCTTGCCCGTGTCGGGGCTCTCCCCCAGCTCCGCGATCGGCGGCTTCACCTGCTGGCCGCGGCCACGCTTGGGCTGGGCGAAGATCGCCTCGGCCTCCTCGAGCGTGCAGGTGAAGAGCTGCTCCTCGCGCTCGAGGCTGCGGCTGTCGGTGCCCTTCTTCAGGTAGGGCCCGTACCGACCGTTCTGCGCGGTGATCTCGTTGCCCTCGGCGTCGGCACCGACCACCCGGGGCAGCGACAGCAGCTGCAGCGCCGTCTCGAGATCCACCGTGTCGGGATCCATGCTCTTGAACAGCGACGCCCGGGGCGGCTTGGCCTTCGAGCCCTCCTCGAGCACACCCAGCTGCACGAACGGCCCGAAGCGACCGGTCAACACGAGCACCGTCTCGCCCGTCGCCGGGTCGGTGCCGAGCTCGCGCGGCCCGCCGGCGCCCTTGGCGATGAGCTCGTCGGCCCGCTCGACGGTCAGCTCGTCGGGCGGGAGATCCGCGGGCAGCGGGCACTTCTCGTCACCGTGGTGCAGCGACTCCCCGGTGTTCCAGACCCGCACCACGTACTCGCCGCCGTGCTCGTCGGCGCCGATCAGGATCTTGTTGACCTCGCTCATGTCGATCTTGGCGAGGTTGTCCTCGGACACCAGCTCGCGGAGCCCGGCGGCGCCGTTGCCGAAGTAGAAGGAGTGCAACCACTTCTCGGCCTCGCCCTCGCCGCGCGCGACCGCGTCGAGCGCCTCCTCCATCGTGGCGGTGAAGCCGTAGTCGACGAGGTGCGCGAAGTAGCGCTCGAGCAGCTGGGTCTTCGCGAACGCCGTCCAGGACGGCACGAGCGCGGTGCCCTTCTTCCACACGTAGCCGCGCTCGCTGGTGATCGTGTTGATGATCGACGCGTAGGTGGACGGGCGCCCGATGCCCGAGTCCTCGAGCACCTTCACGAGCGTCGCCTCGGTGTAGCGGGCCGGCGGCTGGGTCGTGTGCCCGTTCGCCTCGAGCCCGTTGCACGCGACGCCCTCACCCTCGCCCACGTTCGGCAGGACCGCTTCGTCCTCGTCGGCCGCCGACGGGTCGTCGCTCACGTCCACGTAGGCCATGCGGAAGCCGAGGAACTCGTAGGACTTCCCGGTGGCACGGAAGATGGCGTCCTCGCCCGCGGACGAGGTCCCACCGAGGCGCACCGTCACCCGACGGCCGCGGGCGTCGGTCATCTGGCTCGCGACCGTCCGCATCCAGATCAGCTCGTACAGCTGCTGCTCGTCGCGCGACAGCTCCCCGCGCACGTCCTCGGGCGTGCGGAAGCGGGCGCCGGCCGGGCGGATGGCCTCGTGGGCCTCCTGCGCGTTCTTGGTCGTGTTGGCGTACGTCCGCGGTGCGGGCGGGAGGTAGGCCTGGCCGAAGCGCTCGACGATCTGCGCCCGGGCCGCGTCGACCGCCTGGTTCGAGAGGCTGATCGAGTCGGTCCGCATGTAGGTGATGTACCCACGCTCGTAGAGACCCTGCGCGACCGACATGGTGCGTCCGGCGCTGAAGCGGAGCTTGTTGCCCGGCCTCCTGCTGCATGGTCGTCGTCTTGAACGGCGGCTTCGGGCGCTCGACGAAGTCCTTCGCCTCCACGCCGCGCACCGTGAACGACGGTCTCGGCGAGGCGCGCCGGAGAGCGCCCGGGCGTCCGGCTCGCGCAGGTGTGCGGCGGCCGAATCCGGCGCGAGGAGCCCGGTCGCCGCATCGAAGTCCCGGCTCCCGGCGACCCGCCGACCGTCGAGCTCCACGAGGCTTGGCGCCGAACTCGGTCCCGCGCGCGGCGAAGCGACCGTCGAGATCCCAGAACTCCGCGCTGTGGAACGCCATGCGCTCGCGCTCGCGCTCGACGACGAGCCGGACGGCCACGCTCTGCACGCGGCCGGCCGACCGCGCGCCACCCACCCGCCGCCACAGCACGGGCGAGACCTCGTACCCCACGAGGCGGTCGAGCGTCCGGCGCCCTTCCTGCGCTTCGACGAGCCGCATGTCGAGCTCGCGCGGGTTCGCGATCGCGGCGTCGATGGCCTCACGCGTGATCTCGTGGAAGACCATGCGCTTGACCGGGGTCTTCGGGTCGAGGACCTCGATGAGGTGCCACGCGATCGCCTCGCCCTCGCGATCCTCGTCGGTCGCGAGGTAGAGCTCGTCGACACCCTTGAGCGCCTTGCGCAAGGTGCTGACGACGTCCTTGGCCCGGCCCTCCGGAGGTGCGTACGCGAGGCGGAAGTGGTCCTCGACGTCCACCCCCAGCCCCTTGCGCGGCAGGTCGCGGACGTGACCGAAGCTGGCCAGGACGGTGAAGTCGTCGCCGAGGAAGCGACCGATCGTGTCGGCCTTGGTCTTCGATTCGACGATCACGAGGGATTTCGGCACTGCGGACGATCCGTTTCGGGCTGGGAGACGAGGCGACGGTAGCGCCAGGACCAAATCTCACGCGGCATACGGCGCCCTGCGCCGGGCTCCGGCCGCACGGGAGGGCCCGAAACGAGCCTGTAGTCTGACCCGATGCTGGCCGGGATCACCGACACGATCGACCCACAACAGTTGATCAAGTCCTTCGGGACGATCGGCCTGTTCCTCATCATCTTCGCCGAGTCCGGGCTGCTCATCGGGTTCTTCCTCCCCGGCGACTCCCTGCTCTTCACGGCCGGCCTCTTCGCCTACAAGGGCGACCTCAACCTCGCCGTGATCCTGGCCGGGTGCTTCGTCGCCGCGGTCGCCGGCGACCAGGTCGGCTACGCCTTCGGCAAGAAGGTCGGGCCGTCGATCTTCAACCGGCCGAACTCCCGGCTCTTCAAGCAGGACCACGTCGACCGGGCCAACCAGTTCTTCGAGGACCACGGCGCCAAGACGATCCTGATGGCCCGGTTCGTCCCGATCGTGCGGACGTTCGCGCCCATCCTGGCGGGCGTCGGGACGATGCGCTACCGCACGTTCCTCGCGTACAACGTGATGGGCGGGTTCCTCTGGGCCGTCGGGGTGACGAGCCTGGGCTACTTCCTCGGCGACCAGATCGGCGCCGACAACATCGACAAGTACCTGCTGCCGATCATCGGGGTGATCATCCTGCTGTCGCTGGTCCCGCCGCTGCTCGAGTACCGCAAGCACAAGCGCAGCCAGAGCGCCGCGGCCGCGATCGACGCCGAGACCCGGGCCGCGCAGCTGCACGAGGCCGTCGAGGACTGACGGTCCGTCAGGACTCGAACCGGTACCCCATCCCGGGCTCGGTGAGGAAGTAGCGCGGCCGGGAGGGGTTCGGCTCGAGCTTGCGACGGATCTGGGCCATGAACACCCGCAGGTAGTTCGTCTCGGTCCCGTACTCGGGTCCCCAGACCTCGTGCAGCAGCTGGCGCTGCGGCACGAGCTTGCCCGCGTGGCGCGCGAGCACCTCGACGATCTGCCACTCGGTCGGCGTGAGCCGGATCTCCGAACCGTCGGCGCCGTTGACCCGCTTGGCCGCCAGGTCGATCACGAAGGCGTCCGTGGCGACGACGGCCTCCTCCTCGGCCGGCGCGGCCCGCCGCAACGCGGCCCGGAGTCGCGCGAGCAGCTCGTCCATCCCGAAGGGCTTCGTGACGAAGTCGTCGGCACCGGCGTCGAGCGCGGCCACCTTGTCGGCCTCGGCGTCGCGCACCGACAGCACGATCACCGGCACCCGGCTCCATCCGCGCAACCCCTCGATCACCTCGACACCGCCGATGCCGGGCAGGCCGAGGTCGAGGACCACGACGTCGGGGCGGTTCCGGGCCGCCAGCTCCAGCGCCGCCTCGCCGGTCTCGGCGAGGTCGACCTCGTAGCCGCGGGCGCGCAGGTTGATGCCGAGCGCCCGCCGGATCTGGGGCTCGTCGTCGACCACCAGCACACGACCTTCGCTCATCGCTCCACCATCGGCATCCCGATCACCATCGTGAGCCCGCCGCCGGGGGTGTCCTCGACCGTGAGCTCGCCGCCCATCGCCTCCACGAAGCCGCGCGCCACCGCGAGGCCGAGTCCGACGCCGGTGCCGTTGCTCGGATTGTCGCCGAGTCGCTGGAACGGCCGGAAGATGCGGTCGTGGTCGGCAGGGGACACGCCGGGGCCGTGGTCGATGACGCGGAGGTCGACGCGATCGGGCAGGGCACCCGCCTCCACCCGTACCGCCCGGTCGGCCGGCGACCACGCCCGGGCGTTGTCGACGATGTTCGCCACCGCGCGCTCCAGCAGCCCGGCATCGGCGCGGACCCGCGGGAGTGTCTCCGGAAGGTCGAGCTCGACGGGGACGGCACGTTCCGGCAGCCCCGAGATGGCGCGCGGCACCACCTCCTCGAGGCCGACGTCGCGGATCACGAGGTGCAGGGCGCCGGTCTGGAGCCGGCTCATGTCGAGCAGGTTCCCGACGAGCGCGTTGAGCCGATCGGTCTCCTCGTCGATCGTCGCGAGGAACTCGCCGGTGGCCTCGGGCGTCCACGCGACGTCGCGCTGGAGCAGGCTCGTGACCGACGCCTTGATCGACGCGAGCGGCGTCCGGAGATCGTGCGAGACGGCGGCGAGGAGCGCGGTGCGCAGCTCGTTCGCCTCCGCCAACCCGGCCGCCGCCTCCACGTCCGCGCGTAACCGGCGGCGCTCGACCGCGACCTGCACCTGTGCCGCGAACGACCGTAGGACGTCGAGATCCTCATCGGTGAGGTCCGCGCCCGACACGACCAGCTGCTCGCTGGGCCCGATGGCGACGGCGAACGCTGCGAGCTCGGGTCGCGCCGGGACGGGCTCGCCGGCCGCGGCCTCCAGCGACCACACGCCGTCCTGATCCTCGTGCAGCACCGCGACCGCGTCGGCGAGGAACGCGGCCCGCAACTGCGCGACCAGCTGGGGCAGCGGGTCGTCGCTCGTGGCGAGGGTCCCACCGAGCGCGGCGAGCGTCTCGGCCTCGGCACGCGCCCGCGCCGCGTCGGCGGTCCGCCGGCTGGCGACGGTCACCAGCCAGCTGACGAGCGCCGCGACGGCCAGGAAGACGAACAGCGCGAGGAGGTTCTCGCCCTCTTCGATGGTGAAGGTGTGGATCGGCGCCGTGAAGTAGTAGTTCGCGAGCAACGACCCGGCGACGGCGGCGACGAGCGCCGGGAGGAGACCGCCGATGGTCGCGACGACCACGACGAGCATCAGGAAGAGCAGCAGCACGCTCGGGAGCGCGAGCCCCTGGCGGCCGAGGGAGAGGAGCGTCGCGAGGATCGCCGGCCCGGCGACGGCCAGGATCCAGCCGGTCACCACCCGCCGGCGCGACAGGTGGCTCCGTGTCGACGGGCGCGGCACCCGCAACGGCGCCTCCTCGACCTCCTCGGTCGAGATGACGTGCACGTCGATCGGGCCCGACGCCCGGAGGATCGCGTTGATGATCGAACCGCGGACGAGCTCGGTGAACCGAGAGCGTTGACTCGCGCCGAGGACGAGTTGGGTCGCGTTCTCGGCGCGCGCGAACCCGATCAGCGCTTCCGCCACGTCGCCGCCGCTCACCTCCCGGTACTCGCCGCCGAGCTCGGTGAGCAGCCGGCGCAGCTCGCCGAGCCGTTCGGTCGACGGCCCGGCGAGTCCGTCGGCCGGGCGCACGTGCACACCGAGCAGCTCGCCACGGGTGCGCATCGCCATGCGCGCGGCCCGGCGGATGACGTCGTCGCCGCCCGGCGCACCGGTGATCGCCACGACGACGCGCTCGCGCGTCTCCCAGGTCCCGGTGATGCCGTGCGCCTCGCGGTAGGTCTCGAGCGCCTCGTCGACCCGGTCCGCGGTCCACATCGAGCGCGAGCTCGCGCAGGGCGTTGAGGTTCCCCACCCGGAAGTAATTCGCGAGCGCGGCGTCGACCTTCTCCGGCTGGTAGATGTTGCCGTGGGCCATGCGCCGGCGAAGTGCCTCGGGCGTCTGGTCGACCAGCTCGACCTGCTCCGCCCGCCGCACGACCTCGTCCGGGATCTTCTCCTTCTGCTCGATCCCGGTGATCTCCTCGACGACGTCGTTCATCGATTCGAGGTGCTGGATGTTGACGGTCGAGATCACGTCGATCCCGGCGGCGAGCAGCTCGTCGACGTCCTGCCACCGCTTCTCGTTCCGGCTGCCCGGGATGTTGGAGTGGGCGAGCTCGTCGATCAATGCCACCGTCGGCGCCCGTTCGAGGATGGCGTCGACGTCCATCTCCTCGAAGCTGGTGCCGCGGTACTCGATCCGCCGCCGCGGCACGACCTCGAGATCGCTGACCTGCTCCTGGGTCCTCGGCCGGGCGTGGGTCTCCACGTAGCCGACGACGACGTCGGTGCCTCGCTGCGCGCGCCGCCGACCCTCGTTCAGCATCGCGAACGTCTTGCCCACGCCCGGCGCGGCGCCGAGATAGATGCGGAGCTTGCCCCGAGCCATGGCGGGAGCCTACGGAGTCACGAGATGCGGTCGAGGGCGATGTTCAGCTCGAGGACGTTGACGCCGGGCTCGCCGAGGAAGCCGAGCGCGCGTCCGTCGGTGTGGTCGTCGACGAGCTTGTTCACCCGTGCGAGCGTCAGACCCCGAACCCGCGCGACCCGCGGCGCCTGGAGGCGGGCGTTGGCCACCGAGATGTGGGGATCGAGGCCCGAGCCGGAGGCGGTCACCGCATCCACCGGGACCTCGGCGTCCTTGGCCAGGCCGTTCTCCCTCCGGTAGCCGGCCGCGCGCTCCTTGACCGCGGCGAGCAGGTCGGGGTTGGTGGGGCCCAGGTTGGACCCTGAGCTGATGTCCTGGCTGAGGTCCTTCGGGTCGTTCGGGACCGTCTTCGTGGCGTCGTTCGGGTCCGTCGCGTCCGAGCCGCGGGCGGCCGCCCCGGCCGCGCTGGGACGACCGTGGAAGTACTCGGCCCTGGTGAAGGTCTGACCGAGCAGGCTCGAGCCGACGACGTGGCCGTTCACCGAGACCTTCGAGCCGTTCGCCTTGTCCGAGAAGCCGGCCTGGGCGATCCCGGTGACCGCGAGCGGGTACAAGATCCCGAGCAGGATCGTGAAGATGATCATCATCATGAGTGCAGGGAACAGTTGGCGTCGCATCACTTCACCCCCAGGGCGGTGACGAGCAGGTCGATGAGCTTGATCCCGATGAACGGGGCGACGATCCCGCCCAGCGCCGTAGATCAGGATGTTCCGCCGGAGCAGCTGCGGCCGCACCGGTGGGCACGAACTTCACGCCCCGCAGCGCGAGCGGGATGAGCAACACGATGATCAGCGCGTTGAAGATCACGGCCGAGAGGATCGCGGAGCGCGGCGTGCTCAGGTCCATGATGTTGATCCGGTCCAGCTGCGGGAACACGCTGAGGAACATCGCCGGCACGATCGCGAAGTACTTGGCGACGTCGTTCGCGATCGAGAAGGTCGTGAGTGACCCTCGGGTGATGAGCAGCTGCTTGCCGATCTCGACGATGTCGATGAGCTTCGTCGGGTCCGAGTCGAGGTCGACCATGTTGCCGGCTTCCTTCGCCGCCTGCGTCCCCGTGTTCATCGCCACGCCGACGTCCGCCTGGGCGAGAGCGGGCGCGTCGTTCGTGCCGTCGCCCGTCATCGCGACGAGCCGGCTGCCCGCCTGCTCCTTCTTGATGTAGGCCATCTTCTCTTCCGGCGTGGCCTCGGCGATGAAGTCGTCGACGCCGGCCTCCTGCGCGATCACCCCGGCCGTGATCGGGTTGTCACCCGTGACCATCACGGTGCGGATTCCCATCTTGCGGAGCTCGTCGAAGCGCTCCTTCATGCCCGGCTTCACGGTGTCCTTGAGGTAGATCACCCCGAGCGCCTTGGCCGCGGCGCCGTTCTTGCTCGCGACCACGAGCGGCGTGCCACCCAGGCCGGCGATGGCGTCCACCTCGTCCATCAGCTCGACGGGAACGGTGCCGCCGCCCTCTTCCACCCAGCGCCGCACGGAGTCGGCCGCACCCTTGCGGACGCTGTGGCCGTCGTAGTCGAGCCCGCTCATGCGGGTCTGCGCGGTGAAGGCCACCAGGTCGGCGCCGGGGACCTCGCGCGGCGCGAGCCCGTACGCGCTCACCGGCGAGGTCGAGGATCGAACGACCTTCGGGGGTCTCGTCGGCCAGGCTCGACAGGAGCGCCGCGTCGGCGAGGTCGTGCTCGTCCACCCCCGGGGCCGGCCGGAACTCGGCGGCCTGGCGGGCACCGAAGGTGATCGTCCCGGTCTTGTCGAGCAGCAGCGTGTTCACGTCGCCCGCGGCCTCGACCGCGCGGCCGCTCATCGCGAGGACGTTGCGCCGGACCAGCCGGTCCATGCCCGCGATGCCGATCGCGGAGAGCAGCCCGCCGATCGTCGTCGGGATCAGGCAGACCAGGAGCGCGACCAGGACCACGACCGACTGCTCGGCGTGCGAGTAGACCGAGAACGGCTGCAGGCTGACGGTCGCGAGCAGGAAGATGATCGTCAGGCCGGCGAGCAGGATGTTCAACGCGATCTCGTTCGGCGTCTTCTGGCGCTCGGAGCCCTCGACCAGGGCGATCATCCGGTCGATGAACGTCTCGCCCGGACGGGCGCTGATGCGCACCACGATCCGGTCGGAGAGCACACGGGTGCCGCCGGTGACGGCCGAGCGGTCGCCGCCCGCCTCGCGGATGACCGGTGCCGATTCGCCGGTGATCGCCGACTCGTCGATGCTGGCGATCCCTTCGATCACGTCGCCGTCGCTCGGGATGACCTCGCCGGCGACGACGACCACCTCGTCGCCGAGGTCGAGCTGCGTGCCCGGGACCTCCTCCGAGGAGCCGTCGGGGCGACGGCGGTTGGCCATCGTCTCGGACCGCGTCTTGCGCAGCGTGTCGGCCTGCGCCTTGCCCCTCCCCTCGGCGACCGCCTCCGCGAAGTTCGCGAAGAGCACGGTGAACCAGAGGAACGCGGCCACGAGCGCAGCGAACACGTTCTGGTTCGGGCCGGCCGACGAGAGGTTGGTGAAGAACAGGATCGTCGTCAGCACGCTGCCGACCTCGACGACGAACATCACGGGGTTCTTCATCAGGTGGCGCGGGTTGAGCTTGACGAAGCTGTCGGCCGATCGCGCGGCGCATGATCGCCGGGTCGAGCATCGACGTCGTCGCGCGTACCCGCTCGGCCTTCGTCTCGCCCGGCGGGAGGGTCGGGGTGGGAGTCATCGTCATTCCGGGAATCCTCCTCAGATGCCGAGCTGCTCGACGATGGGTCCGAGCGCGAGCGCAGGGAAGAACGTGAGGCCGGCGACGACGAGGATCACGCCGAACAGCAGGCCGGCGAACAGCGGGGTGTCGGTCGGGAACGTTCCCGCCGACGCCGGAACCTTGTCCTTGCGGGCGAGCGAGCCCGCGAGCGCGAGGGTCGGGATGATCAGGAAGAAGCGACCGATGAGCATCGCGATCCCCAGGGCGGTGTTCATGAACTGCGTGTTCGCCGTGATGCCGGCGAACGCGGAGCCGTTGTTGTTCCCGGCCGAGCGTGAACGCGTAGAGCACCTCGGTGAAGCCGTGCGGACCCGGGTTCCAGATGGAGACGTTCGAGCACGCTCGCGGTGACGACCGCGATCCCGGTTCCCACCAGCACCGCGAACGGCATGGCCAGGATGTACAGGACGACGAGCTTGACCTCGCCGGCCTGGATCTTCTTGCCGAGGTACTCCGGCGTACGACCGACCATCAGGCCGGCGATGAAGACGGCGAGCAGGGCGAGCACGAGCATCCCGTTGAGCCCGACTCCGACGCCGCCCGGGCTGACCTCCCCGAGCTGCATGTGGAGGAGGCACATCATCCCGCCGAGTGGCGTGTACGACTCGTGCATCGAGTTCACGGAGCCGTTGGACGTCCCGGTCGTCGAGGCGCACCAGGTCGCGGAGGCGGGCGTGCCGAACCGGACCTCCTTGCCCTCGAGGTTCCCGCCCGGCTGGCTCGAGGTCGTCGCCTGGTCGACGCTCGAGCGCGTCGAGCTTCGGGTTGCCGTTCAGCTCGAACATCGTGGTGAAGCCCGACGAAGAGCCCCCAGATCACGACCATCACCGCGAGCAGCACCCAGCCCTGGCGCTGCTGCCCCACCATGCGTCCCGTAGGTGTAGGTGAGCGAGAACGGGATCACGAGGATCAGGAAGAGCCCGAACAGGTCGCTGAACCCGTTCGGGTTCGAGAACGGGTGCGCCGAGTTGACGTTGAAGAACCCGCCGCCGTTGGTCCCCACCATCTTGATGATCTCCTGGCTGGCCGACGGCCCGCCCGGGATCACCTGCGTGTTGCCTTCGAGGGTCTTGACCACCTCGAAGCCGTGGAGGTTCTGGACGACGCCGGTGCCCACGTAGACCAGGGCCCCGACGAACGCGATCGGGAGCAGGATGCGCAACGTCGTGCGGGTGAGGTCGACCCAGAAGTTGCCGACGGTGCTGGCGCGGCGGCGGGCGAGGCCCCGGATCAGCGCGGCCATCACCGCCATGCCGGCCGCCGCGGAGACGAAGTTCTGCACGGTGAGCCCGACCATCTGCGTGAAGTGGCTGAGCGTCGACTCACCGGCGTAGCTCTGCCAGTTGGTGTTGCTGGTGAAGCTGGTGGCGGTGTTGAACGACAGCGCCTCACCGACCTTCGGTGCGTGGGTGGGGTTGAACGGCAGCGACCGCCTGCAGCCGCTGCATCGCGTAGAGCATCAGCAGGCCGACGACGCTGAACGCGAGGACCGAGAACGCGTAGACGGTCCAGCGCTGCTCGCGCTCGGGGTCGACGCCGGCAGATGCGGTAGATGACCCGCTCGACCGGCCCGAAGACCCGGTCGCCGGGCGCGGGGCCGTCGCCGTACACCTTGGCCATGTACCCGCCGAGGAGGGGGATCGAGATCGCCAGGAGCGACGACCAGGAGCGCCAGCTGCGCCCACGCGGCTCCGCTCATCTCGTCCGCTCCTGGCCCTGCGGGCCGGGCCGCTCGGGCCCCGCTCCGCTCATCAGAACCGCTCCGGGACGAGGAAGGCCGCGACCAGGTAGACCGCGAGCAGGCCGGCGAGGATCAGGCCGACGAGGTTCTCGGCGCTCACTGCGTCACCTCCGTGGAAGGAACGGACGGGGACCCGTCGTCGCCACTGCGCACGATGCGATCGCACCCGACGACGAACGCGGCGCACAGGGCGAAGAACCCGATGATCACCACGACGACGAACACGATGTCGGCCATGCGGCCTCCTCCTGAGGATCGACGGAACGTTCCGGGCGGTACGCGGGACGGCCGACCGCTGCGTCAGGTCACGGACGGCACCCGGTCCGGGTCGGGCCAGCACGCGACCCGAGCAGCTGGGACAGCGCGACCGCGACCTTGCCGGGACTCGATGGGGACCGCGAGCCCGCGGCGGGGACGAGCCGGAACCAGCCGACGGTCGCGCCGTCGCCCACCACCGCGAGGGCGACCCCGTCACGCGGGAGCTCGAATCCCTCGCCCGTGAACACGAGCGTGGAGGTCTCCACGCGACCGTCGGCGAAGCAGCTCGGGGAGTGAGCGGCCGCGCGAGCTGGAACCGGCACTCGGTCAGCGACAACGCGGCCGAGATCTCCTCCTCGATGAGCGTCACGAGCGGTGTGTCCCGCGGGTCGGTCGCGATGCGGGCGGCAACGTGCTCGAGCCGGCTCAGCTCCTCCTGGGCCCGCTGCGCGTCGCGGCGCCGCTCGCGACCCAGGATCGAGATCTGACCGACCGCCAGGCCGATGACGAGCAGGATCAGCGTGGTCTCGATGTCCGGCGCGGAATCGACCCGCAACGAGCCGTACGGGTCGGGTGAGGAAGAAGTCGAACGACGCCGCCGCGATCATCGCGGCGATGGCGGCCGCGATCCGGTCACCGGACGTCGCCACCGCCACGATCGCGAGGACCATCAACAGCGCGAGATCCGCGCGGTCCAGCACCCCGCGCACGGCGACGAGGAGACACGCGAGCGCGATCGGCAGGATCGCCGCTGCAACTCTCGCCGGCTGGGACCTCGTTCCTCTCATGCATTCGGTCTACGGGGCGCGCACACCGAAGGGAAGGCTCTTGACGCGTTCCTGACGGCGGGGCGTCGCGCTCTTGACGAGCCCCTCGCGCCAGGCCCGCGCTCGCCGAACGAGGACCGCCGAGCGCCAGGCGGCGGTGCTGCGATGGTCGACCTAGTACGCCGTGCCGGTGACGCCCGTCTCGGCCTCGGCCGCGACGAAGATCTCGGACTCCTCGGCGAACGAGCCGCCCTTGCGCTTGGAGAACATGACCGCGCCCGTGAGGACGATCACCGCCGGCGAGCGCGATGACGTAGCGGATGTCGTTGTCGCGCAGCGAGATGATCGCCGGCAGGATCAGCAGCGACACCAGGTTCATCACCTTGATCAGCGGGTTGAGCGCCGGGCCCGCGGTGTCCTTGAACGGGTCGCCGACCGTGTCACCGATGACGGCCGCCTTGTGCGACTCGGAGCCCTTGCCGCCCTCGTTGCCGTCCTCGATGTACTTCTTCGCGTTGTCCCACGCGCCACCGGAGTTGGACAGGAAGTTGGCCATGAGCTGGCCGGTCAGGATCACGCCGGCGAGGAACGCGCCGAGCGCGAAGTAGTTGATGCCGAAGCCGACGATCACCGGCGTGAGCACGGCGAGCAGGGCCGGCGTGGCGAGCTCCCGGAGCGACGCCGCGGTGCAGATGTCGATCACCGGGCCGTAGTCGGGCTTCTTGGTCCCGGCCATGATCCCGCCGTCGGCGAACTGGCTGCGCACCTCCTGCACCACGACGCCGGCGGTGCGACCGACGGCGCGGATGGCGAGCGCCGAGAACAGGAACGCGACCGACCCACCGATGAGCAGACCGATGAAGGTCTTCGGGTCCGCCACGTTCATCTGCGTCGCGAGGCTGCGGAACACCTTCGGGCCGCTCGGCAGGTTGAGCTCCTGGCCGATGGTCTCGATGAACGAGGCGAACAGCGCCACCGAGGCGATCACCGCGGAGCCGATCGCGAAGCCCTTGGTGACGGCCTTGGTGGTGTTGCCCACCGCGTCGAGGCTCACCATGATGCGCTCGGGCTCGCCTTCGAACTCACCGGACATCTCGGCGATGCCGGCGGCGTTGTCGGCGACGGGACCGAACGTGTCCTCCGAGACGACGACCCCGGTCGTGGCGAGCATGCCCATGCCGGTGAGGGCCACCAGGTAGAAGATGAACTGGATGTTGCCGTCGCCCATGGCGATCGCCGACGCCGAGCGCGGCGCAGATCGCGATGATGGCGTAGACGCTCGACTCGAGCCCGGAGCTGATGCCGGACAGCACGACCGTGGCCGGACCGGTCCGCGACGCCTCGGCGATCTCGCGGACGGGAGACGTCTCGGTCGAGGTGAAGTACTCGGTCAGGCGGCTCAGGATCTGGGCGAGCACGAGGCCCGACACGACGGCGCCGAAGCACTTCCAGCCGGCGTTCGAGTAGTCGTTGCCCACGTATCCGAACGCGACGATCGCGGTGCCGATGACCGTGAGCAGCCCGGCGGTCAGGAAGCCCCGGTTGATCGGCGCCATGGCCGACTTGTCCTTGTCGGTGGCGCGGACGGCGAACACGCCGACGATCGAGGCGAGCACGCCGATCGCGCGGGCGGCGAGGGGGAAGATCAGGCCGAGGGCCGGGTTGGCGCCGATCGACTTGAAGGCGGCGACGCCGAGGATGATCGAGGCGACCAGCGTGACCTCGTAGGACTCGAACAGGTCGGCCGCCATACCGGCGCAGTCACCGACGTTGTCACCGACGTTGTCGGCGATCGTGGCGGGGTTGCGGGGGTCGTCCTCGGGGATGCCGGCCTCGACCTTGCCGACGAGGTCGGCGCCGACGTCCGCGGCCTTGGTGAAGATGCCACCACCGACCCGCAGGAACAGCGCGAGCAGCGAGCCGCCGAAGCCGAAGCCGATCAGCATCGCGGACGCGGTGTTCTGGAACACCATGATGATGATGGTCGCCCCGAGCAGACCGAGACCGACGGTGAACATGCCGGCGACACCGCCGGTGCGGAAGGCGACCTTGAGCGCGGCCGGCAGCGATCCGGCCTTGGCGGCCGCGGCGGTGCGTACGTTGCCGCGCACCGCGAGACTCATGCCGATGAAGCCGGTGAGCCCCGACATCAGGCCGCCGGCGATGAACGCAAGGGTGCGGAACGCACCCGAGGCGGCGAAGGAGAGACCGGGCGAACCGGCATGGAACGAGCCGGGCTTGGCGACCTCGGTGGCGGTCGCGAACACGATCACCGCGAGCGGGACGACGATCACGGCGATCGTCTTGAACTGACGCTTGAGGTACGCCATCGCGCCCTCCTGGATCGCCAGCGCGATCTCGACCATGGTCGGGGTCCCGGTCTCGGCGTCCAACACGCCGCGCATGAGGAAGAACCCGACGGCGATCGCGAGCACCGCGGTGACCGCGGAGAACACCAGCCAGAACCACTCACTCGAACCGAGCTCGAAGACCTGGTAACTGCCTTCGGCGATGACGGTGCTCATCAGCTGTAGTGCTCCTTGGTGTGTCGATACGCGCGCGCCAGTGACCCGGCGCTCACAGCCCAGGGACGGTATGGGGGCCGTCACGAGCGAGTCAATCTAGCCAAGCGGCCGCGTCGGGCGCCGAAACGACTGGGGGACACGGGAATCGCGTCTGGACGACGGGCAGGTCAGACGTGGTACGGCACCGACGTCACGACGGTGCCCTTCCGGAACAGGAGCCGACCCTTGAGGAACAGCGCGCTCTGGTTGTGGAGGAGCTGGCCCCACCACGATCCGACGACGAACTCGGGGATGACCACCGTGACGATGTCGTTGCTGCGCACCGCGTCGAGCTCGTCCACGAATCGCAGGACGGGTCGCGCGAGCTCCCGGTACGGCGAGAAGACGATCTCCAGGGGGACGTCGATGTTGAACTGCGCCCACTCCCTGGCGATCTTCTCCTGTTCGTCCTCGTCCGAGACCACCGTGACCGCGAGCAGCCGGGTCGGTCGCATCGAACGGGCGTAGGCCAGCGCCTCGAGCACCCCTCGGTGCACGCTGCCGACGAGGACCACGACGGTGTGGTTCATGGGCCGGGGCCGGTAGTCCGGATCGGCCTGCAGGCCCTTCTCCACCGTCGCGTAGTGGGAGTGGATGCTCTTGAACAACAGGATGATGAACGGGATCACCACGATCGGGACCCACGCGCCGCTCTTGAACTTGGTGATCGCGATCACCAGCAGGATGATGAAGGTGGTGACCGAGCCGATGCCGTTCAGCCACGCGTTGAACTTCCAGCGCGGCTCGCGCTCCTTCTGGTGGTGGCGGACCATGCCCGTCTGCGAGAGGGTGAAGGAGGTGAACACGCCGACGGCGTAGAGCGGGATCAGGGCGTTGGTGAGACCGCCGAAGGCGACGAGCAGGAGCGCCGCGGCGCCGGCGAGCACGAGCACGCCGTTGGAGAACACCAGCCGGTCGCCCCGGTTGGCGAGCTGCCGGGGCAGGTACTTGTCCTTGGCGATGATCGACGAGAGGCGGGGGAAGTCGGCGTAGGCGGTGTTCGCCGCCAGGGTCAGGATGGCCGCGGTCGCGAACTGCAGCACCACGTAGATGGGCCCGTTGCCGAACACCAGGAGCCCCATCTGGGAGAGGACCGTCTGGTCGTGCTGGGGTACGGGTGCACGCGGTGGGCGAGCACTGAGACTCCGAAGAAGAGCGTGCCGAGGATGAGGCCCATCCAGGTGAGGGTCATCGCCGCGTTCTTCGACTCGGGTCGGCGGAACGCGGGCACGCCGTTGGAGATGGCCTCGACACCGGTCAGCGCGACGGCACCGGACGAGAACCCTTCAGGATCAGGAAGAGGCCGAGCGTGCCGCCGACCTGGCGGGTGCCCTCGAACTGCGTCTTGTCGAAGCGGCACGTGGCCGATGATGTCCGCAGTAGCTCTGGTAGAGCCCGTACACGATCAGCAGCGTCAGCACGACGATGTAGATGTAGGTGGGCACCGCGAAGATCCGACCCGACTCCTTCACCCGCGCAGGTTCGCGAGCGTGATCACCCCGATCAGGACCAGACCGAGCTCGACCCGACTCGTCGACGAGGCCCGCGGAACGCCGGGATCGAGACGATCGCGGCGACGCCGGCCGAGATCGACACCGCGACGGTGAGGATGTAGTCGACGAGCAGCGATGCCCCGGCGACGAGCGACGGCATCTCGCCGAGGTTCTCGCGGCTCACGACGTAGGAGCCGCCACCGCTCGGATAGGCGTAGATCGTCTGGCGGTACGAGGTGACGACGATCGCGAGGATCAGCGCGACCGCGATCGAGATCGGGATCAGCGAGTTCAGGCCGAGGGCGAGGCTCGACGTGCCGAGCGCGGTGACGAACAGGATCTCCTCGGTCGCGTACGCCGTGGAAGAGATCGCGTCCGACGAGAACACCGCCAGGGCGATGATCTTGGAGATCCGTTGGTGCTCCTGCTCGGCGGTGGCCAGGGGCCGGCCGACCAGGATCCGCTTGACGACAGACACCCTTGCTCCCGAGTCGGCGTCGGACGAACGGAGGGAGTCTGACACGCCCGAGACCGCGACCGACGCCTCGGCGGCGCTAGCTTTCGCCCTCGATGCGAGTCGCGATCGCCGGTGCCGGCAACGTCGGGCAGCACGCTGCCAACTCCCTGCTCGAGGCGGGCCACGAGGTCCTCCTCATCGAGCAGAACCAGAACGTCGTCGACCGGGCGACCGTCGACAAGCGCATCGAGTGGTACGTCGGCGACGCGTGCGAGGTCTCGTCCCTCCGGGAGGCCGGCCTCGACCGGTGCGAGGTCCTCGTGGCCGCGACCGGCGACGACGAGGACAACCTGGTGGTCTCGCTCCTCGCCAAGCAGGAGTTCGCCATCCCCCGGGTGATCGCCCGGGTCAACCACCCGAAGAACGAGTGGATGTTCACCGAGAACTGGGGCGTCGACCTCTTCGTGAGCACGCCGACGCTGATCACCGCCATGGTCGAGGAGGCCGTCAGCGTCGGCCGGCTCGTCGAGATCCTCCGCTTCGAAGGCGGGCTTGCCGCGGCTCGTGGAGGTCACCCTGGCCGAGGACGCCGGCGTCGTCGGCCGATCGATCGCCGAGATCGCCCTCCCCCGCGACGCCACCATCGTCGCGATCCTGCGGGACGAGCACCTCGAGGTCCCCCGCGGCGACACGGTGTTCACACCGGGCGACGAAGTGCTGGCGCTCGTGACGCCCGACTCCGAGGACGAGATCCGGCTGATCCTCACGGGTTCGTCGAACGGCTGACGGGCCGTGCCGGCCTAGGCCAGCAGCTCGTACGCGGGGTTGTAGACGACGTTCTCGTTGCCCTCCCGGATCACCACGCCCTCGACGATCAGCCGGCGTCCGGGCGTCATGCCCCGCACCCGGGCCCGGCCCAGGAACACGGCGACGGCCGCCGCCCGCCCGTCGCTGATGGTGACCTCGATCGCGGGGGCGCCGGCGCGGGGCACGATCCGCAACGACGTGATCTCGCCCGCGAACCGGGCCGGGCATGCGGGGCTCGAGCGCGTCGATCGGGACCAGTCCCAGGTTGTCGCAGAAGTCCTTGCAGGCGGGCGCGGTCGGACTCCTCCACCGATCGGCCGACCCGCCGCACGAAGCCGCGAACTCCCATGTCGTCTCCTGCGTCGCCGAGCGAGGGTGGGCACGGTACCGCCGATAGCATCGGCGTCGCCCGCTCGGAGATCCAGGAGGACCGCTGTGCACGTCGTCGTCGTGGGGTGCGGACGCGTCGGGAGCGAGCTCGCGGGCAGCCCTCGAGCAGCAGGGCCACACCGTCGCCGTCATCGACAAGAAGAAGGACGCCTTCCGGCGCCTGCCCAAGGGCTTCGGCGGCTACCGCATCGTCGGGTTCGGCTTCGACCGCGACACGCTCGAGGACGCCGGGGTGCGCGACGCCGGTGCGGTGGCGGCGGTCACGAGCGGTGACAACTCGAACATCATGGCGGCACGCGTCGCTCGTGAGACGTTCGAGGTGGAGCGGGTCGTCGCCCGGATCTACGACCCACGCCGGGCGGTCATCTACCAACGGCTCGGCATCCCGACGGTGGCCACGGTGTCCTGGACCACCGATCAGGTGATGCGCCGGCTGCTGCCCGGTGAGAGCCCGGCCGACTGGACCGACGCGTCGGGCACCGTCGGGCTCGTCGAGCGGGACCTCCCCCCGGCGTGGGTCGGCAAGAAGCTGAGCGGCCTCGATCTGCCCGGCAGCCTCACGGTGACCGCGGTCACGCGGCTCGGCTCGGCGCAGGTCGTCCGGCCGGATCTCGTCGGGCCAGGACGGCGACATCGTGCACGTCATGGCCGATCTCGCCGCGCTCCCCCAGCTCGAGCACAAGCTGACGCACGGACCCGAGCACTGAGACCTGCCACCGGCGCGACCTCGCGTTCTGGCATCCTTGACCGCTTCATGCATTCCGCACCTCCCCCGCATCGTCGCGGCCGCTCGCCCTCGTCGTCCTCGCCGGCGCCTGCTCGGGCAGTGGCTCCACGGCGAGCAAGAAGCCCCCGTCCCGAAGGTCGACACCCGTGTCGACGCGCCAGCTCGGCATCGGTCACCGTCCAGTCGGCCGGCCTCCCGACCGAGCTCCCGCCGGCCGACCGTGACGCGCTCGTGGCCGCCGTCGGGAACTACGTCACCGAGGCCACGCTCGCGTCCGCTCGACGGTCATCCGTCGCAGGATCTCGCCGCCCTGCTCGGCACCCAGTCCGCCGGCGCGCTGACGGGCCGAACGCCGACGCCTTCGCCGACACCGAGGTCCCGCCGGCGAAGGGCAAGGTGACGGTCACCCTCACGCCGGTCAACCTGACCGCGCTCGCCGACCGCGACCGCGAAGATCGACCTCGTCGGCGCGACCGTCGACCTCACCGTCCGGGCCGAACACCGCGCAGGGCCCGGTCGCGATCCACCGCACCGGCGAGCTGATGTTCACCCGCCAGGACGACGGCTGGAAGATCCTCGGCTTCCAGCTCGCCGTCACCCGCGACGGCGCCGGCATCGACGCGGCCGCCTCGTCGACGTCGTCGACCACGGGGAGCACCCCATGATCCGCCGCCACCCGATCCGCACGACGCTCGATCGACCGTGCCGCTCGTGGTGATCCTCTCGCTTCTCCACGCTGGTCGGACTGTGGCTCGCCGGCGTCCAGATCCCCGGCGCGAGCGCGTCGCGGCTGGTTCACGATCACCAAGACCGCCGGCGCCGACTACACGCCGAGCCCGACCGCGCCGGTGTTCGTGCTCGTGATCGGCAACGACGGCCGCACCGGCGAGACGGTCACCCGCGGTGACTCGATCCACCTCATCGGCGTGAACCCGGCGCTCCACCAGGCGACGATCCTCGACATCCCCCGCGACACCGGGATGGACATCCCCGGCCACGGGCTCGACAAGGTGAACGCCTCGCACACGATCGGCGGTCCCCGGCTCGAGGCCGACACGATCAGCGCGGTCGTGGGTGTCCAGATCCCGTACGTGATCGACACGAACTTCGACGGCTTCATCGGGATGGTCGACGACATGGGCGGGCTCACCGTCAACGTGCCGTACCGGATGTTCGACACCTACTCCGGCGCCGACTTCCAGCCCGGCGTCCAGAAGCTGAACGGCCACCAGGCGCTCGCCTACGCCCGCAACCGCCACCAGTTCCCGAACAGCGACCTGACCCGCACGCAGAACCAGGCGTACCTGATCCTCCAGGCGCTCGCCCAGTTCCGGGCCGACAACACCGGACCGATCAAGACGCTCGGCCTGCTCGCGGACCTCGGCCGCCACGCGCAGCTCGACGGCATCGGGCTCAAGGACCTCTACGCGCCTCGGCCGGCTCGGCCTCTCGATCGACCCGGCCACGGTGAGGAACGTGCTCGTCCCGGTCGCGAGCGGGAGCGGGAGCCGGCTCCAGCTCACCGGCGACGCCACGAGCCTCTTCCAGGACTTCGCCGACGACGCGGTCCTCCAGTCCCACTGACCACGCCGCGCGATGCTGCGGCGATGACCACCGGCGACGCCGTCGACGCGCTCGACTCCATCGTCGCCGACCCCGAGCTCTTCGAGCGGGCCATCGCACGGATCGACCTGCCCGCCCGCGCCGCCCGCACCGCACCGCTCCGCACGCCACTCCATCCCGACGTCGATCGCTCGGCTCGCCAGCCGCGGGATCGGCGAGCTGTACACCCACCAGGCCGCGGCCGTCGACGCGCTCGCCGCCGGCGAGCACGTGGTCGTCGCGACGGGCACCGCGTCGGGCAAGTCGCTCTGCTACCAGCTGCCGATCATCGACGCCGCGGTCCGGGGCACCGGCGACACCGCGCTCGCGCTGTTCCCCACGAAGGCCCTCGCCCAGGACCAGCTGCGGTCGCTGCGCGGCTGGCTCGTCTCGGGACTCCGCGCCGTGACCTACGACGGCGACACCCCGCCCGACGACCGGATGTGGGCCCGCAAGAACGCCACCGCCGTCCTCACCAACCCCGAGATGGTCCACCAGGCGATCCTCCCGTACCACCAGCGCTGGTCCACGTTCCTGATGCGGCTGCGGATCGTGGTGATCGACGAGCTGCACGCGACCCGGGGCATCTTCGGCAGCCATCTCGCGAACGTCGTCCGGCGGCTGCGTCGCGTGTGCGCGCACTACGGCTCGGACCCCGTGTTCTGCTTCTCCAGCGCCACCATCGGCAATCCGGCCGAGCTCGCGTCCACCATGCTCGGCGCGCCGGTGCGCCTGATCGACGACGACGGCTCGCCCCAGGCCGAGCGGGGCTTCGCGTTCTGGCAACGACCACTCGTCGACGCGATCTCGGGCGCGCGCGCCTCCGCGAACGTCGAGACCGCCGAGCTGCTCGCACGGTTCGTCGCGGCCGGTCACCCGACGCTCGCGTTCACGCGCAGCCGCCGCGGTGCCGAGCTCGTGGCGACGCACGCGCGCCGCATCGTCCGGCTCCGCCGACCCGATGCCGTGGACCGCATCGCCGCGTACCGCGCCGGTTACCTGCCCGAGGAGCGCCGCGCGCTCGAGCGCAAGCTCAGCGGTGGCGAGCTCCTCGGGATCGCCGCGACCAACGCGCTCGAGCTCGGCATCGACATCGGCGGGCTCGACGCGGTCGTCGTCAACGGGTTCCCGGGCACGCTCGCCTCGCTGCGCCAGCAGATCGGTCGGGCGGGCCGGACGGGCCGCCGGGCGGCGGCCGTCCTCATCGCCGGCGACGACCAGCTCGACCAGTGGTACGCCCGCCATCCCGGCGAGCTCTTCCACCGCCAGGCCGAGGCGGCGATCGTGAACCCGCAGAATCCGTTCGTGCTCCGGCCCCACGTCGGCTGCGCCGCGCACGAGCTGCCGCTCACCACCGAGGACGAGGCGTGGTTCGGCGAAGGGCTCGACGACGCCGTCCGCGCCCTGGTGCAGGAGGACCTCCTCAAGCCGCGCGGCGGGAAGATGTACTGGGCGGGTCGGCAGCCGCCGGCCCCCGCGGTCGGGCTCCGCAGCGGGACCAGCGCCGAGTTCACCCTCGTCGACGAGGACCTCGCCGCGATCGGCACCGTCGACGGCGCGCGCATCTTCTCCGTCGCGCATCCCGGTGCGATCTACCTCCACCAGGGTCGGCAGTGGCGCGTGGAACGGCTCGACGTCGACGCCCGCGAGGCGCACCTCGTCGACGCGGACGACGCCGACGAGTACACCCAGCCACGGGAGACGACCGACATCGAGATCCGATCGCTCGACGCCCGCGAGCCGTGTGGTGCCGGGCACGTGCATCTCGGCATGGTCGAGGTCACGAACCAGGTCGTCGCCTACCAACGCAAGCGCGCGTCGACCCACGAGACGATCGAGACCGTGCCCCTCGACGTGCCGCCCCGGACCCTCGTGACGCAGGCGATCTGGTACACGGCGGCTGCGCCGGTGCTGGAGCGCGCGCGGCGTCGCACCGCCCCAGGTCCTCGGTGCGGTGCACGCGGCCGAGCACGCCATGATCGGGATGCTGCCGCTGTTCGCGATCTGCGACCGCTGGGACGTCGGCGGCGTCTCGATGGCGATCCATCCGAGCACCGGAGCGCCCACGATCTTCGTGTACGACGGCTACTCGGGCGGGGCCGGAATCGCCGCGCTGGCCTACGCCGACGCTCCCGAGCACGTGCGCGCGACCGCCGAGCTCGTCGCGGCCTGCCCGTGCGAGGCCGGCTGCCCGTCGTGCGTCCAGTCACCGAAGTGCGGCAACTGGAACGAGTACCTCGACAAGGCGGCGGCGGTGCGCCTGCTCGGCGTGCTGCGCGCGCCGACGGGCGCCGCGGACTCCGCCTAGCGGGCTGCCGGGGACTGCAGCGTGACGGTGAAGCTCGCGGTCGCCACGGGTGGGACACCACCGAGCGCCTGGATCGTCGACCGTGTGCTGGTTGCCGTCGCACGCGAACGGGACCCGCTGGCTGCCGCCCGTGCCCTGCGCCGACGTCGCCTGGATGTCGTCGACCAGGAACACCGCGCTGTCGGCGTGGGCGATCTTCCACTCGACCATGATGCCGTCGCCGACGAAGTCGTCGATGCAGGCGACCGGCCGCACCGGCGCGAACTCCACGATCGACGCCGGCGTCCGGTCCACGGGGACCGGCACGTCGAGCACCTTGCAGCCCGACGCGGTGCCCTCGGGCAGGATCGTCTTGCAGAGCCGCGCGCTGCTGCGGTCGCTCCCGACCCAGTCGGCGTGCTCGAAGCGTCGCCGAGGTGAGGATGGCATCGGACAGGTCGGCGCCCCGCAGGTCCGCCCGGGTCAAGTCGGCATCGGGTGAGATCCGCGCCCTGCAGGTTGGCATCGCGGAGGTCGGCGTCGCGGAAGTCGGCGCCTTCGAGGTTCGCGCCCGCGAAGTCGGCCCCGCGCAGATCGCTCTCGGAGACGACCACGCCTGCGAGATCCATGCCGGGGCACTTCGTGTGTGGCTCGAACGTGCACCCGCCGAACTCGTTGGTGAGCAGGTCCTGCGAACCGCCACAGCCGGCGACGACGAGCGCCACGACCATGAGCAGGCCGGCGAGAGCACTGCAGACGCATCGCCGGACGGTAGCAACAGAACAGCTTCCGATCGGTCGCAGGCGGCCCGCCCGTGGAGCCGCATCACCTCACGGGCACTCGACGACGGCGAGCACGCAGTCCATCCGGACCTCCGCGCGCGCCCGCCCGACGGCGTCGTCGAGGACGACGGTGACCTCGGCGTGATCGCCCGGTGCAGTCGCAGCGGCCGGAGCACGGCACCGTTCGCGCCGCGGCCACGGTTCGCGCCGCTGCCGAGCGCGGCATCGTCGCCACCGAGGCGAGCGAGCGTCTCCGCCGCGGCGAGAGCCGCGGCGTCGGCCGCGGTGTCGGCGCGGGCGGAGCGTCCCGCGGCCCCGCCCGCCCGGGCGACGCCGAGGGCCACGACCGCGGCCAGCACCACCAGCGCGAGGGCGAGCACGGTCACGCCGCCCCGCTCGTCGCTGGCTCATCGCTCGACCCGCATGACCGCGGTCGCGTGCAGCACCGGGTCGGGGAAGAGGAGCCCGACCATCGGCAGGTCGGTGTGGGACGTCACCGTGACCTCCACCCGGATCGGCTCGCCGACGGGCGGCCGGTCACCGACGCTGACGCGCGCGTCCGTGAGCACCCGATGCGCCGCCACGCGTCGCGGCGCGCGGGATCACGGTCGACGCTCGCGGCGCGCGACGGCCTCGCGCGCGGCCTGCACCACGGCGACGTAGTCGCGCACGATCAGCGCGGTCTGGAGCACCGCGAGCAGCAGGAACACCACGAGCGGGAGGATGAGCGCGAACTCGACGGTCGCCTGCCCCTCCTCGGGGCAGGCGGACCGACGAGCGCGCGTGGGTCGTGGCGCTCACCCGGGCAGGATCTTGCTGATCACCACGTCGAACAGCTTGGCGATCGTGTGGCTCTTGGTGGCCCACGTGATCACCAACGTGCCGATCGCCGCGGCACCGAGGATCACGAGCGTGTACTCGGCCGTCGTCTGTCCGGCCTCGCTCACCTGGTCCCGTGACCGCGTGCGCGCGTCGCACAGGGTCTTCCAACCACGTCGCATCATCAGATGCACTCCTTCGATTCGAGAGATGGCGGGGGAAGCGAGGGGGCCGCCCGGTCAGAGCCGGGACAGCGCCGAGAGGAGCGCGGGCGCCACGGTGAGCAGCGCGAACGCCGGGAGCACGAGGAAGACGAGCGGGAACAGCAGCTTCACGGGCAGCACACGGGCGCGCGCCTCGGACCGACGACGGGCCCGGCTCCGGGCCTCGGCCGCGAGGCGTCCGAGCGCGCCCGCCGCCGGTGCCCCCAGGCGCGCGCTGGCACTCAGCACGTCGGCGACCGGGGCGAGCGCCGGCGTCGCGGCGGAGAGCTCGGCGAGCGCATCGGTGAGGGACCCGCCCAGCTCCGTGCTGACGAGCACGCGTCGGAGCGGCTCCGCGACCACGGGCGGCGACCACCGGGCGCCGATCTCGATCGCCTGACGGGCGGGCGATCCCGATTCGACCGCGACGATGAGGAGATCCAGCGCCGCGGGGAGCTCCCGGTCCAGCGCCTCGGCCCCGTGCCGGCCCCGCCAACGGCGTCAGGACGTCGGCCACCACCCGCCCGACCGGACCGCTCGGCACGCGCCGCCGGGCGCGCCGGGGCCGGTCCGCTCCGGGCAGGCGCGCGGCGACCGACGCGGCGGCGAGCTCGGACGACGAGCGGCGCCGCGGCGAGCGCCGCCCACCCGAGCCCGAGCACCACGGGCACCGCGGTCGCACGCGCCGCTTCCCGACGAGCCGGTGCATCCACCAGGCGGCGAGCACCTCGAGGCCGAGCCCGACCACGAGACACGCGCGTCCGACGTTCGACGTCACCAGGATCCGGACGGACGCGGGGTCGGTGGCGCTCGAGAACACGAGGTACACGAGCGGCGCCGCGCCGACCACGACCGCCGACATCCGCGCCTGGGCCGAGAGGGCCCGGGCCTCGCCGCGGGCCGCGGCGTCGGCACGGAGCGAGGCGGCCAGACCTTCCAGCGGCGTCGAGGCCGCGCCGCCGACGCTCGTCACCATCGCCAGGGCCCCCGCGGCGATCGCGACATCGGCGACCGGCCGCTCGGCGCTCCATGCCGCCAGGGATTCCTCGAGCGACGCGCCGAGCGCGAGGCGCGCCACGACGCGGCGGAGGTCGCCGGCCAGCGGGCCGGGACGGCCGGCGAGGGTCGCGAGCGCGTCCGGCACGGTCCCGCCGGCGCGCAGGTGGGCGACGACGTGGTCGAGGACGCCCGGGAGGGCGCCGGAGGCGGCCCGGTCGTTCCGGCCCGTTCGCCGGAGCAACGCCACCGGACCGGCGACGACGGCCGCGACCACCGCGGGCAGCACCAGGACGGGTGCCACCACGAACGAGAGCCAGGCCGCGGCGGCGACGCCGCCGAGATACCAGCCGATCGCCGCCTCCGGCGTGAGCGCGACGTCCGAGCGGGCGATCCGGCGCGCGATCGCGTCACGAATCGGCGCCGGGAGGACCCGCGCCCGAGCGCGCAGATCCCGCGCGCCGCGCCCGGCCGTCGACCCGCACCGCCGCGCGTGCGCAGCCCATGGTGAGGACCATGCCCCCGACGATCGAGACGAGCCCGACGGAGGTCACCGCGCCGCGGGCTTCCTGGCGGCACGTGCCGGCGGCGCGCCCTCGATCAGCACGCCGTCGCGACGCGTCAGGAGCGGGGTCACGCGGAAGGGACCGTCCTCGTCGACCACCTCCACGACCTCGGTGATCTCCCGGCCGCCCCCGGCTCCACGGCGCACCTGGACCACGACATCGACCGCCGCCCGCAGCTGCTCCGAGATCGCGTCGTGCGGCAGCCCGCTCCCGCCGAACAGTGCGAGCGTGGCGAGCCGGCGCAGCGCATCGACGGGACCGTTCGCGTGCACCGTGGACACCGAGCCGTCGTGGCCCGTGTTCAGCGCCTGGAGGAGATCGAGGGCCTCGGCGCCGCGCACCTCGCCGACGACGATGCCGGTCCGGTCGCATGCGCAACGCCGCACGCACGAGCTCGCGGACCGCCACCGCGCCGCTGCCCTCCGCGTTGGCGGGGCGCGGCTTCGAGCCGCACGACATGCGGCTGGGCGAGCCGGAGCTCCGCAGTCTCCTCGATGGTGACGATCCGCTCGGCGGGGTCGACCGCGGCGAGCAGTGCGTTCAGCAACGTGGTCTTCCCGGATCCGGTGCCGCCCGCGACCACGATGTTGGCGCCGCGGCGCACGAGCCGGTGCAGGAGCGGCGCCACGTCGGGTCCGACGCCGAAGGCGTCGAGATCGAGCCGGCGCGCGCCGAATCGCCGGATGGTGATGCAGGGTCCGTCGATGGCGAGCGGTGGGATGACCGCGTGGAGGCGGGAGCCGTCGGCGAGACGGGCGTCGACCATGGGCGACGCACGGTCGAGCCGGAGCGCGAGCGGAGCGAGGATCCGCTCGGCGACGCGGAGTATCCCCGCCTCGTCGAGGTGCAGCGGGACGGCCTCGATGCTCCCCGGCGCGCTCCACGTAGCACCGACCGGGCCCGTTGATCATGATCTCGTCGATCGTCGGGTCGAGGAGGAGCGGCTCGAGCGCGCCGAGCCCGACGACGTCGTCCACGACCGCGTCGACGAGCCGCTCGCGTCGGTCGAGCGCCAGGAGCGGATCCTCCAGCGCGAGCAGCGACGAGATCCGCTCCGCGCAGCTCGTCGACCGACGCGACCGACCAGGTCGCTCCGCGCCGTCGGCCGCGAGCAGCCGCCGATGGACCGTGGCGCGCAGCGTGCGGTCCTCGACCACGGCGGTCACGCCGCAGCTCCCCGGCGGATGAGCCCGAGCTCACGGAGGACCTGCGCGGCGGCCCGACCGAGCGGTTCCGGGAGCCGGGCCGGCAGCACTCCGGCGTCGACCGCACGGGCGATCGCCGTACGAACCGGGACCCGGGCGACGACCGGCCGGCCCAGCACCTGGGCGACGTCGGCCGGACCGAGCGATCGGCCGGGCTCCTGGAGCACCACGAGTCCGTAGGCCCGAGCCGTCAGCGCGAGGTTCACCGCCCGACGCAGCGAGAGGTAGCACTCCCGCGTCACGACGAACGCCGCATCGCTGACCTCGACGACCGCCCGACCGACGGCCGTGTCGGGCACGCCGACGTCCACGATCGTGAGCGGACCGTCACGCAGGGCGACGGCGAGGGCCGCACCGGCGGCGGCCGCGGGTTCCGGTTCCAGCACGCTCTGCCCGCGGCCGCGTGCGAGCAGTGACAGGCCGGGGACGATCTCGACCCCGAGCCGATCGAGTGCATCGGTCGGGGCGGTCGGACCCGCCGCCAGCCAGTCGGCGACACCGGTCTCGGGCTCGGCCCCGAGGCCGAGCACGGCCGGGAGGTCCCCGCGGAGATCGACGAGCCGGACCGCGCCGACGGCGGTGGCGGCATGTACCGCGCACGCAGCGGCGGTGACGGACGTACCGGAGCCGCCCTTGGGCGACCAGAAGGCGAGGAGAGACACGGAACACTCCCGGAATCGGAGCGCGCGACGGCGCGCGGACGAGATCTCCGGGGAGTGGTGCGGGGAAGGTCGCCACTGTGACGTACCGGACGAACCGTGTCAAGGTCGCGCGTACGCGCGGGAACGGACGCGCCACCCGGGAGGCCGTAGTCTCGCCGCCATGGGCGCCGCGGCCTTCTTCGACCTCGACAAGACGATCATCGCCAAGAGCTCGGTGCTGGCATTCGGCAGGCCCTTCTACCGCGAGGGACTGCTCTCGCGGCGGGCGATCGTCAAGAGCATGTACGCGCAGATCGTCTACATGCTCGTCGGCGCCGACGAGTCCAAGATGGAAGAGGTCCGCGAGGCGATGCTGTCGCTCACCAAGGGCTGGCAGCAGGACCACGTCGCGTCGATCGTCGCCGAGACGCTCGACGACGTGATCTCGCCCATCGTCTTCGCCGAGGCCCTGGAGCTGTTCGACGAGCACCACCGCGCCGGTCGGATCATGGTGATCGTCTCGTCCTCCCCGAAGAGGTCGTGAAGCCGCTCGGTGCGTACCTCGGCGTCGACCGTGTGATCGCGACCCGCGCCCGCATCGACGAGGACGGTGCGTACACCGGCGAGCTGGAGTTCTACGCGTACGGTCCGCACAAGGAGACCGCGATCGTCGAGTTCGCCGAGGCGAACGGGATCGACCTCGCGGACTCGTACGCCTACTCGGACTCGATCACCGACGTCCCGATGCTCGCCGCCGTCGGCCACCCCGTGGCGGTGAACCCCGACAAGGACCTCGAACGCGAGGCGGTCGAGCGCGGCTGGGAGGTCCGGCACTTCGCGCGCCCGGTCCGGCTGCGCGATCGCGTCCCGGTACCGTCCAAGGGACCGACCATCGCGGTGGGCACCGTCGTCGCGGCCGGTGGTGCCGCCATCGGCGGCGTACGCGTGGTGGCGACGGCACGCGAGCCGCGCGCTGCGGTGACGGTGACCGCGATCTCCGAGCTCGCGACGTTGCCGACGCCGATCCAGCGCATGGACGCGCTGGCGGCGGTGCTCGACACGGATGCGACGCTGCTCGTGAAGCGCGACGACCTCACCGGTCTCGCGCTCGGCGGCAACAAGGCCGCGCAAGCTCGTCCTCCTCGCCCACGAGGCCGTCGCCGATGGTGCGGACTGCCTGGTCACGGGCGGCGGTGCGCAGAGCAACCACGCCCGGATCACCGCGGCGGCGGCCCGCCGGCTCGGCATGGACTGCCACCTCGCGCTGGCCGGCCCGACGCCCACCGGCCGCGAGGGCAACCTGCTCCTCGACGAGCTGCTCGACGCACACCTGCACTTCTCCGGCGCCGCCGCCTACTACGAGATCGAGGACGCCATCACCGCGCTCGCCGAGCAGCTGCGCTCGGAAGGCCGGCGGCCGTACGCGATCCCGGTCGGTGGGGCGTCGGTTGCCGGAGTCGCCGCGTACGCCCTCGCCGTCGACGAGCTCCGCGGGCAGCTCGACCGCGACCCGGACTGGATCGTCGTCGCCGACGGTTCGGGTGGCACCCATGCCGGGTTGCTCGCCGGGCTCGGCGCGGATTCGCCGACGCGGGTCATCGGCGTGGACGTCGGCACCCGACCGGACCTCGACGAGGCGGTGCCCCGGATGGCGGCCGACTGCGGCGGAGCATCTGGGGCGGGGTGCACCGAACGGCACCGTGATCGTCGACCACGACCACGTGGGTGCCGGCTACGGCGAGCTGTCGGACGCGTGCCGTCGCACGCGTTGCGCCTGACCGCGCGGTCCGAGGGCCTCGTGCTCGACCCGGTGTACTCGGGGAAGGCGATGGCCGCGCTGCTGCACGGCAGTGCGCGGCGGGCGGATCGGCGACGGCGACACGGTCGTGTTCTGGTCCACCGGCGGCTCGCCGGCGTTGTTCGCGCGTCGCTACGAGGCCGCGCTCACCGGGCCCTGACGCGCAACGAGCGGGCCCCGGAGGACCCGCTCGTCGTGGGTGTCGTGCAGCAGATCAGGCGTCGCCACGCACCTTGTACGCGACCGCGGCGCCGAGCGCCAACACGACGAGCAACAGCAGCAACTTCTTCACGGTGATCCCTTTCCGCCTGAGGGTGAGGCCCGCACTCTATCGCCGTCCCGGTTCCCCACTTTGGTCCTGTTGTCGGGCCTGGGGACCCGACAACCGCGACCAGGTGCGGACCGGGTGGCCCGTGCCAGGATGCCGGCGGAGGTGAACGGGGTCTGGTGGCCCCCCTCGTCTTCAACACGAGTGGGACGGGCGAACCCCGTCCGGTGGGTTCGATTCCTGCCACCTCCGCCACTCAGCCCGACGGGACCCAGGCGGCGGCGATGACGCCGGCTCGGAGCTTCGTCGGCTTCCGGTCGCCGACGCGCCAGCGGTAGAGGACGTCCGACGTAGCCTTGTGGTGGATCTGCTTGGTCGCGACACCATCACGAAGGATCGGCCGCTCCGGTCGGAGTCGAGCCCAGTGTCGCGGCACGCCCGCGGAAGAGGGTCCGCTGCACCGACCCGTCGTTGCGGAGCCACCGCCGCGCTCGGCGTACGCACGGGTGGCTCCCGTCGGGGTCGACGACGAGCTGACGTGTGGTCCCGAGAAAGCCGAAGGACTGGGAGACCCTCGGCGCGGGCACAGGCAACGCGCCGACCCGACGGATTGTCCGCTCGCGGTGTCGAGCACATAGGGCGGTCCCATCCGTGATGGACGCCCTCGCGTCCCCAGTCGAACGACACCAGGCCACCGTCGGCGACCAGCCGAGCGGCTCGACCCCGGTCACGTTGTCCGACGCTTCGTGCTCCAGATCACCCAGAGGATCGGAGCGAGAGTTCTCGCCGGTGTTCAGGTTCGTGAACCCGAGCGTGACGCCGTCACAGCTCACCGGATACGCGGCGAGCCCGTAGCGGTTCACCACGGGAGCCGCGGCCTCACCGAGGACGGGATGCCGCGCGCCCGTCGCGAGGTCGACGGTCCCCATCGCGCCGTCGCAGACCGAGCCTCCGACCGGGGTGGTCGCCACTGCCAGGCACCGCGCCGTCCGGCGTGGCCGCGACACCGGTGACCGGATCGGTACCGGTCTCGACGCGGCGCACCTCGTGACCATCTGAGGCGTCGAGCACCCGCACGACGTTCCGCGGAACGTCCGACCCGCCCGCAACCGCGATCTGGGTCGCAGGAGGCGAGGGCGCGGTCGCGGTCGGAAGCCAGGCCGCGGCAACGATTCCGTCGCGGACCTTGGTCGGCCTCCGGTCGCCCTTTCGCCAGCGGTAGAGGGCGAATCCGTACCCGCCACCACCAAGCGCACGCGTGGGCGACGTCATCACGACGTTCTGACCGCTGGAATCGCTCCGAAGCGTCGTGATGTCGTGGTCCCAGCGGAACAGTGTCCGATCGATGGAACCGTCGGCGCGCGCCACCACGGCATCGGCCGCGTAGCGCCGGGTGGCGCCCGACAACTCGGCGCCGAGATGCTCGGTCGAGTCGCCCAGAAAGCCGAACGTCCGGAGGTTCGAAGGCGCGGCGCACAAGCACACCGCGTCATCGAGCGAGCTGATGTGCTGAGGGTCGACGACGTACGGACGACGGTCCGCGCCCTTGGCCCGATCGAAGGTCAGCAAACGGCCGTCGCCGGACCACGACAGGTTGAACAGGACCAACTCGCGATCCTGCTCATGGGTGGGCGGGTCCCGAAGGATCCTCGACCGGGGCGGGTCGTCGATCTCGAGCCCGCCGGGCCCGGAGAACGTGCAGTTCTCGTAGTCGCGCGAGAAGGCGACGGCCCCGTCCCTGCTCACGGCGACCGTCCGACCGCGGCCGACCGTCACCGGGGCGCCGCCTCCGCGCGGTACCCGGAACACCGTTTCGATTCCACTCGTCCGGCAACCGGGCGTCGGAGGCGCGACCGAGGTGAAGTAGACCTCCGTCCCGTCCGGAGACACCGCCAGCTCCGGGTCACCGCGGAACGTTGCAACGTTGCGCGCCAGCGTCCGGACCACCGAGCCACTCCGGGAGTTCAACACCACCAGGCGCCCACGCGCGTCGACGGCCACGATCTCGCTGGGCACAGGCGCCGACGCGGTCCGCGACGACCGATCGCGTACTGCAACCAGGACGCCGCCGACCAAGGCGGCCAACACGACGACGGCGATCGCCGGCCGGAGCGCAAGCCGCAGACCGGGAGCGTTCCGCGGAACGCTCGTCGGACAGTCGGGCCTCGATCCGCTCAGAGCGAGTCGGCACCGACCTCGACCCCGGTCGCCTCGTCGTGCAGCGCCGAACGGAGCTCCTCCTCGTTCACGTCGGCTCCTCCAGGCGTCGGCCGAGCGCGGTGAGACCACGCGAGGCGTGCGACTTCACCGAGCCGCGGGAGATCCCGAGCGTCGTCGCGATGTCGGCCTCGGACAGGTCGAGGTAGTACCGCAGGACAAGGCATTCCCGTTGCCGGCGCGGCAACGTGCCGAGCGCGTCCACGACGTCGGCGTGCTGCGAACGCACCACGACCTCCTCGTCGGCCGGCGCACCCGGTGGAAGCGCGGGCGGTACGTACCGACGGACCACCGCGCGATGACGCAACTGCGACCGCGCCCCGTTGACCACCGCCCGCCGCACGTACCTCACCGGGTCCTCCACGCGCGACCACGCCCGGTACACGCGCACGAACGCGTCCTGGACGAGCTCCTCACCGGTCCCGCGATCATCGACGAGGAACCGAGCCAGACGAACGAGCTGCTCATAGTGCTCCCGGTGCAGGGCCGCGAACGTCTCGTCACGGCCGGTCTCTCCCGGCATGCCGTCCGCCCCCGCCATGCCGGCCATCATCACCCCATCCGACGCCTCGGGGGATGGCCCGGTTGTCATCACCGGTCATAAGGTCGGAAGCGCGACCCCCGACGAGAGCGAGCACGACCATGGAATACCGCCAACTCGGCCGTACCGGCACACGGGTGTCGGAGCTGTGCCTGGGCACGATGACGTTCGGCAACGAGGCCGACGAGGCCACGAGTCACCAGATCGTCGACCGCTTCGTCGACGCGGGTGGCAACTTCGTCGACACCGCGAACGTCTACAGCCAGGGTGCGTCCGAGGAGATCACCGGCCGCGCCATCAAGGACCGGCGCGACCGCATCGTCCTCGCGACCAAGGCCCGGTTCCAGATGGGCGACGACACCAACGCCGCCGGATCGTCGCGCCGCAACCTGCGCGCCGCGTGCGAGGCGTCGCTCCGCCGGCTCGGCACCGAGTGGATCGACCTCTACCAGGTGCACATGTGGGACAAGCGCACGCCGCTCGAGGAGACGCTCTCGACCCTCGACGACCTCGTGCGCGAGGGCAAGGTCCGCTACATCGGTGCGAGCAACTTCGCCGGCTGGCACCTCGCCAAGGCGCTCGGCATCAGCGCGCTCCACGACTGGGAGCCCTTCGTCTGCCTCCAGCCCGAGTACTCCCTCATCACCCGGGACGCCGAGCGCGAGCTCCTCCCCCTCTGCCAGAGCGAAGGACTCGCCGTCATCCCGTGGAGCCCACTCGGCGGCGGGATCCTCACCGGGAAGTACTCCAAGGACCAGGAGTTCCCCTCCGGCACCCGGGGCGCGGACACCGAGAACCCGATCACGTTCACGTACCGCCTCGACGACCGCGCCTGGAACATCGTGGAGGCCGTGAAGGCCGCCGCGGCCACGACCGGCAAGAGCGCCGCGCAGATCTCGCTCAACTGGGTGTTGCACCGGCGCGGCGTCACCGCCCCGATCATCGGCGCGCGGAACCTGACCCAGCTCGAGGACAACCTCGGTGCGACGGGGTGGCGGCTCGACGAGGAGACGTCGAAGTCCCTGGCCTGGGCGAGCGCGTTCCGGCTCGGCTACCCGTACGAGTTCATCCAGTACGCCGGCTGATCCACAGGGAGGGACGCATGGAGATGCGACAGCTCGGCCGGACCGGGACCCGGGTCAGCGAAGCCTGCCTCGGGGCGATGACATTCGGCCGCGAGACACCGGAGGGCGAGAGCGCCCAGATCCTGGACCGCTACCTCGATGCCGGCGGCAACTTCGTCGACACCGCCAACACCTACAACCGCGGGGCGTCGGAGGAGATCCTCGGGCGGCTGCTCGACGGCGCCCGACGGGACCGCATCGTCCTCGCGACCAAGTGCCGCATGATGATGGGACCCGGCCCGAACCAGAAGGGCGCGTCGCGTCGGGTGATCCGCGAGCAGGTCGAGGCGTCCCTGCGCCGGCTCCGGACCGACTGGATCGACCTGTACCAGATCCACTGCTGGGACCGCGACACTCCGCTCGAGGAGACCATCTCGACCCTCGACGACCTCGTGCGCGAAGGGAAGGTCCGGTACGTCGGTGCGAGCAACTTCACCGGCTGGCAGCTCGCGACCGCGCTCGGTGTCGCGCACCTCCACGGCTGGGAGCCGTTCGTCTCCCTCCAGCCGCAGTACTCGCTCGTGTGCCGAGACATCGAGCGGGAGCTGATCCCCCTCGCCGACTACGCCGGGCTCGCGATCCTGCCGTGGAGCCCGCTCGGCGGCGGGCTGCTGTCGGGCAAGTACCGCCCGGGCGAGGCGCCGCCGGCCGACACGCGTGCGACCGACGACACGCCCTCGGCACTGCTGATGCGGATGCGGATGGCCGAGGAACGCAACTTCGCCGTCGCCCAGGCCGTCGCCGACCTCGCCGAGGACCTCGGCAGGACCATGGCCCAGGTCGCGCTCAACTGGGTGCTGCACTCCCCCGGCGTCACCGCGCCGATCCTCGGGGCCCGCACCGTCGCCCAGATCGAGGACAACCTGGGCGCCATCGGCTGGGAGCTCGACGCCGACGCCCGGAAGCGGCTCGACGACGCGAGCGCGATCGAGCGCGGCTACCCGTACGAGTTCATCGACTGGATCCACGCCCGCTGAGGCCCGCGCCCTCGTTCCGACGCGCGGAACGCGCTGTTTTCGGCGCGCTTTGGGCGCGCAAAGCCGAGGGGGGCGGACCGGTCGAGCGGTGCGGGGTGGGTCAGACGGCGAGGAGGTCCCGGGCGCCGGTGTCGGCGGACGGGTGGCGGAGCTTGCTCATCGCGCGGGCCTCGATCTGGCGGATGCGCTCCCGGGTGAGGTTGAAGTACTCCCCCACCTCCTCGAGCGTCCGGGGCTCGCCCCGGTCCAGACCGAACCGCAACGCCAGGATCTGACGCTCCCGCTCGTCGAGCGGCGAGAGCAGCTTCTCGATCTCCGCCGGCAGCAGCGCGGTGGCCGCGACCTCGAACGGGGACTCGGCCGAGCGGTCCTCGACGATGTCGCCGAGCTCGGCGTCGCCGTCCTCACGGAGCGGCTCGGAGAGCGAGAGGGGCTCGGCGGCGAAGCGCAGCGCCTCGGTCACCTTGTCCTCGGGCATCTCGACCTCGGCCGAGAGCTCCGCCAGCGTGGCCGGGCGGCCCAGCTTGAGCTCCAGGCGCGAGCGTGCCTTCTGGAGCCGGGCCAGGGTGTCGCCGGCGTGCACGGGCAGGCGGATGGTCCGGCCGGTGTTGGCGATGCCGCGGGTGATGGCCTGGCGGATCCACCACGTCGCGTAGGTGGAGAACTTGAAGCCCTTGCGCCAGTCGAACTTCTCGACGGCGTGCATCAGGCCGAGGTTGCCCTCCTGGATGAGGTCCAGCAGCGGCAGGCCCGAGGCCTGGTACTTCTTGGCGATCGAGACCACCAGCCGCAGGTTCGACTGTACGAACGTGCGCTCGGCGTCGTCACCGATGCGGATGTTCTTGCGGATCTCGCGCTTCTTGGCCGCGGTGAGGCCCTTGCCTCCGGCCTCCTGCTCCTCCCGCGCCGCCTTGCCCAGCTCGATCTCCTGGGCCAGGCGTACCTCGTCGTCCTTGGTGAGCAGGGGGTACTGCCCGATATCGGTCAGATACAACCGAACCAGGTCTTCTTCGTCCCGCTCCACGCGCTCCTTGGCCAAGAAAATCGGTCTCCGAAACTAGAAATACTGCAGACAACGGGACAACCACCGAGGGGACGGGGAATGTTCCCCGATCCGTGTGGGAGGTCCCTGTACGATACCGGTCCCGTCAAGGACGCTTTTCCACAGGCCCTGGGGAAAAGGATCGGCGCCCGGGAGGCCCCGTGACGGAAGTGGAGATCACCGTAGTCGCCGGGACCTTCCAGGCTCGCAGCGGTTCCGAGCCCGAGCTCGCCGCGATCCTCGCCCGCTACGTCGTGCTCACCCGGGCGGAGCCGGGCTGTCGGAACGTCGACCTGGTCGCCTCGACCTCCCAGGCCGGGCGGTTCCTGATGGTCGAGAAATGGGACGACGCCGACGCGCAGCGCTCCCACCTCGACGGCGACGCCATGGTGACCATGGCCACCGACGCGACCTCGGTGCTCGCAGCTCCGCCGGACCTGGACCTCTACGCGGTGATCTCCGCGCACGACCTGGAGTGACACGGGCCGGCCGGAGCCGGCCGGATCCCGGGGTCAGGAGGCGACGGCGCGGAGACTCTCGCGACGCAGCGAGCGCTTGCGCTCGGGACGCGTGTCGGCGGTGCCGAGCTGCTCGGCGATCGTCGCGAGCTCGTCCCAGGTGAGCGTGACGCCCTGCCAGATCCGCTCGAACTCCGCGTCGGCGACGTCGTTGAAGCCGCAGTAGAGGCGGAACGTGTAGCGACGACGCTGCACCCGAACCGGGAACCCGAGGGCGGCGAGCCGGCTCTCCGCGTACGCGTCCCACAGGCCGCGCTGGCGGTCGTCGAGCTCGTCGTCGGCGGGGGCGTTCTCGAAGCCACCGGTGACGCGGTCCTTCGCCCGCAGGAGCGACGACCCGAGCTCCACACGGGTGTTCTCGACCGAGAGCCCGGTCTGGTGCTGCGGGCTCTCGAAGCAGCCACCGCTGAACCAGAGCTCCGCGGCGCCGTCGGCGACGTCGACGAACGACGCGGTCAACGGGTGAGGGAGGACCTCGTCGACCTCGACCGTCACGTCGACGTCGGCGGGGAAGTCGATCGCGGTCATCGTCTCGGTGATGATCCTGCGGACCTCGTCCGCGTCGAACTTGACCAGCGTGAAGCTCTCCGGGATCAGCGTGACGTCACCCACGGGCGGGGCTCACGAGGACGTGCCGGCGACCATCGCCTCCGCGTCGGCCTTGGCCTGCGCAGCGATCTCGGCGAGCTCGTCGATCTCGTCCGTGGAGAAACCCGCCATGGCGCGGAGCTTGCGGGCGAGCTGGATCGGGTTGTCGTCGGTCTCGCCGCGGAAGCCGCCGAGGCTGAAGAGCTTGTCGACGGTGCGCTGGAAGTCGAGCGCCCGCTCGCGCCGCTCGGGATCGTCGGCGGTGAGGCGACGGAGCCAGTCCGAACCCATCTTCACGTGGGTCACCTCGTCGGCGAGCATCCAGTCCTCGCAGAACTCGAGCACCGGATCGCCGGAGCTGTCGCCGAACTCCTTCATGGTGTTGAACACGTCGATGGCGAGTCCCTCGAGCGCGCGGTTCACACCGCACAGGCGCAGGATCGGGTCGGGTGCGCACGCGGCCTCGTAGAGGAACGTGGCCTCGGAGTACTCGCCGATCTCGGTGCCCATCCAGTCGCCGAGCTTGACCGAGATCTCGACGTGGCGGCTCTCGTCCCAGCACTGCCGGGCCATGTCGAGCTTGAGCGCGAACGGAGCCTGCTCGTCGTCGAAGTCGTAGGTGGTCCGACCCGCGCCCTCGAGCGCCTGGATCTCACCGGTGAAGATGCCGTGCATCAGGTTGCGGGCCCGGTCGGCCGCGGCGGGCCGCTGGGGCTCGAGCCGGGCGGAGCCGAGGTCCCGTTCGCCGATCTTCTGGTTCCGCGGGTCCATCACCTGATCCATGATCGACGTGCGGACGAAGCGCGAATCGCGCGCCAGCATCTCGGGGGGCAGTTGCTTCCTCATACCGAGGCTCCTTCGGTTGTTTCCACGCGCCCAGGCTACCCGGGCCGGCGATGCCGCCGGCCGCCAGCATGATCGCTTCGAGCTCCTGCTGGCGACGGCTCGCCCGTTCCAGTTCTTCGGGCGTCTCGATGAGCGACTGGAGCAGCATCTCGCCCTCCCGCCAGTCGTCGAACTCGTCCTGGAGCATGAAACCCAGCGAACGTTGGGTCGGGCTGTCGGTGATCCGGCTCGTGCCGTTCAGGTGGTACGTGTACGCCGCGATCTTGCGGGGGATGAGGACCCGGTAGACGCCGACGAGCTTCTCGATCGTGTGCTCGGGGGCCTCGGGCTCGCGCAGCGCCTCGACGAACGCCTCCATCTCGGCGTTGGCGGGCTCGGTCAGGCGCTCGGTGTTCATCTCGCGCAGCTCGGGGAGCCGCTTGTCCATCAGCTCGGCGTGCCACGCGTGGTGGTAGCAGTGCCGGCCGAGGACGAGCTTGACGTCGAGCTCGGGAACGGTGGCGACCCAACCGCCGAGGGACTCGAACAGCCGCATCTCCAGCCACTTGTAGGCGCCGACGCGGCGAGCGGTCTCCTCCACCGAGAAGAGGCCGGGCAGCTCCCGGCGGTCCCACGGGGCGAACGCCGCACGCGGCTTGAACGGGTCGGACATGCACAGGCTCCGCTCGACATGGCCCGGCACGACGCCGGACGAGGGATTCGCCGCATTCTTCGTCCCGTTGCGACCGAGGGTCAACTACGGGTGACGCGGGTCACGTTCCGGTCGGTCACCCCGGCCAGTGGTTCGTGAGCGGCAGGCGGCGGTCCTTGCCGAAGGCCTTGCGTGACACGCGCACGCCCGGCGGGGCCTGTCGGCGCTTGTACTCGCTGCGGTCCACGAGCCGCGCGACCCGCACGACGGTCTCGCGGTCGAAGCCCGCGGCGACGAGGTCCGCGACCGAACGGTCCTGCTCGACGTAGCCCTCGAGGATGGCGTCGAGCACGGGATAGGGCGGGAGGAGTCCTCGTCCTTCTGGTCCGGGCGCAGCTCCGCGCTCGGCGGCTTCTCGATCACCGAACGCGGGACGACCTCGCGCTCCAACCGGCGGTTGATGTCCTCGCACAGCGCGTAGACGAGCATCTTGGGCACGTCCTTGATGACCGCGAAGCCGCCGGCCATGTCGCCGTAGAGCGTGCTGTAGCCCGTCGCCATCTCGCTCTTGTTGCCGGTCGTGAGGACGAGCCAGCCGAACTTGTTCGAGATCGTCATGAGGATCGTGCCGCGGATCCGCGCCTGGAGGTTCTCCTCGGCGAGACCCGGCTCGGTGCCCGCGAAGGGCTCGGCCAGCATCTCGGTGAACGCCTGGTGCGCGGGCTCGATCGGCACGACGATCGTCGGGATGCCGAGGTTCGCGGCGAGCGCCTCGGAATCGGTCACGCTCCCGCCACTCGAGTACCGCGACGGCATGAGGACGCCGGTGACCTTGTCGGGACCGAGCGCGTCGGCCGCGATCGCGGCGACGAGCGACGAGTCGATGCCCCCGGAGAGGCCGAGCAGCACGTGCGTGAAGCCGTTCTTCACCATGTAGTCCCGCGTCCCGAGCACGAGCGCCCGGTACACCTCGTGCACCGGGTCCAACAGCGGCTCGATCCGGGGCGGACGGGACGGCAGCCCGAGGTGGCTGTCCGAGACCGGGACCTCGGGCAGCGGTGCGACCGGCTCGCGGCCGACCGGTGCGCGCCGGTGGTGCGCCCGTTGCACGTCGAGGTCGACGACGAGCAGGTCCTCCTCGAACTGCGCCGCGCGCGCCACGAGGCTCCCGTCGCGGTCCACGACCATCGACGCGCCGTCGAAGACGAGCTCGTCCTGGCCGCCGACGAGGTTCACGTAGACGATCGGCGCCTGCGCCTGGCGGGCCCGCTCCGCCAGCATCGCCTCCCGTTCGTGGACCCGGCCCGCGAAGTACGGCGACGCATTGATGTTGACGACGACCTCGGCCCCGGCCGCGGCCTGGGTCACGATCGGGCCGTCGGCCCGCCACGCGTCCTCGCAGACGGTGAGGGCGACCTTCAGACCCCCGACCACGAACAACGGCCCGTCGACGGTCGAGGGTTCGAAGTAGCGCTCCTCGTCGAACACCGCATAGTTCGGGAGCAGGTGCTTGCGGTACACGCCCCGGACCGCGCCGTGGGCGCAGAGCGCCGCGGCGTTCGCGAGCAGGCCGTCGGGCAATGGATCGACCACTCCGAGCACCGCGGCCGTCGTGCCCGTGCGGCTGGCGATCTTCTCCAGGGTCTCGGCGGCCGCCGCCACGAACGCCGGGCGCAGCAGGAGGTCCTCGGGTGGGTACCCGGTGATCGCCAGCTCGGGGAAGGCCACCAGATCGGCGTCGAGCGCGGCCGCGTGGTCGTACGCGTCGAGGATGCGCGCCTCGTTGCCGTCGAGGTCGCCGACGACGAGGTCGAGCTGGGCCGCCACGACCCGCATCCGAGGCATGGCGAGAGGATACGGGCCGCCCGGCGGCGCCGCCGACGAGATGCCCGGTCGGAATGGGCTCTCACCGGGGCCGCGCCGTACCCTGTGGCCCGCCCGAGAGCGACCGCCTCGGAGCGCAGCGTGCGGAGGAGCGACAAGTGGCTCGCAAGGTGTTCGTCATCGGCGTCGGCATGACCAAGTTCGAGAAGCCCGGTGGCAAGGACTGGGACTACCCGGACATGGCCAAGGAGGCGGGCACCAACGCCCTCACCGACGCGGGCATCGCCTACGACGAGATCGAACAGGTCGCGGTCGGCTACTGCTACGGCGACTCCACCGCCGGCCAGCGCGCGCTGTACGAGATCGGCGTGAGCGGCGTGCCGGTCGTGAACGTGAACAACAACTGCGCCACCGGCTCGAGCGCGCTGTACCTCGCCAAGCGCTTCATCGAGGGCGGCCTCGCGGACTGCACGCTCGCGCTCGGCTTCGAGAAGATGGAGAAGGGCTCGCTCGGCATCAAGTACATGGACCGCGCGATGCCGATGCAGCGCACGTTCGAGGCGATGAACGAAAAGCGCGGCTTCACCCAGGCACCTCCCGCACCGCAGATGTTCGGCAACGCCGGCCGTGAGTACATGGAGCGCTACGGCGTGAAGGCCGAGAGCTTCGCCCGCATCGCGGAGAAGAACCACCGCCACTCGGCGAACAACCCGTACTCGCAGTTCCAGGACATCTACACGCTCGAGGAGATCCTCGCGTCGCCGATGGTGCACGAGCCCCTCACGAAGCTCCAGTGCTGCCCGACCTCCGACGGCTCGGCCGCGGCGATCCTCGCGAGCGAGGACTTCGTGCGGTCCCACGGCCTCGAGGACCAGGCGGTCGAGATCATCGGGCATGTCGATGAAGACCGACTTCCCGTCGAGCTTCGACTCCGGCAGCGACATGAAGTTCGTCGGCTTCGACATGTCACGCGTCGCCGTCGCAGGAGGTCTACGAGCAGTCCGGGTACGGCCCGACCGACGTCGACGTCATCGAGCTGCACGACTGCTTCTCGGCCAACGAGATGGTCACCTACGAGGCGCTCGGGCTTTGCGCCGAGGGCGGGGCCGGCGAGCTCATCGACTCGGGTGCGGTCACCTACGGCGGCGACTGGGTCGTGAACCCGTCGGGCGGGCTGATCTCCAAGGGTCACCCGCTCGGCGCGACGGGCCTCGCCCAGTGCTCCGAGCTCACGTGGCAGCTGCGCGGCACGGCGGACGCCCGTCAGGTCGACGGTGCGGAGCTCGCGCTCCAGCACAACCTGGGCCTCGGCGGCGCCTGCGTGGTCGCGATGTACAAGAAGGCCGAGCTCGTCTGACCGCTCCGTTCTGGCACGCGAGCTGCAGGCCCTGGCGTGCAGCTCGTGTGCGAGAACGCGCCGAGTCGGCGCTACTTGCAGGTGGCGATGCCACCGTCGACGGGGATGATCGCGCCGGTCACGTAGGTCGACGCCGGGCCCGCGAGGTAGACGGCGATCCCCGCCATGTCGGCGGGCTTGCCGATCCGCTTCATCGGGGCGCTCTTGGCGATCGCGTCGCCGAAGGCGTCGAGCGTCGCGGCCATCATCTTCGACTCGAACGGACCGGGCGCGATCGCGTTCACCGTGATGCGTCGGCGCGAGCTGACTCGCGAGGTGACGGGTGAGTTGGTGCACTCCGGCCTTCGCCGTCGAGTACGAGTACGTCTCCATCATCGGGACCTGGATCCCGTCGATCGAGCCGATGTTGATGACGCGCGGCGGGTCGTCGTCGGTCGCGGCGGCGTCGAGCAGCGGGCGCAGGAAGCGCGTGAGGTGGAACGGGCCCTTGACGTTGATGTTCAGCACGCGGTTCCAGGCGGCGTCGTCGTGATCGGCCAGCGGCGCACCCCACGTGGCGCCCGCGTTGTTGATCAGCACGTGCAGCCGGTCCTCGCGGGACGCGATCTCGTCGGCGAGCCGGCGGCACTCGGCCTCGGTCGAGAGGTCGGCGGGGATCCCGATGCACTCGCCCGACCTCGGACAATCGGCCCGCGACCTCGGCACACACATCGGCCTTGCGCGACGACACGTACACCTTCACACCGGCGCGCACGTAGGCGTCCGCGATCATCAGGCCGATCCCGCGGGTCCCGCCGGTGATCAGCGCCGTCTTGCCCCGGATCGAGAACAGCTCGGTCAGTACGTCGTCGGTCACGTGCATCCTCCTCGCAGCAGGTCCGGGACCGTAGCGCCGGGCGCGGCGGCGACCGGCACCCGATCAGTCGTACGGCGTGTCGACGGTGCCGGTCTCGACGTAGACGGTCTTGCGCTGGGTGAAGTGCTCGAGCGCCGCGACCCCGTTCTCGCGGCCGATGCCCGACTGCTTCGACGCCGCCGAACGGGACCTCGATCGGCGTGAGGTTGTAGGTGTTCACCCACACGATCCCGGCCTCGAGGGCGGCGGCGACACGATGGCCGCGGGCGACAGATCCGCGCGTGAAGACGCCCGCGGCGAGACCGTACTCGGTAGCGTTGGCCCGGGCGACGGCCTCGCCTTCGGTGTCGAACGCGAGCACGCTCATCACCGGCCCGAAGATCTCGTCCCGCACGATCGCCATGTCGTCGGTGCAGCCGGAGAAGATCGTCGGCTCGACGAAGCAGCCGCGGTCGAGCACATCGGTGCCTCTGGCCCGACGACCGCCGCAGACCAGCTCCGGGCGCCGGCGGCGACGCCCGACTCGATGTACCCGAGCACCTTCTGGACAGGTGCTCCTCCGAGATCAACGCACCGACATCGGTGTCGGGGTCCATGGGGTCGCCGATGACGAGCTTCTCGGTCCGCGTGCGCAGCGCGTCGAGGAACCGGTCGTGTACGGCGCGCTGGACGAAGACACGCGTGCCGTTCGAGCAGATCTCGCCCTGGGTGAAGAAGTTCGCGACCAGTGCACGCCGACGACCGCCTGATCGAGGTCGGCGTCGTCGAACACGAGGAGCGGAGACTTACCGCCCAGCTCGAGCGTGAGCGCCTTCAGCGTCTCGGATGACGCGGCCATGACGCGCCGCCCGGTCGGGACCGACCCGGTGAGCGAGATCTTGGCGATGCCGGGGTGGCCCGCGAGCGCGGCACCCGACCGCGCCGCCGCCGTGCACGACGTTGAACACGCCCGGCGGAAGCGCCGGCATCGGTGTAGATCGCGGCGAGCTCCATCGCGGTGAGCGGCGTGAGCTCCGAGGGTTTGAAGACCACGGCGTTGCCACACGCGAGCGCCGGTGCCGACTTCCAGCACGCGATCTGGATCGGGTAGTTCCACGCGCCGATCCCCGCGCACACGCCGAGCGGCTCGCGCCGCGTGTACGCGAACGCACCGCCGAGGTCGTGGTACTCGCCGTGCAAGCGTCGCTCCGGCCGCCGCGAAGAACTCGAGGCAATCGGCGCCGCTCGCGACGTCGACTGTGAGCGCCTCGGCGATCGGCTTCCCGGTGTCGCGGACCTCGATCCGCGCCAGATCGTCGTTGCGTTCCCGGAGGATCGCGGCCGCCCGCAGCAGGATCCGCGACCGCTCGGCCCCAGTCGTCGCCGACCAGACCGCGAACCCCTCCCGTGCCGCCGCCACCGCTCGGTCCACGTCGGCCGCGCTCGCGCACGCCGACCTCGGCAAGCACCTCACCAGTGGCGGGGTTCACGCTCGGTGAACGTCTCCCCCGACGTCGCGGCGACCGTACGGCCGCCGATGAACAGGTCGATCGTCACCGCGCCTCCTCCTCCGTTCCCCGGTGCCGGTGGTACGCCACCGGTTCGGGCGCCAGCATCTCGTTCCCGAGGATCGCGTCGGCGGCCCGCTCCGCCAGCATCATCACCGGTGCGTAGATGTTGCCGTTCGTGACGTAGCGCATCGCGCTCGCATCGACGACCCGGAGTCCGTCCACACCGTGGACCCCGAACGTGTCCGGATCCACCACCGACGTGTCGTCGGTGCCGAGCCGGGCCGTGCACGACGGATGGAGCGCGGTCTCGGCGTCTCGGGCGACCCACTCGATGATCTCGTCGTCGGTCCGGACCGACGGTCCCGGCGACAGCTCGCCGCCGTCGAAGGGGGCGAAGGCGGGCTGCGCCAGGATCTCGCGCGCCGCTCGCACCGTCTCGACCCACTCCTTCCGGTCGGTGGCCGTCGAGAGGTAGTTGAACCGCAACGCGGGCTTCGCCTGCGGGTCACGCGAGACGATCGTCACGGTGCCCCGGGCATCGGAGTACATCGGTCCGACGTGCACCTGGTACCCATGGCCGCCACCGCCTTCGGGCACGGTGCCGTCGTAGCGGATCGCGATGGGCAGGAAGTGGAACATCACGTTCGGATACGCGACGTCGTGCGTTGCTGCGGATGAACCCACCCGCCTCGAAGTGGTTGGTGGCCCCGGGACCACGCCGCGCGAGCCACTGCAGCCCGATGAGCGGCCGTCGCCACTTCTGCGAGGTTGGGCGCCATCGACACCGGTTGTGTGCACGCATGTTGGAGGTACACCTCGAGGTGGTCCTGCAGGTTCGCGCCGACGCCCGGGGACGTCGGCCACCACCGGCACGCCCAACCCGTCCAGCAGCGCGGCGGGCCCGACGCCCGAGAGCTGGAGCAGTTGCGGCGAGTTGATCGCGCCACCACACAGGACGACCTCGTCGGCACCGACTCCGTTCGACGGCCTCCGCCGCGCCGCACCACGTCGACACCGACCGCGCGCCGGCCGTCGAAGACGACGCTCGTGGTCAGCACGCGCGTCCGGACCTCGAGGTTCGGTCGGTGCAGCACCGGGTGGAGGTAGGCGCGTGCGGCGCTCAGCCTCCGGCCGCGGTGAATGTTGCGATCGAACCGGGCGAAGCCCTCCTGTCGGTAGCCGTTGACGTCGTCGGTCAGCGGGTACCCGGCCTGTTGCACCGCGGCGAAGAACGCCTCGAAGAGCGGGCTCTCTGGCCGGTCCCCGTTCGAGGGTCAACGGACCGTCGTCACCGCGGAACTCGTCGCCGCCGGCGAGGCAGCGTTCCATCCGCTTGAAGTACGGCAGGCAGTGCGCGTAGCTCCAGCGCTCCATCCCCGGGATCGGCAGCCCAGCGCTCGTAGTCGAGCGGGTTGCCGCGCTGGAAGATCATGCCGTTGATGCTGCTGGAACCGCCGAGCACCTTCCCGCGGGCGTGGTGGATCCGCCGCCCTGCATGTGGGGCTCGGGCTCGGACTCGTACTGCCAGTCGTAGAAGCGCGACCCGATCGGGAACGAGAGCGCCGCGGGCATGTGGATGAAGACGTCCCAGCGGTAGTCCGGTCGTCCGGCCTCGAGGACCAGGACGCGTCGCGACGGATCGGCGCTCAGCCGGTTGGCGAGCACGCACCCGGCCGAGCCGCCGCCGACGATGACGACGTCGAAGTGCCGGATCATCCCCGCGCCCTCATGATCGGATGCACCCTACGGTTTCCCCCTTCGCCGGGTAGGGTCCCCCGGTCCATCGGAGGGGGACGAGATGCATCGTCGAACGACCACGGGACTGTTCGCCGGGCTGCTGACGCTCGCGAGCATCGTCGGGTCGGCACCCGAGCGCACCGGCCGGGGCCGCGGTTCGCACCCCCGGTCACCTGCGTCGGCTGCTACGTCCCACCCGCCGCCACGAGCTGGCAGATCCAGCTCCAGGGCCAGGTGAACCAGAAGAAGACGGCAACCCTCTACGACATCGACCTGTTCGACAACGCCGGGTCGGTCGTCGACTCCTTCACGCGAAGGGCCACACGGTCGCGTGCTACTTCAGTGCCGGCTCGTTCGAGAACTGGCGGCCCGACGCCGTCCTCCTATCCAGCCGAGGTGAAGGGCAGCGGGAACGGTTGGCCGGGCGAGAAGTGGCTCGACGTCCGTCGCTCGACGTGCTCGGCCCGATCATCGAGGCGCGCCTGGACCTGTGCCGGGCCAAGGGTTTCGACAGCGTCGACGCCGACAACATGGACGGCTACACGAACAACTCCGGCTTCCCGCTGACCGCGGCGGACCAGCTCGCATTCAACGTCTTCGTGGCCAACGCCGCGCACGAGCGCGGCCTGTCCATCGCGCTGAAGAACGACCTCGACCAGATCCCCGACCTCGTCCCCTACTACGACTGGGTCGTCAACGAGCAGTGCCACCAGTACGACGAGTGCCACCTGCTGCTCCCGTTCAGCGCCGCCGGCAAGGCGGTGATGCAGATCGAGTACCAGGGCACCAAGGCGAAGTTCTGCCCGGAAGCCAACGCGCGGAACTTCAACGCCATCAAGAAGCCGCTGAGTCTCAGGGCCGCCGTGAACCCCTGCCGCTGACGCCGGCCACGCGCACGCACGTCACCCGCGACTCGCACCTCGACGCGTTCGAGCTGACGCGACTTCAGAAGAGGACGGCCGCGTGCCGATCCTCCTTCAGGACGGTGAGATCGGCGTCCGGCCGTCGGAGGGACGACGATGTCACGGTTGGCTCGGGCACAACGGCAGCGCTCATCGCGGTCGTCGCGGTCATCGTCGTGGCGACGGCCATGGGACCGCACGCAGGCGGGCCGACGGCGCGCTCCCGAGCCGCCCTGCCCGGCCGGCCGCACCGCTGGCACCACGCCGAGGTGCGCTGCTCGGCTCGTTCGTCTCGGTCGACGGGACGGGCTGGAGCCCGGCGATCGTCACCGCCCGGGAGGCGATGATCGGACGCCGATACGACATCGACCACCGGTTCCAGAACTGGGACCACCCCGTTCCCCACGCCCGCCGACCGATGGGACATCGAGGCCGGACGCGATCCCGATGATCACCTGGCAGCCCGATGCCACCACCCTCGACGCGATCAACGCCGGCGCCGCCGATGCCGTGATCCGTGCGCGCGCCCGAGCCGTCGCAGCGTTCGGTCGTCCCATGTTCCTGCGGTTCGCGCACGAGATGAACGCGAACTGGTATCCGTGGGACGGGACCACAGCCAGCACGCCGGGAACCCACGACGGGCCCTCCAAGTACGTCGCCGCCTGGCGCCACGTCCACGACGTGTTCGTCGCAGCCGGCGCCACCAACGCGTCTGGGTGTGGAGTCCGAACCGCACGAGCATTCCGGACGTCCCGCTGGAACGCGGCCGACGGCGTACTACCCGGGAGACGACTACGTGGACTGGGTCGGGATCGACGGCTACCGCCGGGATCCCGTCCACGACCGGTCGTTCACGTCGTTGTTCGCTACCCTGTACGACGAGTACGCTCAGCGGAAGCCGATCATGATCGCCGAGACGTCGTCGGTCGAGGGTCGGGTGCCCGGACAGCAAAGCCGCATGGATCGACGCGGCCCGCAGCGACATCGAGCACCGATTCCCGGCGATCGCCGCACTCGTCTGGTTCGACACGGCGAAGAACGGATCCGACTGGCGCGTCGACAGCTCGACCGCCGCCGAGCGCTCGGCTTCCGCGACGCTCGCCGAACGACCCGTACTTCCGGACGCGCCCCGAACCGACCGGGTCTACCCTCAGACGATGGACCTGACCACCGCTCTCGACTTCGCCCGCAGCGACCCGGCAGGGCGTCTTGACGACGATCCGGCGGGACGGCCGACCCCAGATCTCGAACATCATCTACGCGATCGACGCCGACGGGCACCGTCCGCATCTCGGTCACCGAGACCCGGGCCAAGACGAAGAACGTCCGGCGCGACCCGAGAGCGTCGCTCTACGTGTGCCGCGACGACTTCTGGGCGTACGTGGTGCTCGACGCCACGGTCACGCTCTCGGAGGTGGCCCGCGAGCCGGGCGATGCGGCGGCGGACGAGCTCGTCGAGCTCTACCGCTCGCTGGCGGGCGAGCACGAGGACTGGGACGACTACCGCGCCGCCATGGTCCGCGACGGTCGTCTCGTCCTGCGACTCACACCGGTCCACGCGTACGGCATGCTGCCCTGACCGGGCTCACCCCATCTTCGCGACGGCCTGGGCCATCTCCTCCGGCGACACGTCGCGGATGTGCGTGTGGAACGACCACAGGTGGCCGAACGGGTCCTCGAGCAGCGACGCACGATCTCCGTAGAACTGGTCCTCGGGCTCCCGCACGACCGTCGCGCCCGCGGCCCTCGCCTTCGCGACCACGGCGTCGACGTCGGGCACGTACTGGTGCAGCAGGACACTCGAGCCGCCGAGCTTCCTCGGGTTGGCCCCGGACCCCGGCATGTCCTCGGGTGCGTCGGCGAGGTACACCGAGGCACCGTTGAGCACGATCTCGGCATGACCGACGCCGCCGTCGGGCATCGCCAGCCGGTACCGCTCCTCCGCACCGAACGCCCGGGTGTAGAAGTCGATCGCCGCCGCGGCACCGTCGATCATCAGGTACGGGATCATCCGACCGGCCTGGTCGGGAGGGACAGCGTCGACCATCGGACACCTCCAGGGTTGCCGAACCGTCCGGCCACCCTAGGCCCGCGCCTTCGGGCCGCGACAGGGCCGGCCCGGTGGTCGGCAACCCCGGCCGGTCGTGGACGGTCGGTCGGTAGCCTCGCCCGCGTGGACGAGCGGCGCGCCGGAACGCTGAGCGGGGCCGGCGCCTACCTGCTCTGGGGGCTGCTGACGCTGTTCTGGCACGAGCTCACCGGACTGCCCGCGATCGGGTTGATCGGGTGGCGGGTGGCGTGGTCGGTCGTGCTGCTGGCCGCGGCGTTGACGCTGCTCCGACGGTGGTCCGACCTCCGCCCGGTGGCGCGCGACCGCCGGCTCGCGCTGCGCATCGTCGCCGCGAGCCTCGCGCTGGCCGTCAACTGGACGAGCTACGTCTGGTGCGTCACGCACGGGCGTGTCGTCGAGACCGCGCTCGGCTACTTCCTGTCGCCGATCGGGCTCGTGGTCGCCGGGGTGCTCGTGTACCACGAGTCGCTCCGGCGCGCGCAGCAGATCGCGCTCGGGCTCGCCGGCGCGGCGGTCGTCGTCCTCGCGATCGGCTACGGCGCGCCGCCCGTCTTCGCCCTGCTGATGGCGACGACCTGGACCGCCTACGGGATGCTGAAGAAGTCGGTCCCACTCCCCATGCTCGAGAGCCTGACGGCGGAGTGTCTCGCGCTGCTGCCCGTCGCGATCGCGCTGCTCGTCGGCTTCCAGATCGCGGGACCCGGCAGCCTCCACGGCGCGACGACCCTGCAGCTGGTGCTCGTCCCGCTCACCGGCCTGGTGACCACGGTGCCACTGCTCCTGTTCGCGCACGCTGCGCCGCGGGTTCCACTCGCCACACTCGGGTGGTTGCAGTACAGCGTGCCGACCATCAACCTCGCGCTCGGCGCGCTCGTCTACGGCGAGGCGATGCCGGCCTGGCGCGTCGTCGGCTTCGCGCTGGTGTGGGTCGGCCTCGCGCTGATCACCGTCGACGCCCTGCGCCGGCGGTCGCCGACGCTCGAGCCGGTGGCCTGAGCATCTCCTAGAGCGGGAGCTCCACCGACTCCGTGCGGCGCGCGGGAACCCGCTCGCCGGGCAGGATCACACCGGTCACGTTCAACGGGTCCACGCCGCTCACGGTCACGGCCGCCTCCGACGGATCCAGCCGCCGCACGGACTTCAGACCCTCGACCGCGGCCGGCAACGCGAACTGCTCGCCACTGAAGCCGTGCACGAAGCGGCCACCGCGGATCTGGCCGCGGTCCTCCATGCGCCGCAGCGCCCACTGCAGCTCCCGCCACCGCACGGCCGCGCCCTCGTGCGCGGCGATGTCGTAGAACACGACGCCCCACCGCGCGAGCAACTGCTCCGCCCACGCCTCCGCGAGCTCCTCGCGGTCGATCGCGTCGGGACCGGCATCCTCGTCGCCGACCATCGACGCGGCGGCGCCCACGAGCGACCACCGACCGGCGCCGGTGTCCGCACTCGGGGCGCCCCGCCGGAGCCGGCTCAGCCGGCGTTCCCGCTCGTTGCGTGGTCGGTCGCGCCGGGTCACCGCGCGGATCGCGGCGAAGCCGTCGCTCGTGACCAACCCGCGCGCGACCGCCTCCCAGAGCGCGCCCTCGATCTCGACCGGCAGGCGACCGGTCCGCTCGGCGAGCTCACCGGCGAAGCATGCGCCCCGCGCCGCGAGGACGTCGAGGATCTCGCGTACGGCCCCGGCAGCCGGGACCGCCGGAGTCTCGGGACCCCGCACCGCAGCGAGGAGCCATTCCAGGTCGGACCGGAAGACCAGCGAGACCGGCGTCGCCTTCGACGTGGCCCCGCCCCGCTTGTCCGGATCGACGAGCGTCGGGGGTGCGAGCCGGAGCCAGGCGAGCTCACCGGCGAGGCATCGCTCGTCGAGCCAGGCCGGCCGGTAGTCGGCCACGCGCCGGGCGAGCACGTTCGGCTCCCAGGCCGCCGCCGCCACCGACGCGCCCTGCAGCTGCTCGAGCACCGTGCCGAGCCCCGCCCGGCCCCGGAGCTCGTGACCCGGCGCGACGTGCTGCCACCGCACCCAGAACCGCACGAGCTGCTCGGGCGTCACCGGATCGATCTCCCGCCGCCGCTGCCGGCGGGAGTAGCTGTGCATCCGGGTCAGCAACCGTCGCGAGCACCACTCGACCGCGTCGCCATCGGGGTCGGTGAAATGCCCCTGGATCGCGAAGCCCTCGGCCTCGAGGCGCGCCAACCCGATCCCGACCGCACCGGCCCGGAGACCCGTGACCTCCGCCAGCGCGGGGACGGTGGCCGGGCTGTGCAGCTCGAGATGACCGCGCAGCAGCTCCGCGACCGTGGCATCCGCCGTCTCGCCGCCCTCCGACTCGGGAGCCAGCAGCGCGCCGACAGCGGCGGACGCCTCGAAGGGGTGCCACCGCTCGCTCCCTGCATCACGGAGGCGCACCGCGCGCCCGCGCGCCTCGAGCTCCGCGAAGAGCGGCTCCCACTCGGGACGCGCCACGGTCAGCACCAGCGCCGACAGGAGGTCGTGCAGCTCGTCGGGCGTGGTCGGGCGCGCGGTGGTCTCCTCGCGCACCTGCTCGATCGCCTCGGGCCGGAGCCGGCCGAGCGACGACGGGTCCACCGGGAGGCCGCGAGGGAGCGAGAGTGCGTTCGTCCGCCGGTCGACCGCCTCGCCGTCGTCGAGGAACGCGTACGGGCGCGCCGTGAGGATCTCGTGCGCGAGCAGCGAGGGCTCGGTGGTGTCGCGGCAGTGCACGCGCACCTCCTCACGCTCGATGCGCTCCCACAACGCGACGAGCCCGTCGACGTCGAGCCCCTCGGTCAGCGTGTCGTGCACGGTCTGGCGCACGACCGGGTGGTCGGGGATCTCGATCGGGCCGGCCACGTTCTCCTGGCACGCCGCCGCGCCGGGGAAGAGCGCCGCCATGAGGTCGTCGGACTCCATGCGCTGGATCGGGGGCGGGTTCTTCTTCCCGCCGCGGAACCGCAGGACGATCAGCGACCGGTTGAGGTTCCAGCGCCAGCGGGACAGGAAGATCGGCTGGTCGAGCACGGCCTGGGTGAGCGTCTCGGGGATCGTGGCGCTGGTGAGGAAGCGCGTCACCTCGCCGAGCGGGAAGCTGTGGTGCGGGCCGAGCGAGATCACGACGGTGTCGTCGTTGGCGGAGGCCTGCAGCTCGAAGTTGAACGTCCGGCAGAACTTCTTGCGCAGCGCGTAGCCCATCGCGCGGTTGATCCGGCCACCCAGCGGCGAGTGGATCACGAGCTGCATGCCGCCGGTGTCGTCGAAGAACCGCTCGATCACGAGATCCGTGGTCGTCGGCAGCAGTCCGAGCACGGCTCGCCCCGCCTGGAGGTACGCGACCACCGTCTCCGCCGCCTCCCCGTGCACGCCCGCGGTCTCGGCGACCCAGCGCACCGCGCCGTCGGGATCGGCGGCGGCGAGGTGGTGGTCCACGCCCTCGCGCAGCGCCGCGACCTCGGCCGAGAGCTCCGCGGTCCGGGCGGGTGCCTCGCCCAGCCAGAAGGGGATGGTCGGGGGCTTGTCGCCGGCGTCGACCACACGGACCTGCCCCGCCGTGACCTGGCGGATCTGCCACGAGTGCGTGCCGAGCAGGAAGATGTCGCCGGCCATCGACTCGGTCGCCCAGTCCTCGTTGACCGTGCCGATGAAGGTCTCGTCGGGCTCGAGCACGACGCGGTAGTCGCCGAGCTCGGGGATCGCTCCTCCCGACGTGAGCGCGGCCAGCCGCGCGCCCTTGCGCCCGCGCAGCTCGCCGTTCACGGCGTCGTGATGGACGTAGGCGGCACGCGGGCCCCGCGCGGTCGTGACGCCCTTGCTGACGACCTCGACCACCTCGTCGAACTGCTCGCGGGTGAGGTCGCGGTAGTGGTGTGCACGCCGGACGAGCGCGAAGAGGTCGTCCGTGCGCCATTCCGCCGCCGGCGGTCTCGGCGATGATCTGCTGGGCGAGGATGTCGAGGGGCGCGTCCGGGGGGAGCACGGCGTCGAGACGGCCGGCGCGGACGCGCGGCGAGCAGGGCGGTGGACTCGACGAGCTCGTCCCGGGTGAGGGGGAACAGGCGGCCCGTCGGCGTCCCGGCGCGCGTGTGGTTGGACCGGCCGATGCGCTGCAGGAACGTCGCGATCGAGCGGGGCGAGCCGATCTGGCAGACGAGCTCGACCGGTCCGATGTCGATGCCGAGCTCGAGCGACGCGGTCGCGACCAGGGCCTTCAGGTCACCGGCGCGCAGCCGCGACTCGACGCGGTACCGCCGCTCGCGGCTGAGGCTGCCGTGGTGCGCGGCGACGAGCGTCGTCGCCGAGGCGCTCGCCGAGCTGGTGGGCGAGCCGCTCCGCCATCTTGCGGGTGTTGACGAAGACGAGCGTGGTGCGCCGGTCCGCGACCAGCTCGGCGATGCGGTCGAGGACGCTCTCCATCTGGGCCGCGGAGATCACGGCCTCCAGCTCACCCGCCGGCAGCTCGAGCGCGAGGTCGAGCTCCCGCTGGTGGCCGGCGTCGACGATCGCGGCAGCCGGCGCGCCGCCGGCGTCGGCACGCGTGCCGACCAGGAGACGAGCCACGGTGTCGATCGGCTTCTGGGTCGCGGACAGCCCCACGCGGGTCAGGGGCACACCGCACACGTGCTCGAGTCGCTCGAGCGTGAGCGTCAGATGGGCGCCGCGCTTGTCGCGGGCCAGCGCGTGGATCTCGTCGACGATGACGGTGCGCACCGTGACGAGCGACGCCCGGCTGCGCTCGGCCGTGACCATCAGGTACAGCGACTCGGGGGTGGTCACGACGAACGTGGGCGGGATCCGGACCATCGCCGCCCGCTGCGAGGCGGTGGTGTCGCCGGTGCGCACGCCCACGGTCAGCCCTGGCGCGGACAGCCCCAGCTCCTCCGCGACCTCGGCGATCTCGCGCAGCGGTCGCTCGAGGTTCTCCGCGATGTCGACGGCGAGCGCCTTGAGCGGCGAGACGTAGGCGACACGGGCCCCGGCCGTCGAGCCGCCGCGGGCGTGCTCGAGGTAGAGGTCGTTGATGCACATGAGGAACCCGGCGAGCGTCTTGCCCGATCCCGTGGGCGCCGCGACGAGCGTGGACCGTCCCGCGGCCAGCAGCGGCCAGCCCTCGCGCTGGGGCGGCGTGGGCCCCTGAGGAAAGCGGCGCTCGAACCAGGCGGCGACCGCGGGGTGGAACTCCACGCCCTCGACCAGGTCGGTGCGGGGCGCGACCGGCCCGTCGCCGAGGCGCGGTCGGGAGTTCGGGGAGGTCTCGAGCAGCGTCATGGGAAGGTCCGCCCACCGTACGCCCCGGGTGTGACCGGGGGTCGACCGGCGATGGCGTCCGGACGCGGCACGGCCCGGACCCCGGGGCTCGAGCGCCTGGGTCCGGGCCGTCGGCCGGGGTCGGGTGCCCGCCTAGGCGAGCGCGGAGCAGCAGGTGTCGACGATGAGTCGGGTCACCACGTAGGGGTCCATGTTGGCGTTCGGACGCCGGTCCTCGATGTAGCCCTTCTTGTCGAGCTCGACCTGCCACGGGATGCGCACCGACGCCCCGCGGTCCGAGACGCCGTAGCTGTACTCGTTGTACGGGGCGGTCTCGTGCTGACCGGTGAGGCGCTGCTCGATCCCGTCGCCGTAGCCCGCGACGTGCTCGTCGACGCGCTTGCCGAGGGCCTCGCACGCGGTGATGATCGCGTCGTAGCTCTCGCGCATGCCGTTGGTCGAGAAGTTCGTGTGGGCACCGGCACCGTTCCAGTCGCCGGCGACGGGCTTCGCGTGCAGCGTCACCGCGACACCGAAGTCCTCGGCGATCCGGTAGAGCAGCCAGCGCGCCATCCAGAGCTGGTCCGCGACGTCGAGCGGTCCGAGCGGTCCGACCTGGAACTCCCACTGGCCGGGCATGACCTCGGCGTTGATGCCCGAGATCCCGATGCCGGCCTCGATGCAGGCGTCGAGGTGGGCCTCGACGATCTCACGACCGAAGACCTCGTCGGCGCCGATGCCGCAGTAGTAGAAGCCCTGCGGCGCCGGGTACCCGCCGACGGGGAACCCGAACGGCCGGCCGTCCTGGAAGAAGTTGTACTCCTGCTCGATGCCGAAGAGGGGCTCCTGGCCGGCGAACTTCTCGGCGATGGGCGCGAGCTTGGCGCGGCTGTTCGTCACGTGCGGCGTCATGTCCGTGTAGAGGACCTCGCACATGACGAGCTTGTTGTCGCCGCCGCGGATCGGGTCCGGACAGTCGAACACCGGACGCAGCACGCAGTCCGACTTGTCGCCGGGCGCCTGGTTCGTGCTCGACCCGTCGAAGCCCCAGATCGGGAGGGCGGCACCGTCCGCCAGGACCTTGGTCTTGGACCGCAGTCGCGCCGTCGGCTCGGTGCCGTCGATCCAGATGTACTCGGCCTTGTACGCCACGTGATGCTCCTGATCGTCGTGCGGTCGTGTGTCTGTCGGCGGTCACTCGGGACCGGTGCACTCCGCTGCTCTCCGACCCCGGCGGGCGTCGGCGAGGGGAAGCCTCCCGGACCAGGATTTCCGGTCCATTGCCGAAATGTGAACGCTGTGTAACCCCGGCATTCCGGGCGGCGGGAGCCTAGGCGAGCCTCCGTACACTGTGCCCAGCCGGGCCCGATCGCCGCGTCCGGCCGAGCGACCACGACCGCCTTCCGACCCCGCAGGAGCACCGCGATGGGACCTCAGCTCGAGTACGTGCTGCGCACCGTGGAGGAGCGCGGTGTGCGCTTCGTCCAGCTCTGGTTCACCGACGTGCTCGGCTCCCTCAAGGGGTTCGCGATCACGCCGGCCGAGCTCGAGGGGGCGCTCGAGGAGGGGATGACCTTCGACGGGTCCGCGATCGAGGGGTACTCGCGGGTCCAGGAGTCCGACATGCTCGCCATGCCCGACGCCTCGACCTTCGAGATCCTCCCGTGGCGGGGCGACGACCACCCCGTCGCCCGGGTCTTCTGCGACATCCAGGTCCTCTCCGGTGACCCGTTCGACGGCGACCCCCGCAACGTCCTGCGCCGCAACCTCGAGCGGGCCCACGAGCACGGCTACACCTTCTTCGCCGGCCCCGAGATCGAGTACTTCTACTTCGAGTCCGCGGCCGAGGCGATCCCGCTCGACAACGCCGGGTTCTTCGACCTGACCCACACCGACATCGCCAACGAGCTGCGCCGGCGCACGATCCTCACCCTCGAGGCCATGGGCATCCCGGTCGAGTACTCGTTCCACGAGAACGGCCCGAGCCAGCACGAGATCGACCTCCGCTACACCGACGCCCTCACCATGGCCGACAACGTGATGACGTTCCGAATGGTCGTCAAGCGGATCGCGAGCGAGCTCGGCGTGCACGCCACGTTCATGCCCAAGCCCATCGAGGGTGCGTTCGGCTCGGGGCTCCACGCGCACCTCTCGCTCTTCGAGGGCGACGTCAACGCGTTCCACGACCCGGGCGACCCGCACGGGCTCTCCAAGGTCGGCAAGCACTTCGTCGCCGGTCTCTTGCGTCACGCCCGCGAGATCACCGCGGTGACGAACCAGACGGTGAACTCGTACAAGCGCCTCATCGCCGGGTACGAGGCGCCCACCTACATCTCGTGGGCGCGCAACAACGAGTCGGCGCTGGTGCGGGTCCCCATCCCGAAGCGGGAGAAGGAGTCGAGCACGCCGCGTCGAGTTCCGCTCGCCCGATCCCGCGTGCAACCCGTACCTCGCGTTCGCGCTCGATGCTCGCCGCCGGGATGAAGGGGATCGAGGAGGGCTACCCCCTGCCCGAGGAGGCGACGTCGAACATCTTCGAGATGACGCCGGCGGCCCGGACCGCGGCCGGGATCGACCTCCTCCCGCAATCGTTGGCGGAGGCGCTCGACGTGATGGAAGGCTCCAGCCTCGTGGTGGACGCGCTCGGGGAACACGTCTTCGACTACTTCGTCCGCAACAAGCGGCGGGAGTGGAACTCGTACAAGGAGCAGGTCACGCCCTGGGAGCTCTCGCGCTATCTGGAGTCGCTCTGACATGAGCACCGAGAGCATTCCCGGCCTGCGCCGGACGAAGCCGGCGGCCCGGTGATGACCGAGCCGATCCTCGTGTTCCCGGATCCCCCGCCGGCGCTGCTCGTCCAGACCCTGGACCTCGGCGGCTACTCGTGGAAGGCCGTGACGAACGCGGCCGTCGCCGCCGCCGCCGAGCCCGCGGACGGCTGGGGCGGGCGCGATCGTCTGCGCCGACCTCGATCCCGAGCAGGCGTTCTCGCTCTGCCGCACGCTGCGCAAGCGCGACTCCGTCCTCGAGCCGCTGCTGCTCCTCGTCTCGGGCACCCAGCTCGGCGACCTCGGCGAGCGGGAGGAGCTCTTCGACGACTTCTGCCTCTCGCCGTTCCACCCCCAGGAGCTCGAGGCGCGCCTGCGCCACCTGATGTGGGGCTCGGGCCGGGGCGCGGCGCCCGAGCTGGTCGAGTACGCCGACCTCGCGCTCAACCTCGAGACCTACCAGGCGGCGCTCTCGGGCCGTCCGCTCGACCTCACCTACATGGAGTACGAGCTGCTGAAGTTCTTCGCGACCCATCCCGCGAAGGTGTTCACCCGCGAGCAGCTGTTGTCACGGGTCTGGGGCTACGAGTACTACGGCGGCGCGCGGACGGTCGACGTCCACGTGCGGCGGCTGCGGGCGAAGCTCGGCGAGGAGCACGCGAACCTGATCCAGACCGTGCGCTCGGTGGGCTACCGGTTCGGGCAGACCCGCGCCCTCTGAGGCGACCGGTCCCGTACCCGGGTGGGTCAGACGGGTTGGCCCTCGGCCCGCTGGTCGGCGTCGTCGCCGAGCATCCAGCCGACGAGCCGCACTCCACGCCGCGCCGCCGAGCATGACGGCGACGGGACCGACCAGGACCAGGACGAGGATGATGATCACGACTCCGGGCACGGTCAGACCCTACCGAACGGGCGCGTAGGCCCAGGCCTCGATCTCGACCGCCGCCCCGCCGGGCAGCGCCGCGACCTGGACGGTCGAGCGGGCCGGCCGGTGGTCGCCGAACGCCTCCGCGTAGACCTCGTTCATCGCGCCGAAGTCGGCGAGGTCGGTCACGAACACCGTGGTCTTGGCGACGTCGGCAAGGGCGGCGCCGCAGTCGGCGAGCACCAGGGCGAGGTTGTCGAGCACCCGCTGCGCCTGGGGCGCGGCGTCGCCGGTGACGAACCGGCCGGTCGTCGGGATCCAGCGGGACCTGGCCGGCGAGGACGAGCCAGTCGCCGCGCCCGCACCGCGGGTGAATAGGGGCCGGCGACGGGCGGCGCGCTCGGCGTGGGAATCGGTTCGACGGTCACCGGCGCAGCATACGGGCGGCGCGGGTCCCGACGGCCGGGAGCGACTCGGGCCGGGTGCCCTCCGCCGTGCGTCACCGCGTTCCACGCTCGCCGCCGCCACCGCGGCGAAGGCCGCGTCGCCGGCGCGGCGCTCTCGGGGCATCGTCGCGGCGACGATCTCGACGACCGGCGGCATGCACTTCGGCCGGACGATGTCGAACGAGCGGATGGTGAGATCGAGGACCTCGCCGGTGGCTCGGGGTCCACGGCGATGCCCTCGCTGAGCACCCAGCCGAGCGCCATGTGCGCCGCGCCGATCGCGTAGGAGCGCAGGACCACGTCGTCGAGCGGATCACCGGCGTCCACCCGCACGCGCACGGCGTCGATGTGCCCCGGCCGTGGGTCGATCTCGACACGCGCTCCGGCGAGTGCGCCGTCGGGCGAGGCCGCGAGCGTGTCGAGCAGCACCCCCGCGCTGCGATCGTCGACGAGCTCGGCGCGGTCCAACCCGGCGGCGTCGATCGCCCCCTCGACGAGCAGCGTGCTGCTCGGCGAGCCCGGACGGCGCGGAGGGCTCCGGACACCGGCGGGCCCGGCGACGGGGCGGACCTCCCACGACTCGTGCAAGTCGAGCTGGTAGGGGCGTGCGTACGGCGGCGAGGTTCGATCATCGTGCTGCCGCGATCTCGACCCGGCCGTCGCGGACGATCGCGGCCGCCGCGATCGGCGGGCGTTTCGGACCGAGCCGGACGACGTCCTCGCGGGAGTACACGACCCGCGACCGGTCGTCCGAGCGCGTCGGCGAGCTCCCGGCCGCGGCACGCGGTGCCGGCGAGGCCTGCTTGCCGCCGAACGCGCCGCCGTTGGCGAGGGGACTCGCGCGGTCTCGCCGCCGGGCGCGCACCAGCTCGCGTCGGGCTCCAGGTACGCGGGCTCGACCCAGCTCGTGGCGACCCGCACCCCGCCGTCGGGCGCGGCGGGGGCGGGCAGCGGCGGGCGACGTCGGCCACCGTCGTGCGTCGGCCCTGCACCTTGCCCGCACGGGTCCGGGCGTCGAGCAGCGTCTCGCCGACGACCCAGTCGAGGCCGGCCGCGGTGACCGTCTCGGCCGCGGTGTCCGGCGGCGCCGGGACCGCGACGAGTGCGTCGCGCGGCGCGAGTGTCGTCGGCGAACCCCGCGTCACCGAGCGGCGTCGACCGGCCGACACGCTGGGGCGATCCCCTTCCAGCTCCGCCCGCCGTCGCGCCGCGTCCAGCGCCCGACGCGACTCGGGCAGCGGTCTTGGGGCCGCCAGGACCCGATGGTGGTGCCGAAGTGGCGGTCGGCGGCTTCGTAGATCGTCTGCCAGCCGGTGCAGCGGCAGAGGTGGGCGGCGAGGGCCTTGTCGAGGTCGGCGCGTGCGGTCCGGCCCTTCGCCGCCGAGGGCGGCGAGCCGCAGGATGATCCCCGGGGTGCAGAAGCCGCACTGGGAGCCGCCGGTCGCGACGAAGGCGTCGGCGAGCGAGTCGACGCACGGCCGGGTCGAGCCCGGCGAGCGTCGTCACCGAGCGGCCGGCGACCCGGGCGGCCGGGGTCACGCACGAGACGCGGGCGTCGCCGTCGACGAGGACGGTGCAGCAGCCGCACTGACCCTGAGGCGCGCAGCCGTCCTTGACGGACGTGATCGCGCAGCGCTCGCGCAGGACCGAGAGCAGCGTCTCGCCGTCGGCGACGTCGACCTCGACGGGCGTGCCGTCGAGGGTGAATCCGAGCCGGGTCAGCTGAACGACTGGCCGCAGCCGCAGGTGCGCTCCGCGTTCGGGTTCGAGACGTGGAACCCGGAGCCCTGGAGGGAGTCGCGGTAGTCGAGCGACCCCCCGCCCAGGTGCTCCATCGACGCGGGGTCGATCACGACCTGGACGCCACCCTGCTCGCTCTTCACGTCGTCGTCGGCGACATCGGCGTCGAAGAACATCTCGTAGCTGAAGCCCGAGCACCCGCCGGGCCGGACCGCGACCCGCAGGGCGAGGCCGGGGGTGTCCTCGGCCTCGATGAGGGACTTGACCTTCGCCGCGGCGGCGTCCGTCAGCAGGAACTGGGACCGGGCGTCGGTGACAGTGAAAGCGCTCATGGTGTTCTCCGGGAGGTCGGGTGGATCAGGGTACCGCGACGACGACGTGACACGGATCGGGTTCGTACAACGACGAGAAGGCCTCCACTGTTCCTCGGCCCCGTTCGGCCACGCCTTCACAGATGCCGCGGTGGAGGTTGCACACCAGCTCCGGGTAGGCCTCGGCCAGCTCCCGGAACGGGCAGTGGAGGAACTCGATGCGGGTCGTGCCGGTCTCGGCGGGCTCGTCGGCCGCGGGCTCGAACCCGAGGCGGTCGAGCTCCTGGGCCAGGGCGCTCAGACAGCCGCGGCCGGTCGGTGCGCTCGGCCGTGCGGCGACCCCAGTCCCGGCCGGCGCGACGGGCGGCGCCGGCGTCGGCGCCGCTCGACTCCGCCAGCGCGCCGAGCAGACCCGCCAGGAGCACGTGGGCGGGAGGGTCGAAGCCCAACCCGGGCGCGCCGGGCGCCAGGGAGTAGCGATGCTGGGGGCGTCCGACCCGACCGCGGTGGATCGCCTCGACCTCGAGCAGGCCGGCGTCGCGCAGGCGCTCGAGGTGCAGGCGGACGGTGTTCGGGTGCAGCCCGAGCGCCTCGGCGAGGTCCGCGGCCGAGCGCGGCGCCGTGGATCCGGCCAGCTCCCGGTAGAGCGCGTAGCGGGTCTCGTCGCCCAGGGCCTTCAGCACCTCGAGGTCCATGCGTTGACCGTAGATGCCTGATGGGCATATTTTCAAGGCCGAGACTGTTTTTATTGGACGATGCCCGCCCACCGCCCCCGCCGACGCTCCGCCAGGTTGCTCTCATGACCGATCCCGTCCCCACCGCCACGGACCTCAGCGTCGACACGGTGCGGGGGATGCTGGGCGGGGTCATGGACCCGGAGCTGAAGGCGAGCATCGTGGACCTGGGCATGGTCCACGACATCGACGTGGGCGGTGACGGCGTCATCACGGTGCACATCGCGCTCACGACGCTCGGGTGCCCGCTCCAGGCCGAGATCCGGCGCGAGATCCAGTCCAAGCTCGACGGTCTCCCGGGCGTCACCGACGTGAAGGTGCGCTGGGTCGAGATGACCCAGGAGCAGAAGTCCGCGGCCATGCAGCGCGCGCGGCTGAACGCGCAGGAGCACGCGCCGACCACGGACATCCCCGCGACCACGCGCGTGCTCACCGTCTCGAGCGGCAAGGGTGGCGTCGGCAAGAGCTCGGTCACCGTGAACCTGGCCGCGGCGCTCGCGGCGCGCGGGCTGACGGTCGGGGTGCTCGACGCGGACATCTGGGGCTTCAGCGTCCCGCGCATGCTCGGGGTCGAGGGCCGGCTGACCGGCGAGGACGGCAAGATCGTCCCGCACCGGCGCGCGGTCGACGGCGGCGGCGCGCTCGGAGATCATCTCGATGGGCTTTCTCGTCGAGGACGAGTCGACCGCGCTGATGTGGCGCGGGCTGATCCTCACGAAGGCCGTCGAGCAGTTCCTCACCGACGTCCGGTGGGGCGACCTCGACTACCTCCTGGTCGACATGCCGCCGGGAACCGGCGACGTGCAGATGGGCCTCGCCCGCATGCTGCCCCAGGCCGAGATGCTCGTGGTCACGACGCCGGCGCGGGCAGCCCAGAAGGTCGCGACCCGCGTCGCCGACATGGCCCGCCGGTCGTACATGAAGGTCGTCGGCGTCGTCGAGAACATGAGCGAGTTCGTGGCGCCCGACGGCCAGCGCTTCGCCCTGTTCGGCACCGGCGGCGGTGCCGCGCTCGCCGAGGAGATCGGCGCGCCGCTCGTCGCCTCCATCCCCCTCGAGCCCGAGGTGTCCGAAGGCGGGGACGCCGGCACGCCGATCGCGCTCGGCGCTCCCGACTCACCCGCGGGTGCAGCGTTCCACGAGCTCGCGGACGCGCCTGGTCGAGGAGCTTCTGCCGCCGGTCGAGATGGCGGGTTGCACCGCCCGCATCTTCGAGCTGCTCGACGCGGTCCCCCGCTCCGGCGGCGCCCCCGCGACCGCCCCGACCTGATCAGGCCGCCCGCCACACCCCGCGCTGGTCGCGGCCCGTGACCTTGCCGTCGTCCCGCAGCTTCTTGAGGTGGGAGTAGACCTGCTTCGCGGCAACGGGCAGGAGCGGCTCGGGCGTCTCGCGGTAGAGCGTCGCGACAATGTCGCCGACCCGGGTCGGCCCCTTGCGGACGAGCGTGAGGACCTGACGCTCGCGGTCGCGGCGATGCTTCAGGTACTCGTCGATCCGCGCCCGCGGCTCCTCGATGAGCTCCCCGTGGCCGGGTGCGATCGTCCGCAGCCGCATCCGGCGGAGCCGCTCGAGGGTCGCGAGGTACTGCGCCATGTCGCCACCGGTCGACGGTGAGACCACCGAGTACATGCCGCCGAGGATCGTGTCGCCGGTGAAGAGCATCCGCTCCTCCTCGAGGTGGAAGCAGAGATGGTTCGGCGCGTGCCCGGGCGTGTGCAGCACCTCGAGCCGGAACTCGGTGCCGTCGATGGTGTCGCCGTCGGCGAGGGCCCGATCGACCTTCACCGACTTCTCGCGCTTGGAGAAGGCCAGGATCTCCGCCCCGGTCGCCCGGGCCAGGCGTGTCGCGCCGGGCGCGTGGTCGGGATGGGTGTGGGTCAGCACGATCCACCGGATGCGCTCGCGCATCGCGCCGCCGACGATCGCGTCGGTGTGGGCCTTCGAGTCCGGACCGGGATCGACCACCGCCACCTCGTCGATGCCCACCAGGTAGGTGTTGGTACCGGGGCCGGTCATGTGGCTCGGGTTGTCGGCGACGATGCGGCGCACGAGCGGCGACAGCGCGCTCGGGACCTCGGGGGTCAGGTCGGGCACGGCACCGACCCGTCCTGCGTGACGTCGCCGGGGAGGCCGATCCGCCGGCCCGCCCTCGACTCGGTGACCATGCGGACCCGCCCCTGGGCGTCCGGCTCGTTGCCCCGGCGCGCCGCGTCCAACAGCTCGGTGGCGGTGGCGAACCGGGTGATCGCCTCGAGGTTCCGGCGGGTCGGCAGGATCAGGTCGATCGTCCCCTCGTCGGCGGCGGCGAGGGCGGCGGCCGGACGCACCCACGCCGACTCGATGAGCTCGACGTCGTCGTGGCGGTACCGCCCGGCCGGCGCCGGTCCGACGAAGAACCAGGTGTCGTACCGCCGCGGACTCCCGGGTGGAGTCACCCAGTGCGAGAAGACGTGCAGGTCGTCGGTGGCGAGCACCAGGTCGTGGCGCGCCACGACCCCGGCGAAGTCGGTCCGACCGGCGTTGAGCGCGTCTCGTTCGGCGTGGAGCTCCTCGGTGCCGCCGTCGACGGGCCGGCCGTGCCGGTCGCGGGCCAGCAGCACACCGGCCTCCTCGAACGTCTCACGGATCGCGCCGACGAGGAAGCCGAGTCCGCCGGCCGCCAGTCCGAGCGCGCGGCTCGCGCGCTCGTCGGTCCAGCCGCGGGTCCGCGTGGTCCACGACGGGGCGCGGTCGTGGTCGTCGACCGCGCCACCCGGGAAGACCGATGCGCCCGCGATCCACACCGAGTCGTGGTTCCGGCGCAGCATGAACACCTCGAGGTCGGGTGCGTCCCGGACCAGCATCACGGTCGCGGCATCCCGGGGGATCAGCACCGGCGGGCCGCGCTTCGGAGAGTCACTCGCGCAAGCCTACGACCACGCCCGCTCGGAGCGACCGGGAACGCCACGACGCGACCGCCGTGCTCCCCGCCCGGCGCGGCCGCGTACGCTCGGGCCGCGATGGACCCCCGACGTGCCCTTCCCTCGGTGGACCGAGTCCTCCAGGCACTCGACGGGCTCCCCCACGACCTGCTCGTTGCCGCGGCGCGGCGCGCGATCGACACGGCACGCGGCGTCATCGACGGCGGCGGCGAGATCGACGAAGGCGCGGTGATCGAGCTCGCCCGGACCGCCGTCGCCGAGCAGCGCTCACAGCTGCTCCGCCCCGTCATCAACGCCACCGGCGTCCTGCTCCACACGAACCTCGGGCGCGCGCCGATCGGCGCCGACGCCGTCGCCGCGGTCGAAGCCGTCGCTCGCGGCGCGTCGAACCTGGAGCTGCGGATGGACACCGGTGCGCGCGGCTCGCGCCACGAGCACGCCGGCGCGCTGCTCGCCCGCGCGGTCGGGGCAGAGGCGGGGATCGTCGTGAACAACAACGCCGCCGCGGTGCTCCTCTGCCTCGGCGCGCTGGCACGCGACCGCGAGGTCGTGGTCTCGCGCGGTGAGCTCGTCGAGATCGGTGGCGGGTTCCGCGTGCCCGAGATCATGGCGGAGTCCCGGTGCCGGCTCGTGGAGGTCGGCACGACGAACCGCACCCGCCGCCGCGACTACGAGCAGGCGGTGACCGGCGCCACCGCGCTCCTGCTCAAGGTGCACGCGTCGAACTACCGGATGGTCGGATTCACCGAGGCCGCGACCGTCGCCGAGCTCGCCGGCCTCGGCCCGACGGTGATGGTCGACGCCGGGTCGGGGCTGCTCGACGAGACCACCCCGTGGCTGCGCGAGCGCCCCACCTGGCTGCGCGACGAGCCGGGCGTCCGCCAGGCGATCGCGGCCGGCGCCGGCGTCGTGACCTTCTCGGGCGACAAGCTGCTCGGCGGCCCCCAGGCCGGTGCGATCGTCGGCCGCGCCGACCTCGTGGCGCGGATCGCCCGGCACCCGCTCGCCCGCGCCATGCGCGCCGACAAGATGACGCTCGCGGCCCTCCAGCAGGTGGCGCTCGTCTACCTCTCCGGCGACGCGACGACCATCCCGCTCTGGCGGATGGCCACGGCGAGTGCCGATGCGCTCCGGGTCCGGGCCGAGGCGATCGCGGCCGCGGTCCCGGGCGTCCGGGTGCTCGCGACCCAGGCGGTCGCGGGCGGAGGGTCGCTGCCGGGACTCACGATCCCGTCGGTCGGCGTCGCCCTCGCGCCACCCGACGTGCGCGACGGGCTCGCCGCCCTCCGGCACGACGGAGTCGTCGCCCGGGCCGAGTCCGACACGATCGTCTGCGACCTGCGCAGCGTGGGCCCCGAGGACGACGGCGCGCTCGCCCGCCGCGCTCGCTGCGCGCCACTGCCGCCGGCTGATGCGCGCCGTCGCGACCGCGGGGCACGTCGACCACGGCAAGTCGACGCTCGTCGCCGCCCTGACCGGCACCGACCCCGACCGCTTCCCCGAGGAGAAGGCGCGCGGGCTGACGATCGATCTCGGGTTCGCGTTCTGCACGCTGCCGTCGGGCGTCGACGTCGGGTTCGTCGACGTGCCCGGCCACACGCGGTTCGTCAAGAACATGCTCGCGGGCGTCGGGGCCGTGGAGGTCGCCGTGCTGGTCGTGGCCGCGAACGAGGGGTGGAAGCCCCAGAGCGAGGAGCACCTCCGCATCCTCGAGCTCCTCGACATCGGCCACGGGATCGTCGTGCTGTCCAAGGCCGACCTCGTCGACGACGAGACGCTCGCGATCGCCCGGCTCGACGTGGAGGACCACCTCGCCGGCACCGCGTTCGCCGCGCTCGAGATCGTCGCCTGCGACGCCCGTTCGGGGCGTGGCCTCGACGACGTCCGGGCCGCCCTCGACCGCGCGTTGGCGGCGGCACCCCCACCGCGGGACCACGGCCGACCGCGCCTGTGGATCGACCGCGTCTTCAGCGCCAAGGGTGCCGGCACGGTGGTCACCGGCACGCTCACCGGCGGCGCGATCGCGGTCGACGAGGAGATGCTCGCCGGGGGGATCCCGGTCCGGGTCCGGGGCGTCCAGCACCACGGGACCGACGCGCGCCAGGGTGAGCCCGGAGCGCGCGTGGCGCTCAACCTCGCCGGGGTGAGCCACGACCGGCTCACCCGCGGCGATGCGGTGGTGCGGGCCGGCCAGTGGCTCGACGTCGACGTGGTCGACGTGGCCCTGACCGTGCTCCCCGGGCCGACCCTCGCCCGGCGCCGGCGCCTCAGCGCCGCGGTCGGGTCGGGTGAGCAGCCGGTCTGGTGCCGACGCCTCGACGAGCGCTTCGCCCGCCTGCGCTTCGCTCGTCCCGTCCCCCTCGCGCCCGGCGACCGGATCGTGCTGCGCGATCCCGGCGCCGAGCGGACCGTCGCCGGGGCCGAGGTGCTCGACGTGGCCCCCACCCGTCGCGCCGGCGATGCCCCGGCGCGACTCGCCCGCCCCCTCGGTGCGCGGCTGCTCGCCGACGGGTGGGTGCCCGCCGACCTGCTGGGCGCCCGCAGCGGCCTGGCGCCCGATGCCGCCGAGGCGGCAGTCGCCGCGGCCGGGGCCGAGGTCGTGGGCGGATGGCGCGTCGACCCGGCGATCGCCGGCGCGCGATCCGCCGCCGCGTGCACGAGCGGGTCCGGGCCCACCACCGGGACCATCCGACCGAGCCGGGGATCGCGGTCGGCGCGCTCGGTGCGGCCCTCGGCCTCGACGCGGAACGCATCGAGGCGCTGCTCGCGGAGGACGTCGAGCTCGTCGTGGAGCACGGCCGCGTCCGCGAACGTGGCCACCGCGACCGCGCCGCGGACTCCGACGCCGGCCGGGCGCTCCTCGCGGCGCTCGATGCCGCGCCGTTCGCCCCACCGGCCGCGACCGATCGGGGTCTCGTCCGCGAGCTGGTCCGGGAAGGGGCGGCCGTGGACCTCGACGGGATCACGTTCTCCACGCGGCGCGATCGACCACGCACGCACGCTCGTCGTGGACGCGTTGCGCGACCGGGGGTCCCTCACCATCGCCGACGCCCGGGACCTGCTCGGGAGCACGCGCAAGTACGTGGTCCCGATCATGAGCCACCTCGACGCGACGGGGGTCACCCGCCGGCGCGGGGACGACCGGATCCCGGGCCCACGCTCGGGCCTCGCCGAGCCGGGGGCTCCGGGCTAGCTGGTGCGCGAGGCGAGCAGCTCCGAGCGCTCCGCCTCGTTGAGCCCTCCCCAGATGCCGTGGGGCTCCTTGATCGACAGCGCGTACTCGAGGCACTCGGTGCGCACGACGCAGTCGCTGCAGATCACCTTGGCCCGGGCCTCCCGCAGCTCGCGCTGATCCCGCCGTTCCCCGCTGGCCGGCGGGAAGAAGACGCTCGATCGCGGGCCGCGGCACGCTGCCTTGGTCTGCCAGACCTCGTTGGCCGTACCGACGCTCACCGCTCCCCTCCTGCAGGGTCGCCTCGGACCGTCCGCCACGGCCCGTCCGGCGAACCTACTCCCAGGGTGCGACAGGCCACAAGAGCCCGGTTTCACTGGCTCTGACGGCATCCTGAGCCCCGGCCGGCCGGGCCCGGGGCAGGTCAGCCCCCGGGGCTTGGGCTCCCGGTAGTCCCGCGGCCGCGCCCTCCTCGGGCTCCACCTCCAGCACCAGCCCGTCGACCTCGACGACCCGGATCGCGGCACCCGCGGGGATCGGCGTCGCCCGGTTGGTGCGGGCCCGCCAGCGGGCGCCCCGGAGCACGACGACGCCGTCGGGCGCGATCTCCACCGCCGCCTCGCCGGTCTCGCCCACGAACTCCTCCCGCCCGATCGTGGGCGTCGAGAAGCGGGAGCGCACCGCCACCGGCATGGCGCGTGACGAAGAAGGCGACCGTCAGCACGACCATGATCAGGACGACCCACCAGTAGACGTCGAGGCGGGGCGAGCCGCCGTACAGGAACAGCGTGCCGACGACGAGGAGGACGGTCCCGATCACCGTCCACGAGTACGCGCGACCGGCCTGGACGTCGACGGCGTAGCCGAACATCGCGAGGAAGATCAGCACCAGGGCCCACCAGGTGACCGGCAGGTGCGAGAAGCCGACGAACGCGCCGACGAGCGCCACGGCCCCCGTCCCGCCCGCGAGCCCGATCGAGATCGTGAAGAACTCGAAGACGATCAGCGCGAGGCCGACCACGAGGAGGAAGTAGGCGATCGACGGGCTCGTGAGGGTGTGCACCGCCTGGCCGACGAGGTCCAGCTTGCGGAAGCGGATCGCGTCGGCGGGCTGGCGGCGACGGTCCGCGCCGGTGCCGACGACCTTCGCGGTGTGGAGGGTGACCCGGCCGGCCGCGGTCGTGACCACCTCTCCGTCGAGGGCGACGAGGAGGTCGCCGATGGTGGCGCAGCCCGGTGCCACCGACGGCGCACACGGGGTGTCGGTGACCTTCCGGGCCGCCGCCCGGGTGGCGCTCGCCGAGCGGTGCTCGATCCGTGCGGCCGGGGATCCGCGGGCGAACGAACCGCCGGGCGTCGCGGTGTCGTCGAGGGTGACCGGGTCGATCGGCCCGATGCTGGAGCCGTTCGACACGGCGACCACCGACGCCTGCAACGCCGCCAGCGCCGCGAGCCCTCGCGCCTTCGAGCCCGACGGGCCCACCCAGGCGACGACGGGGACCCGCGAGCGCCGGATCGCCCGCAGCGAGCGGCGCCCGACCCGACGTCCACGGCACCACCGGAGTTGAAGGTGATCAGCAGCACCTCGGCGTGATCACGGTTCGCGGCGTGCACCGCGTCACGATCAGGTCCGCGTTCGGCGGGTCCACGAGTCCCTCGATCTGGATGACATCGATGGTCCCACCGGACTTCGGCGCCGCCCCGGCCGGCCCCGCGACCGTGCCGAGCAGCAGGCCGAGGCCGAGCACGGCGCGACGGCGATGCGTCGGAGGTGGGGCCGACACGCCTCCCGTAGGCTCCGGTCGATGGAGCTGGCTCACTTCTGCTCCACCTCCCGGGTGGTCATCGTGGCGGGCAAGGGGGGTGTCGGCAAGACCACCGTCTCGGCGACCCTGGCCGTCGCGGCCGCGCGGACGGGCATGAGCGTGCTGATCGTGGAGGTCGAGGGCAAATCGGGGTTGCCGACCGCCTTCGCCCGCCCGCACCTCGGGTACGAGGAGACCGAGCTGGCGGCGAACATCCGGGGCCGGACCCTCACGCCCGACGCGGCGCTCCGGGACTGGCTCGAGGGCAACGGCCTGAAGCGGATCTCCAAGCGGCTCGTCCAGACCGGGGCGCTCGACGTGATCGCCACGGCGGTGCCGGGCATGAAGGACATCCTGGTGCTCGGCAAGGTGAAGAGTCTGGAGCAGCAGCGCGCCGCGGACCTGATCGTGGTCGACGCGCCGGCCGCCGGGCATGCGATCACCTTCCTCACCTCCGCCCGGGGCCTCCTCGACGCCGTCACGGTCGGGCCCGTGCGCAAGCAGGCGGCCGACGTCGTGGACCTGCTCGCCGATCCGAGCCGGTGCCAGGTGCTGCTCGTGACCCTGCCCGAGGAGACGCCGGTGAACGAGGTGGTCGACACCGCGTTCGCCATCGAGGACCGCGTGGGCGTGCATCTCGGCCCCGTCGTCGTCAACGGCTGCTACGAGGACCTCGGGCTCACCGCGGCCGACGCCACCGCGGCCGCCGCCCAGCGCGACGGAGCGCTCCTCGACGTGTTCGTCTCCGACCGCGAGGCGCACGACCTCGCCGCGGCGGCGGCGTTCCGCGCCGAGCGGGCCGGGATCCAACGCAAGCAGGCGGACCGGCTGGCCGAGCGGCTCCCTCTCCCGCAGATCCGGTTGCCGTTCGAGTTCAGCGCCGAGCTGGGGGTCGCCGAGGTCGGCACGCTCGCCGACGCGTTCACCGCCGGGATCGAGCAGCTGTGAGCGCCCACACGCTCGGCGACGTCGTCGACCACGGCCGCATCGCGGTGTGCTGCGGCGCGGGTGGCGTCGGCAAGACCACGACCGCCGCGGTGATCGCGGTCGAGGGGGCGCGCCGCGGCCGGCGCGCGGTGGTGGTGACCATCGATCCGGCCAAGCGACTCGCGAACGCGCTCGGCCTCGAGGACGGTCTCACCAACGAGCCCCGGGTGATCGACCCCGAGCTGTGGGACCCCGGCCGCGACCGGGTTCCCGGCGGCGAGCTCTCGGCGATGATGCTCGACACCAAGAGCACGTTCGACGGGCTCGTCACGATGCACGCGTCGTCCGACGAGCAGGCCCAGCGGATCCTCGCCAACAACTTCTACCGGAACATCTCCTCCGCGCTCTCGGGCACGCAGGAGTACATGGCGATGGAGAAGCTGCACGAGCTGCACGAGAGCGGCGCCTTCGACCTCATCGTCGTGGACACGCCGCCGTCGCGCCACGCACTGGACTTCCTCGACGCGCCGGCCCGTCTGCTCCGGCTGCTGAACAACCCGATCTTCCGCGTGCTGATGGTGCCGACCCGCACGTACCTGAAGGTCGCGGGTGCGGCGGTGCAGGCGTTCATCCGTACCGTCTCGCGCGTCGTCGGCGCCGAGGTCGTGGACGACATCGTCGCCTTCTTCCGGTCGTTCGAGGGCATGGAGGAGGGCTTCCGCACACGCGCGCCGCGCGTCGTGGAGATCCTCGGCCAGCCCGAGACGCGGTTCGTCCTCGTCACGTCGCCACGACGCGACGCCATCGAGGAGGCGCGCTACTTCGCGGAGAAGATCGGCGACCACGATCTCGCGGTCGACGCGCTCGTCGTCAACCGCGTGCACCCGCGCTTCGGCACCGAGATGTCGGCCGGGCTGCGGACACGAGCGGAGACCCTCCGCGAGCTGCACGTGCACGGTCGCGACCAACGTGACACGCGCCACCGCCTCGCGGCACGGTACGCGAACCTGGCCGAGTTCAACGAGATCGCCGAACGTGAGCGCGCGCACATCGAGACGGTCCGGGTCCGGACACGTTCGGCGGCGGTGGCGTTCGTCCCGTACCTCGCGCACGACGTCCACGACTTCGCCGCGCTCGCCGAGGTCGGCGACGCTGCTCTTCACTCCCGATATCGAGGCCGGGATGGTCGCAGGTGGGGAGTAACCTCGCCGTCGTGACCACGATCCTCGTCGCCGCCGAAGCCGCCTGGGTGCGGGACCAGGTGACGACCGCGTTCACCGGGCCCGATCACGAGGTGATCGAGGTGCGGCGCGGGCAGGACGTCCGCGGCGCGGTCGCCCAGCACGCGCCCGATCTCGTCGTGCTCGACATGCAGATCTCGAACATGGGTGGGATCGCCTGCGCGATCGACCTGCGGCTCGAGGCGGCCGAGGGCCGCGTGCCGCCCACGAAGATCCTGCTGCTGCTCGACCGCGAGGCGGACCGCTTCCTCGCCAAGCGGGCCGACGCCGACGCGGAGCTGGTGAAGCCGGTCGACGCCGGCATCCTCCGGCGGGAGGCCAAGCGTCTCCTCGTCGGTACGGCTCCGGCCGCCAGCTGACGGGTCGCTACACTCACGCCCCTTACGGGATGTGGCGCAGTTTGGTTAGCGCGCAGCGTTCGGGACGCTGAGGCCCCGGGTTCAAATCCCGGCATCCCGACCACCTTCTCCCCCTGCGGGCCGGCGGTCGGCCCCCGGGTCAGACGCCGGTGAGCACGCGGATGTCCGGGGCGGTGCAGGCGTTGGCGAGACAGGGCAGGCCCAGCAGCGTTCTCCCAGAGGCGCAGCGTCGAGGCGTATCCGATGCCGGCGGTCGCGAACGGTCCTGGGTGCGCGAAGGGACTCAGGTACAGGTTCGGCACCGGTGAGCCTTCGTCGTACCAGACCTCGACCAGCACCTTGCCCGCCTGGTAGTCGGCGGAGGCGAGCACCGGCGCCAGGTTCGCCTGGAGCCACACGTCCACGACGGTGTTGTCGCAGTCGTGCCCGTCGTTGCACTGGGTGGGCGTGACGAACGAGTAGTCCACGAGATTCGACGGATCGAACTCGGAGTAGGGCCGCACGTGCTCGGAGCAGTGGGACTGGTCGTCGGCACCCCAGAAGTACATGGCGGGCACGTGCTTCACCGCGTTGCCGCTCGTCGAGCACACGCTCGTCGCACCCTCCACGTAGTTGATCGCGGTCTTCCCCGCCGCGCGCGCCTGCCGGTAGATGTTGTCGGCCTGCGAGTTGCAGGTCGCGCTCGGCGCACAGTCGTTGAGCACGGTGTGGTTCGTGTCACCTTGGGCCTGGCTGACGTACTGGGTCGCGGAGTTCTGGCTCGTGTTCGCCTCCGTCCACGCCGAGAAGTACGAGCAGCTCGCGGCCAGCTGGTGGAGATAGGGCATCGTCCCGAACCCGACCCCGCCCACGCCCGACCAGGAGCGGTTCTCCAGCGAGAAGACGACGACCTTCTGGTAGTGCGCCGGCGCCGCACCACCGGTGTTGCACACCGACGCACCCGAGCTGGCCAGGATCGTCCCCGACGCGCTCTTGGCGGCGTACACGCCCGAACCGGAGAGCGCGAGCTTGAAGACCTCCTTCGGCTCGGTGATCCCGTCGGCGACCGTCGCGACGTCGACCGCGGTCCCGGTCTTCGAGCCCGCGGCGAACGTGACCGGGCCGTTGAACGCCGAGTAGTCACCCGGAGCGTGGGCCGTCTTGTCCGCGGTCTGGGCCGTGACGCTGATCGGCTGGTAGTAGCGCTGGCGCAGCTTCGGGTGGAAGTGGGCGGTCACGCCCTCGGCGACCTTCGCCCCGGCCATCGCGAGCTTGGGCTTCTCGTCGTTGCGGATCTCGATCTTCTCCACCGCGTTGCCGGTCTTGGCCCCGGTCGGCGACGAGAGGTGCACCGAGAACGTCTGGTAGTCCTCGAGCTTGGCGTCGCCCCGGACCGAGACCGCGATCGGGGCCGTGGTGGCGCCGGGCGCGAACGTCAGGGTGCCCGACGCCGCGACGTAGTCGGCGTCACCAGTCGTCGCGCTGCCGTTCGCCGTGGCGTAGTGCACCGTGACCGTCTCGGCACTGGCCGCCGACAGCGACGCGGTGAGCGTGACGGTGGTCGTGCCCGCGTTGCCCTCGACCACCCCGACCACCGACGCCGGCAGGGAGACCACCGGGTCGCCGGCCGCGCTCCCGAGGGTGGCGACGGGGAGCGAGCCCGCGGTCGCCAGGGACGCGGCGATGAGGGCGGCGGCGACGTTCGGCCGCCGGATCGTGGCCTTCATCACGGGGAACCTAACGGGTTCCGCCGGACACCGGGTTGCCGCGCTCCCTGAGCGGGATCGGGTCGGTTGTCAGGACCCACGATCCGGGGTAGGACACCGCTCTGACGACTCCCGGAGCCCATCCCGAGGCGCCCGCAGGGCCCGCTGCGACCGACCCCGCGCGGACGGGCGCGGCCGCCCTGGTCGCGCGCCACGCGCCGGCGTTGGCGGTGGCGATCACGGCGATCGCGCTCGTGCCCGTGCTGGCGACGATCGCGATCCACGCGGGCCGGTCGCATCTCCCGGTCCAGGACTTCGCCCTGGTCGACCTGCGCGTGCGCGACGTGTGGAGCGCCGACATCCCGCTGGTCGGCACGTACAGCCGGTTCGGCTGGAACCACCCGGGACCCGCGATGTTCTGGCTCATCGCGCTCTTCTCCGGACCGTTCGGCCGTCCGGCGTGGGCGACCGTCGTCGGGTCCGCGGTGCTCCAGGGCGTCGCGATCGTCGCCGCGGCGCGCCTCGCGTGGGTCCGGGGCCGGCTGGGTCTGACGATCGGCGTCCTCGCGGTGCTCGGCCTCGGGTACGCCGCGGCCGGATCGGACCTGCTGCGAGACGCGTGGAACCCGTACGTCGCGTTCCCCTTCTTCGTGCTCTTCGTGCTCGAGCTGTGGTCGGTTGCGCTCGGCGACACCCGTCAGATTCTCTGGGCCGGGCTCGTCGGCACGTTCCTCGCGCAGACGCATGTCGGGTACGTGCCGTTCGTGGCCGTGGGCGGCCTGTGGGCGGCCGGCCATCTGGCCGTCGACGTCCGGCGCGGCGCGCGCCCTCCGGCCCTCGCACGGCGGGTCTCGACCACCGCGGCGGTCGTCGCGCTCGTGTGGATCCCGGTCGTGGTCGAGCAGGTCCGTCACGGCACGATCGGGCTGCTCGTGACGTACTTCGTCTCGGACAGCGGTCCCGCGATCGGCGTGCGTCGCGGTGCCGGACTGCTCGCCGACCAGTTCCGCGTCCCGCCGCCGTGGCTCGGGGGCTCCGCGCGGTTCGACGCGTTCCACCGGTTCGCCACGCCGGCGAGCCCGTTCTGGCTGCTCATCGCGGTGGCGCTCGTCGCGATCGGCGCGTTCGCAGTGGCGCGGACCCGGTCGGTCGAGGACCGGCGGCTGCTCGAGCTCGCGTCGCTGTTCGCGGTCGTCGGGGTCGTCGCGCTGGCCCGCATCTCGGGGGACCTCGCGCCGTACCTGTTCCTGTGGCGCATCCCCGTCGCGCTGCTGGTGGTGCTCGCGGCGGTCCGGGCCTCGACCCGCCTGGTCGTGCGGCCGCGTGGCCGTGCAGCCCTCCGGTGGGCGGGGACGGGGCTCGCGGTGGTCGTCGGCACGGCCGCCGTGCTGGTCACGGTGTCGGTCGCCGACGCGAAGGACGACGCGACGATGCGCGTGACGCGCCGCGTGCCGTCAGCACTCCGCGACGACGGCCTGCCGACACGTCCCGTGCTCGTCCGTCAGGCCGGGCTCAACCCGCTCGGCCTCGAGGGTGGGCTGTTCGACGCGCTGGACCGGGGCGGGACGGACGTGCGGGTGGACCCGGAGCGGGGCTTCGAGTTCGGCTATCACCGCACCGCCTCGGCCGGAGACGTGGGCTCGGTCTGGTACGTCGTGGAGGGCGGGCAGTTCCTCAGCGTCCTGAGCGAGCTGCCCGGGGCCCGCGTGCTGACCTCGACGTCACCGCTCGACGCCGGCCAGGAGCGCGAGCTGCGCAGCGGCCAGCGGCGGCTGGCCCGCCAGCTCGCCCGGGCCGGCCGCCCGGGCCTGGTGGACAAGATGGGGAGCAGCCTGTTCCCGTTCGCGGTCGCCGGGGTGCCGGGGGTCGACCAGACGCTGGCCCGCCGGGTCGGGCGGCTGAACGAGATCGTCGAGCACCGCGGCGTGTGCCGCTGCGCCGTGATCGCGGTCCCACCCGCGGCCGCCCGCTTCCACACCTTCTCGTCCTGGGCGCACCCACACGTCCACCGGCACGGCTGAGCGCGGCGGCGTCAGGCCGGACGGTCGGTCCCGCCCAACGGCGCATTCTGCACGTCGGCGCTGACGGAGAGCTGCTCCCACCGGTCGGTCGGGTACCCCTGCCGCGTGGCCCGCTCCACGCAGCGGCGGAAGAGCCGGCGCGACAGCGTGGCGCGCTCCTCCGGTGGGAGATGGAGCCACTCCTCCTTGAGCCGCCCCTCGTCGGACGCCACGTTCAGCGCGTCCCGCAGCGTCTCGGTGTGCGCGGCCACCAGCCCGGCTTCGTAGCCGGCCGGGACGAGGGCCGGGTCGAGGCGGGAGATGCGCGGGAGCACGTACGGCAGGAACGCCTGGTACCGCTCGGCGAGGTCCGCGGCGAATCCCGTCCGGCGCCGAGCCCGTGCCCAACCCACGACTGCCATGCCGCGAGTCTCTTCGGCGACCGTGCGGGGCGTCAACCCCGGTGCCGCGGGCGCCCGGGGTGAGCCGCTCACGCACCGCGGCGGAGACGAATTTCACGCGGAAATCCATGATCGGTCGCGACGCTGCGCCTACGGTCGCCGGGAGATCGGCAGACCCGGGGCACTCGCAGGCGGAGGCGGAATTCCTTGGTGCGTGGACGGCGTTGGGCCAGCACAGCAGCGACGATCGCGATCACCGCGCTCGTCGCCACCGTGATCGCACCGGGGATCGCGACGGCGCTCCCGGCGACGACCCAGCCGGAGCTCGCGCTCAACCGGTTGATCCGAACGTCGCCGTTCACCGGCTCCACGGTGCGGGTGCGCGACAACGAGGGCTCGGCCTACGTGGCGTCGGACGATTCGCTGTGGATGGTCGACGACAACAGCAACTCGGCCTACGAGATCAACCGCACGACCGGGGGCCTGAAGCGCGTCATCGGTGAGTCCTCGTTCGCGAACGCGCCGCGTCTCGGCGTCGGCACCGCCGCCACCTCGTCACGTGACGGTGACCTCGAAGCCGTCGCGTACGACGCCAACGCCGACGTCCTCTACCTGTTCTCCGGCAGCACGAGCGCGACCCCTACGGTCTTCCGTCTCGCTCGCGACACGAGCGGTGTGTTCCAGGTCGAGTCGTGGCAGCCGCTCGCGTCGGAGCACACCGGCGCGGGATGGCGCCTCGCCGACGGCAAGCTCTACGTGGCGAACGGATCCACGATCCAGACGTTCGACTACGGGACCGACACGTTCGGCCCCGCGTTCACGGTCACCGGGCTGACGCACATCTTCGGCCTCGACTTCGACGACTCCTCCGGGGATCTGCTGGCGGTCAACGGCTCGGAGCACCTCGTCCGCGTGCGTCGATGACGACCCACACGATCCTCCCGGGGTGGAACGTCGACCTGACGCCATTCGGCATCGCGGACAGCCGGGCCGTCGAGGTGATCGGCGAGCAGCTGTTCATCTCCGACGGCCTCGACACGCGTGCGTCGAACGATCCGATGAACCACGCGATCTTCGTGTTCGACGTCGGACCGCGCGTGGTGACCGTGCACTGGACGGCCGAGGAGAGCGCCCGCATCGATCAGCTCGTGACCTACTACTCGCAGGGCACGCGCCAGGGCCTCGTGCAGTTCGGGATCCAGGTGCTCGCGTTCCTCAACGCGGTGGATCCGCAGCCCCAACCCACGCCGATCGTGCTGCCGCCACCCACCGGGACCGTCGTCCAGACGGTCACGTTCCCCGCGAGCAAGCTCGCGATGCTCGACACGGTCAAGGCCCGGTGGGTGGAGAACGACGAGGATGCGCAACGGCTCGGATTCTCGGTGCTGACCTTCATCGCCGCGTTGAACGGGCACTGACCGGGAACACCCTCGGTCGCCCTGCGGGAGTCCTTCACCACCGAGCGGACGACCCGGCGAGGCCCGGGACGCCATAGCGGGACGCGGCGAGATTTGGTACAACCGGTCACGGAACCTCTGGAGCAGGAGGTGGGCATGACCACGCCACCGTTGTCCGTATCCACACCGGCCGCGTCGGCGGCGGCGCCGTCGGCCGCCGCGGCCCTCGCGTCGCTCACCGAGTTGGTCTTCGACGGTCCGCCGCCCGTGGCCTTCGAGCTCTGGGACGGCAGCCGCATCGAGTCCGCGACCACGGGGGGCCCGACCGTGCGGCTGTGTTCGCCGGTCGCACTCCGCCGGCTGCTCTGGGCGCCCGACGAGCTCGGTCTCGGGCGCGCCTACGTTGCCGGCGACGCCGACCTCGACGGCGACGTCATCGAGACCCTCCGGGCATTGCGGATCCCACAACCCACCGGGCGCAAGCGCGCGCAGCTGGTCGGGCGCGCGGCGCGCGTCGCCGCCGTCGCGCTCGACGCCATCGGACCCCCGCCGCCTCCTCCGCCCGAGGAGGTGCGCCTGCGGGGCCGACGGCACACCCAGCGACGCGACTCACATGCGGTCTCCCATCACTACGACGTCGGCAACGACGTTCTACCGCATGATGCTCGGTCCGACGATGACGTACTCCTGCGCGCGGTGGGGCGGCGACGTGACCGACATCGACGCGGCGCAGACCGCGAAGCACGATCTCGTCTGCCGCAAGCTCGGCCTCGACGGTCGGCACGACATCCGCCTGCTCGACGTCGGCTGCGGGTGGGGCACGATGGCAATGCACGCGGCTGCGGAGTACGGCGCCCGCGTCGGTCGGCATCACGATCAGCGAGCAGCAGTTCGCGCGAGCCACCGACCGGGTGAAGGAGGCCGGCCTCGACGCTCGCGTCGACATCCGGCTCCAGGACTACCGCGAGCTGCGCGGTGAGACGTTCGACGTGATCTCGTCGATCGGGATGTTCGAGCACGTCGGGTCCGAGCGCACGACCGAGTACTTCCGGACGCTGCGCGACGCTGCTCGTGCCCGGTGGGCGGCTGCTGAACCACGCGATCTCCAAGCCGGGGGGCTCGAAGCTCTCCCCGCGGAGCTTCATCGGTCGCTACGTGTTCCCCGACGGCGAGCTGCTCGACGTCGCCGACGTGACCCGCGCGATGGAGGCGGCAGGATTCGAGGTGCGCGACGTCGAGTCGCTCCGCGAGCACTACGCGCTCACGTTGCGGGCATGGATCGACGCGCTCGAGCACCACTGGGACGCGGCGGTCCGGGAGGTCGGAGAAGGCCGCGCGCGCGTGTGGCGCGCCTACATGGCCGGGTCGGTCGTGGGTTTCGAGGAGGGCGACATCGCCGTCCACCAGGTGCTCGGAGTCCGGCGCACCGCGGCCGGTGCGAGCGGGATGCCGCTGCGTCGGACCTGGTGACGGCGGCGTCGGGCCCGCCCGGCGTCAGCCGAGCTCGGCGTGGAGGAACGCGAAGACCTCGGGCCAGATGCGCTCGGCCAGACCCTCGTCCAGCGTCCCGAGCGCGTTGTGCGGTCCCATGAAGGCGTGCCCGGTGCCCGCGTGCACGGTGAGCTGCACGTCCTTCCCGAGCCCCTGCAACTTGGCCTCGAGCGCCCGTGCGGCGTCGGGACCGAAGAAGTCGTCGTGCTCGGCCATGTGGCCGCGCACCGTGCACGTCATCGCCGACCAGTCGGGCTCGCCGGCGCCGGACGGGAACCCGTAGAAGGGCACCACGGCCTTCACCGCGTCGGCGCGGTTCGCGGCGATGAGCCACGCCAGCATCCCACCCATGCAGAAGCCGACGACGCCGATGCTCTCGCCCGTCGCGCCCGGGTCCTCGAGCAGGAAGTCGACGGCTCCACTCATGTCGCGCGCGGCACGATCGGGCGGGAGCTCGGTCATGAGGCGCGCGGCGCGGTCCATCTCGTCGTGGTTGGCGACCTCGCCCCGGAACAGATCGGGCGCCAGGGCCGTGAACCCGGCCTCGGCGAGCCGGTCGGTCGTGCGCTCGAGGTCCGGGCTCAGCCCCCACCACTCCTGGATCACGAGAACCCCGGGTCCGGTGCCGCCTGCGGGCCGGGCGAGGTAGCCGCCGACCGTCGATCCGTTGCTCGCGAACTCCACCATCTCTCCCATGGGGGCGGAGACTATTCAGTCGCCCCCGGGCCCCGGAAGGCGCTCCGGCCGCGGGAAGGTTTCGACGCCACTCGATCCGTGGCAGAATTGACCTGTTCGCGTGGCTCGGGGGGCTCATGGCGATCACCACAACGGATCTCGTGCGACTCGTGGTCGGCGACCGCGTGCCGCCGTCGGTCGTGCGGGCCGACGGACGCGTCGGCCCCGCCGTCCCGCTCGGCCGCCGGGTCGAGCTCCCCGGACGCGGCACCACCTTCGTCCGTGAGCTGGCCGGCCCCGCCGGTGCCCCGACCCTCGTCCTGCTCCACGGGTTCATGGCGAGCGGGGGGCTCAACTGGTTCCGAACCTTCGAGGCCCTCGGCCACGAGTTCCACGTCGTCGCGCCCGACCTGCGCGGCCACGCCCGCGGGTTGCGCTCCCGCCGGCACGTGCGCCTCGCCGACTGCGCCGACGACGTCGCGGCGCTCATCGACACCCTCGGCTCGGGCCCGGTGCTGGCCGCCGGGTACTCCATGGGTGGTCCTGTCGCCCAGCTCCTCTGGCACCGCCACCCCGAGAAGGTCGCCGGCCTCGTCCTGTGCGCGACCGCACCGCAGTTCGACGTCGGCGCCCGGCCGCTGAGCGACGCGTACCTGGCGACGATCGCGGCCCTGGCTCGGGCCACGGGCCAGCTGGCCGCCGTCCCGGCCGCCGGCGCGAACCTGCTGCGCCGGGTGCGCGCGCACCGGCCGGCGGGCTTCCTCGAGTGGGCCTCCGACGAGATGCGCCGGCACGACGTCCGCATGCTGACCGAGGCGGCGCGCAGCATCGGGCGCTACGACGCACGCGGCTGGATCGCCGACATCGACGTTCCCACCACGGTGCTGCGCACGAACCGCGACCGTCTCGTGGACCCGGCGGCGCAAACCGAGCTCGTGACACGGATCCCGCGCGCCCGGGTGGTCGACCACGAGGAAGGGCACTTCGCCTGTGCCCGCGCTGCGTTCGCTCCGCCGATGCTCGCCGCGTGCCGCGACGTCGCGTGGCGCGCGAGCGCCTGACCACACCGACACTGCCGCCGCGCCCGCGACGACCGGACGTCAGGCGGTGAGGACCTCGGCCATCTGCACCGCATTGAGCGCCGCGCCCTTGCGGAGGTTGTCGCCGGTCACCCAGAGGTCGAGCGTGTTCGCCTGGCTCGGGTCCTCGCGCAACCGGCCGACGAGCACCGGGTCGATGCCCGCCCCCTCGAGCGGGGTCGGCGCACCGGCGCCGTCGTCGACGAGCACGCACACCCGGTGCGGACGCGAGCAGCTCGACGGCCCGCGCGCGCGACATGGGATCGCGGAGCTGGACGTTCGCGGTCATCGCGTGGCCGACGTACACCGGCACCCGGACGCACGTGGCGGTGACGCGCATCGTGGGGTTGTGCAGGATCTTGCGGCTCTCGTGCACGAGCTTCCACTCCTCGCTCGTGTACCCCGCGTCCTTCACCGATCCCGCGAGCGGGATCACATTGCCCGCGATGGGCTTGGGCCACACCTCGCCCGGCACGATGAAGCCGTCGATGGTCGCCGCCCGGCGCAGCGACCCGGCATCGCCCGCGAACTTGTTCCACTGAGCGTCGAGCTCCGCGATCCCGGGGACCCCGGCGCCGGAGACCGACTGGTAGGTGGACACGACGAGACGCTCGATCCCGGCCGCGCGTCTGCAGCGGCGCGAGCGCGGTGACGAGCACCATCGTCGTGCAGTTGGGACACGAGGCGATCCCGCGGGGCAGGTGGGCGAGATCCTCCGGGTTCACCTCGGCGACCACGAGGGGGACGTCGTCGTCCATGCGGAACGCCGCCGAGTTGTCCACGACGCGCGCGCCGGCGGCCACGGCCCGCGGCGCCCATTCGAGCGCGAGCGGATCGTCGACGTCCACGATCACGAGGTCGAGACCGTCGAAGCATCGCTCGCGCAGCACCTCGCACGTGACGGTGCCACCGTCGAACGCGAGCGCCCGGCCCTCCGAGCGCGGCGACGCGTAGGCCCGCAGCGTGCCGACGGGGAACGACCGCTCCTCGAGGATGCGGAGCATCTCCTGGCCGACGAGCCCCGTGGCTCCGATGACGCCGACATCAACCGTCACGACTGCGCTCTCCTCCGGTGCGGACCGCCCGCGAGGGTATCGACCGGGCGGCGCCCGGCTTCAAGCGTTTTGCAGCTCGAACGCCGCGTGGAGCGCCCGCACCGCCTTCTCCACATCGGCCGCGGGGACGACGCACGAGATCCGGATCGACGAGGTGCTGATCATCTCGATGTTGACACCCTCGTTCGCGAGGACCTGGAACATCGTCGCCGCGACCCCGGGGTTGGTCCGCATGCCCGCACCGACCAGGCTCACGCGGGCGACGTCCGAGTCGTGGGTGACGCCGGTTGCCTCGATGTCGGCCGCGACCTTCTCCATCACGGCGAGCGCGCGATGCAGGTCGTCCTTCGGGACCGTGAACGAGATGTCGGTGTGCCCCGCGGTCGAGACGTTCTGCACGATCATGTCGACGTTCACCGCCTCGTCCGCGAGCGCGCGGAACAACGACGCGGCGACGCCGGGCCGGTCCGCCACCTGGGCGATGGTGACCTTGGCCTCGGACGTGTCGTGGGTGACCCCCGAGATGATGGCGTGCTCCATGGTGGGGTCCTCCTCGACGACCCAGGTGCCGGGCTCCCACGTGAAGGAGGAGCGGACGTGCACCGGTACCCGGTAGTTCCGGGCGAACTCGACCGACCGCAGCGCGAGCACCCGCCCGCCGGTCGCGGCCATCTCCAGCATCTCCTCGAAGGACACGCGAGCGAGCTTGCGGGCCTCGGGCACGATCCGGGGATCGGCGCTGAACACACCCGAGACGTCGGTGTAGATCTCGCAGACCTCGGCGCCGAGCGAGGCGGCGAGCGCCACCGCGGTGGTGTCCGAGCCACCCCGGCCGAGGGTGGTGATGGCCTTGTCGGTGGAGATCCCCTGGAAGCCCGCGACCACCGCCACGGCCCCCGCGGCCAGCGTCTCGCGGATCCGGTCGCCCTTGATCTCGAGGATCTTGGCCCTGCCGTGCGCGGTGTCGGTCACGATCCCGGCCTGGGAGCCGGTGAAGCTGACGGCGTGCTCGCCCAGATCGATGATCGCCATGCACAGCAGCGCCATCGAGATGCGCTCCCCGGCGGTGAGCAGCATGTCGAGCTCACGCCCGTGGGGGTTGCCCGACACGTCGTGGGCGAGACGGACGAGGTCGTCGGTGGTCTTGCCCATGGCCGAGACCGCCACGACCACCTGGTTGCCGGCCCGCTGGGTTCGCACGATGTGGTCCGCGACCGCCCGGATCCGATCGGGGTCGGCGACGGACGTCCCGCCGAACTTCTGCACGATCAGCGCCACAGGGGCCGAGGGTACTCGCCGTCCGTGCGGTTCTCGGGCGCCGACGACGCGGGCGGGCGTCCGACCGACCGCCGGATTTCTGCCACAATGCCCACTTCGCTGCTGGGAGGCTGTTGGTGCGCATCGCTCGTTGGCTCGTGATCCCGATCGTCGTGGCACTGGCGATCCCGGCGACCGGCGTGGTCGCCGGCGCCGACTCCCACCACCGCACCGACGTCGTCACGCCGGTGGCGGCCGGCGTGGTCGTGCGCGGGAGCGTGCACCAGATCGCGGTGCTGCACGCAGCCCCCGGGGCGACGCTCTCGGTGGTGCGCAAGCACTCCGTCGTCCAGACCGGGACCGTCGACGGCCTCGGCAGCTACAACTTCCACAACCTGCCGGCGCGCACGGGCTACCGGGTGCTGATCACCGACGGGGGCCAGACCAGCGTCGCCGGCCCCGTCACCGTGCTCGACCCGGACGCGACACCGCCGCAGTCCCTCTACTCGGGCCAGCGCCTCGACGTGAGCAACCTCGGCGGCAACTCCGGATACGGCTACCTGACCACCCGGGACGGCACGCAGCTCTCCGTCCAGGTCGTGCTGCCGGGCCCGCCCGAGGACGGTCCCTACCCGACCGTGATGGAGTACTCGGGATACGACCCGTCGAGCCCGACCACGGGCCAGCCCCAGTACAAGCTGATGCTCCCGTCGAACGGCTACGCGTGGGTCGGTGTGAACATCCGCGGCTCGGGCTGCTCGGGCGGTGCCTTCAACTACTTCGAGAACCTCCAGGCGCTGGACGGGTACGACGCGATCGAGACGATCGCCGCGCAGCCGTGGTCCGACGGTCACGTCGGCATGGTCGGCATCTCCTACGCCGGGATCAGCCAGCTGTTCGTCGCCCGCACCCGGCCCCCGCACCTCGACGCGATCACGCCGGTCTCGGTGATCGACGACACCTGGCGCGGCACGCTGTACCCGGGCGGTATCTTCAACAACGGCTTCGCGCTGAGCTGGGCCCAGGAGCGGGTCGACCAGAACAAGTGGCCGAACCCGAGCGCCCCGGGCTGGGTCGAGGACCGGATCGCGGGCGGCGACACGACCTGCGCCGACAACATGCTCCTGCGGGGTCAGAACGTCGACCTGCTCGACCAGATCAACCAGCACCCGAACCCGTCGCCGACGCTCGATCCCGAGTTCACCTACGACTTCCCGAACGGCAGCGACTCGCTCGCGCCGGCCGCGTTCGTCGACCGGATCCGCGCCAAGGTGTTCATCGCCGGCGCATGGCAGGACGAGCAGACCGGCGGCCACTGGGCCAACATGCTCGACCGCTTCGCGCCGGACGTCCTCGTGCGCGCCGAGGGCCAGAACGGCGTCCACACCGAGTCGCTCGACCCGCAGGTCGCGTTCGACGCGCTCGAGTTCCTCGACCTGTACGTCGGGCACCGCACGCCCCGCGTCTCGGCGGCGGTGCGGGCGTTCGCTCCCGTGCTCTGGAGCACGATCACCGGAGTCCCGGGCCAGGTCATGCCCCCCGACCGCTTCACCGGCGCGACCTACGAGCAGGCGCTCGCGCAGTACTCGGCCGAGCAGCCCGTGAAGATCCTCTGGGAGACCGGGAACGCCGAGGGTCTGGCGCCGGGAACGCTCGTGCCCCGCGCGCAGACGAGCTACTCGGCGTGGCCGATCCCCGGCACCCGCGCCCGCACCTGGCACCTCCGCTCGAACGGGCGGCTGCGCAAGAAGCCGGGCGTCGACCACGAGGGCGCGGACGAGTTCCGGCCCGACCCGACGCTCCGGCCCCGCACCGACTTCCAGGGCGGGAACATCTGGGCCGCGACGCCGACGTACGACTGGCAGCCGGTGGTGGACGGCGCCTCGCTGTCCTACGTGACGCACGTGCTGCCGCGGACGCTCTCGATGGCGGGCACCGGCAGCGTGGACCTGTGGGTCAAGTCGAACGCACCCGACAGCGACCTGCAGGTGACGCTCAGCGAGGTCCTGCCGAACGGTCAGGAGCGCTACGTGCAGAACGGGTGGCTCAAGCTCAGCCACCGCAAGCTCGACGCCGCGCGCTCCACCGCGCTCAACCCCGTCCACAGCGACGAGTTGAAGGACATGCACGACATCACGCCGGGCCACTTCGTGTCGGCGCGGATCGCCCTGTTCCCGTTCGCGCACCAGTTCCGCGCCGGGAGCCGGATCCGGCTGACCATCCAGGCGCCCGGCGGCGATCGTCCGGAATGGGCGTTCGGCACGGCCGAGACCGGCGGCAACGTCGTCGACCTGATCGCGCACGACGACGACCGCCCGTCGCGCCTCGTGCTGCCGATCGTGAGCGGGCCCGACCTCGGCCCGACCGCGGCGGCCTGCCCGTCGCTGCGCTCACAGCCGTGCCGGACCTACGTGGCACCTGCTCCGAACCACACGGTTCCCACCTCCTAGACTCCGCCGCCGTGTCCAAGGCAGCCAAACGCGAACGACAGAAGCAGAACCGCGAGCTCGCCCGGGTCGAGCGCGAGCGGATGCTGAAGCGTCAGCGTCAGATGAAGACGCTGCGCACGCTCCTCCTCCTGCTCGCACCGATCGTCGTGATCGCCGTGATCATCTCGCTGGTCAACGGCGGGAGCAGCTCGGACACCAAGAAGTCGGCGCCGAAGGCCCCGACGCGCACGTTCGCGGCGCCGCCGCCCATGACGATCGACACGACGGCGAAGTACACCGCGACCATGAAGACGAGCGAGGGCACCGTCACCATGGACCTCGACGCCGCGACCGCGCCCGTCGCGACGAACAACTTCGTGTTCCTCGCCCGGAACCGCTTCTACGACGGTCTGACCATCCACCGCGCCGCGAAGAACTTCGTCATCCAGGGCGGCGATCCCAAGGGCGACGGCTCCGGCGGTCCCGGCTACACGGTCGAGGGCGAGGTGCCGACCGACCACTACCCGATCGGCTCGCTGGCCGCGGCCAAGGGCGGCTCCGACCCCGCCGGCACGTTCGGATCGCAGTTCTTCATCGTCACCGGATCCGGTGGGGCGACGCTGCCCAACGACTACGCGCGGTTCGGCATCGTGACCGCGGGGCTCGCGAACGCCCAGAAGATCGAGAAGCTGGCCCCGTCGAGCGGGGACGGCGCGCCGACCAAGAAGGTCACGATCATCAAGGTGACGATCCGCGAGAACGGCACGGTCCTCGGCTCGACCACGACCACCGCACCGACCACGACCACCACGGTGCCGGCGAGCACGAGCAGCAGCAGCACGCCGTGAGCCCCGCGCCGGGCGGGCCGGCGGGCGCGGTCAGGGCAGGGCGAGACCCGTCGCGCCGTCGGCGTAGGTCGTGGTGCCGTCGGCCGCGTAGATCGTGACCTGACCCGCGCCGGCGACCGACCACGACGGCCCGGGCTCGCGCACGAGCGCGGTCTCCTCGTCGATCCCCACGAGCACCGCCTCGCGCGGTCGCAGCTCCACCGACCGCTGCCGGAGGTGGTCGGCCGCGCTGCCGTGGTACGGGAACACCGCGACCCCCGCGACGAACCCGAGGCCGACCGTGTACGCACCACCGCGCGGGTCCACCATGGGATCGCACAGCACGGTGGCGCCGGCGCCCGACGCCGCGATCACCGCGCCGTTGCGGTAGGCCGCGAGCATCGCGTCGAACAGCGGCGAGGACTTGAGCACCGAGCGCAGGTGCATCGGCGACCCGTCGGCCAGATACACGAACCGAGCCTGCTCCACCACGGCCGCGGTGTCGGCGTCCTCGGCGTCACGCCGGTGCAGCACCTCGAGCGTACGGACCGTGACGCCGAGCGGCTCGAAGTGGCGCGCCGCGACGTCCGCCACCCGCTCGGGGTGCTCGAACGCCGCCGCGGTCGGCAGGACGAGGATCTCGGTGGTGCCGGCGAGTCCCAGCAACCGTCGGTCGAGCGTCTGGTGGTGCTCACCCCACTCGCCGCCACCGATGAGCGCGAGGGTCCCCGAAGCCGCCTGACGATTCGCCATACCGGGCGCACACTATGCGGGGCTCCCCTTGGCGAAACGGACCGGCCGCTCACTAACCTGCGCGCTTTCCACGACGGGGAGCGGAGCAATGGTGCAACGGATCGGAATCGTCGGGTCTGGGATCATGGGGAGCGGGATCGCCGAGGTCGCGGCCAAAGCCGGCTGCGACGTCGTCCTGCGGAGCCGGGCCCAGAGCACCGCCGATGCGATGATCGCGGGGCTCGAGAAGTCGCTCGCCAAGCAGGTGGACCGCGGCAAGCTCGAGGACGCCGAGCGCACCGCGGTGCTCGGACGGGTCGACGCGGTCTCGGATCTCGGCGCGCTCGCCGACTGCGACCTCGTGGTCGAGTCCATCGTCGAGGACCTGCCCACCAAGAAGCACCTCTTCAGCGAGCTGGACCGCATCGTCAAGGACGGGGGGATCCTGGCGACGAACACGTCGACCCTCCCCGTGGTCGAGATGGCGATGGAGACCGGCCGCCCCGAGCTCGTGTGCGGCGTCCACTTCTTCAACCCCGCGCCGATGATGCCGCTCGTCGAGCTGGTCCGGTCCATCACCACGAGCGACGAGACGATCGCGACCACGCGCGCGTTCGCGGAGGCCTGTGGCAAGAGCCCGGTCGAGGTCAGGGACCAGGCGGGCTTCATCGTGAACGCCCTCCTGTTCCCCTACCTCAACAACGCGGTGAAGCTCTACGACGCCGGCGTCGCCAGCCGCGAGGACATCGACGCGGCGATGCAGGGCGGCTGCAACTTCCCGATGGGGCCGCTCGCCCTCCTGGACCTGGTCGGACTCGACACGAGCCTCTCGATCCTCGAGGCCCTCTACACCGAGTTCAAGGACCCCAACTACGCCCCCGCGCCGCTGCTGCGGCGCATGGTGAGCGCCGAGCGCTACGGCCGGAAGTCCAAGCAGGGCTTCTACGAGTACTGATCCGGTGAGCGCGCGCCGCTCGTTGTGACACCTCGCGCCGGCACGGGGGAGAATGGCCCCGTGACCGATCGCCCCTGGCTGATGCGCACGTACTCCGGACACTCCTCGGCCCGCGCCTCGAACGAGCTCTACCGGTCGAACCTGGCGAAGGGCCAGACCGGGCTGTCGGTGGCCTTCGACCTGCCGACCCAGACCGGCTACGACGCCGACCACGTGCTGGCCCGTGGCGAGGTGGGCAAGGTCGGTGTTCCGGTGGCGCACCTCGGCGACATGCGCACCCTCTTCGAGCAGATCCCGCTCGACGAGATGAACACGTCCATGACGATCAACGCCACCGCGATGTGGTTGCTCGCGCTCTACATCGCGCTGGCCGACGAGCAGGGCGTCCCGCGCGCCGCGCTGTCGGGCACCACCCAGAACGACATCGTCAAGGAGTACCTCTCGCGCGGCACCTTCATCTTCGGTCCCGGCCCGAGCCGCCGCCTGACCGTGGACCTCATCACGTACACGGTGCGCAACATCCCCAAGTGGAACCCGATCAACGTCTGCCCGTACCACCTCCAGGAGGCCGGCGCGACGCCGGTGCAGGAGCTGGCGTACGGGCTCGCGACCGCGGTCGGCGTGCTCGACGCGGTCCGGGAATCGGGCCAGGTCGCGCCGGACGACTTCCCCGAGGTCGTCGGCAGGATCTCCTTCTTCATCGACGTCGGGACGCGCTTCGTCGAGGAGATGTGCAAGATGCGCGCGTTCACCCGGATGTGGGACCGAATCTGCGCCGAGCGCTACGGCGTCACCGACGAGAAGCTCCGCCGGTTCCGGTACGGCGTGCAGGTCAACTCCCTCGGCCTCACCGAGGCGCAGCCGGAGAACAACGTGCAGCGCATCGTGCTCGAGATGCTCGGTGTGACGTTGTCGCGTGACGCACGGGCCCGGGCGATCCAGCTCCCGTGCTGGAACGAGGCGCTCGGACTGCCGCGCCCGTGGGACCAGCAGTGGTCCCTGCGGATGCAACAGGTGCTCGCCTACGAGAGCGACCTGCTCGAGTACGGCGATCTCTTCGAGGGCTCGAAGGTCGTGACCGAGAAGGTCGAGGAGCTCGTCGCCGCCGCGACGACCGAGCTCGACTGGGTGCTCGACGGCGGCGGCGCCTTCTCCATGATCGACGAGGTCAAGGGTCGGCTCGTCCAGTCGAACGCGGAGCGGGTGCGCGCGATCGAGGCGGGCACGCGGAAGGTCGTCGGCGTGAACTGCTTCACCGAGACCGAGCCCTCACCGCTCACCGCCGAGGGTGAGGGACACATCCTCCGGCTCGATCCGGAAGCGGAGCGCGAGCAGCTCGCGCGCCTCGAGCAGTGGCGGTCCAGGCGGGACGGCGCCCTCGTCGAGCGCGCGCTCGACACCGTCCGGCAGGTCGCGGCGACCGACGACAACCTCATGGAGGCGACGATCGAGCTCGCCCGCGCGGGCGGCACCGTCGGCGAATGGGCCGGCGCGCTGCGGGAGGTGTTCGGCGAGTACCGCGCCCCCACGGGCGTGAGCGGCGTCGCGGCGTCTGCCGGCGACGGCATGATCGCCGTCCGCGAGCAGGTGCGCGCCGACACCGAGGAGCTGGGCGGGCCGCTGCGGATCCTGGTCGGCAAGCCCGGCCTCGACGGCCATTCGAACGGTGCGGAGCAGATCGCGGTCGCGGCGCGCGACGCCGGCATGGAGGTCGTGTACCAGGGGATCCGGCTCACGCCGGACCAGATCGCGGCCGCCGCCCGGGACGAGGACGTCGACGTGATCGGGCTCTCGATCCTCTCCGGATCGCACCTCGAGCTGGTCCCCGAGACCGTCCGCCGGCTCCGGGAGGTCGGGGTGGACGCGCCCGTCGTCGTCGGGGGCATCATCCCGCCCGAGGACGCCCGCACGCTCGAGGCCGCGGGAATCGCCCGGGTCTACACGCCCAAGGACTACGAGCTGGCCGCCATCATGAGGGACGTGGCCGGTCTGGCGGCCGGATATCGGCGGGAACGAGCGAAAAGCCTCCACTAGCGCGCCCGACGCGCCGATGGAGCAGTCGTGAAGGATCGGCTTCTCGCCAGCTCCCTCGCGGCCGGATTCGCCGCCCTGTCCTGTGGTGTCCTCGCGGCCGTCCTCGACAGTCGTGAGCTCGCCATCGCCGCCGGCGCCTTCGGGTTCCTCGCGTCGATCGTCGGCGCCGCCATCGCGGCCCGTCTCGGCACCCTCGGTGCGCAGGTCACCGAGCTCGGGGCGGAGCGGGCCGAGATGCGCCGGGAGCTCGACGCCCTCGCCGCCATCTTCGCCGAGGAGGCGACGGCCTCGCGCCGCGAGGTCCTCGCACTCGCCCGCACCGACACCACGGAGGCCATCATGGACACCGTCTCGGGGCTGCTCGACGAGCAGCACTTCACCGTCCTCGTCCAGAAGCGGGTCGCCGCCGCTCGACGGCAGCTCCAGCCGATCTCGATCATCAAGTTCGAGGTCGACGGGCTCGCCGACGCGACGAACGAGGAGTGCGACCGCGCGATCGCCTCACTCGGCGCGGTGATCACCACGACCCTGCGCGAGTCGGACGCGGCGTGTCGCATCGGCCACACGATGGCCGCGGCGATCCTCGAGGACACGAGCGAGGCCGGCGCGGTCTGGGCCGCCGAGCGGATCCGGGGCTCGCTCCACCAGAACGAGCTCGGCGACACGCTCACCGTGTCGGCGGGGATCGCCTGCTACCCCACCCACGCGCTCACCGCGCCCGAGCTGATGGAGCGCGCGGCCCGCGCCCTCGACACCGCGCGCGCCCAGGGCCGGGACCGGCTCGAGGTCGCGTCCGGCGACTGACGCCCCACTCAGCGGTAGACGCCCTCGATCTCGCGCGAGTACTTGGCGTGGATCCCGCGACGCTTCAGCTTGCTGGTGGGCGTGAGCTCCTCGGAGTCGGGGAGCCATTCCTCGTGCAGGATCACGACCTTCTTCACCCGCTCGGCGTTGTTGAACGAGGCCATCGCGGCGTCGACCTCCCGCTGGACCTCGTCGCGAACGTCGGCGTGGTCGGCGAGCTCGGCCAGGCTGGTCGCCTCGATGCCGTGCGCCTTCGCCCACACGGGCGCGACCTCGGCATCGAGCACCACCAGCGCGCTCATGAACGGGCGCTGATCGCCGATCACGCAGGCCTGGCCGATCAGTGACTGGCCCTTGAGCGCGGACTCCAGGTTCGCCGGCGAGATGTTCTTCCCGCCGGCGGTGATGATCAGCTCCTTCTTGCGGTCGACGATGCGCAGGTAGCCGTCGTCGTCGAGCACCCCGATGTCGCCCGAGTGCAGCCACCCGTCCTCGTCGAAGGTCTCGGCCGTCTTCTCCGGGTCGTCGAGGTAGCCCCGGAAGACCTGGCCCCCGCGGTCAGGACCTCGCCGTCCTCGGCGAGCGCGATCTCGGCGCCCGGGACCGCCCGCCCGACGGTCCCGGCGCGGACCGCGAACGGATCCCAGGTCATGAGTCCGCTCGTCTCGCTCATGCCGTAGACCTCCGAGAGCGGGACGCCGAGCCCGCGGAAGAAGTCGAAGATCTCGACCGACAGGGGTGCCGCGCCGCTGAAGGCGACGATGCACTGATCCAGGCCGAGGATCGCGCGCACCGCACCGAGCGCGGCGTCCGCCTCCGCAAAGGGGCCCGCGAGCGCGGCCGGGAGGTCCTCGCCGCGGGCCCGGCAGTCGGCGGCGCGGAGGCCGATCGCGAGGGCGGCGTCGAGCTGGGCGCGGCGCTCGGCGTCCGAGTCCGCCATCGCCATGACCCCGGCGTGGATCTTCTCCCACACGCGCGGGACGGCGAAGAAGACCTGCGGACGGACCTCCGGCAGGTACTGCGCGACGGCACCGGGCTCCGGGCACGTCGTGACCTCGTAGCCGAACGCGAGGGCGAGGTAGTGCGAGACGTTCCGCTCGGCCACGTGCGCCATCGGGAGGTACGACACGAGCCGAGCGGGTCGAGATCGACGTCGCGCGTGAGCACGTCCACCGACTTCAGCGCCCATGCCACGTTCGCGTGGTCGAGCATCACGCCCTTCGGTGGCCCGGTCGTCCCCGAGGTGTAGATGACCGTCGCGAGGTCCGACGGTCGGGCGTTGGTCGCGAGGTCGGCGAGATCGCCAGGCTCCGTGGCGAGCAGGTCCTTCCACCCTCGCACGTCGGCGGGCAGCCCGTCGGCGGGAGGCTCGATGACCACCACCTCCCGCAGCGCCGCGAGATCCGGGCGCACCGACTGGATCCGGCGGAGGAAGCCCTCGTCCTCGACGATCGCGACGCTCGCGCCACAGTGCGCCGTGAGATAGCGGACCTGGTCCTCGGAGGAGGAGTTGTAGATCGAGATCGGCGTCGCCCCGAGGAGGACCACGGCGATGTCGGCGACGTGGAACTCCGGCCGGTTCCGGATCATGAGCACGACGCGGTCGCCCCGGCGGACCCCGAGGCCGGCCAGCCCGGCCGCCAGGCGGCACGCCCGATCCGCGTATTCGCCGTAGGTCAGCTCCCGCCACCCGTCCCCGGACTTCGCCCGCAGGGCGACCTGGTCGCGCCGGGACGCCACGGTGTCCCGGAACAGGCTGGCGACGGTCTGCCCGGTGATCGCCGCCGCGATGTCCTCGTCGGTCCAGGTCACGGATCCCCCCTCGTCCGGAAAGGCGCCATTCGTAGCGCACCCCCGGGCGCCTGGCCAGGGCCGGCCGGCGGTTTCCCCCACCGCGAACCACAGGCGCCTGGGGACGACCGAACCCCGACTGGGGACAACCGGGGGACTGCCTGGGGAGAACGTTGGGGAAATCGGGGGCGAGTTCCGGGGTCCTGGCAGATCGAGCCAATCCGGCGGTGCCGGCGCGGGTCCGAGCGGATTGCCCACAACGATGTCCCCAGACCCGCGGCGGGTCGTCCACAGGTCGTCCCCAGGGTCTTCCCCCGCGCGGTGTGGAGAACCGGAGGGTCGCCGTCGGCGATCAGATGCCCGACGGCTCCGGGGGCGGGGTGGCGGCATGCGTGATGTCCGGCACCTCGTCGGCCGGGCCCTCGGGATCGGTCCCCGCAGCAGTCGCCGCACCGCTCTCGGCCAGGACGTCGGCGGTGTCGGCACCCAGCGCCCGGCCCGCCCAGCGGATCTCGCCCGGCGTCCGGGACAGGCGAGCGACCAGGCCCGGCATGGTCACGCCGTCGACCTCCACCAGCGAGCCCCGCGCCCGGACGTGCTCGTCCGCGGCGACGTCGGCGATCGAGTACACGGGTGCGATCGCCGCGTGCGCCGCTTCGAAGGTCGCGATCACGTCGTCGACGGTCCGGGCGCCGATCCATCCCGCCACGATGGCGTCGAGCTCGGCCCGGTGCTCGGCGCGGCTCTCGAAGGTCGCGAACCGGTCGTCGCCGGCGACCCCGAGCAGCCCGAGCAGGCGCTCGGCCACCGACTCGGCGGACGCGGAGACGGCGACCCACCGCCCGTCGGCACACCGGTAGGTGCCACGCGGGACCGAGTACGGGATGCCGCTGCCGAGCCGCGGCTGCTCGTAGCCGAGATGTGCCCACGCGCTGTGCAGCGGTCCCATCAGCGTGAGCATGGTGTCGAGGAGGTTGACGTCGATGACCTGGCCCTCACCGGTGCGGTCGCGGTGACGGAGGGCGACGAGCACCGCGAACGCGCCGACCAGCGCGGTCACCTCGTCGGTGAGGGCGATCGGCGGCGGCAGCGGTGCGCCGTCGGGCTCGCCGTTGATCGCGGCGAAGCCGCTCATGGCCTCGGCCATGGTGGCGAACCCGGGGCGCTGCGCGTAGGGACCGGTCTGGCCGAACCCGCTCACCCGCAGCACGACGAGCCCGGGGTTGTCGGCGAGCAGCTCGGTCGGATCGAGGCCGAGACGCTCGAGCGCTCCGGGCCGGAGGTTCTCGATCAGGACATCGGCGCCGTGCACGAGCCGGCGCATGTCCGCGAGCCCCGCGTCGGTCTTGAGGTCGATCACCGCCGCTCGCTTGCCGCGCGCCACGAGCTTCCACATGTACGAGACGCCGTCGCGGGGGTCGGTCCAGCCCAGTCGTCGCGTCCCGTCGCCTCCGGGCGGCTCGATCTTGACCACGTCGGCCCCGAAGTCGGCGAGGTAGCGCGCCGCGCCGGGCGCGGCGATGACCGTCGCCATGTCGATCACGCGGATGCCGTCGAGCGCCTGCACGGCGGCCCAGGATAGGGAGCTACGGTGCCGGGCTCGTGAAGGTGGTCCACGGCTCGATTCCCGACTCCCCCGCACGCGTGCACGCGCCGCGGCGCGCACCGCTGCGGATCGGCGCCGTGCAGACGAGCTGGCACGTGGATCCCGACGAGCACCGTGGCGCGCTCGCGACGGGCGTGCAGCTCGCGGTCGACGCCGGCGCCCGGATCGTCCTGCTCCAGGAGCTGACGCTCTCGCCGTACTTCGCGATCAGCGAGGAGGCGACGAGCGTCGCGCCGGAGGCGCTGCCGGGCGGTCCCACCCACCAGTTCCTCGCGATCCTCGCGGCGCGCCACGACGTCCCCGTCCACGGCTCGCTCTACGAGGCCGCGCCCGACGGTGGCCTGGGCTTCAACACCGCGGTGCTCGTCGCGCCGGACGGCACGCTGCTCGCCCGGACGCGCAAGCTGCACATCCCGGTGACGGCGGGCTACCACGAGGACCGCTGGTTCCGACCCGGCGACACCGGCTTCCCAATCGTGGACGTCGGCGGGGCGCGGCTCGGGTTCCCCACCTGCTGGGACCAGTGGTTCCCCGAGCTCGCCCGGGCGTACTCGCTGGCCGGCGCGCAGGTCCTCGTCTACCCGACCGCGATCGGTTCCGAGCCCGACCATCCCGGGTTCGACACCGAGCCGCTGTGGGAGCAGGTGATCCGCGCGAACGGCATCACCAACGGCACCTTCATGGTGGCGGTGAACCGGATCGGCACCGAGACCGTCGGCGACACGACGATCACGTTCTACGGGTCGTCGTTCGTCTCGGACCCCTACGGCCGGGTGCTCGTCCAGGCGCCGCGCGACGAGGACGCCGTGATCGTCGTCGACCTCGACCTCGACCAGCGCGACGACTGGCTCGACCTCTTCCCGTTCCTGCGCACCCGCCGCCCCGACACCTACCGCCCCCTCACCGACTGACCCCATCGCTTTGCGCGCGGAAATCGGGGTGTGGTCGCCGTTTTGCGCGCGGAATCGGGGTGTGGTCGCCGTTTTGCGCGTCGATTGGTCAGGCGGCGAGGGAGAGCGCACGGCGGATCGTCCGGAGCACCGACGTCGGACGCTTGGTCACGTCGTTCCAGTTGAACCGCAGGACGGTCCATCCGGCGACCTCGAGCGCGCGGTCCCGACGCTCGTCGTGATCGCGGTCGGTGATGCTGTCGTGGTAGGCGGCACCGTCGGTCTCGACCACGAGCCGCTCGTGCCGCCAGGCGAAGTCCACCGTGCCGATCCAACCGAGTGGACCGCCGAGGTTCACCTGCCGTTCCGGCGTCGGCACGCCGTGATCCGACATCAGCTCGAGGAAACGGCTCTCCAGCGCGGTCGTCGGGGCCGTGTAACTCTCCAGGCGCTCCGCGATGACGGCCCGCAGTCTCGTCGTTCCTGATCGCCCGCGCTCCGCGAGGTCACCGAGGACCCTGTCGATCTCGGCGACGGTCACGGTTCGAGCCGCCAGCGTCGCGTCGACCGCCCGGGCGAGCCGACGGGCGCCGACCGCGCCCGCGAGATCGAAGAGCGCCCGCGCCGGCGTCGCGACCGGTATGCCGCCGACGACGGTGTGATGGCTCTCGGGCAGCAGGAACGTCTGGCTGACTCCGGGCAACGCCAGCCGATGCGGCCGGCGGCAGACCACCACGGAGGCGGGCAGCATCACGCAATCCCTGACCCCGTGCATCGCCAGGGCGGTCTCCGCCGAGGCGACGCCCTCGGGCCCGGCCGACAGCACCGTCGCCATGACGTCGGCGTGATCGGTCCGGGGCGTCCCTCCCATCCGGTAGACGCGCTTGGTGATCGCGATCCACCGACCCTTCTCCAGGCGGTACGCGATGGCACTCCCACTCAGGCCCGCACGGCGCGCCTGGCCCCGCGTGAAGATGCCGTGCTGTCCCGCTGCGATCTCGGAGACCGTTTCGTCCATGTCCGGCACGGTACGAGGCACCTGCGACCATCCCGGCCACGCCTGCCCCCACCCCAATCGACGCGCAAAACGGGGAGTACACACCCCGATTTGGGCGCGCAAAACGGGGAGTACAGACCCCGATTTGGGCGCGCAAAACGGGGGTGGCGGGGTCAGAAGGTGTGGGTGAAGGAGCGGTGGGGCAGAAGGCCGCGGGAGTAGGCGGGGTAGAGCCCGCCGTAGAGGAAGCGGGTGCGCTCGGACCACGACAGCGCCTCCGGGCTGTGGAGCCGGTGCACCGTCTGGACGTACCCACCCTCGTGGACCCGGTACTCGGCCCAGACGCCCATGTACTCCTTCACCGCGCCGATCTCGACGAAGGGCACCGGCCCCGTCTCGGCGAAGCGCCGGACCCGGTGACGGTGGGTGTGGCCGGCGAAGTACCCCACGATGTTGTCGTGGCGGGCCACGACCGCGACGAACGCTTCGCTGCTGTCCGGATCGATGCCGAAGTAGTCGGTCGAGCGCTCCGGCGCGCGCAGGTCCCAGATCTGGTGGTGGCCGAACACGAGCACCGGACCGCTCGTCGCACGCGCGACCGCGTCGAGCCAGCCGAGCTGATCGCGCGTGACCTGGCCGCCGGCCCGGGTCGGCCGCACGGTGTCGAGCACCGCGAGCGTCACACCGTTGACGTCGACGGCGTAGGGCGCGCCCTGCACCGCGAGCGCCGGATCCTGCATCGCGTCGTGGTTGCCGCGGACGTGGTGGAGGATGGGCCCGAAGCACGAATAGGTGTCGAGGAAGGTCTGGTACTCCTCCTCGCTGCCGACCGTCGTGAGGTCGCCCTTGGCCACGACGGCGTCGGGCGCGTACGTCGCGATCTCGGCCACGGCCTGGCGGTTCATGGTCACCGGGTACGGGTCCTCGCCCGGCGCGGCCCGCACCCACGGACCGAGCTCCTCCTCGGGGATGGTGTGGATCATCCCGCAGACCTGCTCGCCGAAGTGGACGTCGTTGACAGTCGCGAGCCGGGCGAGGAGGGCGCCGGGCGGCTCCTCCAGCGTGCGCACCGTGGCCGGCAGCTCGTCGGTCGGCGGGCCGTGACCCTCCACGACCAGCGGGTACTCGGTGTCGGGCGCGAGCGCCGCGGCGGTGACGACGTGATGCGGGCCCGTGGAGCGGACCTCCGTGTCGCCGACGGCGGTGGTGACCGAGACCTGCGGGTCGGTCACGAACGCCACCGTCACCGCGTCGGTGTCCACCGCGACGACCTCTGCGTCGCGCACCGGGCCGGTCACGCGCGCGCTCGCCGCCCGATGCGTCCGGAGAGTCGCCAGTCGCCGCGAGTGAGCCCCATGCGACGCGCCTGCAGGCGTGCGGCACTCACCCAGCGCGACTCGGGCTCGGCCTCGACCGCAGCGTCCGTGGCCCGCGCCGACGAGCACACCGACCGCCGCGACGATCGCCGCGACCTCCTCGGCAGACGCGTTGGCGTCGATCACGCGCAGCTGGGGCGAGGGTGACGACATCAGAGCGGCACGTTCCCGTGCTTGCGGGCCGGGAGCTGCTCCTTCTTCGTCCGCAGCATCTCCAGCGCGCCGACGAGCACCGTGCGGGTCGCCCGCGGATCGATGACGTCGTCGACGTACCCGCGCTCGGCCGCGTTGTACGGGTTCGCGAACCGCTCCGAGTACTCCTGGTCCCACTCGGCCTTGCGGGCGACGGGGTCCTCGGCGCTCGCGAGCTCGCGCCGCAGCAGGATGTTGGCCGCGCCGTTCGCGTCCATCACCGCGATCTCCGCCGACGGCCAGGCGAACGCGAGATCGGCGCCGATCGACTTGGAGTTCATGACCACGAAGGCGCCGCCGTAGCCCTTGCGCGTGATGATCTGCACGCGTGGGACGGTGGCCTCGCAGTACGCATAGAGGAGCTTGGCGCCGTGGCGGATGATGCCGCCGTGCTCCTGGTTCGTCCCGGGGAGGAAACCGGGAACGTCGACGAAGGTCACGAGCGGCACGTTGAACGCGTCGCACGTTCGCACGAACCGCGCCGCCTTCTCGGACGCCTCGATGTCGAGACACCCTGCGAGCACCTGCGGCTGGTTCCCCACCACGCCGACCACGTGGCCGTCGACCCGCGCGAAGCCGCACACGATGTTCATCGCCCAGAACGGGTTGACCTCGAAGAACTCGCCGTCGTCGACGACCTCGGCGATGATCTTCTTCATGTCGTAGGGCTTGTTGGACGCGTCGGGCATGAGGTCGATGATGCCGTCGCACGAACGCTCGGGATCGTCGTCGGGCGCGTAGTACGGCGGATCCTCGAGGTTGTTCGACGGCAGGAACGAGAGGAGGTAGCGCACCTGCTCCAGGCACGTCTCCTCGTCGTCGAACGCGAACGTCGCGACGCCCGACTTCGAGGCGTGCGTCATCGCGCCGCCGAGCTCCTCCTGGGTGACGTCCTGGCCGGTGGCGGCCTTCACGACGTCGGGGCCGGTGATGAACATGTGGGAGGTGCCCTTCACCATGAAGATGAAGTCCGTCATCGCCGGCGAGTAGACCGCGCCGCCCGCGCACGGGCCGAGGATCACGCTGATCTGCGGGATCACACCGCTGGCCTGCACGTTCCGGTAGAAGATGCCGCCGTAGCTCGCGAGGGAGACGACGCCCTCCTGGATGCGGGCTCCCGCGCCGTCGTTCAGCCCGACGAAGGGCGCGCCGACGCTCGCCGCGAGATCCATGACCTTGTGGATCTTCTCGGCGAAGACCTCGCCCAGCGCGCCGCCGAAGATCGTGAAGTCCTGCGCGAAGAGGAACACCTTGCGCCCGTCGACGGTCCCCCAGCCGGTGATCACGCCGTCGGTGAGGGGTCGGGTGCTCTCGATGCCGAAGCCGTGCGCGCGGTGACGGGCGAGCATGTCGAGCTCGTGGAACGAGCCCGGGTCGACGAGCAGGTCGATCCGCTCCCGGGCGGTGAGCTTCCCGCGGTCGTGCTGGCGCTGGACCGACTGCTCACTTCCGGCGTGGAGCGCCTCCTCGCGGCGCGCGTCGAGCTGCGCCATGCGCTCTTCGATCGGATGGGGCACCGGTGAGGTGCTCGTCATGTCTGGTCCTCCACGGCTGCGAGGCGGACACGATACCGGGGCGACGGGGCCGGGGTCCCGGCCGGCGGGCGGGCCGTCGGCTCGGACGCGGGCGGCGGGCACCGGGGCCGGCGCTATTCCTGCACGAGCTCGATCAGGGTGCCGAATGCTTCCTTCGGGTGCACGAAGGCGACGGTGGTGCCGCGGCTCCCGGGGCGCGGCGCCTCGTCGATCACCCGGTGCCCGCCGGCCTTCACGCGTGCGAGCGCCTCCGCGCAGTCGTCGACGCGGTAGCCGACGTGGTGGATGCCCTCACCCTTGTTCGCGAGGTACTTCGCGACGGGCGAGTCGTCGCGCGTGGGGGTGAGCAGCTGCACGTAGGAGTCCGCGACCTTGAGGAGCGCCTCCTCCACGCCGTCGGACTCGATCACCTCCCGGTGCGCGACCGTGCAGCCGAAGGTGTCCTGGTAGTACGCGATGGCGGCCTCGAGGTCCGCGACCGCTATCGCGACATGGTCGATCTCGGTGAGTTGCATCCGACGATCGTACCGACGCGGGTGCCGGATGCCGCTAGCTCGACGGCGGGGTGGCCGAGGCGTCGGTCACGTCTCGCAGCTGCACCACGAACCACAGCGTCTCGTAGGGCGCGATGACCGGCGGCTGGCCGTCGGCGCCGTAGGCGAGATCCGGCGGGATGCCGAGCAGCCGGGTGCCCCCGACCTTCATCCCCACCAGCCCCTGCTGCCAGCCCGGGATGACCCCGTCGAGCGAGAAGGTCGCGGCCTGACCGCGGCTGTAGGAGTCGTCGAAGATCTTCCCGGTCGAGCAGCTGACACCGACGTAGTCGGCCGTGATCGTGGTGCCGGCAACCACCTCGGCACCGGTCCCGGGCGTGAGGTCCCTGACCACGAGCTTGGCCGGGGCGGGCCCGACCTCGACCGGTACGTCGGGCGCGCCACTCGGGACCGGGTCGGCGAGCGCGACGCACGGCTTGCCCTCGGCCGACGCCGTGGCCGGGATCGTCGACGTGGTCGAGCCCGAGGCGCCGGGGCTCGAGCCGCTGCTGCCGCACGCGGTCAGCGCGAGCGTCGCGGTCAGTCCGACCGCGACGAGGAAGAACGAGGGACGACGGATCATGGCCGGGCACCGTAGCGGCACCGGCCCGCCGGGTGTCATCACCGCCCGGCGGTGCGCGCCTCCTCGTGGCGGCGGAACCGCGTGATCTGCGGGAGCAGGCGCTCGCGCATCTCGCCGTCCGTCACGCCGAGGCCCTCCTCGGGCGCGAGGCACAGCACACCGAGCTTGCCCTCCGCCTCGTTGTGGTGCACCGCGTACGCCGCCTGACCCGCGTCGGCGAGCGTGTAGACGCGCGAGATCGTCGGGTGCACCTTGCCCTCGCACACCGCGCGGTTCGCCTCCCAGGCCTCGCGATAGTTCGCGAAGTGGCAGCCCTTCAGCGTCTTGAGGTTCATCCAGAGGTAGCGGTTGTCGTACTCGATCATGAAGCCGCTGGTGGCCGCGCACGTGATGATCATCCCGCCGCGCTTGGCGACGAAGACCGACGCACCCATGGTCGAGCGCCCGGGGTGCTCGAAGACGATGTCGACGTCGCGGCCGATGAGCTCGCGGATCTTCTTCCCGAGCCGGCGCCACTCGGCCGGATCCTGCTCGGTGTCGCTCTTCCAGAACTTGTAGCCCTCGGCGCGGCGGTCGATCACGGCCTCGACCCCCATGTCGCGCAGCAGTGCCGCACGCGACTCGCTCGAGACGACCCCGACCGGCGTGCCGCCGCCGTTCATGACGTACTGGCACGCGTACGCACCGATCCCACCCGTCGCGCCCCACACGAGCACGCTCTGTCCCTGGGTCATCTGCGAGCCGTTCGGGCTCACGATCATCCGGTAGCTGGTGCTGTTGCACAGCGCGTTGACCGCGGCCTCCTCCCACGTCAGGTGCGCGGGCTTCGGCATGAGCTGGTTCGCCTTCACGACGCTCAGGTCCGCGAGCCCGCCGAAGTTCGACTCGAAGCCCCAGATCCGCTGGTTGGTGGCGAGCATGGAGTCGTCGTGAGCGGAGGGGTCCTGGTCGTCGAGGTAGTTGCAGTGGACGGTCACCGTGTCGCCCGGCTTCCAGTTCCGCACCGCGGAGCCGACCCGCAGGACGACCCCCGACGCGTCGCTCCCCATCACGTGGAACGGCTGGTCGTGGCGCGCGCCCCAGACGCTCTCCTGGCCGAGCCGCTTCAGGAACCCGAACGTCGGGAGCGGCTCGAAGATCGAGGTCCACACCGTGTTGAAGTTGATCGAGCTGGCCATGACCGCGATCACGGCCTCGTCCGGGGCGATCTCGGGGAACGGGAACTCCTCGACGTGCGTCGAGACCCGTGGGTCCTTCTCCTCCGAGGCCATCCCGGCGAACATCTCCTGCTCGTCGGCGCGGACGAGCGCCCCGCGCACACCTTCGGGCAGCGGCAGCGATGCGAGCTCGTCCCCCGGAGCACCCTCGAGGACGGCGGAGCGGATGGCGTCGATCTCGGTCGTCATGCCCGGGGACGGTAGCGGCGCGCACCTCGGCGTCGCACACCTCGGAGTGGTTGCACGCTCCTGCCGCCTGGACGAAATGCACGGGACGACGGCTACCATTCGCGGCGTACGGCCGGTCGAGGACCGGCGTCCCACCTCTCCCGGGAGCTGCCATGCCTGGTTCCGTGATCGTCTCCACTGCCCGCACGCCGATCGGCAAGCTCTCGGGCGCGCTCTCGTCGCTCAGCGCGATGGACCTCGGCGGGGTCGCCATCAAGGGCGCGCTCGAGCGCGCCGGGGTCGGTGCCGACCAGGTCGACTACGTGATCATGGGTCACGTGCTCCAGGCCGGCCAGGGCCAGATCACCGCCCGCCAGGCCGCGGCCAAGGCCGGCATCCCGATGACGGTCCCTGCCCTGACGGTCAACAAAGTGTGCCTGTCGGGGATCAACGCCCTCTACCTCGCGGACCAGATGGTCGCCGCGGGTGACGCCGAGGTGGTCGTGGCCGGGGGCATGGAGTCCATGACCAGCGCGCCGTACCTGCTCCCCAACGCGCGGTCCGGGTACCGCATGGGCAACGGCGAGCTCGTCGACTCGCTGATCCACGACGGCCTGTGGTGTGCCTTCGAGATGGAGCACATGGGCACCGGGACCCAGCGCTACGCGAACGAGCACGAGGTCGACCGGCCCGCGCAGGACGAGCTCGCAGCCAAGAGCCACGAGCGGGCGGCGGCCGCGATCAAGGCCGGGCGCCTCGCCGACGAGATCACGCCGGTCGCCATCCCCCAGCGCAAGGGCGACCCGGTCATCTTCGAGGAGGACGAGGGAGTGCGACCGGGGACGACGGTCGAATCGCTCGCAGCCCTGCGTCCGGCGTTCTCCAAGGACGGGACCATCACCGCGGGCAACGCATCGCAGATCTCCGACGGCGCCGCCGCGATGATCGTCACCAGCCGCGAGAAGGCCGAAGAGCTCGGTCTCACGCCGATCGCGGAGCTCGTCGGGTTCGGCATGGTCGCCGGTCCCGACCCGTCGCTGCTGCACCAGCCGTCCCGGGCGATCAAGCGGGCGCTCGACCAGGCGAACCTGCCGCTGACCGACGTGGACCTCTTCGAGCTGAACGAGGCCTTCGCCGCGGTGGGGATCGCGTCCATGCGCGACCTCGGGATCAACGACGACGTGGTGAACGTGAACGGCGGGGCGATCGCGCTCGGCCACCCGGTCGGCATGTCCGGTGCCCGCATCGTCGGCTCGATCATCCACGAGCTGCGCCGGCGTGGCGGCGGCCTCGGCGCCGCCGCCCTCTGCGGCGGTGGCGGCCAGGGCGACGCCGCGCTGATCCGCGCGTACTGAGATCCCGGGCGGCGCGGACGCCCACCGATGGACGCTGACGGGAAGACCGGCAAGCGTCACGCTGCCGCGAGCACGAGCGGAGCCGCGCGGCTCCACATCTCGCGCGGCTAGACGGGCAGCGTGTCGAACGGCGCGATCGGCAGGTTGCGCGCGACCCACCAGAGCGCGAGGACTCCGAGCAGGGTCCAGCCGGCGCCCGCCGGGAGCCTCGGCGTGCGCCACCGCGGGCCGCCGAGCGCGGCCGTGAGGGATGCGAAGAGCCACCAGGCGACGAGCGGAACGGCGAGCAGGACGACCGGGTTGTACCGGAACGCGCCGATCGGGTCGCCGACGGCCAGGCGGTGCAGCATCCGCGTGGAGCCGCAGAACGGGCACGCGAGGCCGGTGGCGGCCCGGAACAGGCACAGGACCGGTCCCCCGGTCGGGTCGACGACCGCCATCGCCGCACAGACGCCGAGACCGGCGGCACCCGCAACGACGGGAGCGAGGACCGGTCGGGACACCAGCGGGCGCAGGCCTTGTGGGGCGCCGTCCACCGGCTCCGGGGACATCTCGGCACAGGCGTCGACGACGGCCACGGGGTCAGCGTAGGAGCCGCCCGCCGGTGCGGGGGCGATGAGGTCCGCGCCCCGCCTGACCAGCACCGTTAGCGTTTCGTCGTCATCCGTAGGATCGGAGCAGCCAATGTCGCAGATTCCGCCGAGCTCCACGCCCCCGCCACCGCCGCCATCCGGCGGGACTCCGGTGCCCGGGGGCGACCAGCCGGCCGAGGCCGGCGCCGCGATCAGCTACGGCTGGAAGAAGTTCCAGGAGCACTGGGGAGAGATCCTCGTCGCGCTCCTCATCGGCTTCGGCATCCTCGTGGCGCTGGGGATCATCGGCTTCGTCGTGCAGAACAGCCTCCTCGACAGCGGGACCTGCAAGGTCAAGGTGACCAACGACACGATCCGCACCACCGGATGTGGCGGACCGGGCTTCGTCACACGGATCCTCGTCTGGGCGCTGGTCCAGTTCCTGATCTTCCTCGGCCAGTCGGCGATCGCGCTCTTCGTGATCCGAGCGGCGCTGATGATCGTCCGCGGCCAGAAGCTCGAGGTGTCGCGGGTCATGACCGCGGAGAATCTCGGTCCCTACGTCGTCGGTGCGATCCTCGTCGGCATCCTGTCGTTCGTCGGCTTCGTGCTCTGCATCATCCCCGGGATCCTCGTCCTCTTCTTCACCATCTTCTGGGGCTACTTCGTCGTCGACCAGAACATGGCACCGGTCGATGCCATCACCGCCAGCTACAACCTGGTCAAGGACAACGCGGGCGCGGTCCTCGTGTTCCTCATCTTCGGCTGGGTCGTGATGCTCGCGGGCGCGATCGTGCTCCTGGTCGGCCTGATCGTCGCGATCCCGGTGGTGATCATCGCGACCGGCTACATGTACATGCGTCTCCGCGGGGAGCCCGTCGTCCCGTAGTCGGCGCGACGGCGAGCCATCCTCACCTCGCCGCTCAACGACCGGTGCTCGAGAAGTGCTGGTAGTCGGTCGGCGACGACCAGTATCCGCCCCAACCCCAGCCGGCCGCCGCGAAGGCATCGACCAGCGGACCGCCGGCAACGGCCATCCCGGCCCGGACGTTCGAACGGTCGAGGAACGGCCGCGAGGCGGGGTGCGAGGTCGTCCCGTTCGTCACGTAGGGGTTCTCGATCGGATTGACGTCGATCGCGCGCCCGTACGCGTGTTGGGACCAGACGCCGCCGCCGGTGCTGCGCTCCCGACAGTTGAACGCCGAGGTGTTGTCGGCCTCGATCGAGGTGAAGTCCGACGCGCCGAAATCGTCGACCAACCGCATGCTCCGGACGGGGAAGCGCGCCGAGAACAGTCGGCCGAACGCGCCTCGCATCGCATCCACCGCATCGGCGTTGACCACCAGCTCACCCTCGTGCGGCTCGCCGTCGAATCCCCAGTAGGAAAGCGTCACGTAGCGCAGGCTCTCCAGAGGAACGGGACATCCGGACCGCCACGACGAACCTTCGACCCGCGCGGACCGGTCCTTCGATCGGACCGGCCGCGAACGCGAACGGAGCTGCGGAAGCGGTGGTCGGCGACGGTGCGGTCGTCGCGGTCACCGGCGGTCCCGACGTGGTCGTGGTCGTCGTGGTCGTCGACCTCGGGGTATCGGCGACAGGATCCGATCCGCCGCTACAGGCCGCGAGCACCATGACGCCGAGGGCGCCCAGGAGCGTCGGCTTCAAGGACAAGGAACGGCAACCCGCAAAGGATCGAAACCCGGAGCGTCCACGTACACCGCTGCGAGGAAGGTGCCGGCGGGGGTGCGGTCCCACACGGTGCTGCTGCGCCCGAGGACCGATGACTGCACCGACTCGCCGTTCACCTGACATTCGACCACGAGCCCCTGGGTCTCGAGGAGCCGACCGACTTCGGGCGCGGCGCCGTCGGGCGCGGTGCGGATCGAGACGAAGCAGTCGCCGGTACCGCCGGCTCCACACGTGCGAGCGACGGTGCCACTCACCGGTGTCAGGGCCGCCAACGTCGTGCTCGTCGTGCTCGTGCTGGTCGTGCTCGTGCTGGTCGACGAGGTGGTGGATCGGCGCGCGACGCGGTCCTGCGCCCCTCGTGTGGACACAGCTGTCTTGCCGTCGTCCTTGCGCACGAAGTAAGTGATCGCTCCGCTCGCGACCGCCACCACGACTGCGAGCGCGGCGAGCCCGAGCGCGCGGCGCCAGCCGCTGCGAGTCTTCGCCGGTGGCAGGAGCGGCGCGGGAACCACGGGAGCCGCGCGGGGCGGTGCCGTCTCGGCGCCCGGCGGTGGAGGCGGCACCTCGGCGGCAGGGGGCGGCGGAACGTCGGTACCGGGGGGCGGCGCGACGACGACCGTCTCGGTCGCTGCGGCGCGCGCCTCGGCGTCGGCCGCGTCGGTGACCACGGTCTCCGTCGCGGCCTCAGGAGGCGGCGGCACCCACACCCGGAGGCGGCGGCACCTCGGCCACACCCGGAGGCGGCGGCACCTCGGCCACACCCGGAGGCGGCGGCACCTCGGCCACACCCGGAGGCGGCGGCACCTCGGCCACACCCGGAGGCGGCGGCACCTCGGCCACACCCGGAGGCGGCGGCACCTCGGCCACACCCGGAGGCGGCGGCACCTCGGCCACACCCGGAGGCGGCGGCACCTCGGCCACACCCGGAGGCGGCGGCACCTCGGCCACACCCGGAGGCGGCGGCACCTCGGCCACAGCAGGAGGCGGCGGCGGCACGTCGGTCACGGCAGGAGGCGGCGGCACGAGAGGACGTTCGACCCACGTCGAGCCGTCCCAGGCCAGCTCATGGGTCCACGTCGAGCCGTCCCAGTAGCGGGTGACCTGATCGGTCTCCGCATCCGGATACCAGCCCTCCGTCGTCATGTTCCCTCCAGGCCCAGACCGCACCGACCGACCACGCGCGCCAGCATGAGACCAGCTGATCAGGGCGTCGTCAACTCCCGCTCAGCGAATGCAATCTGGTCGGTCGGCGCAGTCGGTCGAGTCAAGGCTGCGATGATGATCCCCGAATGGCGCGCCTCGACATCGCCCTGCTCGGCCCGCTCTCGGTCAGCCTCGACGGCCACGAGCTCGAGATGCGCGGGGCCAAGCCTCGCGCGCTCCTCGCGGCGCTGGCGCTGCACCGCGAATCCGTCGTGCCGGTCGGCGTGCTGGTGACCTATCTCTGGGACGAGCCGATCCCGGAACGCGCGGAGCACACGCTCCAACAGCACGTGTCCTCGCTCCGAAAGATCGTCGAGCCCGGCCGCCGGTCGCCCACCACGGCCGAACGGCTCGTCACCCGCGACCCCGGATATCTCCTCCACGTCGATGCTCTGGACGTCGACGAGTTCGAATCGGGAAGCACCCGGGGCGCCGATGCGTACGAGCGCGGCGACCTGGACACGGCGCTCATCGAGCTCAATGGAGCAATGGCCAGAATCAGAGATCGCCCGCTCGCCGACGTCCGGAGCTCCATGCGACTCGAGGCCGCCGCGATCCGGCTCGAGGAACGGGTTCATGCAACCGCCGAGATCCGCGTCGACATACTGCTGGCGCGGGGCGCGCACCAGGAAGCCATCGTCCTGCTCGAGCCGATGATCGAGCAACAGCCCTATCGGGAGAACCTGCGAGCGCAGCTCATGCTCGCCTTGTATCGGTCCCACCGCCAGACCGAGGCGCTCGGGGTCTTCCGGGCGACTCGAGCCCTGATGGTCGAGCAGCTCGGCGTGGAACCCGGGCGATCGCTCCGCGAGCTCGAGGAGGCGATCCTCCGCCAGGACCCCTCACTGGATCACGGCGTGATCCCGAGGAACCAGGTCTCGTCGACGTTCCGAGCCGACGAGAGCCCCGACTACGGGTGGATCGAGCTTCCCGACGGTCAGGTCATCGCCCTGGCGGGTCCGATCGTCGTCGGGCGTGGTCCCGACACCGACGTGCGACTCGTCGACAGCCGGGTCAGTCGCGAGCACGCCCGTATCGAGCTGCGAGATGACGGACCGTACGTGGTGGACCTGGGCTCCACCAACGGCACCAGCGTCAACGAGGTGCGCGTCGACGACCGACCATTGGTCGACGGGGACGCGGTCAGCCTCGGTGGCGTCGTGCTGCGATATCGCGCGTCGACACCGACCGCGATCGGTCCTGGCTAGGAGCCCATTCAGCGATCGTGCAGGAGCCGGTACAACACGAACGGCTCCGCGAGACCCTTGAGCGCGACCACACGCGGCTCGCTGAACGAGAGGTCGCCCATCGCACGGACGATGTCGTGAACCAGACGGGAGACCAGGACCTCGTCGGTCTGGGCCGTCCCCGCGACGCGCGCGGCGATGTTGACGTGCTGGCCGAAGAGGTCACCGTCGACCCGCAGCACCTCTCCGGTGTGGACGCCGACTCGGACGCGCAGTGCGAAGTCCGGCTCGATCTCACGGCGGCGCTCCAACTCGCGCTGCAGCGCCGCCGCAAAGCAGACGCCCTGGCGCGCCGACGGGAAGCTGAGCATGAAGCCGTCGCCCTGATGCTTGATCTCGGTGCCACCGTGCTCGGCCAGGAGCGCCCGCACGATCGCGTCGTGCCGCTCGAGCAGGGAGAACCAACGACGGTCACCCAGCTCGGAGCCGATCGCCGTCGAGTCGACGATGTCGGTGAAGACGATCGTGACGGTGCCACCCACGACCGAGGCTCTGAGCTGAGCGATCGTCGAGTCGACCGGCACCGGCTGCACCGGAAGGTCCGGGGCCTCCGTTCGCCGATCCGGGTCGACCACGATCACCGTCGACCCGACGAGCAACTCGTCCCCCGGCCGGAGCTGCACAGGTGCCGTGATCCGCACGCCGTTGACAAAGGTCCCGTTCGTGCTGCCGAGGTCCTCCACCACCAACTCGGCGGCCTCGGGGCGCAACTCGCAGTGCACGCGCGAACACCGCTCGTCGGCGAGCACCAGGCCCTCCCCGGTCCGGCCCACCGGGAGGCGACCGGCAACCGTCAACCGCCGCGGCTCCTCACCCGACGGGCGGATCTCCACGACGAACTCCGCGTTCATCGGAGTCCTCGGATCGCGTAGACGTGATCGTCGTGACTCCCGACGATGATCGTCGAACCGTCCACGATCGGGGAGGACAACACCGGTCCCCCGGTGTCGAACCGACCCTGAATCACACCGCTCGCGGCATCCACGACATAGACGGAGCCATCGGTGCTCCCCACGATCGCGAGGCCAGACGACGAGGTCGGCGACGAGTCCACCGAGCGCATCGCCCGGAACGTCCACCTGGTCGTGCCATCGCGGAGACGCAACGCGACGAGTCGGCCGTCGTCGGTCCCGACCAGGACCAGTCCCTTGGCGATGGTCGGAGACGACTTCACCGGGGAATCGACGGGGACCGTCCACACCTTCTTCCCGTTCTCGACGTCGATCGCCCGCACGGAGCCGTCCAGGCTCCCGATGTACGCGATTCCCTGTTCGACACGCGGAGACGACTCGACCTTTCCCCCGGTCTCCACCTTCCACATGCGAGCGCCGTCGGCGACACCGAGCCCGTACACGGACCCGTCGTTGCTCCCGACGACGACCGTGGAGCCGGAGATCGCCGGTGAGGAGACGACCACATCGCCGGTGTCCTGGTGCCATCGCAGCTCGCCGGTCGCGGCGTCGAGGGCGTAGACACCGTTGGCGCCGACGACGACCAGGCCCTGGGTGACGACCGGCGACGACACGACTTCGAAGCCCAGCGGATGCTTCCACCGCACCGATCCGTCGGATGCGTCAAGGGCGTACACGTTCCCGTCGAGGCCGGCCACGTAGGCCGTTCCACCGACGATCGCCGCAGACGCCTGCACCGGGTCGCCGGTCGAGGTGGCCCACACCCGTGCCCCGGTGTTCGCGTCGATGCCGTAGATCGTGCCGTCGTCGCTCCCGATGACGACCGTTTCCCCTGCGAGGCGCGGCGACGCGAAGACGTTGCCGCCCGTGGCGAAGGACCACGCCTTCGTCAGCCGCAACGGCAGCGAGGCGGGCGCGACCGAGTTCGGCGGTGTCGGGCCGGTCGCGGACCCGTCGTCGCGACCGAGGAACCACGTGAGGCCGGCGGCGAGCATCGCCGCGACGACGGCCATGAGGAGCACCACCGGAAGGCGACGGGTCGGGTGGTGGTCTGCGACGGCCGGCGGCGGCGCGCCCGCCGCGTCGCGAATGACTCCCGGCTCGCGTATGGCGACACTGGAGCTCGCGTACCACTCATCGCCGTACGCGCTGCCCATGGCGTGACCCAGCGCAACCGCGAACGCCTCGACCGACGGGAACCGCTCCGAGGGGTCGCGCCGCAGTGCCCGCATCACGACCTGTCCGAGTGGCGCGGGGAGTTGCGAGACCCGCCGACCGAGCGGCATCGCTTCCTCGCCCATGCAGCGCGGCACACAGCGTGACCCAGCCACTGCTCGCGTCGTGGGTCAGCGCGCCCGACAAGAGCTCGTAGAGAACCGCGGCCAGGCTGTACTGGTCCGCGGCGGGGCCCACCGCGGGCCAACCACCGCCGAAGAACGGCGCGGCCTGCTCCGGTGCGATGTAGGCCGGTGTGCCCGTGAACTCGTCGGCGCGGGTCACGTTGAGCCCCACCGCGGGATCGCCGTCACCCCGGGCGATGCCGAAGTCGGTGACCTTGAGGACACCTCGACCGTCGAACATCAGGTTCTCGGGTTTGACGTCCCGATGGAGCACGCCGTGCTCGTGCACGTGATGGAGACCGGAGGCCGCGGCCATCACCGCCGCGACGGCCGCGGGCAACGTCAGGTTCCCCTGAGCCCGTTGGTCGGCCAGCGTGCCCCCGGTGAGCAGCTCCATGATCAGCAACCGCACGTCGCCGTCCTCGCGGTAGTCGAAGACCCGGACCACATGGGGGTGGTCGAGCGACGCGAGAATCCGTGCCTCGCGACGGAATCGGGCGGAGTGGCTGGCGTCCCGCGCGACACCACCGGCGAGCTGCTTCACCGCGACGTCTCGCTCGAGCTGGCGGTGACGCGCCTGCCACACGACACCGAACTCGCCCCGACCGATCTCGCGGCCCAGCTCGTAGTCGGGGAGCAGTCGCGAGACGTCGTGGAGCGTGGTCATCTGCCTTTCCCGGAACGTTCCCGGACTCGGGCGACACGCTAGCGCCGCCGGTCCTCGCGCCATCCGGCCTGGCGCCTCGCTGGATTCGTCGGCAACACTCTGGTCGGGGCACAGGGGATTCGGCGGCGTCCACCGGCGAGAGCGGGCCTTGAGTCCGCGCTGATCGCGTCGGCAGATGATCACTCCACTGGTCCCGACGAGCACTCGTCCTCCGCGCCGGCGGCGGTCGGGAACCCGAGGAGATGCTGGACATGTCGACGACACACCCCGAAGGTTGGTTCCCGGATCCCCTCCACCGGCACGAGCACCGCTACTGGGACGGCAACACCTGGACCGAACACGTCGCCACCGGCGGAGTCCGCTCCGTCGACCCGGTGCAGTCCACACCGGTCCCGGCGGCAGCGGCGCAGACCGGGGCGGCAGCCGCGGTCCCCACCCCGACCGCTGACGCCTTGCCCGCGGCCGCCCGAGCCGGCGCAGCAAAGCGACGAAGCCGATCAATGATCGTCGCGCTCGTCGCCGTCGCCGTCCTGGCGGCCGGCGCAGTCCTGGTCGTCGAGAACACGGGCGGCGGTGACGGCAGCAGCGCCAACTTCTGCAGCGACGCCCACGCCTTGGCAGCACACCACCCCGGGCTCGTGAGTGGCTCGTTCGACGCATCGGACGGTGCCGAGGTTCGGCAGGTGGGCAAGGAGCTGCGAAAGCTGGCGGACGAGGCCCCCGCGGCGATCCGACGGGACCTCTCGACCTGGGCCGATGCCTGGAGCCAAATCGCCGACGGCCAGACCCCGTCGATCAGCGCACGCGAGTCGAACGGGGTCGAGGAGCGGCTCCAAGCCTGGGCGGACGAGCACCCTGGATGTGGGCTCGATGGCTAGGTTCGCCACGACCACCGATGGAACGCGGCGGTGGGTGGTGCCGGTGGTCGTCGCGGTCGTGGCGGCGATCGTCGGGTCCCTCGTCGTGGTGCTGTTCGTCGACACCAAGACGGCCGGGGCCACCGTCCTCCTCGAGCGCGCCGCCAGTCCTGGTCCCGACCCCTTCACCCGCTCGGTGACGATCGGTGAGGTGGCCGACTTCCCCGACAGCATCGCTCCCGTCACCCGCACCGTCACCGCCGACCTGTCGACCGACCCCACCACCGGTGGGCTGACCACCACCGGGAACACGCCCGGCCTCTACGGCGGGACCGGCGACAGCGCCACGTGCGATCCCACCCAGCTCGCGGGCTTCCTCGGCCACAACCCCGACAAGGCCGCCGCGTGGGCGCGAACCCTTGGCATCACCACCCGCGCCATCCCCGCCTACATCAAGACCCTCACACCGGTCGTGCTCACGACCGACACCCGCGTCACCAACCACGGCTACCGCAACGGCGGCGCCCCCTCCCGCCAGGCGGTGCTCCAGGCGGGCACCGCCGTCCTCGTCGACGCCCACGGCGTCCCCCGCGTCAAGTGCGGCTGCGGCAACCCCCTCACCGAACCCACCAGCGAACCGATCGACACCACCACCGGCACCGCCTGGCCGAATTACTCGGCCCGCCACCGTCACCACCATCACACCGGCCCCCAAGACCCAGGACCAGTTCACGCTCACGAACATCACCACCGGCCACACCTACGACCGAGCCACCGGCGCCACGAGCGGCACCTGGCTCGCCATCACCGACAAGGGGATCGTCGGGCCGAGCGACTATGCAGCCGCCGTCCTCGCCAGCACGGACGCCGGGCACAGCTGGAACGCAGTGGCGAGCGACTGCGCGGCGTGCGACTTCATGACGACACTGGCCTACGGCGGCGGGACCTGGGTCGCCACCGGAGTGAGCCAGGGCGACGGGTTCGTCGAGGCCTCGAGCGACGGCGGAAAGACATGGAAGGCCTCTTCACCGGCCGCACCGGGGAGCCAGGAGCCTCTCGGCGCGGCCGCGTATGGCGACGGGCACTGGATCGCCCTGGGACAGGCCGCCTTCCCCTCGAAGGCGGCGGTCGAGTACACGAGCACCGACGGGGCCCACTGGTCCCCGGTCGCCGCCAGCGGTCTCCCGAGCGACGACATCTCCGCGGTGGACTGGCACTGGAACTCGGTGACGTTCGGAGGCGGGACCTGGGTCGCCCTCGCGACCGAGTGCGCGGGGACCTGCCACGACTCACTCATGTTCACCAGCACCGACGGGACGCACTGGCACCAGAGCGATCACTCCTTCAACGACGAGGCCGTCGCCGCGTACGGCAACGGACTCTGGATCGTGGCCGCGAACCGGGGTCGCGGCGTCGGGGTCGACGCGTCGTCGGAGCCCGACTCCGCAGCCGTCGTCTCCACGAGTCCGGACCTGCAGCGCTGGGCGAAGACCTCGGCGCCGGCGTTCGGCGAGGCGATCGCCTACGGCAACGGGACCTGGTTGCTCGCCGCGTACTCGGGCCAGTCGGGTGACGGCAGCAGCCGGATCTTCTCGAGCACCGACGGCCACACCTGGAGCCCCGCCTCGACCATCGACGGCCAACTCGTCGCCTTTGCGTTCGCCGGGTCGGCATGAGCGGGAGGGCCGGCTCGGCGCGCCGTTGGGTGGTACCACTGGTGGTGGCGGTGGTTGCCGCGATCGTGGGATCCGTCGTCGCGGTCGTCCTCGTCGATCGCGACAACGCCGCCGGTCACAGCCACACGCCGGCCGCTGGCCGCGCCACGAGCCACGACACCAGTGCCGATCGCGGCGCTCGCGGGACGTGGATCGCGGTGTTTCCCGGGCAGGACAGCTCCGACGATGGGTGGTTGAGCAGGAGTACGAACGGCGGACGCACATGGTCCGAGGTCGCCGGCGACTGCAGCTTCTGCCAGTTCGACGACGTTGAGCTCGCCTTCGGCAAGGGGCGTTGGGTCGCCGCCGTCGGCTCCGTGGGCGGCACGGGCCCGAACCTCGGCGTGACGGGAGCCGGTCTGGCCCTCGGCGGGACGTTCACCTCCGACGACGCAAAGACCTGGACCCGTACCGCGACCTTTGCCGACCCGATCGAAGGTGTCGCCTACGGAGACGGTCGCTGGATGGCGGTCGAGCGCTCGGGAGACGCCCACGGATTCGGGCGGGACACCTCCCCCGCGTCCGGCGCGTTGTTCACGAGCACCGACGGCACGCACTGGGTGCAGATCCCCACGACCGGCCTGCCCGATCTCGAATCGTCGCGGATCGCCTTCGGTGACGGCACATGGGTCATCAGCGTCAGCACGTGCCCGGAGGGGGCGGCCGGGGGAGTGGACCGGTACGACTGCTCGTCCACCGAGCTGTTCACGAGCACCGACGGCAAGGCGTGGAGATCCGTCGGGCCGCGCTTCGGCCCGTACGTGCGCGTCGAGTACGGGTCCGGCGTGTGGATCGCGAACGGCCCGCTCCTCGACACGGCGAAGCGGAAGACCGCCGCTCCGACCGTCCTCAGCAGCCGCAACCTCACCACCTGGTCCCGGGCGACGATCCCGCAGCGCCGGGACGGCGTTGCGTTCGCCGAGGGAGCGGCCGCCGCATTCGGTGACGGATCGTGGTTGCTCGCGGCGCACAGCAACGACGATCCGCGGACCATGAACGGAGAGAGCACGCGGTTCTTCTCGAGCCGCGACGGGCGCACCTGGTCCCCAACCGGCGGCGCTCGGCCGAATCGTCACGACCTTCGCCCACGGCGGAACGTCGTGATGCGGCGCCGGGCATCGGTCCACCCAGCGGACGCGCTCGAGACTGTCACCCACGTCAGGGGCTTCTCGCTCGCCCCCGGAGGCTCACGATGAGCACGGACCGATCGCCGCACTCACCGGTCGTCGAACCCCGGATCGTCGCCGTGGCCACCGACGGGAGCGACGCGGCCGCCCGCGCGGTGACCTGGGCCGGAAACCTCGCGGGGTCACAAGGGATGGAGCTGCACGCGATCCGAGTCCTCGCGCCCGCGACGGACGACCCGCACACCGACGTCGGCGTGTCCCGAGCACAGCTCGACCACGAGCTGAGTGAGCTGCAACCCGACCTCCACATCCGCCCGCTCACGGTCGCGTCGGACGACGTTGCCGGCGCGATCGTCGACGCCGCCGAGCAGCTCGGCGCCGACGTGCTCGTCGTCGGGAACTCGGGGATGCGGGGTCGCAAGGAGTTCCTGCTCGGCAACGTCGCCAACCGGGTCACCCACCTCGCCCGCTGCACGGTGATCGTCGTCAACACGCACGTCGACGAGGCGGACGGACCCACCGCCGACGAAGGCTCCGACTCCCTCAGGGAGCGATCCGCCGAGATCGCACGGGTGCTCGGCCCCTCGATCGTCCGCGCGCTGTCCGGGCGGGTGCTCAACGCGCCCACCGACCCCGAGGGACCGCGCCGGCTCCGGGAGGCGCTCGAGCAGCTCGGCCCGACGTTCGGCAAGCTCGGCCAGATCCTCTCGACCCGCCCCGACCTCATCCCCACCGCGTACGCCGAGGAGCTCGCGGCACTCCAGGCCGACGTCCCGCCGATGACCGAGGCCGAGGTCGTCTCGGTCATGGAGCAGGAGCTGCAGGTCCCGTGGGAGGACGTCTTCGCCACGATCGATCCCCGGCCGCTCGCGGCCGGGACGATCGGACAGGTGCACCGCGCGACGCTGGCCGACGGTCACCGGGTGGTCGTCAAGGTCCAACGCCCCACCGCTGCCGACCTCATCGAGCAGGACCTGGTCCTGCTCGAGCGCCTGACCCTCCCACTCGCTCGAGCGCCGCGGGTGCGCCGGATCATCGACCTCCCGTCGGTGGTCGAGCAGCTCGGGGCATCGCTGCGATCCGAGGTCGACTTCACCCTGGAGGCCGACAACCTGGACCGCATGGCGGAATCGCTCGCGAGGTACCCGCGCCTCGGCGTCCCGCAGTGTCACCGCGACCTCTCGACGCCGCGGCTGCTGGTGATGGACGAGGTCGACGGCGTCCCCCTGACCGAGGCTCCTGAGGGCCCCGCCAGGAGCGCAGCCGCCCGCGAGCTGCTCCACGCGTTCTACCAGCAGGTGCTCGAAGACGGGTTCTTCCATGCGGACCCTCATCCCGGGAATCTCATGTGGGGAGACGACCGCATCTGGCTCCTCGACCTCGGCATGGTCGGGCGGCTCGACCGTGAGCTGCGCCAGCAGCTCACGCTGCTCCTCCTCGCCTTCGCCCAGGGCGACGTCGCCCTCCTCGCCGACCTCGCGCTCGACATGGCCGGTGGTGCGCCGTTCGAGCTCGACCGCGAGAGCTACGAAGCCGCGCTCGCGCGCCTCGTGGCGGACGTCAGGGGTCGGGGCATGGAGGAGATCCAGTTCGCGGATCTCCTCGACCAGCTCACCGACATCTCGATCCGGCACGGCGTGCCACTGCCGTCGAGCCTGGTGATGGTCGGCAAGGCGATCGCGCAGGTGCAGCTCAGCGTGGTGCAGCTCGCGCCGGAGCTCGATCCCCTCGCCGAGGCGGGTCGGTTCTTCGTCCGGAGCCTGGCCCGACGACTCGCGAGCGGCCTCGATCCCCAAGCGCTGCTGTTCCAGGCGGAGAAGCTCCGCTACCGCGCGGGCCGGGTCGCCGACGGCGTGACGCGCATGACCGCCGGCGGGCCCGGTGGCTCGGTCGATCTCCGATTCGCCTCACCACGACTCGAGCAATCGGTGGCGCGTGCCGGTCGAACGATCGCGCTCGGTCTCGGCGCCGGGTTGACCTGGATCGCGACGACGCTCGTCGAGAGCTCGTCGAACACATCGCCGGCGCACAAACGGGCGCTCCGGACCGCGGCGACCGGCCTCACCGTCGGGCTGCTCGGATCGGTGGCGTCGCCATGGTCCACCCGGCGATCTCGGATCCGACGCAACTGACCACGCACGTTCCCATCGCTCAAGGAGACGAAGACATGACCGCACAGTCCGGCTGGTATCCCGACACCTCGAATCCCAGGATCACGCGATACTGGGACGGCGCGCGCTGGATTCGGGAGCTCCACTGGAACGGCACCGCCTGGGTCGACCCGCGGCAGGCACCTCCCGCACCGCCGGCGCCCACGCCCGCCCCGCCCGCGCCCGAATCTCCTGCGCCGGCACCTGGTCCCGCTGCACCCGCCGTGGCGGCGTCGTTCCTGCCGCCGGCCTCCACGCCGATCGGGGCCGACGTCCGGGGACGGTCGACCCCGAACCCGAACTTCTGGATCCTGATGATCGCGAGCGTCGGTGTCGGCATCTCTTCGCTGCTCCCCTGGGTCTCGGTGACCGGCCTGGGCATCACCGTGTCGAGCCGCCCGGGCACCGGCGGACCCGCGGTGCTGATCCTGTTCGCGGCGGCGCTCATCGCCATCGCCTGGCCGACGATGTCCTCGCCGATCCTGTCCAAGGGACGCCGGATCGGTCTGCTGCCGATCGTGGGGTTCCTCGTGCTGGCGGTCATCACGAACTGGTCCGATCTCGCCGACCTCAACAACCGGTACGGCAGCAGCGGATCGACGTTCGGTGGGGCCGTCTCCGTCGATGCCGGCGTCGGCTTCTATCTCTACACGGTGTGCGTCATCGCGCTCGGTGGTCGGCCTCGTGCGGGTCTGGATCGCCTCCACGCGGTCGACGAGGGCATCCTGAGGCCGCTGCGGCAGAGCCATCCGAGGTCCCCGGGCCAACCGGGATGCGCCGTTACGCTTTCGACGTTCTCACCAGATCGGAGACCCCATGTCGCAGTTCCCGCCCCAGAGCCCGCCACCTCCGCCCCCGCCGCCACCGTCGTCGAGCTCGTCACGGTCCGTCCGGACGCCGACCCCAGCGGAGATCGTGGTGATGTCGGGTGCAGGCGTGGCCTTCGTCTTCTCGTTCCTGGCGTTCTACGACTCCAGCTTCTCGAGCGAGAGCATCAACGCGTGGGGCTCACATCTCTTCCCCGTCTCCACGCTCATCGCACTGTTCGCGGTCGTGGCCGGGGCGTTCGTGGCGCTTCGCCTGTTCGGTGTCAACATCCCCGAATCGATGGTCAGCTACACGTGGAAGCAGGTGGTGCTCGCCTGCGGCTTCTTCGCGACGTTGTTGGCGCTCGCGTTCCTGCTCCAGGACCGTGGCGGCGGTGTGGATCTCGGGATCGGCTACTGGTTCATGCTCTTCGGTTCGATCGCGGTCCTCGTCGGCGCCGTCATGCTGACGCGAGAATCCGCGAGCTGACCCGGGTCGAGCGAATCCCATCTACGACGCCGGGTGCAGGACCGCGTCACATCAGCGGACGTTCGATGTGACGATTCGGTGTGATCCCGCGGGAGCACCGAGGTCTCACGGCATCGGCTGAGCTCTCGCCATAGGGTGAGGCGGGTCCTCCGGCCATGGGGAGGTTTCGACCGATGAGCACCCAATCAGCGCCCAGTGCCTGGTACCCAGATCCGATCGGGCGCTACGAGCTGCGCTACTTCGACGGGGCGCGATGGACCCAGCACGTGTCGTCCGGCGGCGTGCAGGGTGCCGATCCCGAGCCGCTCGTCGCACCCTCGGCGAACCGGGGTTCGCCCGCCGGCACGCCCGTCGGTACCTCGGTCGCGAGCCGGACGAGGCGACAGCGCATGGGCGGACTCATGGTCGGCCTGGGCGCGCTGATGGTGCTGTCCGCCTTCCTCGACTGGGCGACGGCCGGCGGTGGACGCGCGGCCCTGAGCGGATGGGCATGGGGCCCGGGCAAGTGGACCGCGGGGCTCGGGGTCCTGCTCGGGCTCTACGGTGCCCAGGCCTTCCGCGACGGCCGTCCGGTGCGATACCACCCGGGAGCGGTCACGATCATGACGATCACCTTCTTCATCACGTCCGTGTCGAGCTCGACGGTGGACCACATCAACCGCGCGACGTTCGGCATCGGCGACGTCCAGCCGGGTACCGGGCTCCTGCTGACCTTCCTCGCACCGTTCGTGGCGATCTGGCCGCTCGTGGTCCTGTGGAAGGACTACCGACGGACACGCACCGCGTGACTCCTGCTCCTCCGTTGCAGTGGGGCGCGTCGGAGCCGACCGATGTGGTCGGGCGGCGCATCGGAGCCTGGTTCATCGACGTCGCGATCCTGGCCGTTGTCGGCTTCGCGCTGCTCGTGGCGCTGGGCGGCATCAAGACCGTCGGAGCCGCCGAAGCCCGGGCGAAGTACGGGTCCAGCGACATCTGCCGATACCTCCAACGGACGAACCCGGGGACCTACACGGATCAATCGAGTGGGCAAGGCTGCTTCGGCACCCTCCAGAGCCCGGGGTCCACGAGCCGGGCTCGTGTGGTCTGGGTCCAGCCCTCGAACGGTGAGAACCAGCTCGTGTATCTCGACACTGCCGGCCTCGTCGTCCTCGCACTGATCGTGCTGCTGACCGTCGTGCTCGAGGGTCTCACCGGCGCCACGCCGGGGAAGGCGATGCTCGGGCTGCGTACCCTTCGGAGCCGCGGGGAGGTACCGGGCGTCGGTGGCGGGTTCCTCCGGATGCTGGGCAGCATCGTCGACTACATCCTCCTCCTCCCGATCGTCGGCGGCATCGTCATGGTCTCCTCGCGGCGCCATCAACGCGTCGGTGACCTGTCCGCCAAGACGTTCGTCGTCGACAAGTCCTGGGCCGGCCGCCCGATCCCCGGCGCGGGGCCCACGGTCGGGGCGCCGCCACCAGGACCTGCCGCGGCACCGCCACCCGGACCCGCGGCAGCACCGCCACCCGGACCCGCCGCAGCACCGCCACCGGGACCCGCCGCGGCACCGCCACCCGGACCCGCGACACCTCCTCCGTCGCCCACCCCGGTCGACACCGACCCGGCGCCGGCCGACACACCATCGGATCCGCGCCGGCCCCGATGGGATCCGGCGCGGGGGGCGTACATCGTCTGGGACGACGCGAGAGGCCAGTGGCTCCAGTACGACCGCGCCCTCAGCACATGGAGACCGATCGGCTGAGGCCGCGGGACCACCTGGCGTTGGTCTGCCGGGAAGATCCAGGAGGAACGTCCGTCGATCCCGCTCCGCCGATCAGCCCGACGCGGGAGCGCAGGAGACCGAACCGGCAGCGATGCTCTCGATGTAAGGGTCCGACGTCCCCGGGTCGAGCGCCGCGGTGATGGCGTATCCGCCGGAGGTCACGAACCGGGTCTGGCCCACCGAGGTCGTCCGTCGGGTCGCCTCCGGATAGATCCGCGTCACGGTCGCGACCGGAGCACCGGCGGCAAGACCCTCCGGGGTCGCGACCCCGTAACGCGGTGTGGGATCAGGCCCTGAGTTCGTGTGCACATACCTCACGAAGCGACCCGTGGCCTCGTCGAACTCGACGACGAGCGAATCCCCGTCGACGTCCTCGGCTCCCCACCACAGGGCATCGGTCCGGCATCCCGGGCCATAGGTCTTCGCGACCTCCCGGTCCGAACGGCCGAACGCATGCTCCAGGCTACGGACCACCGACGCCCGGTCCGCCCCGAAGGACACGGCGCCCAGACCGTCGGTCGCGAGAGTCAGGCCGCCAGGATCGAGGGAGCCACCCACGGCCTGGTCATAGGGCCGGCCCGTCTGGAGGTCGACGACCACGAACTCCGAGACGGTTCGGCCCGGCTCGATGTTCGTGATCCCGTCCGCCCGGAAGCCTTGCCACGCACCCTCGTCCGGCGCGACGACCGACACGCCACCACCGAACGTCGGCGGCAGCAACGGGCTGCCGCTGGCGCACTTGACGCGGGGGACCCCTTGCGCGTCGATGAGGACGGCAGTCCCCCGTTGCAGCACCGTCTGGGCCGGCACCGCGGTCCCGTCCGCGTACCCGTGGGTCGTGACCCAGGTGTCGGCCGTCAGCAACGCGGGCGTCCATTCGCCCAGGGTGTTCGCGATCGATCCCGCCGCGGTCCCCGTCACCGACGCCCACGCGGCAGCCTTCGAGGGATCGCCGGTGAGGGCCCGCCCGAGGGCGTCGATGTCACACACGACATCCGTCGGGAGACCTCCGTAGAGCCGGGGCGTCGTGCCGTCGACGGTCCGCACTCCGGTTGCCGCGTCGAGCGGCGCCGGCACCGGCTTGACCGTGCTCGGGAAGTCGGCCACCTCGGTGATGTGCACGGCGCGGGCGAACGGGTCGGGGCCCAGGTCTCCGACGGGCTCGAGCACGACCGCGGCGGCCGCCTTGGTGGGACCGAACCAGATCCACGACACCGCGGAACCCACGACCGCCGCGCAGACCACCACGCCGAGGGTCACCAGCAGCGAGCTCCGGCGTCGCGTGGCCATGGCCGCCTAGGGCGCGGTGCTGGTCGTCGTCGCGCTGCCCGCGGAGCTCGAGAACGTGATCGGTACCTGGGCAACCGCGCCGCCGAAGTTGAAGATGTGGCCGGGGCTCCGCTCGTCCAGGATGTTGTCGCCCGGTCGCAGCTCGAACTGCGCCGACGTCATGTCCGCGGGGACCACGAACGCGACGTACTGGGTCGTGGCGAGCGCGGCGGTGACCTGCGAGCCGTCGGGCAGGACGAGCGCCACCCGTTCCGGCGGGATCTTCGGGTTCGTCCCGCAGTACTTCGGGCTCTGGGCACTGAAGTCGTTGACCTTGACGACCAGCCAGGCGCTCGAACCCTTGGGCGGTGGCGCGAGCGCCCCCGAGAGCTGGACGTTCTGCAGGATCTTCGAATCACGCTGCGACCAGACGAGCTCGGCATCGCCCAACACCACGTCGAGGCGCCCGGCGCCGGCGCAGGTCAGTCCGTAGGACTCCTGGGGCCCGGTCATGACGTAGGGCAACGACGCAGTGTCGTTGACCGCGATGCGTCGTCCGGACCGGTAGAGGACCTCGGGATACCCGCGCGCACGCTTCCCGGTCTGCACCGAGACCACCTGGCTGTCCTCCGGCTCCTGCACCGCGAGCCCGATGTCCTTGGCGCCCTTGTCGACGGTGGCGACCAGCGTGTTCACCCCGGTGGCCAGGTCGACGCTGTACTTCACGTCGTCCACCGCGACCGACACCGCGGGAGCATTCGACCCGTAGCTGTTCTGCGTCTCGAGGTCGTACCGGACGACGACGAACCGCTTTCCCTTCGGCGGCGCCAGACGCGTCCGATTGGTGAAGCCGGTGACGGGGGTACCGAACCTGGCGTTGTATCCCACGTTGTCGACGTGGTCGGCGAACCCGGCCCGTTCCACGGTCAGCGTGTAGCCGACACCGGCGAGTGAGGCATCCTCGAGCTCGTCCAGCTTCACACCGACCTCGTCGGGCGTCGTCATGGTGAACTCCGAGCCGACCGTCGCGCTCGAATCCACGCTGCTGCGGCTGGCGTCCGGGGTCCGCAGCGCCGGGGTGTCGGAGGACGACGACGCGGGAGAGGGGTCGTCACCACCCCTCAGCACGAGGAACAGCACGACCGCCACGGCCACGACGGCGGCCGCCGCACCGATCAGCATCGGCGTTCGTCGCGAGGCGCCCGAGCCACTCCCCGCTTCGGCCATCGGGAGCGGGAGTACCGACGTCGGATCCGGGTCGGGCGGGTACCAGTTGCCGTCCGAAGCCAGCCACCAGCCGGGGCCCGGCGGCTCGGTCGTCACCGGCGGAACGGTCCGGGACCCCGTCGGCGGCGGCACATCGTCGAGCGTCCCCGGGACCGGCTCGAGGTCGGGAGGAGCAGCCGGCTCGGGTTCGGGCGGGACGGGCACGGGTTCGGACGGGACGGCCGCCGCGGGTTCCGGCGGCGTGACGACGGGGTCGTGGTGCACCTGGCCGGCGACCGACACGTTGTCCGTCCACGCCGTCCCGTCCCAGTAGCGGTGTTCGAATCGCCCGGTCGGGTCCGGGTGCCATCCCGCTGGGTACTGGTCCACCTCACGCCCCCACGTTCTGCGCCTGTCGGCGCGACAGCCGACACCGTAGGGGAACGGTCTCTGCGGCCGCTCAAGCGACGGTCAACGACCGCGCCGACCGCCGACCTCCAAATCCCGAGTTGACCGGTCGACATTGCACTCGTAGCGTTCCGCGACCACGTACGACGCGAGGAGCCGACCATGAGCGATTGGGGATTCGAGACCCGTCAGGTCCACGCCGGGGCCGAGCCGGACCCGACGACCGGCGCGCGGGCGGTGCCGATCTACCAGACGACGTCGTTCGTCTTCCGCGACACCGAGCACGCGGCCAACCTCTTCGGCCTCGCCGAGCTCGGCAACATCTACACGCGGATCATGAACCCCACCCAGGCGGTGTTCGAGGACCGAGTCGCGGCGCTCGAGGGTGGCATCGGCGCGCTCGCGACGAGCAGCGGCCAGGCGGCCCAGGTGATCGCGCTCATGAACCTCGCCGAGGCCGGTGGGCACGTCGTCTCGAGCTCGTCGCTCTACGGCGGCACGTACAACCAGCTCCACTACACGTTCCCCAAGATGGGTGTCGACGTCAGCTTCGTCGACGACCCCGACGACCTCGACGCCTGGAAGGCCGCGATCCGGCCCAACACGAAGGCGTTCTACGGCGAGACGATCGGCAACCCGAAGGGCGACATCCTCGACCTCGGTGGCATCTCCGACGTCGCCCACGCTGCCGGCATCCCACTCGTGATCGACAACACGCTGGCCTCGCCGTATCTGTGCAACCCGCTCGCACACGGCGCCGACATCATCACCCACTCGGCGACGAAGTTCATCGGCGGCCACGGGACCTCGATCGGCGGCATCATCGTCGACGGGGGCGCCTTCGACTACGAAGGGAGTGGCCGCTTCCCGAACTTCACCGAGCCCGACATGAGCTATCACGGCCTCGCCTTCTCGGAGCTGCCCGAGGCGCTCTGGCCGGCGCGCTACATCCTCAAGGCCCGCCTCACCTACCAGCGTGACCTCGGCGCCGCGATCTCGCCGTTCAACGCCTTCCTCATGCTCCAGGGGCTCGAGACGCTGAGCCTGCGCATGGAGCGCCACTCGCAGAACACGCTCGCGGTCGCGCAGTGGCTCGAGTCGCGTGACGAGGTGGAGTGGGTCAAGTACCCGGGCCTCGCGTCGAGCCCCTGGCACGCCCGCGCCCAGCAGTACCTGCCGCGCGGTCAGGGCGCGATCCTCGCCTTCGGCATCAAGGGCGGTCTCGAGGCGGGCCAGAAGTTCATCAACAGCCTCGAGCTGTTCAGTCACCTGGCCAACGTCGGCGACGTCCGCAGCCTCGCGATCCACCCGGCCAGCACGACGCACCAGCAGCTGACCGAGGCGGAGCAGTCCGCGGCCGGCGTGACGCCGGATCTCGTTCGACTGTCGGTGGGCATCGAGTCGATCGACGACATCACCGCCGATCTCGAGGCGGGCTTTCGCGCCGCGAAGGGTGCCTGAGCCCGGCCCGCACGGCACCCGCGGCCGCCCGTGATCCCCGTGACGGGGGCATGGCGCGCGGGTGACCCACCCGGACGGCGTCGGTTCGCGACGCTCTTCGACGCGCGGCCGCACGTCCTCGAGACCGGCGGTCGACTGACCCACGTCACCGTGGCCTACGAGACGTGGGGCGAGCTGAACGCCGACCGATCCAACGCGCTCCTCGTGCTCCACACGCTGACGGGCGATTCCCACGCGGCCGGGCCGGCGGGACCGGGCCACGACCAGGCCGGCTGGTGGGACACCGTGATCGGGCCGGGGAAGGCGATCGACACCGATCGCTTCTTCGTCGTGTGCCCGAACGTGCTCGGCGGCTGTCAGGGGACGACCGGGCCCGCGTCGCTCGATCCCGCGACCGGCGCTCCGTACGGGTCGCGGTTCCCGGTCGTCACCATCCGCGACCAGGTCGTGATCGAGTCGGCGCTCGCCACGGGCCTGGGCATCGAGCGTTGGGCCGCGGTCGTCGGCGGCTCGATGGGTGGCCAGCGCGGGCTCGAGTGGGCGGTGGCGTTCCCCGACCGCGTGCCACGTGCGGTGATCATCGCGTGCGGCGCGCAGGCGACGGCCGAGGAGATCGCGCTCTGCTCGCTCCAGGTCCGTGCGATCCGCGCCGACCCGGCCTTCCGCGGCGGCGACTACTACGACGCTGCACCCGGCGACGGTCCCTGGCGCGGCATGTCGATCGCACGCGGGATCGGTCAGGTCTCCTACCGCTCCGAGATCGAGTTCGACCAACGGTTCGGCCGCGGCCATCAGGGCGACGAGCAACCGCTCGACGGTGGCCGCTACGCCATCGAGTCCTACCTCGAGTACCACGGCATGAAGCTCTCCCAGCGCTTCGACGCCAACAGCTACATCACGCTCTCCCAGGCCATGAACCACCACGACGTCGGCCGCGGTCGTGGGGGCATCGCCGCGGCGCTCGCCCGCATCCGCGCCGAGGTCACCGTCGCCGGCATCTCGTCGGACCGGCTCTACCCACTCCGGCTCCAGGAGGAGCTGGCCGCGCGCATCCCCGCCGCGGCAGGCGTGACCGTGATCGACTCACTCGACGGGCACGACGGCTTCCTCACCGAGCACGAGCAGGTCGGTGCGATCGTCCGCCACGCCCTCGTCGACGCCTGAACCCCTGCCCGACCCCGACCCCGATCACGCGCCAATCGACGCGCAGAACTCGCCCTCCAGTCCCCGTTTTGGGCGCGCAAATCGGGGGGTCCAGTCCCCGTTTTGGGCGCGCAAATCGGGGGGTGCAGTCCCCGTTTTGGGCGCGCAAAAAGGGGGGGTGGGTCAGGCGTCGACGGCGCGGCGGCCTTCGAGGGCGCGCCCGAGGGTGATCTCGTCGGCGTACTCGAGGTCGCCGCCCACGGGGAGGCCGCTCGCGATGCGGGTGACGCGCACGTCGACGTCGGCGAGCGCGCGGGCCAGGTACATCGCGGTGACCTCGCCGTCGGTGTTCGGGTTCGTCGCCAGGATCACCTCGACGACGGCATCGTCGCGGACCCGCCGCAGCAGCTCGCCGATGCGCAGCTGCTCGGGCCCGATGCCCTCGATGGGGCTGATGGTGCCCTGGAGCACGTGGTACGAGCCGCGGAACTCCTGCGTCCGCTCCACCGCGACGATGTCACGCGGCTCCTCGACCACGCAGATGACGGTGCGGTCGCGGCGCTCGTCCAGGCAGAACTGGCACAGCTCACCTTCGGCGATGTTGAAGCAGCGCCGGCACCACGAGATCTTCTCCTTGACCTCGACGATCGACGCCGCGAGCCGCACGCGTCCTCCGGCGCGATGCGCAGGATGTGGAAGGCGATGCGTTCCGCGGACTTCGGCCCGATGCCGGGCAGGCGGCCGAGCTCGTCGATGAGCCGCTGGACCGGCCCCTCGTAGACGGACGGCACGCGTGATCAGCCGAGACCGAAGGCACTCAGGTCGATGCCGCCGGTCACGCCGCCCATCTGCTCGGACTGGATGGCCTGCGAGGCACGGGTCGCCTCGGCGACCGCGGCGACGACGAGGTCCTGCAGCATCTCGACGTCGTCCGGGTCCACGACCTCGGGCGCGAGCGTGATCGACACGAGCTCGCCGGTTCCGGTCACCGTGGCCGTGACCATCCCCCCGCCCGCGCTGCCCTCCACCGTGGTCTCGGCGAGGGCGGCCTGCGCGGCGAGCATCTGCTCCTGCATCTGCTGGACCTGCCGCATCATGTTGTTCATCGGCGGCTTCGACTTCGCCACGGGACTCCCTAGGACTTGGGCTGCTCTTCGACGACCGTCGCGCCGAACGTGTCGGCCAGGCGGGACAACGAATCTACCGCCACCCCTGCGTCCGCCGGCGCGTCCACCAGCTCGTCCGGATCCACCAGGTCGATGGGCTCGTCCTCGGGGGGCGGCGGCTCGGGCTCGGGGACCGCGACGAGCCGGTGGGGCGGGCCCTCACCCTCGCCCCACTCGTGTGGTGTGAACTTGAAGCGGGGTGGCGAACCGAGCTCGGCGATGAAGACGTCGCGGATCGCGTCGGCGTTCTTCTGGAACTTGGGGCGCACCGCGTCGATGTGGGTCCGGGCGACGCCGAACACCACGACGTTCCCCTCCACCGCGACCGGTTGGGCCTCCTGTACCGAGGCGCGCAGCGACCGGGGCAGCGCGTCGAGCACGGCCGCCCAGGCCACGATCACGTCGTCGAGGTCGAACGTCGTGGGCGGATCGACGACGGGCGCTGCGGGCGCGGGCGCGCGACCGGCGCGTCCTCGGGCGGTGCGTCGACCGCGCGCGTGCCGGCCTGGCGCCGGAGCGCACCGAGCGCGGGGGGCGGGCCGCTGCGCTCGGGCGCGGCGCCGGCACGGGTGCGCCGCCGTCGGCGAGGCGCGCCTCGAGCCGGTCGAGACGATCCGACAGGCTCGCGAGCGCGCGCCGGCAGCTCTACGCGGCACGCGCGAGCCGCACGAGCGCGATCTCGAGCACGAGGCGGGGATCCGCGGCATCGGTGGTGCGCATGTCGACGATGGCCTGGCCGAGCGTCTCGAGCGAGCGCACGAGCGCGGCGTTGCCCATGGCCTCGCCGACGGTCCGCAGCCGCTCCCGGGTCTCCTCGGGCTCGTCGACGTCGACGCGACCACCGCTCGCGACCGTGATGAACGCGTCCCGCAGCGCGGCGAGGAGACCCTCGGCGATCCGACGGGGGTCGTGCGCCTCGTCGAGCAGCGCAGCCACGGCGGTGAGCACCCCGGCGACGTCCGACGCGGCGATCGCGTCGAGGATGGCCATCCGCAGCTCGAACGGCGCGCCGCCGAGGGCGGTCTCGACCGCTTCCACCGTGATCGGTCCGCCGTTCGAGAGCACGAGGTCGAGCAGCGACTCGGCGTCGCGCGCCGAACCACCCGCCGCCCGGGCGATCATCGCGAGCGCGTCGGTCTCGAACTCCACGCGCTCGTCGTCGAGCACCGACGCGAGCAGGCCGGCCAGCTCGTCGACCGTGAGGTAGCGGAACTCGAAGTGCTGGGTCCGCGATCGGATCGTCGGGAGCACCCGCTCGGGCTCCGTGGTCGCGAGCACGAACACCACGTGTGCGGGCGGCTCCTCGAGCGTCTTCAGCAGTGTGTTGGACGCGTCCTTGGTGAGCATGTGCACCTCGTCGAGCAGGTACACCTTGCGCTTGGACGACGCGCCGAGCCCGAGGTTGATGCGCTGCACGAGATCGCGCGCGTCGTCGACACCGCGGTTGGACGCCGCGTCCATCTCGATCAGGTCCGGGAACGTGCCCGCCGCGATCGCCACGCAGTTCTCGCACTGGCCGCACGGCTCGCCGTCGGCTCCGAGGTCGAGGCAGTTCAGCGCCTTGGCGAGGATCCCGCGGTCGTGGTCTTCCCGTTCCCCCGTGGGCCGGAGAACAGGTAGGCGTGCCCGACCCGGTCCTCGCGCACCGCCGTCCGCAGCGCGGCGGTGATGTGGTCCTGGCCGACCAGCTCGCCGAAGCGTTGGGGTCGGTACTTGCGGTAGAGCGCCTGGAACGCCATCGGACCCGACCCTATCGAGCGGACTGCCCCCGATCCCCCGCTGTGGGGACCGGGTGGTCGGCGAGCTCGGTGAAGGTGGCCCGCATCCCCGGGTGGACGTGGCCGACGTACCAGCCGGACACCCCCGAGGTCGGAGCATCCGCCGGGAGCGGCACGACGCCCCCGTGCGCCGGGTCGTCCCAGGCCGGCTCGGGCTCGGAGCGGAGCCAGACCTTGAGCCGGACGTTCGACCCCTCCGTCCGGGCACACAGCCGCCAGGGCAGCGGGCGGGGACGCTCGGGGTCCCCGGGCACGGCGAAGGTCTGGGCCAGGTCGACGCTCCCCACCGGGTGCAGCGCGCCCGAGGCGGAGTCCCAGATGTGCACGTTGAAGACCCAGAAGGCGTCGAGCGCCACGTTCTTCGTGACCGTGACGGCCCGGACCCGGCCCGCGACGTCGGTGATCCGCAGCGCCGCGCCCTGCTGCACCAGGTCGCTCGACGCCGAGGCCCAGGTGCTGCACGACGTGCCGTCGGTGCCCGCCGGGGCGTCGGAGGACCAGAACAGCATCCGCAGGTTCGTCCCCACGTTCGGGATCGGCGCGGTCACCGTGACGACTCCGGACCGCTCACGGATGCGGTACCCGTCGGCGATGTCGGGCGTGAGCACCGCGGTCCGCAACCGGGGTCGGGATCGGCCGGCGGAGGGGAAGCTCAGGAGGCTGACCACGAGCAGCGCCCCGACGACGAGCAGGAACGCTCGGATCGGCGGACCCGGAGCCGGCGCGGCGCCGAGGACCGGCGCGGACGGTGCGGGCGACCCCTCCTCCGCCATCCGCCCGAGCGTACCGGCGGCGGATCGCCGGACCGCTGCAGGTCGCGCGGCGGCCGCGCGTCGATCATGTCGATCGTGCGGACCGTGCACCCACCGTCGACCCGACGCAGCGGGGCGCGGGTCTCGTCGCCGGCTCAGACCAGGCGACCCTACGGCACACGAGAGGGCCCGCTGAGAGCTGCTTCCTTCCGGACCTGACTCGGTTCACGAGATCTCGTTGCGCAGGACCCGGCCCTCGACGCTGCGTGCGAGTCGCCTTCCCCACTCCGGCTCGAGCCTCGGGCGGGGATTCAGCCCCCCATACGTGGATTTGGGGTACAGGGCACCACGGACTCCCCACCTAGCACGGTCCGCGGCCGCAGGGTATCAGGGGTGCCCCAAGTACGATCACGCCTTCGACGTTCCCCGGAACGCCGGGAGGGGTGCGAGAGCGGCCGAATCGGCACGCTTGGAAAGCGTGTGTGGGGAAACTCACCGTGGGTTCGAATCCCACTCCCTCCGCTCGGCCGTTGTGGTCCGACCACGGAGCACCACCGCGAGCAATGGCCCGTGCCGACGCCGCCAGATGCGCACCGGCCTTGCCTCGAAGGCACGCTTGTGCTACAAGTAGCTCATGGTCAGCATCGGGATTCGCGAACTGCGCCAGCGGGCGAGCGAGATCCTTCGTAGGGTCGAGGCCGGTGAGACCGTCGAGGTGACCGACCGCGGGCGCCCGGTGGCGTTGCTGACACCCGTGCCCCAGACCGACGGTCTCGAACGGCTTCGCTCGGACGGCGAAGCGACGTCTCCGCAGGCGCCCCTGGACACGCTCGCGGAGCCGCTCGCCCTCCCGAAGGGCGCCGAACCACCGAGTGCAGTACTCGCTCGACTGCGCCGTGACGAGCGCTGAGCGCCCGCTCTACCTCGATTCGTCGGCGTTGGTGAAGCTGGCAGTCGCCGAGCCCGAGTCGAAAGCCCTCCGTCAGTACCTGCGCCGCAACCGTCCCCACGTCACGAGCGCACTGGCCCGTACGGAGCTTGCCCGCGCGCTGATGCCGCTGGGTACCGAGGCGGTCGAACGCGGTGCCGCGGTCGTGCAGCGCGTCGAGCTGATCCGGATCTCGGACCGGGTCCTACGACGGGCGGGCGAACTCGAACCCGTAGAACTCAGGTCACTCGATGCCATCCACCTGGCCACGGCGCAACTCTTGCAGCCGGGGCTTCGATCGGTCATCACCTACGACGATCGGATGGCCGACGCAGCACGCGCGATGAAGATCCAGGTCCGAGCACCGCACTGAGTTCCGCTCGTGGGCAGGGGTCAGGGGACCGATGTCCTCGGGTCCGCGTATTGTGGCTATAATCAGTGCATCAATAGTGGCGCTACCGCGACGGGGGAAACCGTGGAAGTCGGGATCCGCGACCTACGAGACCACCTGAGCCGCTACATCGAGGCCGTTCGTACCGGCGACGAGCTCATCGTCACGGACCACGGAACCGCGGTGGCGCGGATCGTGCCCCTGGTCGAGACGCGCCGAATCGATCAGCTGATCGCGGAAGGCGTGGTATCACCGGCGGCGTCGCGAGCCAGGCATCGACCGCGGCAGCGCGCGAAGGCCACGGCCTCTGTCAGCGAACTCGTCGCCGACCAGCGGCGTTGATCGCATACTTCGACACCTCGGCGCTGATCCCGCTGCTCGTCGAAGAACCGGGTTCGGTGATCGCGGCTCGTTTGTGGGACGCATCCGATCGCGTCGCCTCGACGCGTCTTGCCTACCCTGAAGCTCGCGCCACACTCGCCCAGGCCCAGCGTTCGCGCCGAATCACGAACGCGGTTCACCGGCGAGCGGTTGTGAACCTGGACGAGCTCGTGGACGAACTCGACATCGTCGAAGTCGGCGCCGACCTCGCGGCACGAGCCGGCCACCTCGCCGAGGTGCACGCGCTGCGCGGCTACGACGCCGTGCACCTCGCCTGCGCCGAGATGCTGGCCGATGACGAACTCGTGCTGGTCGCGGGCGATGGTCAGCTGCTCGAAGCGGCAACCGCGCTCGGCCTCCGAACGGCAAGAACATGACTCAACGCGTCGAATCATCCCCGGGCCCGGGACGGGCGAGCCGGAGATCACGACGACTCCACGTAGGTGGCGAGATTGTCCAACGAGGAGGTCAGTCCTGCCGCGTGGTCGTGGGCGCTGATGCCGTCGGGGACATCGTCAGCGATGATCTCGACATGAGTCCCACCGTCGACGGCCCGTACGGCCCAGGTCATCGTCATCGTGCCGGCGAAGGCCGGGTCGTCCGAGACGAAGTCGATCGCCTGGACGACGCGATCGTCGGGCACGATGTCGACGTATCGGGCCTCGACGACGTCCGAGTCGGCTGAGCTCTTCCCGCGAGCGTCCCTGGCGTTCACGTACGTGAGCACCAAACGGTAGGAGCCGCCTGGCGTGGCATCGAACCGTTCGAACCTCCCGGTCATCCCTCCCGGCGGGAGCCACGTCTCCAGCGCGTCGCGGTCGACGAGCGCGTCGAACACCCGGGGAACGGGGGCGGCGATGTCGCGTGATGCGCGATCAGTTCGGGGCATCGTCGGCGAAGCTACGCGCCACCCCTCCCGACGACAATCGCGGGCAGCGCGGCGGGTCCTCGTCAGGCCGCTTCCCGGTCCTCGTCGACAGGATCGTGGCCGGTGCCGTCCACGTGGTGCCGGGCATGCGCGATCGCGTCGTCGAGACGGGTGAAGACGTGGTGCTCGCTGGTCAGGTGATCGAGCGCGCCGACCGCCCGGAGCAGGCGCTCGTGCTCTGGGCGCGGGCCCTTGAGGAGGACGGTGATGCCGCGGTGCTCGAGATCGTCCACGAGCTCGCCGAGCGCATGGGCTCCGGTCGCGTCGAGCACCTGGAGATCGGGAAGGCGCAGGATCACCACGCGGACGTCGGCCACCCGGGCCAGATCCGTCAGGAAGCGCTGCGCAGCGCCGAAGAAGAGGGCGCCGTCGATCCGGTAGGCCACGATGTGCTCGCGCAGGAGTCGGTGCTCCTCCTCGTCGTCGACCTCGGCCAGAACGGGCGTCTCGGTGAAGCTCGCCGACCGCGCGATCTTGCTGACCGCCAGCACGACCGCGGTGGCCACGCCGATCTCCACCGCGACGATCAGATCGAACGCGACGGTCGCGACCGCGGTCAGCCCGAGGACGAACGCGTCGGATCGCGTCGAACGCAGGATGGACCGGACGTTGTGGACCTCGACCATCCGCACCGCGGTCACCATCAGGACCCCGGCCAACGCGGCGAGGGGGATCTCGGCGACGAGGCTCGAGCCGAGGAGCACGATCAGGAGCAGCGCCACGGAGTGCACGATCGCGGACACGCGGGTCCGGGCCCCGGCCCGCACGTTCACCGCGGTGCGGGCGATCGCGCCGGTCGCCGGCATGCCGCCGAAGATCGGCGCGGCGAGGTTCGCCAACCCCTGGCCGAACAGCTCCCGGTTCGGGTCGTGCCGCGGGCCGTCGCTCATCCCGTCGGCGACCCTGGCCGAGAGGAGGCTCTCGATCGCGGCGAGCAGCGCCACGGCGAACGCCGGTCCCACGAAGCGGCCCAGGTCCCCGAGATGGAGCGCACCGAGCTGCGGGGTCGGCACCGCCGAGGGCAGCGCGCCGATCGTCGCGACCGACCATCCGGTCACCAGCGCCACCACGGTCGCGAGCGCCACCGCGAGCAGCGACGCCGGTACGCCCGGGTGGAGCCGGGGCACGATCGTCATGACCAGCACCACGATGCCCACGAGCGCGAGCGTCGCCACCGAGCCGGAGCCGAAGACCGCGCCCACGGCGCGGAACGCGACCGCCGCCGTGTTCTCACCATCGGGCTTCGCCACACCGAGCGCGGCCGGCACCTGCTGCAGGAAGATGATCACCGCGATCCCGAGCGTGAAGCCCTCGACGACCGGCCACGGCATGTACGCGACGAGCCGGCCGAGCCGTGCCAGCCCGGCGACGACGACGAAGAGCCCGGCCAACACCCCGACGCCGACCACGGCGTCCGCGCCGTACCGGGCGACGAGCGGCACGAGCACCACGGTCATCGCACCGGTGGGACCGGAGACCTGCACGTTGGATCCACCGAAGATGGCGGCGACGATCCCGGCGACGATCGCGGTCGTCAGGCCCGCGGCCGCGCCGAGACCGGTCGTGATGCCGAAGGCCAGCGCCAGTGGGAGCGCGACGACGCCGACCGTCAGACCGGCGACCACGTCGGCCCGCCACGAACGCCGGAGCCCCGCGTAGTCCGCCCGACGCGGCAGGAACGCGCTCAGGGCGCCACGGGTACGCGTGAACCCCTCGCGCGCAGCAGGCGACGACGCCGTCACCGGGCCTCCACCTCGGCGCTCAACCCGTCGAGCAGACCCTGCGTCTCCGAGAGCATCGACAGCAGCAGTCGCTTCGCCACCGCGAGCAACTCGGCGACCAGCGGATCGCGCAGCGCATAGATCACCGAAGCACCTTCCTTGCGCGTGGTGACCAGACCGGCCCGCCGCAGGACCCCCAGCTGCTGGGAGAGGTGTGACGCCTCGATCCCCACGACCGGCTGCAGCTCGCCGACGGCCCGCTCGCGCTCGGCGAGCAGCTCGAGCGCCCGGACCCGCGCCGGGTGGCCGAGCGCCTTGAACAGCTCGGCCTTGATCTCGCTCAGCGGCCGGCTGAGATCGGCCGGAGCGTCACCGTCAGTGGGCATCGAGGGCCCCGTCGCCGTCCGATCGCGTCCCGAGGTCGCACAGTTCTCGCATATCTGATGTATTTATCAGATGTGCGAAGTGTGATCCGCATCGGCGGCGCCACGCCCGCGGTCACCTCGCATCTGAGCCCCGAGCCGGCCCGGCCGGCGCGCCGTCGAGAAAGTCGACGCGCCGACCGAACTCGCCCGTCGCTCAGTCCCCGGTCGTGGGATCGATCACGGCGCTGACGAGCGAGATGCTGTTGGCCGGAAAGCCTCCGCACCGCGCGTGCTCCATGAGCATCCCCTCGTCCGGAGCCGAGTACACGCAGTAGATCTTGTCGTCGGTGACGTAGCTGGTCAGCCAGCGGATCTCCGGGCCGAGGCTCGCGATCACCTGGTTGGACTTGCGCGAGATGTCCCGCAACTCGTCAGCGGAGAGCCTTCCGGCGCCGGGAAGCTCGCGTTCGATCAGGTACTTGCTCATCGTCTTGCCCCTTGTGGTCGGTCAGGTAGGATACTGCCGGTACGTATGATGCATACCGACGGTACGAATGTCAACAGGAAAGTCGCGAAGGGGCGGGAGACCCGCGCCGAGATCGTCGCGGTCGGGCGAGCCCGCTTCGGCGCGGACGGGTACGCCGAGACGTCGATGGACCACATCGCGGCGGCTGCCGGCGTGACCAAGGGGGCGCTCTACCACCACTTCACGGGCAAGCCCGACCTGTTCCGCGCCGTCTACGAGGAGATCAAGCGCGAGATCACCGAGCAGGTCGCGCCGTCCTTCCTCGAGCCGGCGCCCCGCGACGCGCTCCTCGCCGGGTGTGAAGCAACGCTCGACGCGCACCTCGACCCCGAGGTGCGACAGATCGTGATGGTGGACGGCCCCTCCGTGCTCGGCGCTGACGCGATCCACGAGATCGAGGGTCGCTACGGCGCGATCGTGCTGCGTGGCGCGCTACGCCGCGCGATGCACGCGGGCGACATCCGTCGCGCTCCGCTCCCGGTGCTGTCCCAGATGCTCAACGGAGCGCTGGTCGAGGCGTGCGTGCTGATCACCGCCTCGGCCGATCCGGAGCAGACCCGCGCCGAGGTACGCGGCGTGCTGGCCCAGCTCTTCGATGCGCTGTCCCCGATCGACGAGCCCGCATCCGGGTGACCGACCGACCGGCCGCCGGCATCAGCTCTCGAGCGTGCCGCCGGTCTCGAGGAGCGTCTTGAGGTCCGACAGGACGAAGGCCCAACCGCCGCCACCCTCGCCGAGGTCGCCCGAGCCGTCGATCATCGCGGCGGTGATCGGCGCGTCCGTCACGTCGTGGGTCACCGTGAGACGGGTCACGCCACCGTGCTCCGCGTGGATGTCCCAGGTCAGCTCGTGGAAGCCCTCGGCCACCTGGTCGGGCATGAAGTGGAAGCGCCAGGTCTGCACGAGCCGGTGCGGTGGGTCGACCTCGACGACCTCGCCGTCCGCGCCGAGCGGGTCGATCTGCATCGCCTCGCACATGTCCGCGGGCATGAGCACCCGCATCGCGCCGCCGGGCCGAAGGTCGTACTCGGAGTGTCCGGGATAGCCGTACTTGGCCGTCCACTCGGGCGAGGTGATGGCCTCCCAGACGGCCTCGGGCGCCGCCTTGACGTAGACGCGGTAGATCTGCACGGTACGGGTCGTGGTATCGCTCATGCGGATGCCTCCAGGCTCTGCTTGAGGTCGGCGAGCGCGGAGACCCGGCGCTCGGTGTACTTGTCGATCCAGCGGTCGTGCACGAGCCGGATCGGTACGGGGTTCAGGAAGTGCAGCTTCTCCCGGCCGGAGCGCTTCGTGACCACGAGGCCGGCCTCCTCGAGCACGCGGAGGTGCTTCATCACGCCGAAGCGCGTCATCGCGAGCCCGGATTCGAGGTCGGTCAGCGTGCGGCCGTCCTGCTCGAAGAGCAGGTCGAGCAGGAACCGCCGGGTGGGATCGGCCAGCGCCTTGAACACCCGGTCGTCGTCCTGCACGCCCGCAGCATACGTGACTATTTGGTCACGTGTCAAGCAGCGGGCCCGGGAACGGTCGACGGCCACGCCCACGGCCGCCCGTAACGTGCAGAGCGTGAGCGACGTCATCGAGGTCGCCGACCTCCACAAGTCCTACGGCGACGTCCACGCGGTGCGCGGCATCGGCTTCTCGGTGCGCGCGGGCGAGATCGTCGCTGTCCTCGGGCCCAACGGCGCGGGCAAGACCACGACCATCGAGATGCTCGAGGGCTACCGCACCCCCGACTCCGGGACGATCCGCGTGCTCGGCACGGATCCGGCGACGGGTGGCGTCACACTGCGCCAACGCCTCGGCATCGTGCTCCAGGAGTGCGCCATCGATCCCTACCTCACGGTCGAGGAGGTGCTGCGGATGCACGCCGCCTACTACGACCACCCGCGGGCGCCGGCCGAGGCGATCGACCTCGTCGGCCTCGAGGCGAAGCGCACCAGCCGGGTCAAAACGCTCTCGGGCGGCCAGCAGCGCCGCCTCGACGTTGCCCTCGGGATCATCGGCGACCCGGACCTGCTCTTCCTCGACGAGCCGACGACCGGGTTCGATCCGTCCGCGCGCCGGCAGGCGTGGGAGCTCGTGCACCGGCTCCGCGACCTCGGCAAGACCGTGCTGCTCACCACGCACTACATGGACGAGGCGCAGGTGCTCGCCGACCGGGTCATCGTGATCGCGGCCGGGCGGATCCTCGCGACCGGGACGCCCGATGACATCGGCGGGCGGGCGTCGGCCCGCACGACCATCCGGATCCCGTGGCCCGAGGACCGACCGCTCGACGAGCTCCCGCTGGCCGCGACCCGCGACGGCGCGACGGTGATGCTCGAGACGGACGCGACGGCGCAGTCCCTCCACACCCTGACCGGGTGGGCGATCGACCACGGCGTGGACCTCGACGGCATGACGGTGACCCGACCCTCGCTCGAGGACGTGTACCTCGAGCTCGTCGGGGACGACGCATGACGCCCGCCCGCACCTTCGTGCACCAGGTGGGTTGGGAGCAGCGCACCTTCTGGCGCAACCCGGCGAGCGCGTCGTTCACGTTCGCGTTCCCGCTGCTGTTCCTCGTGGTGTTCATCGCGATCAACGGCAACGACACCGTCCGGCTCCCCGGTGGGCCGGTGAAGTTCGCCCAGTTCTACGTGCCCGCGATCGTCGCCTTCGGCATCATCAGCGCCTCGTACACCAACCTCGCGTTCACGCTCTCGATCCGGCGGGACAACGGACTGCTCAAGCGGGTGCGCGGCACGCCGCTCTCCCCGGGCCTGTATCTCGCCGGCCTCGGCGGCAACGTGGTCGTCGTCAGCACGATCCTCACGGTGCTCGTGACCGGGCTCGGCATCGTCGTGTACGGCGTGACGTTCCCCGGTCGCTACCTCGGCCTGTTCGTGGACCTCGCGCTCGGCGCGTTCACGTTCGGCGCGATCGGTTCGATGGTGTCCACGTTCGTGCCCAACGAGGACGCCGCCCCCGCGATCATCAACTTCATCGTGTTCCCATTGCTGTTCATCTCCGGAACGTTCGGTCGCGTCGACGCGAGCTCGACACTCGGGCGGATCGCCTCGGCGTTCCCGGTCTTTCACTTCAACAAGCTGCTCGAGGCTGCCTTCAACCCGAACGCGCGCGGCACGGGCCTCATCGCCTCCCACCTGCTGGTCATCGCGGCATGGGGCGTCGGTGCGCTCGTCGTCGCGGCGCGCCGGTTCAAGTGGGAGCCGAACCGCTCGTGACCGCCGATGCCACGCCGAGGATCGCCTTCGGAGCCGACGACGAGAACGAGACCGTGCGAGCCGTACGCGAACGGCTCGCAGGCAGAGGCGACGTGGTCGAGCCCGACGCCGGGCTCACCTGGCCGTCACTCGCCCGGCGGATCGGCGAGCTGGTCGCCTCCGGCGAGGCGGACCTCGGCGTGCTCATGTGCTGGACGGGCACCGGGACCGCGATCGCGGCGAACAAGGTGCGGGGCGTGCGGGCCGCCCAGGCGGCCGACGCCTGGACCGCGCGCGGCGCGCGGCTGTGGAACGACGCCAACGTCCTCGCCCTCGGCCTCAAGCGGCTCGCACCCGACGTCGCGGTCGAATGCGTCGACGCCTTCCTCGACACGAGCGAGCCGGATCCCGACGAGGCGAGTGCCATCGCGCTGCTGCGTTCGATCGACGACGACCGCGAGCGCTGACGTCCCCGGCGCGCCCGGAGGTAGCGTCCCGCCCCGATGGACCCGGCCACCCTCGACGCGCTGATGGAGATCGCGCTCGACGAGGCGCGCGCCGCGCTCGCACACGACGACGTGCCGGTCGGAGCCGTGGTGGTCCGGCGCGACGACGCGACCGTCCTCGCGAGGCGCCACAACGAGCGCGAGCTCACGAGTGACCCCACCGCGCACGCGGAGCTGCTCGCGCTCCGGGACGCGGCGGCCACGCTCGGGACCTGGCGACTCGACGGGTGCGCGCTGGTCGTCACCCTCGAGCCGTGCGCGATGTGCGCGGGTGCGCTCGTCAACAGCCGCATCGGATTCGTGGTCTTCGGCTCCCCCGACCCGAAGGCGGGGGCGCTGGGCAGCCGCTACCACCTCCTCGCCGATCCCCGGCTCAACCACGAGTGCCCCGTCGTCCCCGGGATCCGGGCCGAGGAGTCGGCCGGACTGCTGCGGAGCTTCTTCGCGAGCCGTCGGTCCTGAGGGGGCCGTCGGTACACTGACCGGCTCGTGTGTGGCGCTGCGGCGCCGCCGCGTCGAGGAGGGGTGCGAGAGCGGCCGAATCGGATGGTCTCGAAAACCATTGTGGCGCAAGCCACCGTGGGTTCAAATCCCACCCCCTCCGCCACCGACCCGGGCCTCGACCCGGGTCGGTTCGCGTGGTTCTGACGCCATCGGGCGTGCCCTGCGCCCGTCAAGGCGCCGGGATGGGGCGCCGATAGTTCGACGTGCTCCAGAAGCGTTCCGGGTTCGGACTGTTCGGCTTCTACGCGGCCGTCAGCCTGGTCCCGATCCTCGTCCTCGGCGTGCTGCTCGCCCGCTCGTTCCGCGCCGATCTGGACGCGCGCGGCCTGGCCGAGGGGAGCGCGATCGCCAACGCCGTCGCCCGATCGGCGGTGGAGCCGAACCTGACCGGTGACCCGCTCGCCGACGGTCCGACCGTCGCCGAGGAGCACGCGCTCGGCGATGCGTTCGAGCCGCTGCTGCGGGAAGGCGACGTCATCCGACTCCGCCTGCGCGACCGGCAGGGCCACATCGTGTTCGATCCGCACTTCCCCCGGCGGGGACCGTTCGGCCCCACCGACGACGAGGTCGTCGAGGCGATCGAGGGAACGCCGGTCCGGCTGCTCACCCGCCTGAACGCCGACGCGAGCGACGGCGCGGCCGCGAACGGGCCGCGCGCCGTCGAGGTCTACGTCCCGGTGCACATGGCCGGTGGATCCACGCGTGCGCTCGGCGCGCTCGAGGTCTACGTGCCCTACGCGCCGATCGCGACCTCGATCGACGACGCCGCGCGCCGCGCGACCACGTTGCTCGCCGGCGGGCTGTTCGTGCTCTGGGGTCTGCTCGGCGCGATCACCTGGTCGGTGACACGCCGCCTGCGGCGATCCGCGCAGGCGAACCGCCGGCTCGCCCGGACGGACACGCTGACCGGCCTCGCCAACCGCACCGCGATGGCCGAGTTCCTCCGGCGCACCCTCGAGCTCGACGGTGCCCGCACCGTCTCGGTGGCGGTCGTCGACGTCGACGGGTTCGGGCAGATCAACGAGATCCTCGGGCACGAGAACGGCGACCGGTTCCTCCAGCACGTCGCCGCGATCGGCCGTGGCGCCATGCGGGACGGCGATCTGCTGCGCGCACCGGCGGGGACGAGTTCGGCATGGTGCTCCCGGGCACCGACCGGCGCGCCGCCGACTCGGTCGTGGACCGCATCCGGCGAGGCCTGCTCACCGAGGTCGATCTCGGCGGGGTGGCCGTGACCGCGGAGATCGCGGTCGGCCGGGTGGAGGGCCGGGCCGGCGACGACCCGTCGGAGATGATCCGTCAGGCCAACGTCGCGTGCCGCGCGGCGAAGCGCGCCAAGGTCCCGCTGCTCGACTACGAGCCGGCGCTCGAGGGCTTCGACGCCGACCGACTCACGCTCGTGACCGAGCTCCGCCACAGCATCGACGCGGAGCACCTCGTGCTCCACTACCAGCCCAAGGTCGGCATCGCCGACGACCGAGTCGTCGGGGTGGAGGCACTCCTGCGCTGGCAGCATCCGACCCGTGGGTTGCTGATGCCGGGTGCGTTCCTGCCCGCGACCGAGTCCACCGAGCTGATCATCGAGGTGACCGACTGGGTGCTCGACACCGCGTGCTCCCAGGCCGCCCGCTGGGCCGAGGCCGGGCGGCCGGTGCCGGTCGCGGTGAACGTCTCGGCGCGGTGCCTGCGCGACGGCTCCTTCGCGGACCGCGTGTTCGCCGCGCTCATCCGCCATCGCCTGCCGGTCGGACTGCTCACGGTGGAGATCACCGAGACGGCGGTCATCTCGGACCCGGCGCGCGCCGCCTCGACCCTGCGTCGGCTCGCCGAGCGGGGGGTCAAGATCTCCATCGACGACTTCGGCGTCGGCTACACGTCGCTCGGCCACCTCGACCGGCTCCCGATCGACGAGCTGAAGATCGACCGCCAGTTCGTCGCGCCACTCGTCACCGGCGCCGACCACGGCGCGATCGTGCGTGCCGTCGTGTCCATGGGCCACCAGCTCGGCATGACGGTCGTGGCCGAGGGCGTCGAGGACGACGACACGCTCGACGCGCTCGCGGAGATCGGGTGTGACATCGCCCAGGGCTACGGCATCGCGCGGCCCGCGCCGGTGGAGGTCATCGACGCGTGGCTCGCCGCCCGGGCCGACGCGGCGGCGACGGCGGGCGGGGTCAGCTCGCCGGCGTGAGCCCCAACGCGTCGTAGATCAGGCGCGTCGCCCGCGACCGGTTCAAGGTGATGAAGTGCAGGCCCGGCGCCCCGCCGTCGAGCAGCGCACGGGACAGCTTCGTCGCCTCCTCCACACCGACGCGGAACACGGCCTCCGGGTCGTCCTGCACCGCGTAGAGCTTGTCGGCGAGCCACGACGGGAACTCCGACCCCTGCAGCTCGGTCATCCGCTTGATGCTGCTGATCGCCGTCGCCGGCATGATCCCCGGGATCACCGGCTTGTCGATGCCGAGATCCGAGAGGCTGGACACGAGGTCGAAGTAGTGCGCCGGGTCGAAGAAGAACTGGGTGATCGCGAAGTCCGCCTCCGCGAGCTTCTCGGCGGTGCGCGCCCGGTCCGCGGCGAGGCTGGGCGCGCGCGGGTGTGGCTCCGGGAACGCGGCCACGCCGATGGAGAAGTCGCCGGCGTCGCGGAGCAACCGCACCAGCTCCACCGCGTAGGTCAGCTCGCCGGGCGGGAGGTCGAGGTTCTTCGGCGGGTCGCCCCCGAGCGCCAGGATGTTCTCCACGCCCGCGTCGCCGTAGCGGCGTGCGATCGCTTCGAGCTCGGCCCGGGTGTGGCACACGCACGTGAGGTGCGCCATCGGCGTGATCGAGGAGTCCCGCCGGAAGTGCGTCACGATGTCGTGGGTCAGCTCCCGCGTCCCGCCACCGGCGCCGTAGGTGACCGAGACGAACGACGGCGCCAGCGGCTCGAGCTCCACGAGCGCCGTCGCCAGCGTCTCGGACGCCTCGGGGGTCTTCGGCGGGAAGAACTCGAAGCTGTACGTGGGACCGGCGGCGAGCGCTTCGGTGATCTTCATGGTCGGGTCAGGGTACGCGAGACGCGTCGGTCCCCGTCCACGATTGCCTACGGTGTCCCCCAGATGGACTTCGAGATCACCCAGGACATCGCCCGTCCGGCGGGACCCGTCCACGCCGCGCTCGTGGATCCCTCCTTCCTCGTCCGGATGGCCGAGCTGCCCAAGCTCGGTGCCGCGGAGGTCCTGGACCAGCGGCGGGACGGCGACGTGCTGCACCAGGACGTCCGCTACCTCTTCCAGGCCGAGCTGTCCCGGGCGGTGACGCGCGTCGTGGACCCGAACCTGCTCACGTGGGTCGAGCGTTCGGCCTGCAACCTCGCGACCCGCCAGACGCAGTGCGACATCCTCCCCGACCACTACGAGGGTCTGCTGTCGGGTTGCTACCGCGCGGTGATCGCCGGCGCGGGTGACGGATCGCGCCGGACGATCACCGGTCAGGTGAAGGTGCGCATGCCGCTCGTCGGCGGGAAGGTGGAGGGCGCGATCGTCGGGGGTCTCCGCGAGAATGCCGCCGCGCAGGTCGCGCTCATCGAGTCCTTCCTCGGTTGAGCCGCCACGCCGGCGCGCTCAGCGCGCGCCGTGGAAGCGACGGAGCCGCAGCGAGTTCGTGACGACGAACACCGACGAGAAGCCCATCGCCCCCGCCGCGATGACCGGGTTCAGCAGCCCGAGCGCCGCGAGCGGGATCGCGGCCACGTTGTACGCGAAGGCCCAGAACAGGTTCCCCTGGATCGTCCGCAGCGTCGCGCGCGACAGCGCGATCGCGTCCGACGCTCCGCGCAGGTCGCCCGAGACCAGCGTGAGGTCGCTCGCCTCGATCGCGACGTCGGTTCCGGTACCGATCGCGATCCCGAGGTCCGACTGCGCGAGCGCCGGGGCGTCGTTGACGCCGTCGCCGACCACGGCGACCCGGCGGCCCTCGGCCTGGAGGTCTCGGACCACGGTGACCTTGTCGGCCGGCAGCACCTCGGCGATCACCCGGTCGATGCCCACCTCGCGTGCGATCGCCTGCGCGGTCGCCTGGCGGTCGCCCGTGACCATCACGGTCTCGACCCCGAGCCGGTGCAGCGCGGCGATCGCCTCCCGCGAGCTCGGCTTGGCCGAGTCGGCGACGAGGTAGACGGACTCCACCGTGCCGCCGCGACCGGCGAAGACGGGGGTCCGCCCGTCGGCCGCGGCTTCGTCGGCGCGGCGCGCGAGGGTGTCGGGCAGGCGCCCGACGAACTCGGCGCGGCCGATGCGCACCGTCTGGCCGTCGACCACGGCCTCGACCCCGAGTCCGGCCTCGTTCGCGAAGGACGTCGGCGTCCGTCGCTCCACCCCGTCCCCGGTGAGGCCGGCGACGATGGCACGGGCGATCGGGTGCTCGGACGCGTCCTCCGCCGCGAGCACCAACCGGTCCAGCTCGGGCTGGTCGACGCCGGGAGCCACCGCCCGGTCGACGAGTGCCATCTTCCCGGTGGTCACCGTGCCCGTCTTGTCGAGGACGGCGACGTCGACCCGCCGCGTCGCCTCGAGCACCTCGCCCCCGCGGATCACGATGCCGAGCTGGGCACCGCGCCCGGTGCCCACCATGATCGCGGTGGGAGTGGCGAGGCCGAGGGCGCACGGGCAGGCGATGATGAGGACCGCGACCGCGGCGGTGAAGGCGCGGTCGGCGGCGTGGCCGGTGAGCAGCCACACCGCGAGCGTGCCGATGGCGACGACGATCACGACCGGGACGAAGATCGCCGACACGCGGTCGGCGAGCCGCTGCACGGGTGCCTTGGTGCCCTGCGCGTCCGACACGAGTCGTGAGATCTGCGCGAGCGCGGTCTCGTTGCCGACCCGTGTGGCCTCGACGACGATCCGGCCGGCGTCGTTGACCGTCGCGCCGAAGACCTGGTCGCCGACACCGACCTCGACGGGAACGGACTCCCCGGTGAGCATCGACAGATCCACGGCCGAGGATCCCTCGCGGACGACGCCATCGGTCGCGATCTTCTCCCCCGGTCGCACGACGAATCGCTGGCCGACGGCCAGCTGCTCGACCGGGATCTCCTCGCCGCTCTCGAGCCGCGCCTGCTTCGCGCCGAGCTCGAGCAGGGCCCGGAGCGCACCCGCGGAACGCCGCTTCGCCCGGGTCTCGAAGTACTTCCCGAGGAGCAGCAGCGCGGTGACCGCGGCGGCGGTCTCGAAGTAGACGTGCGCGCCGGACGAGCCGGCGCCGGTCATGGACTCCATGCTCCCGGAGCTGGCGTCGAGGAAGACGAGCGCGACCATCGACCACGTCCACGCCGCGACGGTGCCGATCGTGACGAGCGTGTCCATGGTGACCGCGCCGTGCTTCAGGTTGGTCCAGGTGGCGCGGTGGTACGGCAGGCCGCACCAGAAGATCACCGGCGTCGACAGCACGGCCGCGAACCACTCCCACCCGCCGAACGTCAGCGCCGGGACCATGGACACCAGCACGACCGGGACGCTGAGGACCGCGGCGACGACGAGCCGGCGCCGGATGTCGTCCGGATCCTCGTCGTGGTGCATGTGGTCGTGGCTCGGGTGCGCGTGCTCGGGACTCGACGCGTGAGCCGAGTATCCGAGGTCGGCGACCGCGGACTCCACCGCGTCGACGTCCTCCGACGCGGGATCGAACCGGACCGTCGCGGTCTCGGTGGCGAAGTTGACGTTGCAGTCCTCGACACCGGGCAGCGCCGAGATGCGCTTCTCGATGCGGGCAGCGCACGACGCGCACGACATTCCGCCGAGCGAGAAGTCGACCCGGACCGGGGACTCGGGACGCGTGGCCGGAACGCTCATGGATCCATCCTCTCGGTGGGCTTGTCAGGATACCCTATGGGGGTATCTCTGTCAAGACCCGATACGAACATCCACCCGATCCCGGAGGTCCCCGTGCGCGGTTACACGCTCGAACAGGCCGACTACACCCGCCGACTCGCCCGCATCGAGGGCCAGGTCCGAGGCGTGGCGCGGATGATCGAGGCCGACGAGTACTGCATCGACGTCCTCACCCAGATCGCGTCCGTGACCAAGGCGCTCCAGCGCGTGGGCCTCGGCCTGCTCGACGCCCACCTGCGGCACTGCGTGATGGACGCCCACGACGAGGGCCACGGCGACGAGAAGCTCGACGAGGCGGTCGCCGCCGTCGAGCGCCTGCTACGGGTGTGAGCGACGCTCGGTCGGCTGAGCGCGCGGAACCCCTTCGACCGCGATGGCGCGGCGATGACAGACTCGGGCCCCATGCCGCCCGAGAAGCTCCATTGGAAGCACCTGTACGACGAAGTGGTGACCTCCGGTCTGTGCACCGGGTGTGCGGGGTGCGTCGTCGCCTGTCCGCACGACGTGCTCGGGTACAACGACGAAGAGGGCGTGTACAAGCCGTTCCAGCTCGAGGACTACGGCGGGCCCGGTGACTGCTCCCATGGGGAGAAGGGCTGCACGTCCTGCACCCGCGCCTGCCCGCGCTTTCGGGCCTGGGAGCCCGAGATCGACGAGTTCCTCTTCGGCCGGACCCGAACGGCGGACGAGATCTCGGGCATCTACAAGGACATCGTCCTCGCCCGCGCCAGCGATCCGGTGATCCACGAGGTCGGCCAGGACGGCGGGCTCGTCTCGGCGATCCTCCTGTACTGCCTCGAGAAGGACATCATCGACGCCGCGCTCGTCAGCTACCTCGAGGGCGACGGCACCTCCTGGAAGGCGATCCCGGGCGTCGCCCGCACACGCGAGGAGATCATCGCCTCGGCGGGGAGCCGCTACACGTACAGCGCGAACCCGATGGCCTACGCGGAAGCCGTCGAGGGCGGAGCGGAGCGCATCGCGCTCGTCGGCATGAGCTGCCAGAGCTCGGTGCCCCCGGTCATGAAGCAGCGCAAGGCGGGCAAGGTCGCGCGCCGGCTCTCGCTCAACATCGGCCTGCTCTGCTCGAAGACGTTCGACGACGCGATCTTCGAGGAGCTGTTCGAGGCCAAGTACGGTCTGAAGAAGTCCGAGATGCGCAAGATGAACATCAAGGGTGTCTTCCAGATCTGGATGAAGAACGGCGACTACCACGAGGTTCCGTTGAAGGAGTGCCACGCGTGGACCCGCGAGGGCTGCAAGGCGTGTCCGGACTTCGCGGCCGAGCACGCCGACATCTCGACCGGCGGCATCGGCAAGTTCAACGACTGGACCCTGACGATCGTCCGGACGGACATCGGCCGGGAGATCATGGACGGCATGGTCTCCGAGGGCTGGATCGAGACGCGGCCGGGCGACGACGATCCCGGCGCGATCGAGTTGATGCACAAGCTGGCCGCCCGGTCCCGGAAGCGCTGGCCCGAGTTCGCCGTCGACGCGCCGCGGTTGCTGCCCACGTGACGCATCGATGAGCCTGAGGCCGGAGCGTCTCCGTGGCTTCGCGCAACGCTCGCGCGACGTCATCCTGGCCGCCGCGCTCGTCGGCATCCTCACCGGGCTCGTCGTGGCCGGGTGCGAGCAGGTCATCACCCGCCTGTTGCAGTGGGTCAACGGCCTGCCGTGGTGGGCGATCATGGTGGCGCCCGGAGTCGGGCTCGCGCTCGCAGCGCTCGCGCTGCGGTTCCTCGCCTTCGGTGAGTCCCCCGGGCTCGCCGACAACTGGCTGAAGGCCTTCCACGACGCCAACCACGACCAGGGAGTACGGGGCGCGCCCGGCGCCGTGCTGGCATCGATCTTCACCATCGGCTTCGGGGGCTCGCTCGGCCTGGAGGGCCTCTCGATCTTCTCCGGCGGGGCGATCGGCACCGTGGTGCAGCGGCGGATGGGCTGGCTGTTCCGCCCGGTCGACCGCAAGGTGCTCATGACAGCGGGCGCGGCGGCGGGCGTCGCGGCGATCTTCAAGGCGCCGGCGACGGGTGCGCTGTTCGCGATCGAGGTCCCCTACCAGGACGACTTCGCCCACCGGAAGCTGCTCCCCTGTCTCGTCGCCGCCGCGACCGGCTACCTCGGCTTCGCGATCGTCAACGGCACCGAGCCGCTCTTCGCCGCGAAGGAGCAGGGCGGCTTCGACGCGACCCACCTGATCGGCGCGCTGGTCCTCGGGGGGATCGCGGGGATCGGCGCCCGACTGTTCGCGGCCATGATCCGCCGTACCAAGCAGATCACCCACGACGTCCCCCTGAACCTCCGGCTGGCGCTCTCCGCGGTGGCCATGGGCGGGTTGTTCCTCGTCTCGCGCGTCGGCGGCGGGAGAGGACGTCGTCCTCGGTCCCGGGTACAACGCGATCCGCTGGGCGACCAACCCCGACCGCGCGGTGCTCCTCGTGCTGCTGATCATGCTGTTGCGATGTCTGGCCACCGGCGTCACGCTCGCCGGTGGAGGGGCCGGGGGGCTGTTCGTCCCGCTCGTCGTTGCGGGAGCGCTGCTCGGTCGCGCCGCCGGAGGCATCGTCGGGCGCGTCGACGACTCCCTGTTCATGATCCTCGGCGTCGCCGCGTTCCTCGGCGCCGGTTATCGCGTGCCGCTGGCGGCGGTGATGTTCGTGGCCGAGACGACGGGACGTGCGACCTTCGTCGTCCCCGCGCTCCTCGCCGCGGTCGCCGCGGACCTCGTCATGGGCGACTCGTGCGTCACGAGCTACCAGGTCGGGCGCGAGCGTTCGGCGGCGTGAGCACGCCATCGGTAGTGTGAGCGGCGGCGCGCCGGGAAGTCTGGTCGGCATCGAACCCCCGAGTCAGTAGGGATTCCTGCATGTCCACCGTGAACCCGATGCGACGCGTCGTCGAGTTCGTCCAGACCGAATCGGCCGCGGGCATCGTCCTCATCGGCGCCACGGTCGTCGCGCTGCTCTGGGCGAACGTCGCCCCCGGCTCCTACCAGGACTTCTGGAGCACCGGGCTGTCGCTGCCCGGTCCGGACCACACGCTCACGCTCCACGACGTGGGTCGCCGACGCGCTCATGGCCGTCTTCTTCTTCGTGGTCGGACTGGAGATCAAGCGTGAGGTCGTCGAGGGCGAGCTGCGAGACCCGCGGACCGCAATCGTGCCCATCGCGGCCGCGATCGGCGGCATGGTCGTGCCCGCCGCCATCTACCTGGCGATCACGGCGGGGACCGACGTCGGCAACGGCTGGGGGATCCCCATGGCCACCGACATCGCGTTCGCGGTCGGCGTGCTCCGACTCGCCGGCCCGCGGGTGCCGAGCGGCATCAGCCTCACGTTGCTGACGCTCGCGATCGTCGACGACCTCGGTGCGATCGCGGTCATCGCGATCTTCTACTCCTCCGGGATCTCGCCGGCGCTGCTCGCGCTCGCCGCGGTGATCCTCGGGGGCATCCTGATCGCCGGACGCCGCCTCAACCACCCGGCCTGGTTCATCATCCCGGCCCTCGTGCTGTGGGTCGTCGTCGTGCGCTCGGGCGTCCACGCCACCGTCGCCGGGGTGATACTCGGGTTCGCGACCCCGGTCCGCGTCGCGCTCGGGCCGGGAGGTCCTCGCCGACGCTCGAGCACCGGCTCCACCCCTGGTCGAGCTTCCTCATCCTCCCGCTCTTCGCGCTCGCCGAACGCGGGGATCGTGCTCTCGTTCGACCGGTTCCGTGCCGCCGCCGACGAGCGCGGTCGGCGTCGGGATCGCCCTCGGTCTCGTCGTCGGCAAGCTCGTCGGGATCAGCGCCGGCGCCGGCCTCTCGACTCGCATCGGCGGCCGTCTGCCCGACGGCGTCGATGGTCGCGGCCTGGTGGCGATCGGCCTCCTGGGTGGCATCGGATTCACCGTCTCGCTCTTCGTGGCCGACCTCTCCTTCACCGGCGACACCCTCGAGACCGCGAAGCTGGCCATCCTCGCGACGTCGCTCGTGGCCGCCGTGGCGGCTGCCCTCACCCTCAGGTCGATCCGCCCCGAATCCCCGGTCGACCACGTAACCTCCCACCGCACCGGCGAGTCGGAGTAGGCCTGATGAACGACCCAACCACGCTGCCCCCGCGCCTGGAGGCCGCCGCCGAGCGCCCCGGCTCCATCACCTTCGTCAGCGGGGACGCCGACGGACCGGGGTACCGCTCCGAGTCCGTCGAGTGGTCCCGGCTCCACGACGAGGCCAGGGCCATGGCCGCCGCCCTGCAGGCCCGCGACATCGGCCCGGGCGCGACCGTCGCCCTGCTCGGACCCACCACGCGCGCCATGGTCACCGCGATCCAGGCCACGTGGCTCGCCGGCGCGACCGTCGCGATGCTGCCGCTGCCGATGCGGCTCGGATCGATCGACGAGTTCGTCGCCGCGACCCGGCGGCGGGTGACGAGCGCGGAGGCGTCCATCCTGCTCGTGGACCCGATGCTCACGGAGTTCGTGCCCGCGGACCTCGCGGCGACGGCCCTCGACGGGCTCACCGGTCGCGGGGCCGCCTACGCGTCGCCCTCGGTCGACCCGGAATCGCTCGCGGTGTTGCAGTTCACGAGCGGCAGCACCGCGGATCCCAAGGGGGTCATGCTCCCGCACCGCTGCATCACCGCGAACATGGACGCCATCCGCACGGGCGCCGCGTTCGACGTCGATCGCGAGCGCGTGGCCTCGTGGCTGCCGCTGTACCACGACATGGGGCTGATCGGGCTGCTCGGGGTCCCGATGACGACCGGGTGCGGATCTCGTGCTCGCCGGCCGCAGGACTTCCTCGCCGCACCGGCGCGCTGGGTGGACTGGATGTCGACGTTCTCGTGCACCATCACCGGCGGACCGAACTTCTCCTACGCGCTCGCCGCCCGCGCCCTGCGCCGCGGCGGCTGACCTCGACCTTCGTCACTGGCGCCTCGCGCTCAACGGCGCCGAGCCGATCGACCCGGACTCCGTCGAGGCGTTCCTCGCCGCCGGCGCCGCCGTTCGGTCTCGATCCCGGCGCCGCCTTCTGCGTCTACGGCATGGCCGAGGCCACGCTCGCGATCAGCTTCCCCGAGCCCGGGGCCGGGATGAGCGTCGACACCGTCGATCGCCGCGTCCTCGAGACCGACGCGTATCGCCGCGCCGGTCGGCCGGCGAAGAGCGCGCGCCGGCTGCCCAAGCTCGGACGGGTGCTCGACGGCCTGGAGCTGCAGGTCGTGGACCCCGACACCGGCTGCGCGCCCGCGCGCGACCGCGAGGTCGGCGAGATCGAGCTCCGCGGCACCTCGATCACGCCCGGCTACTTCCGGAACCCGACAGCGACCGCCGCGAACTTCCGCGACGGGTGGCTGCGCACCGGCGACCTCGGGTACCTCGTCGACGGCGAGGTCGTGATCTGCGGTCGCCTCAAGGACGTCATCATCGTGGGTGGGCGCAACGTCTTCCCCGAGGACATCGAGCGGGCGGTCGCCGGCGTCGACGGCGTGCGGGCGGGCAACGTGATCGCGTTCGGCACGATCGGGGCCCGGAGGGTCGCGAGTCGATCGTGGTCGTGGCCGAGACCACGGGCCGACGACATCGACCCGCGTCCGCACCGCCGTCACCGAGCGGGTCACCGCACGCGATCGGCATCCCCCCGGGCGAGATCGTGCTCGTGAGCCCCGGGAACGCTGCCGAAGACGTCGTCGGGCAAGCTCCAGCGATCGCTCTGCCGCGACCGCTACCTCGCCGACGTCGCTCCAGCCCGTCTGACAGCCGCCGCCGCGCCACCGGGAGTCGCGTGCCGGCGCGCTCGCGGTCAGATCATCGGCCAGGGGACGGAGTGGTAGCCCTCGTCCGGGTCGGGGAGGCGTGCCGACCGTCGAGCGAGGTCGTCGATGCGGCGCCGCAGGGCATCGACCTCGACCGGGGCAGGAGTCCGGCGAGACTCGGTCGCCGAGCGCGCCGTCGAGGCGGCGTCCGCAGACTCGACAGGTCGGCGAGCGAGCGCGCCGGGACCGCTTCGCCGGCGAAGTCCCAGATCACGGTGCGCAGCTTCGGCGCGGCGTGGAACGTCAGCCCGTGATCGATGCCGAAGATCGTGACCGGTGGCGAGCTCCCGCAAGCAGTGGCCGCCCTTGCGGTCGGCGTTGTTGACGACGACGTCGAACACCGCGAACCGCAGGAACTCGTCCTCGTGATCCGTCGAGCAGCGTGAAGTAGTGCTCGTCGGGGTCGTGCTCGACGAACTGCTGCACCGACGCCGAGCCCGAACGGGCCCGTCGCGCAACACGGTGCTCGGGACCATGTCCCAGCCGAGCGCGTCGCTCAGCCACGAACGCCGCGGACTCGCGCCGACACAGCGAGCCGTCGGGGAAGTCCCACAGCGGCCGCTCGCCGCGCTGCGGGCTTGTACACCGCGAGCATCTCGCGTCGCCGTGCGGTCGACCGTCGACGAGCAGCGCCGCGTTGGAGCGACCAGGCGACGCGGCCGACGACCTCGATCGCGCCGTCGGCGAGCAGCGTCGGCTGCTCGGCCGGGGTCAGTTCCACCGCGGACAGATGTGGCCGGCGGGGTCCATCGGGAACTCGCAGAGCTGGCACGCCGGCCGGCCGCCCGGCGACGGCCTCCGGCCCCGCGGCTGGCCATCGCCCGCGACCTGCTGCACGGGTGGCGAAGATCCGCGCGACGTAGCCGTCGTCTCGTCGCTCCGTCGTCGTCGTCGTCCTCGGCGTGCTCGCGCAGTTCGAGCAGCACCAGCCCGCGGTCGGGCTCGTACCGAGGCCGATCATCCGGGCGCGGAACAGCGGGACCGCGGGCTCGCGACACCCCCGCCGCGCTCGGGTGCAGCACGATGCTCTCGCCCGGCGGCTCCGGATGCTCGACGGCCACGCGGTCGAGGAACGCGACCGCCTCCTGGCGCGAGCAGGGCGACCTGCTCCTTCTCCACCAGCACGGTGAGCCGGCTGCCCCGCTTGTCGGCCTGGATGTAGAACGCGCGTGGCCCGGGTTCGCCGATCGCGCCCGGCGCCGAGCGCGTCGACGCCGTCGAGCTCGATGATGCTCATGCGTGACCTGCTCGGACTCCGCGCTCGGCGGCGGCCTCGGGCGGGGATCAACTCGGCGAAGGAGCCGGTGTCGTTGCACTTCATCAGCGTCGCGCCGTGCGGGCCGAGCGCGAACACGGTCACCGACGCCGGCGAGACCGCGATCCGCTGGAACAGATCGAGGTGCACGCCGGTGAAGTGCGCGATCACCGACTTGATCGGATCCGCGTGCGACACCACCACGACGATCTCGCCGGGGTGGTCGGCGACGAGACCTTCGAGCGCGGCACCGTGCGCGACTGCATCTCCGCGATCGACTCGCCGTTCGGGAACCGCGCGCGCGAGGGGGCGCGCTGCACGGTCTTCCACAGATCGGTCTTGGCCAGCTCCGCGATGCTGCCACCGGTCCAGTCGCCGTAATCGGCCTCGATGACGCCGTCGCAGCGTCTGGACCGGGACTCGTGATGCGCGGCGATGTGCGCCGCGGTCTGTTGGGTGCGCTCGATCGGGCTCGCGTAGACCGCGGCCACCGGCAGATCGGCGAGCCGACCGGCCGTCGGCCGCGCCTGCTCGCTGCCGAGCGTCGGAGAGGTCGATTCCGGGCGCGCGGCCGGAGAGCTCGGGCCCGGTCTGGGCCGTGACCGCGTGCCGCACGAGGAACAGCGTCGTGGGCTTGGCGGCGGTCGACTGCCGTCGGTCGTCGACTCGGCAGCTGCCGTCACGTCGTCACCCCGGATGGTACCGGCGACCCGGTATGGTGCTCCACGCGGCACGCCGGTCGGCGGCGTGACGAGCGGGCTACATTCGCCGGCATGAGCCAACCCATTGGCCTCCACCGCGGTGGCCCACCCGAGACCGTGCTGCCACCCGAGCCCGAGCGAGGTCCTCGCCGCCGCTCGCCGCGGCCGCGGCCGAAGCCGACCCCGACGACCGCCGCGCGCGCTGCGGTGCGATCGCCGCGGGTCGGCCCCGCTGCTTGCGCCGCCTGGGCCGCCTCGGCGACGCCGCCCGCGACGACGTCGAGGCGTACGCCTACTACCGGGTCGGATACCACCGCGGTCTCGACCAGCTCCGCCAGTCCGGATGGCGCGGCTCCGGCTACGTGCGCGGTTCCCACCCCGAGAACCGGGGATTTCTCCGGCGCTCGACGGGCTCCGGCGCGTCGCCGGCCGCCATCGGCGAGGCCGACGAGGCACGTCGGTGTGCCGAATTCCTCGTCTCAGCTCGACCCTTCCGGGTCCGTGGGACGACCGGGGCTAATCTCGCCGGGTCCCACGAACCCGAGAGGAACGAATGAAGCGCGCGCTCATCACCGGCATCACCGGGCAGGACGGCCGGTATCTGAGCCAGCTGCTGACCTCGAAGGGCTACCAGGTGTTCGGCCTGATCGCCGGGCAGGCCAACCCGAAGGCGCAAGCTCGTCCAGGAGGAGACTCCCGGGCTCGAGCTCGTCGGCGGCGACCTGCGCGACCTCCCGTCGCTCATCGCCGCGGTCGAGCAGGTCCAGCCCGACGAGGTCTACAACCTCGGCGCGATCAGCTTCGTGCAGCTCTCGTTCAAGCAGGCCGAGCTCACCGCGGAGATCACCGGGCTCGGCGTCCTGCGCATGCTCGAGGCGGTACGCATCGTCGGCGGCAGCCGAGAACAACCCGATCCGCTTCTACCAGGCGAGCTCGTCGGAGATGTTCGGCAAGGTGCGCGAGACGCCCCAGACCGAGCGCACACCGTTCCACCCCCGGTCGCCGTACGGCGTGGCCAAGGTGTTCGGTCACGACATGACCGTCAACTACCGCGAGTCCTACGACCTCCACGCATCGAGCGGCATCCTCTTCAACCACGAGAGTGAGCGCCGCGGGCTCGAGTTCGTGACGCGCAAGATCACCAACTCGCTCGCGCGGATCAAGCTCGGGATCCAGGACGGCATCAGCCTCGGCAACCTCGACTCCGCCCGCGACTGGGGCTACGCCGGCGACTACGTCGAGGCGATGTGGCTGATGCTCCAGCAGGCCGAGCCCGACGACTACGTGATCGCGACCGGTGAGACCCACACCGTCCGCGAGTTCCTCGATGTCGCGTTCCGCATCGCCGGGCTACGACGACTGGGAGCCCTACGTCACCCACGACACAGCGCTTCGACCGCCCCGCCGAGGTCGATCTCCTCCTGGGCGACGCCTCGAAGGCCCGCGAGAAGCTCGGCTGGAGCCCGAAGGTGAACTTCGAGGAGCTCGTCGCCCGCATGTACGAGTCGGACCTCAAGAGCGAGCAGGCCCAGCTCGACTCCGGCCGGCGCTAGCTACCGCGGGAGCGCGGCGAGGCGGTCCAGGGCCAGCTCGGCTTCTCGGACGATCGCCCGGACCACGTCGCCGGCCGGGACCAGCGAGTCGATGGCCCCCACGCCCTGGCCGGCCGGGTAGCACTCGCGGTCGGGATCCACGCCGGGCGTGGACTCGTCGGCCCCGAGGTGCATCCAGCCCCCGCTCATCGACTTCATGAGCATCTCGGGGAACGGCACCAGCTCCTCGGGGTGGGCCTCGAAGTGGCGCGTCGTGTCGTTGGCGACGGCCCGGAGCGTCTTGCCCGTGAACGCCCGGGAGATCACCGTGCCGTCCTCGCCCGTGCGGAGCAGCGCGTCCTTGTAGCCCGGCGCGCCACGGGCCTCGGGGGTCGCGATGAACCGGGTGCCCACCCACACGCCGTCGGCACCGAGGGCGAGCGCGGCGGCGAGACCCCGGCCGTCGAAGATGCCGCCCGCCGCCACGACCGGCACCCGGTCGCCCACCGCGTCGACCACCTGCGGGACGAGTGGCATCGTCGCGACCGTCCCGGTGTGGCCGCCCGCTTCGGTGCCCTGCGCGACCACGATGTCGCAGCCGGCCTCGACCGCCGCGACCGCGTGTCGCACCTTGCCGCACATCGAGAGCACGAGGACGTTGTGCTCGTGACAGAGCGTGATGACGTCGCGCGGCACACCGAGCCCGGCGGCGAAGACCGACGCACCTTCGCGGATCAGCGCCTCGACGTCGGTCATGAGCCGGTCGGGCATCGCGGTGAGCAGGTCCACGCCGATCGGCTTGTTGGTCATGCGCCTTGGCGGCCCGGATCTGCTCGACCATCTCCTCGCTGCCCATGGTGGACGCCCCGAAGCAGCCGAAGCCGCCGGCCTCGGACACCGCGGCGACGAGCGGCGCGTACGACACCCCGCCCATGCCCGCGAGCATCACCGGGTGCTCGATCCCCAACACGTCGGTCAGTCGCGTCTGCATGGTTCAGGCTCTCCTGGGCTCGGGGACGGCGAGGCTAACGTCGATGGCGTGAGCGAGGCGTCGAGGCAGCCGAACCGCCGTCCAACCCGCCGAGCGGGGCCCGAACGGCCCGGCCCGCAGGGCCGAGAGTGGGAAGCGTGAGCGAGGCGTCGAGGCAGCCGAACCGCCGTCCAACCCGCCGAGCGGGGCCCGAACGGCCCGGCCCGCAGGGCCGAGAGTGGGAAGCGTGAGCGAGGCGTCGACGCAGCCGAACCGCCGTCAACCCGCCGAGCGGGGCCCGAACGGCCCGGCCCGCAGGGCCGGAGTGGGAAGCGTGAGCGAGGCGTCGACGCAGCCGAACCGCCGTCCAACCCGCCGAGCGGGGCCCGAACGGCCCGGCCCGCAGGGCCGAGAGTGGGAAGCGTGAGCAGCGGCAGTCCACAGGTCGGGGTGATCATGGGGAGCGACAGCGACCTGGGTGTGATGCAGGCCGCGGTCGACGTGCTCGCCGAGTTCGGCGTCACCCACGAGGTCCGGATCGTGTCGGCCCACCGCACGCCCGACGCCATGGTCACCTACGCCCGGACCGCCGTGTCGACGCGGCCTGCGGGTCATCGTCGCGGGCGCCGGGGGCGCGGCGCACCTGCCGGGGATGACCGCATCGATGACCCCGCTGCCCGTCATCGGCGTCCCCGTCCCGCTCGCACATCTCGACGGTCTGGACTCGCTGCTCTCGATCGTGCAGATGCCCAAGGGCATCCCGGTCGCGACCGTCGCCGTCGGCAACGCCGCCAACGCGGGGCTGCTCGCGGTCCGCATCCTCGCGGCGTCCGACGCCGCCCTGCGTGCCCGGATGGAGACCTACCAGGCCGGGCTCGAGTCGATGGTCCTCGAGAAGGACGCCAAGCTCCAGCCGCCGGGCTTGACCTGAAGTCGGGTTCACCTCGTACGGTCGGACGCATGATCTACCGTGCCTACGGCGACCTGCGCGACATTCCCCACGTCGTCGTCGACGGCTCGGCCCAACCTGGGACCGTGCTCACACTCTCGCACTGGCCGGGCTCGGCGACGCCGGAGCGCTACCGCGCCGACCTGTCCGCCGAGATCGCGTTCAACTTCGCGGCGAGCCCCGATCCGAGCGTCGACGCGGAGTTCGTCACCAACAACCACTTCGACCAGGACGGGCTCGTCAGCGTGTTCGCCCTCACCGAGCCCGACGCCGCGTTCGCCCGCCGCGACCGGCTCGTCGACATCGCCCGGGCCGGCGACTTCGGCAGCTTCCGCGAGCGCGACGCCGCGCGCGGCGCGATCACGATCGCGAACCTCGACACCGATGACCACGGCGACGCCTACGGCGCCCTCCTCCCCCGGCTGGCCGAGATCGTCGACCACCCGGAGCGGTTCGAGGACCTGTGGGCCGAGGAGGACGAGCACATCACCGCGACCGAGCGGGCGCTCGCCGACGGCACGATCACGATCACCGAGGACCCCGCGCTCGATCTCGCCGTCGTGCGCATCCCACCGGAGTGGCACCGCCGGACGATCCACCGGTTCACGATGGTGGCCCGGGAGGCGGCGCACTCGGGCCCCGTCCACAACGCGACCGACCGCTTCGTCCTGGTCACGCTCGGCGGCGGCGCACCCGAGCTCCGCTACCGGTACGAGACGTGGGTACATCTCACGAGCCGTCGCCCGAAGCCCCGCGTGGACCTCACCGACCTGGCCGCGGGTCTGACCGCCGACGAGACGGGCGGGGGCCGCTGGGAATTCGACGGCGTGGACGGGCTGAGCCCCGCGCTCCACCTCGTCGGGTCCGCCACGTCGAGCATCGACCCCGAGACGTTCCTCGGGCGCGTGACCGACACCCTCAGGCAGGCCGAGCACACCTGGAGCCCGTACCCGGAGGATTGAGCCGCGGCTCCGACGAGCCCGCCGCGCCGTCGTCCCGCCCCAACCCACGCGGAGAACGGGCCTTCCACCCCCCGTTTTGCGTGCCCAAAACGGGGGGTTTGGGCCCGGATTTGGGCGCGCATTGCGGGGAGGGGTGGGGCTACTCGGTGGAGATGGCCTGGAGGACGTCGAAGCGCGACCGCGCGACGGGCCGGGTACGCCGCGGCGACGACACCGGCGAAGCCGGCGAGCACCACGACGAACACGAGCTGCACGCCGGGAATCGAGAGCTGGGTGAAGCCCTGGTCGTGGAGCGCCGTCACCATCGCCCAGCCGAAGAAGATCCCGAGCACGAGTCCGAGCAACGCGCCGAAGACGGCCACGATGATCGACTCCCACCGCACCGAGGTGCGCACCTGCTTGCGCGACATCCCGACCGCGCGGAGCAGCCCGATCTCGCGGGTGCGCTCCACGATCGACAGCAGCAGCGTGTTCATGATGCCGAGCAGCGCGATGAAGATCGCCAGGAACAGCAGGGCGAAGACCAGGCCGAGGATCTGGTTGATCTGGGTCTCGAACTGGGCCTTGAGCCCACTGACGTCGTTGACCTTGGCACCGGGGAACTGCTTCGCGACGGCTTCGACGTGCGGCCGCACCTCCTGGATCGACGAGCCCCGATCGAGGGCGATGTAGACCTGGCTGTCCGCGACCTGGGTGAACCGACGGCCGAAGCCGTCGAGCGACATGAAGTAGTCGGCCAGCCCTTCACGCTGACCCCGCCCGAAGACGGCGCCGATCGTCACCGGTGCGGCACCCCCCGACGGGAACTTGGTCCGCAGCTCCTGACCGAGCTTCCAGTGCTTGTCGTCGAAGACCTTCTGCGACACCGCGATCTGGTTCGGACCGAGCGTCGTGAGGTCGCCCTGCCTGGGGTCGAGGTCGAACACGCGGTCCAGCTCGCTGGGTCGTGACGCGATCAGGAACTGCCCCGAACCGTTCACCTCGAACGCTCCGAAGCGCAGCGGGTTCGCCACCGCGACACCGGGGATCTTCCCGATGCGCCGGGCCATCGCCGGGCTGAACGTCGAGCCCGGCCCCGCGTCGCCCACGACCACGAGGTCGCCGCGGAACGCCTGGTCGATCTGACCGCTGATCGAGAGCTTCAGCGAGCTGGCGAAGATCGTGATCAGCCCGACGAGTGCGACGCCGATCATCAACGCCGCCGCCGTCGACGCCGTACGCCTCGGGTTTCTCACTGCGTTCTCGCGCGCAGCCGACCCGCCATCCCCCGCCAGCGCGGCAACGGCGAGCCGATGGCGCGCCCGACGGGCCGGGCGATCACCGGGCCGAGCACGGCGACGCCGATGAACAGGCCGAACACCCCGGCACCGACGAGTTGGATCCCGTGGTTGCCGAACAGCCCGACGAGCAGCAGGACCGCGCCCAGCACCGCGACCGTGGCACCGATCGCGGTCCGTCGACCGAGCTGTCGGGACTCCGCCGCGGCTTCGCGCAGGGCGGCGATCGGGGGAATTCGCGCCGCGCGACGGGCCGGGAGCAGCGCGGCGACGAAGGTGACGACGACACCCAGCGCGATCGAGATCACGAACGTGCTCGACTTCACCACGAGGGAGGACGTCGGCACCTCGAAGCCGAACGCACCCATCACGGCACGCAAACCGACCGCGAGCGCGAGGCCGAGACCCACCCCGACGGCCGATGCGACCAACCCGACCAACAACGCCTCGCCGAGGACCGAGCGCCGGACCTGGCGTCCCGACGCGCCGAGCGCGCGGAGGAGCGCGAGCTCGCGTGTGCGCTGGGCGATGACGATCGAGAAGGTGTTGACGATGATGAAGGACCCGACGAAGAGCGCGATGATCGCGAAGACCAGTAGGAACGTCGTGAAGAACCCGAGCCCCTGCTCGATCTGGTTCTGTTGCTCCTTGATCAGCTTGGCGCCGGTGATGACCTGGATGCCGCGATGACCGATGGCGCTCTCGATCTGACCCACGAGCTCGGTCTGGCTCACCCCCGACTTCGCGGCGACGGAGATCCCGTCGAGCTCGCCCGGGGTGCCGTTGACCCGTTGCGCCTCGGCCAGCGTGAACAGCGCCACGGTCGCGCCCGCCGGACGGTCGGTGTCGCCGAACTTCGCGACACCGACGATCCGGAACTCGTCCTTCGGGACCCGGGCGTTGTTGAAGCTGATGGTGACCTGGTCGCCGATGCCGAAGTGGTCGTCCTTCGCCGTGCCCAGGTCCATCACGACCTCGTGGGCCGCCGTCGGCGGGTGGGAGGCCTTCCCGCCGTAGGACACGAGGGTGAAGGGGTTGAGCCGGTCGACGGTGTTCCAGTTGAACCCGAGGGTCGGTGCGCCCTGCCCGGGATCCCCGATGCCCTTTCCGTGCCGGTCCAGGAACTGGGCGCGCTGGATGTTGACCTGACCCTCGGCCGCCTCCGCTCCGTCCACCGCCTGCACCCGCGACACGAGGGTCTCGGGGATGCGCCCGCGCTGATCCGGTCCGAACTGACCCTTCACGACGCTCGCGCTGCGAACGTAGGCGTCGGTACCGTCGTAGACGCTGGCGAAGAGTTGGTCGAACGTCCGCTTCACGGTGTCGGTGAAGACGAGCGTGCCCGAGACGAACGCGACACCGAGCACGACCGCGATCCCGGTCAGCAGGAACCGGAGCTTGTGCGCGAAGAGTCCGCGGAGGGTCACCCGCAGCATCTCAGCCTCCGAAGTGCTTGAGTCGGTCCAGGACGCGGTCGGCGGTCGGGTCCGCCATCTCGTCGACGATCGTGCCGTCGGCGAGGAACACCACCCGGTCGGCGTAGCTCGCGGCTGCCGGCTCGTGGGTGACCATCACGATGGTCTGGCCGAGGTCGTCCACCGCGCTGCGCATGAAGTGGAGGATCTCGGCGCTCGCGCGCGAGTCGAGGTTTCCAGTGGGCTCGTCGGCGAAGATCAGCTCCGGCCGTGACACCAGCGCACGCGCGACGGCGACGCGCTGCTGCTGACCGCCGGACAGCTCACTCGGGCGGTGCGTGAGGCGGTCGCCGATCCGCAGCGTCCCGACGATCTGGTCGAACCACGCCGGGTCGGGCTTGCGCCCCGCGAGCGACATCGGGAGCGTGATGTTCTCCGATGCGTCGAGCGTCGGGATGAGGTTGAAGGACTGGAACACGAAGCCGATGCGGTCACGCCGGATGAGCGTCAGCTGCTTCTCGCTGGCCGCGCTGATCTCCACGTCGCCGATGTAGACCCGGCCCGACGTGACCCGGTCGAGTCCCGCGAGGCAGTGCAGCAGCGTCGACTTGCCCGAGCCGGAGGGGCCCATGATCGCGGTGAAGCGATTGGTCGCGAACTCGACCGAGATGCTGTCGAGGGCGCGGACCTGGGCTTCACCGGTGCCGTAGACCTTCGAAGCATCGACGGCGCGGGCCGCGACGGCGGTCGTCACCGGATCGGCGGCGGACATGCTCATGCAGGCTCTCCTGGGTGGGGGAACTCCCCAGCCTAGGACGGGACCGCCTCGGTGATCCCGGTCGAATCCTCGTCCGCGCGCCGGCGGGCCCGCCGACCGAGCAGGACGAAGAGCGTGACCGAGATCACGAAGACGCCGATGCTGACCCAGGCGTTCACGCGTAGTGGGCCGATCGTGTGCGCCGGGTCGATGCGCATCTCCTCCATCACGAAGCGGAACGCGGTGTAGCCGGCCGCGTAGAGCGCGAACAGCTGCCCGCGAGCGAGCTTCCATCGACGGTCGACCCACAGGAGTGCGAAGCCGAGCGCCACGCACCAGAGCGACTCGTAGAGGAACGTGGGTTGGAACGTCGCGTACTGCTCGTATCCGGCCGGACGGTGCGCGGGGCTGATCTCGACCGCCCACGGGAGCGTGGAGGGCCCGCCGAAGAGCTCCTGGTTGAAGTAGTTGCCCCACCGCCCGATCGCCTGCGCGAAGGCCAGCCCGGGCACGACGCTGTCGGCGATGTCGGCGAAGACGATCGGCCGGCGGCGGGACACGATCAGCACGGCCACGGCACCGCCGATGACCGCACCCCAGATCCCGAGCCCGCCCCGCCAGATCTGCACGGTCCGCTCCCAGTGGCCCTCGAACAGCTGGTAGTCGGTGACGACGTGGTAGAGGCGGGCGCCGATGATGCCGCCGATGACGGCCCAGAACGCGGTGCTGTCGAAGGTCTCGCCGTCGCCGCCCCTGGCGACGTAGCGGGAGCGCCCGATCCGCGCCGCGACGAGCACACCGAGGGCGATCATGAGCCCGTACATGTGCAACGGGACCGGCCCGAGGTGGATGACCCCGTTGTCCGGACTCGGAATGGATCCCAGCATCACGTCTCCGTAGTCGCCGGTTGCGGAGGCCCGCACTCCGGGCCGACTCTAGGAGCCCGGCCGACTCAAGCCCCGTCGGTGATCGTCCGATACGTCAAGGCCGAAGACCCGGCGGTGGCTGTCCCCACGACGGCCACCGCTGCGGTCACTTCACCAGCCGCGACATGCGCCGGTCGGCGAGGATCTTCCCGCCGGTCTGGCACGTCGGGCAATACGTGATCTCGTGGCTCTCGAACGACACCCGCCGCATCGGGGTCTCGCACTCCGGGCACGGCAGCCCGTGCCGGTTGTGGATCCGGAACCGGTCGCCGAGCTTCGGCTCGGACAGACCACCGGTGCGCTGCCGCTCGAGATCCAGTGCCTCGCCCAGGGTCGTGCGCACTGCGACGATCAGCCGGTCGCGGGCCTCGGGGCTCAGCTGGGTGAGGGTGGCGTACGGCGAGATGTGGGCCCGCTGGAGCGCGTCGTCGGCATAGCCGCGGCCGATGCCCGCGACGGTGCGTTGATCACGCAGGAACGTGTGGATCCGACGCTTGTCCGCGCCGATGCGCAGCAACGTCTCGAACTCGTCGGAATCGGGTTCGGGGCCGAGCCCTGCGGTCGGACCGGGGTCGTCGGCCGCGACGACCCACCATGCGACCTTGCGCTCGTGACCGTGCTCGCGCACGAGGATCGCGCGGTCCGCGTCGAAGCGCACGCGCATCGCCGCGCCCTTGGGCTTGGTTCGCTTCGCCGGTGTCTCCACGTCGAGGCGGCCCGCCTGGGAGAGGTGGAGCACGAGCGCGACGTCGGCGTCGGTGACCACGCGCAGGTACTTGCCGCGCCGGGTCACCTCCACGACCTTCCGGCCGACGAGCGCCTCGGGCCCCGGGACCACGGTCTTCAGTGACGAGAACCCGAGCACGTCGACGCCGGTGATCGTCGCGCCGTCGACGAACTCGAACACGCGCTCGGCCAGCGCCTGCATCTCCGGCAGCTCGGGCATCGCGGCAGCGTACCGATCAGCCGCGTCGCCGGCGCTGGTGGGCCTGCATCCGGTCGCGGATGAGCTCACGGCGCTCGCGCACCTCGGCGTAGGTCAGGGAGTCGCCCCACTCGTCGCCGACACCGAGGCTGGCCTTGACCGACGCGAGATCCAGCTCGGGCGCCGCGGCAAGCCCGAGGTCGCGGGCGATCACGTCGCCGTACTCCTGCTGGAAGTAGAGGTACACGTGGGCGATCTCGCCGAGGATGTCGAGATCGGGAGCGAGGGTCGCGGTCGCGCCGTCGAGGAACATCATGTTCTTCACGAAGAGCATGAGCTCCTTCGGCGCACGAGCGCCGTAGCCGAGCAGCTTCTTCGTCAGGTCGCGCAGCTCGCCGACGAGCTCGTCGGCGGTCATGAGCGTCGGGTCCTTCACCGGCTGGTCGAGCCCGAGATCGTGGATCACCGCGTCGAGGTCCGTGTCGGGCGGGAACGCGCCGAGATCGCGCAACACGCTCAGCTGCCCGCGCACGTCACCCGAGCTCCCGAGCACGAGCAGGCGCAGGAACGCGAGCCGCTTGCGCTCGTCGAGCCGGCCGGTGATCCCGAAGTCGAGCAGTGCGGTCCGGCCGTCCGGCAGCACGAAGAGGTTGCCGCCGTGCAGGTCGCCGTGGAACACCCCGTGGACGAGCGCGCCCTCGAGGAACGAGATGAGGCCGGTCCGGAGCAGCGCGTTCGTGTCGATCCCCGCCGCGCGCATGCCCTCGACGTCGTCGAACTCGAACCCTGACAGGCGCTCCATCACCAGCACGCGCCGGGTCACGAGATGCGGGTGCGGTCGAGGGACGATCGTCTGGCGCACGCCGATCTGCGCGAGCGCGTGCGCGACGTCGAGCATGTTCTCCGCCTCGAGGCGGAAGTCGAGCTCCTCCACGATCGTCTCGGCGAAGAGCTCGACCAGCGCCGGCGGGTTCGCGAGCGCGGCCACGGGGATCCGACCCACCATCCGCGGACCCAACCAGGCGAGCGCGCGGAGGTCTTCACGGACGCGACGGGCGACGTCGGGCCGTTGCACCTTCACCACGACCGTCTCCCCCGTGAGCAGCCTCGCGGCGTGGACCTGCGCGATGGACGCCGCGGCGAGGGGCTCCCGGTCGAAGGACGAGAACACCGCTTCGAGCGGCCGGCCGAGCTCGGCCTCGACCGTCGTGCGGACCGAGGCGAAGGACTCCGCCGGGACGCGGTCACGGAGGAGCTTGAACTCGCCCACGAGCTCGGGCGGGAACAGCCCGTCGCCGCCGGAGACGATCTGACCGAGCTTGATGTACGTCGAGCCGAGCCGCTCGAAGCTGGCGCGGAGGCGGGCCGAGAGCCCGGCCCGGGACCGTTCGGTCCCCCGCTCCCGCACGTACCAGCAGCCCAGCGCCCAGCCCACCGAGGTCACGACCCGGAACCACCGACGGATCGGTGGGAACCGGGGCGGCGTCGTGAGCGAGCCGACCCCGGCCCGGGTGCGGCGGCGGACGCCGTCCAGCCCGCGCCGCCACGTCAGGTCGTCGGGGACGACGATCCAGGGGGGCGTCTCGCTGAAGGCGAAGTCGGTGAGGTCGGGCGGCGTGGACGTGATGGGCCGACGCTACGCGACCGCGGGCGCCGTCCCGGACGCGTCAACCGAAGCGGCGACAGCCCCAGCCGGAGAGTCCGTACCGGTGGTACACGCGCTCGGCCACGACGATCTGTTGCTCCCGTGTCGCCGAGCCGGCGTTCGATGCGAACTGCCCTCCGCCGAAGGCGCTCCAGGTCCCGTTGTAGAAGCCGAGCCCACCCGAGTACTGCGAGCCGCGCATCGACCAGTTCCCGCCGGTCTCGCACCGCGCGATCGCGTCCCAGTTCACGCCGGTCTTGGGACGGAAGTACTCGACGACGGCCGCGTAGAACGCGGCCTGCTGCGCGTCGCGCAGCTTCGCCTCGTCACGAACGCGCGCCCGCGACACCAGCGCGGCCTCCACGGGGATGTGCGCGGCGCGGGGTGGCGCTTCGCGGCGCGCGGCGCGGTGCTCGGACGGTGCGGCATCCGCGGCCTGAGAGATCGCGGTGCTCCCGAACGCCGCGGCGGCGACGAGGCACGCGGTGATCGCGGCGGTGGCGCTGATGCGGCGACTACCCACAACCGCCTCCCCACGGACCGAGGCCCTGGGTCGCGAGCAGGTGCTGTGCCATCGCGTCCTGGTCGGCCGCGCTCGCGCTGGCGGGGTTCACGCCGACGAGGTCGGGACGACCGGCCGAGCGCGCGGTCGTGTTCCAGGTGCCCGGCATGAACTGGTACGCGCCCGCGGCACCGGACGAACCGTTGACGACGCCGTACTGGCCGCGGCTCTCACGCTGCTTGATGCACGCGAGGACGCCGGTGCCCGACCCACCCGACGACGAGCGGTGTGAAGACGTGGCCGCTCGCTGGCGCGCGATGTCGGCCGCCACCGCCGCGTACCAGCGGGCCGCGTTGGCGTCGTCGACCGCCTTGGTCCAGGCGCGGACCTGGACGGCGTGGATCCGGGCTCTCATCGCCGGGTCGACCGGGGGGAGGTCGACCGACGAGTGGGCACGGGTCTCGGCATGGGGCGCACGCCGGGCGCTCTCCGCCCCGGCGGTCGCCGACGCGACGAGCGCAGCGCCCGTTGCGGCGACCAGCAGGCCGGACCCGATCGCGATGGCGCGACCGTTCATGGGGACTCCTTTCACTCCGCCCCCCTTCCCGGGCCCCCGGCGCGCGTGGATGCACACCGGGATGGGAAGGGAGCGAAAGCCTCAAGTGCGTATGCACGGGGCTTTCAGGACAGTCAGGTTACCCGGGAGTAGGGACCGCACCCCAGCCAAATGTCAGATGCTGGCAGAAATTCGGCCGCTCGGAGTTCGGGGCGGGCGGCGCTCCGTACCGCTCCTGCGGGCCCGGGCGCGACTTGAGGAGAAATTTCGTGACAGCGATCACAGGCGCGAGAAATGTCCGGTTCCCACCCCGATGCCCGGCGGCCGCGGGGCGTACGAAGGGGACGATCAGCGCGGGGCGCGGCCGTCGAGCACGCCCGCCGGGGTCACGACGTAGCCGGTGAGCGTCTGGTCGACGTGCTCCATGCGCAACGACAGCATGCGCTGCGCGTACCCGAGCACGGTCGCGGCCTGGCGAGGGTCGCCCGCGCGGTTCACGAGCTCGTACGGGTCCGCGTCGAGGTCGTAGAAGACCGGCGGCAGACCGGTGAAGTGCACGTACTTGCCGTGCGCGTCGCGCAGCACCGAGATCGCGCACTGGTCCATCGTCAGTCCGAGCTGCCGTTCGGCCCAACCGCCGATCGGGTCGCGGAACTCCCACTCCCAGAAGGCGCCGTCGCGCCATGACCCCGGGTCCTCGCCGCGGACCAGCGGGAGGAGCGAGCGACCGTCGCACTGCAGCGGAACCGGCTGGCCGAGCCACTCGAGGATGGTCGGCATCACGTCGACGTTCTCGGTGAAGTGGTCCTCGACCACGGCGCCGCGGGTCACGTCGGCGTCGGGGTCCACCACGATCAGAGGGACGTGGTAGCTCTGGTCGAACCAGCCGAGCTTCTCGGTCAGCCAGTGGTCACCGAGCTGCTCGCCGTGATCCGACGTGAGGACGACCAGCGTGTCGTCCCACTGCCCGCGGTCACGCATCCCGCCGAAGAGCCGACCGAGCTGGGCGTCGACCTCGCTCATCATGCCGTAGTAGGTCGCCCGCGTCCGGCGCAGCACCTCCGGATCGTCGCCCAGGCGGACGCCCGGGATCGCCAGCGCCCCCGCCAGGACCGGGTGCTGGGCGGACTCGGCCTCGACGGTCGGGTGCCGGACCGGCTCCGGGACCCCGGCCGGGTCGTACATCGAGGCGTAGGGCTCCGGCGCCACGAACGGCGGGTGCGGCCGGATGTAGGCGAGGTGCGCGAACCAGGGCCCGTCGACGCCGTCGAGGTGGTCGAGGAACGCCCCCGTCAGGAAGGCGGCCTCGGTGTGCTCGGCGGCGTACGCGACCGGGGCGCCGGGCACGTCGGACACGGGGTCGTACATGCGGCGGACGTCGGTCGGCACGTCGTATCCCTGCCTTCGGAGCCACTCGCCCCATGCCGCGAGGTGCTCGGGCAGGTCGACGACGGCGCGGTATCCGGGCAGCACCCCTTCGTAGGACCGCAGGCGCGGGTCCTCCGGTGCGAGCACCCGCGGATCGGGGCTCGCGTCGGTGTAACCGAACAGCACGGGGTCGTAGCCGGCGGCAGCGCGCCTCGAGCGCGACGTTCGTGAACCGCGCGTCGAGCGGTGTGCCGTTCAACCCGGACCGGTGCTTCATCAGGTACTGGCCGGTGTGCAACGACGCCCGCGACGGCCCGCACGGCGCCGCCTGCGCGTAATGGCGACGGAACAGCACGCCGTCGGCCGCCAGGCGGTCGAGGTTCGGCGTGCGGACCACGGGATGGCCGGCCGCACCGAGGCAGTCGCCGCGCCACTGGTCCACGGTGATCAGCAGGACGTTCCGACCGGGGGTCGACATCCCCGCAGACTACGGAGCCGGACCGGGGCTAGGGCATGCTCGCCGCGCCGCGGGCGAGGGGGGCACCCCAGTAGGGCCCATCGGTGGTCGAGGCGGGTGCAGGATCGCCTCCCGTGCCGAAGCGGTGGAGGCCGCCGAGGAAGTCGAGCACCCAGCCCCCGCTGCCGTCGGGTGCGAGCGCGATGCCCCGCGCCACGTCCAGCCCGGGCCAGGACGGACCCCCGGCGTTGGGCTTCGGCGCGCCGCCGAACGCGTAGATCCTCCCGGTGCGGTCGACCAGGTACCCGCCGTGACCGTCCGGCATGAGCGCGATGCCCCGGGCCATGTCCTGGCCCAGCCAGTACGGCGTGCCCGACAGGCGTGGCGGTGCCGGCCCGCGGCCGATCGAGAACGGGTGGAGGCCGCCGTAGCCGTCGAGCTCGTAGCCACCGGTGCCCTCCGGCACCACGGCGACACCGCGGACGATGTCCCACCCGAGCCAGTAGGGCGTGCCGTGCACCTTCGGGCGGGCGCCGTCGCCGACGGTCAGCGGGTGGGCCCCGCCGAACGCGTCGACCTCGATGGCGCCGCCGCCCGGCAGCACCGCGACCCCACGGGCGATGTCCCATCCGGGCCAGTAGGGGTTGCCGCTGACCGCGACCGCGCCACCGTGGCAGCGCGCGCTCCAGCCGTGGACGCCTCCGTAGGCGTCGAGCACCACGCCCTGGACGGGCGGTCCGGAGGACGACCCGTCCGCCTGGTGGCGCCAGAACGCGACTCGATCGTGTCCGGACCGGCGCACGCTGCCGACGGCGAGGGGTCGACCGTCGGCCGGGACCGCGACCCCGGCCACGACGGATCGGCGGCCGGCGTCGGTGACGGTGGCCCCGTCGATGCCGAAGCCCGCGTCGGGCGTGCCGTCGTCCTCGAGGCGCAGCAGCACGATGTCGTTGTCGCTCCCGACCCTGGAGTTGGCGGCGACGACCAGCTTCCCGCCCGCCGTCCGCACGACGGCGACCGGCTGGTCGTCCACCCCGAAGGAGTCCCGGAACGCGGCGAACGAGGAGTCCTCGGCGCCGTCGCTGCCGAAGCGCCGCACGATCGTCTGACCGTGGCCCGACGCCCCGGAGCCGGAGCCGGTCACGACGACGGTGCCGCCGGGCCCGGTCGTGATCGCGCTCGCACGGTCGTCGCCACCGAGGTCGAGCGTCACCCCCGACGGTCCGCCGAAGCCGGAATCGGTGCTGCCGTCGGACGCGAGCCGCATCACCCGCCAGTCGGACGGGCTCGTCGTCGCCGCACCGGCCACGTACACCGAGCCGTCGGCGCGCGGGGCGATCCCCGCGATGTCGAGACCGAGCCCGTCGCGACGACCGTCGCCGGCCCAAGAGCGGTCGAGCACCCCGGCCGCGGTGTACCGGGCGACGAACCCACCCGGTCCCGCCGGGCCGGCGACGATCGCACCACCGTCGGAGGTCACCGCGACGGCGGTCACGCCGTCGGCGCCGCCGGCGTCGAAGGTCAGCTTGCCGTTCCCCGCGAACGTCGTGTCGAGCTTGCCGTTGCTCTTGAGCCGAGCGACCACCGAATCGGTGCTCGCTCCGTTGACGCGCCTGCCGCCGACGAGCGCGCCGCCCCCGAAGGTCATGGCCACCGCGTCGTAGCGCCCGTTGCCGGTCACGCTCACGAGCGTGCGGCCAGACGTCCCGAACGTGGTGTCCAGCGCGCCGGAGGCGAGTCGCATCACCAGCGCGTCCGTACCGGCCTCACCGGCGACGAGCACCTTCCCGTCGGTGGTCGGCGCCGCCGCGCGTGCCCGGCTGTTCGCACCGGGTACGACGTCGACGGTGCGCGCACCACAGGCGCCGTACGCTCCGTCCGGATCCCCCGGCCAGGCACCCGCCGGACCGGATCCGGGCGCCATGGCCCCGAGGCCGACGACGATCAGCGCGACGACGCAACGACGGTACGTGGGACGACCTCCATCTCGAAGTCCACGGCGTTGCTCGAGTTCTCGGCATCTCGGGCCGAACTTCTGAAACGGGAGGATCCATCCGCCACGTCCGGGTCGGCGCGCGTCAGGCCTCGACGGGAACCTCGGGCTCCGGGTCGGGGGTCGTGCTGCCGTCACCCGTCCGGCCGCGGACGAGGCCGATCGCGGCGTCGATCGCGACCGCGGCGAGGACGCAGAACGCGACCTCGGCCGACGAACGGAACCGCGTGCTCGCGTAGGTCAACACGACGGTCAGCAGCACGATCGCCGGCGGCACCAGGAGCGGGAAGAGGGGCACGCGGCGCGCTCGCCGGAGCGCGATCGCGCCCGCCACGGACAGCAGCGCCATCGCGTAGAAGGAGTACATGCCGGCTCCGCGCGAGCCACAGCTCGCGGCCCTCGATCACGCTGTCGATGTTGATCTGGAGGTTCGGGTGGTACAGCCCGACGATGGCGCCGAGCCGAGCCACGACGACGCCCGGGATCAGGTCCTCGTGATGGCGGATGTACCGCAGCGCGGCCCTCCGGTAGACCTCGTCCTGCTGCGACTGGTCGAGATCGCCCGGCGGCATCTCGCGGTCACGGATGTCGATCGTGCACTGTTGCGAGAAGTAGCTCTTGTGGTGCGAGCGCCACACCCGGTCGCAATCGGCCGCGGAGAGCAACGAGCCGTAGGACGAGGTGAGGAACACGGGCTTCTCGAACCGGCTGAAGTTGAATGCGACCCACGGTGTCACCACCGCGACGCCGGCGAGCCCACCGGCGACGAGACCGATCCACCGGCGTCGCCGATCCGGTCCGGGCGCGAGCAGCGCGAGCGGGATCACCAGGAACGGAACCAGCAGGATGAGCTCGGAGCGGCTCAACGCGCCGACCCCGCCCGCCGCGCCCACGGCCACGAGCCCCCAGGTCGACGGCGATCTCCAGTACCGGTACGCCAGGAAGATCGTCGAGCGCGGTGGCCGACATCGCGAGCGTCTCGGCCATGAGCGACGTGTCGGGGACCCAGACGTTCGGATAGACCGCGGCGAGGACCGCGGCGACGACGCCGACGCGCGGTCCGACCACCTGGCGCCCGATCAGGCCGACGAGCACGATCGTCCCGGCACCGAGGATCGACGACCACACCAGGTGGGCGAGCACGCTCTGGAACCCGAGCGCCGACGGGATCGCCAGGAACATGACGTAGAGCGGTGGATGCTCCGCGGCCTGCACGACGCGGTGGGGATAGAAGGGCGACGTGAAGCCCTTGCCGTCGGCGAGCACGTTCGCGCCCGCGTGGTAGAAGTACGCGTCGCCGCCGAAGTCGTAGTGCTGGCGCGAGACGAACACGTAGACGAGCCGGATCGTGAGCCCGCCGATCACGACTGCGCCGAGCGCCCACCAGAACCAACGCGTGGACTCGGGACGCTCCATGCGGATGCGATCGTAGGCGAGGGCGCGCGCGTATCCGCCCGATGACGTCAGGCGGCGGCGCGCTCCAGGATGTGCACCCCGCACGCGGAGCCGAGCCCGATCACATGGGCCAGGCCGACACGAGCGCCCTCGATCTGGCGGTCTCCCGCCTCACCGCGCAGGTGGTGGCAGACCTCCCAGATGTTCGCGATGCCGGTGGCGGAGATGGGATGGCCCTTGGACTCGAGGCCCCCGGACACGTTCACGGGCGTGCCGCCGTCCCGCCACGTCGCACCGGACCGGAAGAAGTCGGCCGCGCCGCCCTCCTCGCAGAGCATCAGGTTGTCGTAGTGGACGAGCTCCGCGGTGGCGAAGCAGTCGTGGAGCTCGACCAGGTCGAGGTCCTCGGGCCCGACGCCGGCCGCCTCGTACGCCTGGGTCGCAGCATTGCGCGTCAACGTGTTCACGTTCGGGAGGACCTGGCAGGCCTCCTCCCACGGATCGGTGGTGAGCACCGACGCCGAGACCTTGATCGCACGCCGCTGCTGCTCGAGGGACAGCGTCCGCAGCTTCGCGTCGCTCACCACCACGGCCGCAGCCGCGCCGTCGCAGTTGGCCGAGCACATCGGTCGCGTGTTCGGGTAGGCAATCATCACGTCGTTCATGATCTGCTCGAGCGTGAAGCGCTTCTGGTAGCTCGCGAGCGGGTTGAGGGTCGAGTGCGCGTGGTTCTTCTCCGAGATGCGGGCGAAGAGCTCGAAGTCCACACCGCCGTACCGGTGCCCGTACTCCATCCCGATCTGAGCGAACACGCCGGGCATCGTCTCGGTGCCGATCCGTCCGTCGACCGACGCGACCGCGCCGTAGCGACCGTGGGGTATCCACTCGTCCGAGTCCTTCGCTCGCGCGCCGCCCGCGAGCAGCCCCGCGCCCGACAGCTTCTCGACGCCGACCGCGAGCCCCATGTCGCACTCGCCCGCCTTCACCGACATGATCGCCGTGCGCAGCGCGGTCGCGCCGGTGGCGCACACGTTCGCGACGTTGTACACCGGGATGCCGGTCTGGCCGACCTGCTTCTGGAGGGTCTGGCCGATCCCGCCGGCGCCGCCCATCAGGTTCCCGGCCGCGAGGATGCCCATGTCGCGCATCGTCACGCCACCGTCGGCCAACGCGCCCATGGTCGCCTCGGCGGCCAGGTCGATCGTGTCGAGATCCGGGTGCTTCCCGAACTTCGTCATGTGGATCCCCAGGATCCAGATCTCCTCACCGGCCACTGCGTGCTCCTTCCAGCGGGGCGAACCCGAACCCGATCGCCTCGGTCCCGGCGCTGTCGACGCCGAGAACCTGCGTGGCGAGATGCACCTTCATCCCGAGGTGGACGTGCTCGGGATCAGGCGGTGTGTCGATGATGTTCGCGCGCACGCTCGTACCGTCGCAGTCGACGAGCGCGGCGACGAACGGCACGGGAACGCCCGGCGCGGCGAGCGACACGATCGTGAAGGCCTTGACCTCGCCCGAGGTGGCGAGGTCGACGTCGCGGAACTCGGTCGCGAAGCAGCCGGCGCACGCGTTGCGGCGATCGAAGTACCGGGCGCCGCAAGCCGTGCACTCGTGCGCCACGAGATGCGGCTCGGGCTCGAGCCTCAGGTAGTCGACGAACGGGATCTGCTTGCCCATGGGCTGGTCCTCCCGGGGTCCTCCGGCGGGCGGGGACACACCTTGCACCAGCGCCGGGGCCGGGGACCAATCTCGACGCGGGGATCCGCTCCGACCGGAGTTCAATCGACGGCGCCGCGCTGCCGATACCCCGGTATGGGTCGCGGCGGAATCCTGGGCAGGTGCGTCGCGGCTGTCATCGTCGCCGGCTCGCTCGGCCTCGTGGTGCCGCCCACGACCGCCGGCGCCGCCGGCGTCGTCGCCGTCCCGACGTCGATCCCGGCCAACTGCTCGCGCGACGTCACCGCGGACCTGCTCGCGTGGATCAAGTCCGTCCCGAACGGCTCGACGCTCACGTTCACACCGAACGGCTGCTATCGCGTCGACCGGCCGCTGCTGATCCGCGATCGCACCGGGCTCACGTTCGAGGGCAACCACGCGACGTTCCGTGCGTTCACCGACGGAACCGAGCTGGGGAACGCCATCGACGCCCGCAACCGCGCGATGTGGGAGATCGCCGGTGGGCGCGCGATGACGATCCGCAACACCGTGGTCGTCGGCGCCAACCCCTACGCGGGACGGGGTGACCGCGCCTACCGCGCGGCCTTCGAGGCTCAGCACGCGTACCTGATCCAGAACACGCACGGGATGCTGCTCGATCACGTCGAGGCGTACGACGTGTACGGCGACTTCGTCTACGTGGGAACGAACTCGAGCGACGTGACCGTCCAGAACTCCACCTTCCTTCGCAACGGCCGTCAGGGCTGGACCATCAACGGCACCAATGTGCTGTTCCAGCGCAACGTCATCGGCGAGACGCGGCGTGCGACGATCGACATGGAGCCCGCGCGCTCGACGTGGGTCGCGCGCAACGTGATCATCCGCGACAACACCGTCGGCAAGGGCCGCCTCTACTTCTTCGCGAGCGTCGGCGCGGCGGCGACGATCGACAACGTCACCATCGCCGGCAACCACCTGGTCGGCAAGGACCTGTCGATCTACGTCGACCCGCCGAAGGGGACGCGCAGCAACTATCACGTGATCGACAACGCCTCGGACACGGTCACCAGCAAGCAGAACGGCGCGGCGTTCGGCTTCCGGGACATCGTGAACCTCGAGGTCCGGGGCAACGTCCAGCCGGTCCAGGCCGGTCGCGGCATCTCCGGGGTCTCGATCCGCAACTGCGCGCACGTGTCGGTCACCGGCAACACGTTCCGGCGGGCGAAGGGTCCGGTGCTCGATCTCGGCAAGAACGTGGAGGTGCGCCAGTCGGGGAACCGGATCGGAAACCCGCTCGTGACGGCACCGGCGACCGTGGTCGCCGGGCCCACCCCGGTGCCGGCGCGCCGAGGGCTCGCGATCCCGGGCCTCGGAACCACCGGGACCTCGATAACGTCGGGATCCGATGACCCTCTCCTCCGCCCGCCGGAGCCCCGGCGTGCTCCTGCTCGTCCTGGCGTGCGGGATCGCGCCCCTCGTCGCGGCCTGCAGCAGCGGCACGGAGTCGTCGCCGCCCGGCACGAGCCGCTCGACGTCCACGACGACCCAACCCAAGGGTGACGGCACCCTCGTGATCGGTCAGCTCGCGCCGCTCACCGGTTCCATCGCGGCGATCGCACCCTCGTTCGTGACCCCGGTGAAGCTGGCGGTCGACGAAATGAACATCACCGGCGGCGTGCTGGGCAATCTCGTCCAGCTCGGGGTCGTCGACGACGGCTCGACGGTCGCCGCCGGGCGCACCGGCTTCGACCAGCTCGTCACGGGCGGCGCCGACGCGATCATCGGCCCGTCGTCGTCGGAGATCGCGGCCGACCTCGTGCCCGAGCTCGCGAAGCGCCGCGTGGTCATGTGCTCCGGCTCCAACACCGCCGGCGCCCTCTCGACGCTCGAGTCAGGGGGGTACTACTTCCGCACCGCGCCGGGCGACGGGTTGCAGGCCGAGGCGATGGCGGGGCTGATCGAGCGCGACGCTCGGAAGCGAGCCGTGGTCGTCGCACCGAAGGACTCCTACGGCGAGCCGTTCGGACGCGTGATCGTGCGGGCGCTCACACACGCCGGGAGGCACGCCGACCTCGTGGCCTACGGTCCCGACGAGACGGCCGTCGCCACCGTCGACCGGGCGCTGGCGAGGAAGCCAGACGCCGTCGTGCTCGTGGGCTACCCCGACGGCACGGCGCCGGTGCTCGCCGCGATGGTCGCCGCCGGCAAGGGGCCGAACTCGTTCCCCGTGTACGGCACCGACGGCCTGCAGGACGCCGAGCTGGGGGCCAAGGTGGACCCGGCGAACCCGGCCGTGGTGGCCGGGCTGCGCGGCACGACGCCCGCCGGCGTCCCGGCCCGCCCCGGGCATCCCTTCTACGACCGCATGCTCCAGGCCGGGATCGAGCCGTTCTTCTCGGCGAGCACCTACGACTGCACGATCCTCGTCGGCCTCGCCGCGGTCGCCGCCCACTCCGACGACGCCACCGCGATCCGCGACCACTTCGCCGCGAACCTCGAGGGCAAGAAGCGCTGTGACGCGTTCGCCACCTGCGCCGGACTCCTGGCTGCGGGCCGGAGCATCCACTACTCGGGCGCTGTCCTCGGACTTCGCCCACTGGAAGGGCTTCGAACCCGGGTCCGGGACGTTCGACGTCTGGGTCATGGGCCTCGATGCCCGGCCGGCGATCCAGCCTCCGGACCAGCAGATCCCGGTCGGCTGACGGGCCGCCACCGTGCGTGGTCGCCCTGACCGGACAGGGGTCGAGCGGCAACTACGATTGAGGCCCGGTCTGGGGACGGAGGAAGTTCGGGCGATGGGGACGCAGAGAGCAATTCGTATGGTCGCGGCGATGGCGGGCGTCGCCCTGGCGACGAGCGGGTGCACCTTCATGCGGCAGGTGAGCCATCCGACCGCCACGGGCGGCGGCGCGGCCGACGACCGTCCCTCGGTGAGTGCCGACGGCCGGTACGTCGCGTACAGCGCGATCAGCGACACCACGGCCCCGGGGCTCGCGTACGGCGTGTACCGCTACGACACGGTCACGGGCACACGTGTCCTCGTGAGCGTCGCGCCCGGTGGCGCGTACCCGGACGACGCCTCCGGCGAACCCGCCATCAGTGGGAACGGTCGGTACGTCGCCTTCTCCTCGGACGCCACCAACCTCGTCCCGAACGACACCAACGACGAAACCGACGTGTTCGTGCGCGACATGGTCACGAACACGACGACCCGCGTCAGCGTCGACGCCTCGGGCAACGAGGTCTCCGATCCCAGCTACACGCCGTCGATCTCGACCGACGGCAACGTCGTCGCGTTCATCTCCGAGTCCGATGACCTCTCTCCAGCCGACGACAACCTCGATTCGGATGCGTACGTCGTGAACCGGACCACGCACTCGGTGACGCTGGCGAGCATCGCCGGCGGTATTCAATCCGACTTCGGCATCTCCGAGGCGGTCATCAGCGGGAACGGTCAGTTCCTCGCCTTCACCACCGACACCGACCTCGTCGCGAGCGATCAGAACCTCGACGACGACGTCTACGTCCGCAATCTCGTGGCGAAGACCTCCACGCGGATCAGCCGACCCAAGAACGGGAACGTCGAGGGCGGCGGTGGCTGGAGCCCGTCGATGTCCGCCGACGGCCGGTACGTCGCGTACGTGGGGTACTCCGACGCGGACGGCGCCGCTGATCCGTATCCCGGCGTCGACGTCTTCGTCCGCGACACCAGCCTGTCGACCGTGACCCGGATCAGCGTCGGACCCACGAACGGGTTCGTCGACGGTGCCGCCTTCGATCCGATCATGAGCAGCGACGGCAAGCGGGTCATCTTCCTCAGCTCGGGGAACGTGACCGGGACCGACACGAACGGGGCCACGTTCGACGCCTTCGTCCGTGACCTGAACGTGAACCGCACCTACCTCGTGAGCACCGACATGCTCCTCGCCCAGAGCACGGCCAACACGACCCTGCCGACCATCTCCGCCGATGGCCGGTACGCCGTCTTCCAGAACCCACACAGCCTGCACTACGACGACACGAACGCCGTCCCCGATGTCTACGTCCGGGCCATCGACATCCCGGTCGTCACCTCGATCTCGCCGACGACCGCAGCACGCGGCGCGACCGTGACCCTCACGATCAACGGGACGTCGTTCCTGAACGGCGCGACGGTCATCCCGCTCGACGACTCCTTCGTCGTGACCGGGAGCACCTTCGTGAACGAGAAGAAGATCACGGTGACCATCAAGGTCTCGGCGACGGCCAACACCGGCAAGCTCACGCTCTACGTGCGCAACCCCGGCAGTGGCCCGGGCGTGAACGGTGGCGCCGTCGGCCAGTGCACCAACTGCCTGACCGTCACGTAGTCGATCGGCGGGCGGCACAACGTGACCGCCGACCGGCGACCACGAGCGTGGCGCCGACCGTCGCGTAGACCGGCTGGAAGAACGAGAACTCGCGCAGCACCGCGAGCTGCACCGCGATCCAGCCGAGGAGCGCGGCGCCGCTCAGGACCGCGAACCGGTCGGAGCGCTCGTCGCCGCGCGCCGCGGCGACCGCGAGGGCAGTCGACGGTGCTGCGACGGCGGCGGCGAGCGCCACGCCGGCGAAGACCGGGCTGGCGAACGGCAGTCGGGCCTCGAGGCGCGGGCCGAGAGACAGCGCGCCGGTCGCGAGCCCGAGCGCACCACCCCACGCAGAGGCCGCGTTCAGCGCGGCGAACACGGCGAGCCCACGCCGTGGGCGTCGGGTCGTGTCGGCGCCGGTCGTGCCTGCAGTGGTCACGGCACCATCGTCGCGACCGTCCCGAGGACCCACCAGGGGCGAAGGACCTCCGCCGAGAGCCAGCCGCGTGCGCGACGCGATGCGCACGACCACCCGGGCGACCGCGCCTCAGATCACCTCGAAGAGCACGTGCGTCCCGCCGCCGCCGGCGACGAGCGGTCGGACGTCGAGCTGGCGGTCGGCGATGATCTCCTTGAGCGCACGCAGCTCGTGGTCGCGGTCGGCCAGTTCGTCGAAGTACAGCAGCGCGCCGCGCCGCAACCAGGGGGCGACGCGGTGCAGGACCGTCTTGGCGCTCGAATACAGGTCCGAGTCCACGTTCACGACGAGTTGGTCGTGCGGGGGTGGCACGAACGCGGGGAGGGTGTCCTCGAACCAGCCCGCGACGAACTGCACCCGCTCGTCGGAGACGACCGGCGGGCCGTGGGTCTCGAAGCGGCCGCGCGCGAAACCGGGCCGCCAGCGCTCGGGCAGGCCCTTGAAGCTGTCGAACCCGACGAGTCGGGCGCCCGGCTGGTGGAGGTGCTCCGACCACCAGCGCATGGTCTCGCCGCGGTACACGCCGAACTCGAGGTAGAGCGGCGCCGGACCGGACACGTGCCGGACCGCTTCAGCGAAGACGGCGAAGCGGTCGGCCACCATCGGCAGTCGCGACCGCCCCAGACGCTCGTGCGCGAGGGCGCCGATCTCGAGGTACCCGAGCACCGACCGGAGCCGGGCGAGGTTGCGCTCGCTCACGTGCTCCCCGACCCGGACGAGCTGACCGCGCAGCACGGCCGATCGTGACATCCGGGACCTCCCCGACCTGGACGGTGAGAGGACGGTACCTCCGCACCGGAGGTCCCGACCAGGGGACATTCCGGGTCTTCGACGCAGCCGGGTCGCCCGCCGCGGTCGGCTCAGAACCCTGACCGGACCGGAACCCGGCTCAGCGTCAGGGCTCCGGGACGGCCGCGAGGCGCTTCGCGATCCAGGTGTCCACGACGGCCGCCCCCGGCCCGGTGAAGTGCACGCCGTCGGGCCGGAGCACGGTCGTCCCGACCGCCGCGCGGCAACCCCGCACGGGACACACCCAACGCGCCACGTCGATCAGCTGGGCTCCGGCCTCTCCTGCGACGGAGCGGCGCACGTCGTTCACGCAGCCGACCTGGTGGCGGGTGCCGGCGGGGCGGCGTCCTGGACCGACACGGGGTACGTGGTGATGGCCACGTGCGCGCCGCGGAACGACCGGACGAGGTCCGTCAGGTCGCGCCGGTACCGCGCGCGATAGGCCGGATCGCAGGGTCGCTCGCGATCGGGCCCGTACTCGTACACCGCCGAGCCCGGCGCCCACAGCGCGAGCACCACGTCCCGGGGGCGGAAGCGTCGCACCGCCTGCGCCCATCCGGTGTCGCAGCTCGGCGGAGCGGTCCGGGTGATGTGCACATCCTCGTAGGTAACCGCGGCCGCGCCCGCAGGGAACACGCACGCGAGCAGCGAGACATCGGCGACGACCAATGGGCGCCCGTCGACGAGCGGCGGGAACCCTCCACCGAGGTGCCAGCCCACGGAGTCACCGATCAGGAGCACCCGGCGCGCCTGTGGGCCGGCGATCGAGGCACGCCGCAGACGCGCCGGCGAGCCGCTCGGCGACCAGCGACGAGCCGGGCGGTCCGGTTGCGCCGGCCGTTGCGCCGAGGGTCACGCCCACGAGCGCGGCGAGGGCAGCCGGCGCGACCACCCGCCAGGGAATCGTCACGGTCCGTCGCCGGATCGGGCGTTCGAGGAGCACGAACGAGAGGGTCGCCGCGACGAGCGTCACCGCCGTCTTGATCGCGAGCACGGGCAGGCCCGTGACGTGGAGATGGTCGACCATCAGGTAGAGCGGCCAGTGGTAGAGGTAGGCGCCGTAGCTGATCAGCCCGAGGCCGACGAGCGCCCGTACCGAGAGCACGCGGGCAACGGGCCGCGGTCCGGATGTACCGACGCGGCGATGACCGCGACGACCGCGAGCCCGCACAGCGCGAGCCCGCCGCGATAGAGCGAGACGTCGGTGCCCGCGGCCTGGGTCCACGCCACGCCGAGCGCGCCGATGCCGAGGAGCGCGAGCACCTCGATCGTGATTCGCGCGCGCCGCCGCGGCGGCCGGGCCGCGCCACGCGAGCCACGCGGCGAACGCCGCTCCGAGCAGGATCGCCGCGGCACGCGTGTCCGTCCCGTAGTACACCCGCGACGTGTCGCCGGGTCGGCACGAGCAACGCAGCCCAGCCGTAGGACAGCACGGCCAGACGTCGCGGCAGTGAGGCACATCCGGCGCGCGGCCGGACGTCGGGAGAGCCGCGGGTGAGCCCGAGGACCACGAGCGGCCACACGAGGTAGAACTGCTCCTCGATCGCGAGGCTCCACGTGTGCTGGAGCACCGACGGTGCGCGGAACAGGGCGAAGTAGTCCTGACCGACGACGATCTGGCGCCAATTCGCCACGTACGCGAGGGTCGCGAACGCGTCACCGCGGATCGCGGCCAGCTCGGTGCGCCGCGCGACCAGCACCGCGTAGACCGCGGCGAGCAGCAGCAGGCACGCGAGCGCCGGGAGGAGCCGCCGGGCCCGGCGGGCCCAGAAGCCCCCGAGCCGGACCGTGCCGCTCGCGCGGTGCTCGGCGAGCAGGATGCTGGTGATGAGGAAGCCCGAGAGCACGAAGAAGGCGTCCACGCCCAGGAATCCGCCGCGCAGCCGCTGCCCGTGGAACAGGAGCACGCCCGCGATGGCGAGGCCCCGAAGACCGTCGAGCGCCGGCTCATAGCCGATGGAGCCGGCGGACGCCGGCCGATCCGCAGGCATGCGGGCCTCCCCTGCTGCCGTAGGCCGCACCCGTCGCACCTCGGTCTGCGAAGGCCGTCGGCGCGCGGGTCGGCACGCTAGCGGCGCGACGGACCGGGCGCCCCGGCGAGCCCGCCGCGGGACCCCACCCGTAGGGTTGGGACCCCACCCACTCGGGTAGCGGGTGGGAAGTGCCCCGACCCACGAAGGAGGACACATGCCCGATCAGGAGCACTACCGCGAGCCCGGGTGGTTCACGCGCAACGTCTTCAACCGCGGCGTGGCGGTCGCGACGCGCCTCGGGCTCAGCGTCTGGGGATCACGGATCCTCCAGGTCCGCGGCCGGAAGTCCGGCGAGCTGCGCGAGACGCCGGTCAACCTGCTGACCCACGAGGGCAGCACCTATCTCGTGGCGCCGCGGGGGATCACCCAATGGGTCAGGAACCTGCGGGTGGCCCACGAGGGCGCGCTCCGCCTCGGGCGGCGCACCCAACCGTTCCGGGCCCGGGAGCTCACCGACCTCGAGAAGCCCGACGTCCTCCGCGCCTACCTGCGCCGCTGGAAGATGGAGGTCGGCGTGTTCTTCGACGGCGTCGACGCCGACTCGTCCGACGCCGACATCGCCCGCATCGCGCCGGATCATCCCGTCTTCCGCGTCGACCTGTCGGCCGCCTGAGCACCCCTCGCCGGCGGATCACCGGACCGCAGAAACAAAGAGAACCCCGGGGGTTCCAAGGAGCGCGTCGGCGCCCTACGGTGCGCGGCGAGGTCCCTGCTCCCGGCCAACCCTGCCCAGGTCGGTGAGCGGGACCTCGTTGCGTGTCCGAGTCCCGGACCCGACCGCCCCATTCGTCCGCCTGTTCCACCGTGCGCTGGAGGGCTGGCCGACGGACCCGAAGAACCTTCCGTACGAGGGGCCGGGCATGCAGCGCGTTCGCGCTCGAGGAAAGCGACGTCTTCCGCACGTACTCCGCGCACCGCGCGGGCTCGACGGGCGGTGGAACATGTGGCAGTGGCTCGACCGCGCGCTGGTTCGGCCGGCACGACACGTACGACGCGATCGTCCGGTGACGTTCGCGCACGTCGCGTGCGTGTCGAGTCGAGGTTCCGGAACGCCGGTCAGGGAGCGATGAACAGCTGCGGCGGACCGGTCACCCCGGCCTGCTGCATCGCGGCCGCGAGCTCGGGATCCTGGAGCATCTCCTGGAACTTCTCCGGATCGCCGTCACCGACCATCCAGATCGAGCTCGGATCGTCGACGTCGCGGAGAACCACGACGTTCGTGAGCCCGGCCGCCGCACGACGAGGCGCATCGGCGTCGAAGACGGGGCGCCACGTGTCGTAGTCGGCAATCGGGTGGGTCAGGAACAGCTTGGCCACGACGGCCTCCGATCTCGGGTTCGCTTCCGCCGCACCGTACTCCGGGCAATCGGCCGACGTCCCCGGGGAGGAACGGTCCGGCATCATCGGCACGAGCACCGCGCGATCGCCGCCGTGGCCGCGCCCACATACCCGCCACCGAACTTGATCGCGTGCACGACGAGCGGCGCGATCTGGTGCAGCGGCACGCGCGCCTCCCAGCCCGCTGCGAGCGGCGACACCTGCTGATACGCGTCGAAGCACGGGCGGCCGAACCCGCCGAAGAGTCGCATCGAGGCGGGCGAGGGGGATCAAGCGGCGCGCGGCATAGAACTCGGGCCAAGCGGCGGGGTGCGTCTTGGCGAACACCCGCCGTCCGTCGGCGAGGTCCACGGCGTAGGCCAGCGCGACGTCGCCGCCGTGCACCGGTCGCGTGGAGACGACCGGCGACCCGAGCGACCGCGTCAGCGCCGAGGCGAGATCCGCATCCAGGGGACCATGTTGCCGCAGCGAACCTGGGTCATGATGGCGTCATGGCGAAGACGATCGACTGGCACGCGCTGCTGGTCGATGGCTACGAGCCACTCCGTCGGGCCCAGCGGGTGTTCCGTCTGATGCCCCACGATCCCCGGTGCAAGCTGTGCCGCAACCCCTTCGCCGGCGTCGGTGGGCGGGTGTGCGCGCTGATGGGTCGGCGCCCGTCGCGCAAGAACCCGAATCTGTGTCAGTCCTGCTTCGACCACCTCCCGAGCGGCGGCATCGAGCTCGACATCGCCGTCCTGTTCGCGGACGTCCGCGGCTCGACCGGCCTCGGTGAGCAGCGCAGCCCGTCAGAGTTCGCGGCCCGCCTGAACGACTTCTACGCCACCGCGACCGACGTGCTCGTCCACCACGACGCGCTCATCGACAAGCTGATCGGCGACGAGATCATGGCGCTGTTCATCCCGGGGCTCGCCGGTCCCGCGTACCGGTCCCGAGCCGTCGCGGCCGCCTTCGAGCTCGCCGCCGCCGTCGGCGACCTCCCGGTGGGTGTGGCCGCGAACGCGGGCATCGCGTTCGTCGGCAACGTGGGATCGGGAACCGTGATGGACTTCACGGCGCTGGGTGACGCGATCAACGTCGGTGCCCGCCTCCAGGGACTCGCGGGTCCCGGGGAGGTCGTGCTGTCGGCCGAGCTCTACGAGCTCGCCCGAGCCCGGTACCCAGCGGCACGCGTCGAGTCGGTCGAGGTCCGGGGCCGCGCCGAGCCGGTCGACGTCGCCGTGCTCCGGGTCTGATCCGGGCGTGCCGCCCCACGGTGGCCCCGAGACGCAGGAACGAGAGCCTCGGAGAAGCAGCGCGCGCTCAGGATCGCTCGGCCCGGCGCCGATGACCAGGAGGTGCCAGTCGTCGCCCACTCCGGACCGTGCATCCGCAGCGGATGCGACGGGCGGATCGTGTTCGAGTACCGCGTGCGCGGGTTCGGGGTGGACGAGAGCGACATCGAGGTCACCCGCTGTCCGGTCTGCGACCTCCGGCACGAGCGGGACGTGAAGTCCGGCTTCGTGTCGGCTCGCTGGGACGACGACGAACCACCTGACTTCGCCGAGGGCTACTACCTCGACTGAACCCGCGCGACAGGTGACCGGCGTCGATCTCGCGAACGGGCCCCGACACCCGCCGGTGTCGGGGCCGCGTCGCGGTGGATCCGTGAGATCCGCTCAGGCGCTGCACGCTCCGATGGCCGCACCGATCGCGGGACCGTAGACGTCCTCAGCCGTGGTCGATGCCCTGCCCGTCGGAGGCAAGACCCTTCGCCGTGAAGTTCGGGTTGTTCTCGGCGATGACACCGCCTTGTCCGACGGCCTGCTTGCCACCGAACACGAACGAGGTCGGCAGACCGTAGGTGTCGGCGTTCGCGACGACACAGTCGGCCACGCCTTGCGGGACTCCGATGAACACGGTCAGCACGGTGTCGAGCGAGACCTCCTCCCAGGCGGCGGAGTGCGCGGCAACCGCCGCGTTCCCCTGCGCCGACCGGTTGGCCACGAAGCACTCGTGAGCCCCGGCGGTGCCACTGGCCAGCATGACCACACCGGCGACCGTTGCGCCGAAGACCGTCAGTCGCTTCCTCAGCATTCGTTCCCCTTCCTGTTTCGCTCAGGACTCGGACAAGTCCCTACCAGGCGGGAATCCTGGCGCGAAAGCGTCGAACACTTCAAGAACGACGCGAATCACCTGATGGCCGGTGGTGCACCACGCCCCCGGATCTCGGATGCTCGCCGCCCGCCGTTGCGGCTCGACCTCAAGGTGCGGGCGGGAGCGCCGATACCCCGAGGTGGAGTGACGACCCCCTGTCCGGGACCAACTCGGACCTTGTCGCCCGGATTGCCGGCCCCACGGTCATCCAAACCCCATGGGAGGGCGCATGGCACGGCGAGTCGGACCAGCATCGGTCAAGGTGTGGCAGGCGGGCGTCTTCACCGCGGTCGCGGGCGCCATCCTCCTCGCCGTCGGCCTGGTGCAGACGACTGCCGCCATCTCGCCCATCGCGTGCCCGTCGGGAAGCGTCCTCCTGGCCAAGTTCGAATACCAGGGCCACAGCTACGTCTTCGAGAAGCCCCCGGGCAACGCCGAAGTCGTGACGATCACCGGGGCCACGGCGACCGGCGGCGCGTGGACCTCCACCCTGCTCGTCTCCTCGGTCGTCGTCAAAGGCGGTCCTGGGGGATTCGTCACGACGTACTCGCCGCCGCAGACGTCGGGGACCTTCTCGAACACCGGCCTCCCGCACGTCGGCCAGGACAACCTCCCCGACATCTCGAACGTGCAGTTCTGCGGGCCGGGCGGGCCGCCACCATCGTCGAGCACATCGAGCAGCACGTCCTCGTCCACGTCGAGCAGCACGTCCTCCTCCACGTCGAGCACGTCGAGCAGCACGTCGTCGTCCACCTCGAGCACGTCGAGCAGCACGTCGTCGTCCACCTCGTCCACGTCGAGCAGCACGTCGAGCACCACGACGACGACCGTCGCGCCGACGACCGTCACGACGGGTGCAGCCACGACCACCACCACCCGCTCGTCGGTGGTCGAGGGCGCGGTCGTCACCAGCACCCGCCCGCTCGGCGTTGCCGACAGCAGCCTCCCCCAGACCGGTGACCCCTCGGTGCCGCTCGTGATCGCCGGTGCCCTGCTCGTGGTGGCCGGCCTCGGGCTGATCATCCTGGACCGGTTCCGGGAGCGGCGGCTCCACGCCTGATCCAGCCGGCTGTCGTGCATCGAGCCACTGCGCCACCCGTCGGCAGGCTCCGCCCCGCCGAGGTGATCGTCGCGATCGCCTCGGCGGCCCTCGTCGGCGGCGCCGCAGCCTGGATCCGCCCCTCCGAGCTCGCGGCGGGGCTGGTGCTCGTCGCCGCAGTCGCGGCCGGTGCGGCCCCCTTCGTCCTGTTCACGTTCGCGGGTCACCCGCACCGTCCCGAGCCCCCGGCCCTCGGATCCCCGACCGGGGAACCCGCGCCGGACGCTGCCGGCGCGTCGTTCACGACGGTGGTCCGGGTCGGAGGCGAGCCGCTCGAGCTGGTCCGGGCATGCGTGATCCTCGCGGCCCGGGCCGGGCCGACGGTCGTGGTCGCCACGACCCGTACCGACGACCTGAGCGAGCTCCTCGATCTGGGGGTCGCCGTCTATCGGGCCGGGACCCACGAGGAAGCCCTCAACGCCGCGGCGGCCGACATCGCGACCGGCGCGCTGCTCGTCATCGGGCCCGGTGCGGTCCCGATCGGTGCGGCGTGCCACGAAGCGGCGGCGGGACTGCGCGGTTCCATCGGTTGGGCGATCGGGACCGTCCGCCCTCTCGCCGTCGACAGCTACGCGCCGGAGTGCCGCGAGGAGCTCGGCGCGCGGCTCCGGGCGTCTGCACGCGCCTGCGGGTTGGTGCTCTGGGAGCGCGATGCCACGATCGTGCGTACCGACATGCTGCGCCGACACCCCCTCGAACCGGACCAACCGCTGGGGATCTGGCTCCGGGCGCAGCACTCGGGCGGGATCGAAGCCGGGGTGGTCGCGATGCGCTTCGCGCCGGCCGGTGCCGCGGCGTTCTGGCCGGACACGGTGGGACGCCAGGGGGCTCTGGCTGCCGATCTCGGCGGCGCGGTCCGGCGCGGCACGACCCGGACCCGGATCCTCGCGCTCGCGCTTCTCGTGCGCGAGGTGTACGCGTACCCGCTGGGGATCTGGCTCCTCGCACCACTGCTCGTCGCCGCCACCGGGACGTTCCCGTTCCGATGTACCCCCGGCCTGTTCCTCGTGTCCGTCGGAGGGCTCGCAGCCGCGCGATGGCTCGTCGTACGCCGCGCGCTCGGCCTCGGGCTGCATCCGCTGAACGAGCTCGTCGCGGCCGCGTTCTCCGCGCCCGGGTCACTGCGGGCGCTGCTCACCGCGGTCACCAGGCGGGTGACGCCGAGCGCGGCGCGCGCGATCGCCGCGGTTGCTCGTGTGGAGCGCGCTCGCGTTCGTGCTCGCGTCCCTCCTGCCGATCGTCGTCCGCGACGGAGCTCGCGAGCCCACCGACGTCGCGGCGGCCCTCGCCTTCGTGGAGCTCGCGCTCCTCTGGCTGTTCCTGCTCCGGATGGTCGCGCAGCGGCACTGGATGCGCAGTGTCGGCCGGGCGCCACTCACGCTTCCCGTCGTGATCGCCGGGTGTGACGCGTGGACGGTCGACGTCTCGCCGTCGGGCGTCGCGGTCGCCGTCGACACCGGGATGCCCGCGGTCGGGTCGATGGTGCCGGTCGCGCTGGGTCTGCCGGACGGGCCGCTCACGACCGGCGCCGAGATCGTCGATCGACGTGTGGTCGGCGGACAACGGATCCTCGGGCTGTCGCTCGCGCTCGATCCCGCACAACGCGTGCGCTGGGTCGGACAGGCGTTCGACCGACTCGGCCTCGAGGGTGCCGGTGGCGAGTCCGGTGACCCGTTCTTCGCGGTCGCCGAGCACCGTTCGAGAACTCGCGCGGATCGGATCGCCAGGCTCGTCGATCTGGTCGCGATCGCGAGTGCGTCTGCGATCTCGGTCGTGGTGATCGGTCTGCTCGTGCTCGCGCTGCTCGGCTACCGGCCGCTCGTGGTGCGCAGCGCGTCGATGGTCCCCACCCTCCGCATCGGAGACCTCGTCCTGGTCGACGACGTGCGTGCAGCCGACCTGCGCGTCTCCGACATCGTCACCTTCGACGATCGGGGCAGCGGGCAGGTGGTGACGCATCGCGTGGTGCGCATCGATCGGGAAGGTGACCGCGTCCGCTTCGAGACCCGCGGCGATGCCAACTCGACGAGCGAGCTGTGGTCTCGCTCACCTGGCGCCACCGTCTCTCGGCTGTCGCTGCGAGTGCCGGCCGTCGGCCAGGTGTTGGGCCGGCTCCGGGACCCCGACAGCCGCTGGATCTTCCTCGGGCTCGCGATCGCGTTGGCGCTCGCCGCGGTCACGCGAGCCGCATTCGTTCCGAGCACCTCGTCGCGCGGGGCGAATGCGCCGGACCAGCAGCGTCACCACCCCCACGACTCGAGCGGTGCCGGCCGGATGAGCAGCCGATCGACACACGTCTGAACGGGACCTGCTACATCGGGCTTGCGTAGCCGCCCTGGTCCGGGTCGCCTCGTTCTCCGCGTACCCACGCGTCGACCGCCTCTTGATACGTCGGGTACTTCTTGAGGAGCATCTGGAACTCCTCCGTCTCGACGAAGGTTTCGTGCCAGGTCCGGGGGACATCCTTCTCGTTCGGCATGTTCTACGACCTTGTCAGTCTCTACGAACTTGTGAGTGGGAACTCCGTCAATGATCCTCATAGTGCATCGCTGCTTCTTCGGCGGTCAACGGGTCCTCCGCCGCTTGTTCCGACGCGATCAACTCGGCGATGTCGTCGGCGAGTAGCTGGTCCGGGGCAAGGATGTTTCCGTGGACGTGACCATCATCGGCCGGGGGACCCTCCACGATCGTCTCGTCCTCGCCGCGCGACTCCTCGTCGAACATCTCGGCTTCGTCCTGCGCGTCGCCCTCGTTCAGAGGTGTGGGGTCGTTGGGGAGCATTCGCTTCATGGATGCTGAGTCTCCACCCGCGAGGGGGGCGTTCCCAGTGCCGAAGGTCCTCGTGACCGACTCGCCCGCCCGAACGGCTGCCCCCTGGCTCGTCCGCTCGACACCCGAGGCCACTTGCCCTCGAGGTCTCTGCGGTCCGAATTGCCACGGCCCCATGTCACGCCCGCGGTGCGGGGACATGGGGCCGCGAGTGTTGCGGTGCCGTTATGCGAAGCGCCGATAGATCAACGAGGTCGTAGCAGACGGATCGCCGGAGTACGCCGAGCCGGCCTTGTCGACCTGCTTGGACCAGTGGATGTCTGCTGCCATCGCCTGCTGTGCCGCTTCGAGTGCCGCGGCATCGGGAAATCCGCTGAACCAGCCGACACCTCCGTAGACACCGGTGACATTGGCGACGAACATTGTCGGGACACCCGTGACCTTCTCCGCCTGCTGCGCGATCTCGACCCCGGTGGTCATCCCCTCTGTGAGCTTCCCGTTGGCGCACACGGCACTCGTGGATGACACGTACTCGGCCTGCGGAGCGCTCGGGTCGACCTCACCGTGCACGATGCTGTAGAGCGCGTCATCCATCCCACCGGTCGTGAGCGCGCCACCCTTCGCGGCCTCCGCGGTCATCGCTGCGTCGGCGTTCATCGCGTCGCCCGCGGCCGCGAGCGTCGTAAGGTCGGGCACGAACGACGTCCACGTGATCCGGCCGAACTCCGGGGACCACACCTGACCCCACAACTCGATCTCGAGACCACTCGCCCGCTTCGCGTGTTCGGTGATACCCACCGCCCACGCCAGACCCTCGTTGTTCGCAATGACGGTCGACCGTCCAAAGAGATACATGACTTGCTCCTCCTATGCCGAGCGACAAGATGTCGCTCGCGCTGCCTGCCGCGTCCGGAATCCACCAGGGCGCTCTTGGATCCTGCTCCCGCACGAGCCCCGACACAATGGGCAGAGACGAACTTCTGCTCCTGCGCCGTTCGCGTCTTCCGGTCGCCCGTACCCGACGCTCGGAGGGATTCGAACCCCCCAACCTTCTGATCCGAACGCGCAACCCCTCGACTCGCGTCGACACGGCCAGGACCCGTCCTGGGTCTCGCCGAGGTGACCCATCCAGGTCCGACAGCCGGAGGCCGGCGAGACTCACCGAGCGCCGCGGGCCCGGACAGGGAGGGCTCAGGGGGCCGTCGGCAGGAGACCAGGACACTGGTGTCTCCCTTCCGCGACGCCAGTGCGGTCCGGTGATCCTGGTCACGCCACCGAGCCGCGCCGGCCCCTCGCGTACGCCCCGCGGTCTTTGTTCCGCGGCCCTTCGGGCTCAGGGTTCGCGGCGGAGACCTGGGTGGGGACCATCGAACCGACCCGTCTGCACGGACGAGTCAAGACCTCGGCGTGCGGCGCACGTGCTCCAGCGTCGGCCGAGCGAACGCCGATAGGGCGATGGGGCCAGTAGCCGCCCGGTCAGCGTCGCGTGCCCGCAGCGGATGCAGCGGCCGCGTCGCATTCGAGTACGGCGGGCATCGGGTCAGGGCCCTCGAGGACAACGTCGAAGTGGACGCGCTGCCCGATCGGCGACCTCGGGCACGACCCTGAGGTCAAGACCGGCTTCGTGTCGGCTCGTTGGGACGACGACGAACCAACTGACTTCGACGAGGGCTACTACCTCGCCCGAAGCTGTCGAAGGTCCAGCGCGCTCGGAGGGATTCGAACTCCCAACCTCCTGATCCGTAGTCCACATCCCGAGTCTGGGCGGGTCCGGGACCGTGCTGTCCTGTCCACATTTCCGCAGGTCAACCGTGGACCCAGCCGGACGGAGCCGGACCGGCCCGGACTCGAACTTCTGATCTGGCGTCGAAGCCCGTTGACATCGCGTTGACAAGAACGGGCAAATCTGGCTCTTCGACGCGTCCCACTCCCGGCGATCTGGGGCAGTTCAGCTCGGAGCGTTACCGTGCGGTTCTCTCGCCTCAGGACTCCAGTCCTCCTAGTGCGGCCGCCGGACTACGACGAGAGTTCAGCCCGGCGCGCCCACCAGGCCTCGGCGGCGGTCATTGTGCTCTCGGCGTCGCGGATGCCGTCGCCCATGAGCCCTGCGGTGGCAGCCCAGTGCAGGGGTACAAGGGCGAGAGCCCCGGGGAGCCATCGGTGCTCGTCGCGAGTCAACGGTTCCGGAGCTGTGGTTTCGTAGGCGTCGAGCAGTCGGCGCGGCTCGAGCACTTCGCCGCTCGGTGCGACGTGGTGCAGGCTGGCCGCGATGTCGTACAGCCGCTCCCTGACCCTCGCGAAATCCAGGTCGAAGGTGGCCCATGAGCCGTCGGACAGTTCTCCCGCGTTGCCCAGTTTGTAGTCCCCATGAATCGGAGTGCATGGCAGTTCGACCTCGTTCCGGAGCTTGGAGAGCTCGCCGGTCAGTTGGCGCATCCGATGCACGACCGGCTCGCTGCGGGGTCCGAGCCTGCGGCGTGTGAAGCCGACCGAGTAACGCAGTTGGTTGAAGGTTCTGTGGTCGTCGAGGGGTTCGGGCGGGCTGGGCTCCCAGACTGCATTGAGCGCAGTGTGAACGCGTCCGAGCTCCTCGAAGAGGCGGACGTAGGTGTCCTCGTCCGCCCGGGGCTGGACGTGATCGATGAACTCCTCGAGCTCAGTCCAACGATCAGCGACCCTCAGGAGGTCGCAGCCGGCAATCGGAATCGGCCGAGCGACCCGGACTTGCGTCCGCTGGAGTCGTTCCCGCAAGCGCCGTAGCCCCGCGACCCGACCGCGGCGGACCCAGGGCCTGTGAACCCGCAGGACCACCGGCGGCTCCGCGTCTATGCGAAGGTTCAGGTTGAACCCACCGCCGATGTCTGCCCATCCGGCCCCGCCCGCGACGCGGCCGATCAGGGCCGAGACGTCCGGATCATCTGGGCTGGCTCTCGGCCCGAACCAGCGCGGCAAGGCCGGGCGAGAGGTCGAAGCTTCGATTCCGGTCATGGCAATGGCCCACCCGTGCACCCGACGAAGGGTCCGCCGGCAAACCCATCCTCTTCGACGCGAGTCGATCGTACGACCCATGTACCGTCGAGCCCGTGGCGCTGATGAAGCAACTGGTCGTTGACTGTCGCCACGCGGCCGCTCAGGCCCGGTTCTGGGCAGCCGCGCTCGACGACTACGAGATCCGACCCTACGACCAAGCCGAGATCGCACGGCTCGCCTCGGTAGGGCGAGAGCCCGAGACTGATCCCTGTGTCATCGTCGATGGACCGGCCTTCGAACTGTGCTTTCAGGAGGGCGATGTCGCCGACGCAGCAAAGAAACCGCTTCACCTCGACCTCGCGACATCGCAGCGCTCGGCCGAAGTCAAACGACTTGTACAACTCGGGGCGACAATCGTCGAGACATTCGATGCCCACACCTGGATGCGTGATCCCGAAGGCAACGACTTCTGCATCACCGACGCGTAGCCGCCCCTGTGGGCACTTGCGCGCCTTCCAGACAGAGATCGACGCTGACCGCGCTTCTCCTGGGATGATGACGCGAATGAGCGAGAGCGATCACGCCGACATCGGGCGAGCCCCGATCTGCCCTTGCTGCGGCGTCACGGCTCTCCCCGCTGAGACCTCGAACGTCATCGACTCTGGCTTCGTGTGCGAGAACCCCGACTGCGATGCCTTCGGAGACGCTGTCGAGTCCTAGGTGTGCATAGCCTCTCGAGGTGACGCGGCCCCGTGCCGGCGATACGGGGCACGGTCATGGGGACCCGGCTCAGAGGCGTTCGCAGACGAATTCGCCGGGATCAACACGACCAGCTTCGGCATGGCGGGTTGACGGGCGAGGGGATCTCAGTCGATCAGCTCGCGGTGCACCCACTCGACGAGGTCGTCGGCTGCGAGCGTCCGCACGCGTGCGGCGTACCGGGCGAGGTCGGCGTCGTCGAGGAGGTCGCGCCACTGACCGCTTGTGCCGCGGCTGAAGAACGCGGCGGGGTCGATCCAGTGGTCCGGACCACCAGCGGGGACGGTCGTGTCGGCCCTCCTGCGCATCGACTCGAACGTTGCCCCCTGGACCAGGCGGGGCCACCGGTGCTCGTCGACGTCGACGCCGAGGCGTGCGGCCAGCTGGCGCATCTGCCCCTCGAGGTCGGCCTGCAGGTCGTCGTAGTGCAAGTACACGACGTCGAGATCGTCGGCGGCGTCCCAGAACGCCTGCAGGTGTTCAGCGGTGCGGCGCAGCGACGACCCGACCTCCGTGGACGGCGTCTCGTCGTCGACCCACTGCCAGAAGCGGGCCCGCTCGCCGTCAGGGCGCGGCTGCCGTGGCCGCAACGGTCCGAGCTCGATGCCGTCGATCGCCGCCGCCTGGTCACGGGCGATGAGGAACGCGCCGAAGTCCATGTTGTCGATGTGGTGGTCCATCGACAGGGCCACATCGCGGGGGTCACGCCCCACGCAGATGTACGTGACCGTCGGATCGTTGGGTATCCCGTCGAGCGGTGTGTGGGTCTTGATGAAGCGGCGGTGCGTCTGTGCCTCCAGGTCTGCGAACACCTCCGTGCGGGAGCGGGTCACCATGTCGATCCACGGTGAGAGCGTGTCCAACGGAAGCGGGAGCTCGGGTTCCTGCAGGATCAGCAGTGCGCAGATCATCTGCGTCCACGTCGTTCCGCACTTCGGCGGCGTGCTGATGATGATGTCGCCGGGGCGGAGCTCGAAGCCGTCCCAGCGGTTGCTGTCGTAGACGGTTGCCTGGTAGCGGCGCATGAGCCGTCATTGTCGCAGCGGCGTCGATCCCGTGACGCCAGAAGCTCGGCGCTCGTCGTATCGCGCACCGCAATGACCATGCGTCCTCGTTCCCGACTGGGCCCTCGCCATCGGCGAGGGCCCCTGAAGTGCCGAAGGGGGACGATCGCGAACGTCGCCGCCCCGGCGATATGGGGCAGGTTCCTCGCCAAAGTCGGGTCGTCAATAGGTGACAGACCAGGCCACCACCTACGCCCCGTTAGGCGTGGAGCAGCCTGCGTTCTTCGGTGCGGGCGTTCGGTGCGACCGCCACCTTCCACTCACGGGTCGAGTGTGGCGAGTGCTCGCTGTGCGAGGCGCGTGAGTCGCCGGCGCAGCGTTTCGAGAGTGAGGTCCCGTCGTCCCTGCTCCTGGTAGCCAATGAGCCAGCGATGGCCCCATCGGTGACCGTTGTAGAGGCGTAGGAGGTCCCACACCGCCTGCTGGGACGACTCGACGCCGACCTTCGCCTCGTAGCTCTTGAGCAGCATCTCGGCGGTCCACGCGTCAGCGAGCACGGCGAGTTCGATGCGGAAGTAGGCGAGCTCCCACCACCGCGGCCCGAGCCGAGTGGCGCTCCAGTCGACGACCGCCGAAAGACAGTCCCGCTTCCACAGCAGATTTCCCGGGTGAAAGTCACCGTGGTTGAGGACCATGCCGCCGCGGTCAGCGCATTCGAGTTTCGACGCCAGAACTTCGATGACGCGGCACGCAACTCGATGGCTCATGAGGCCGTCGGGAACGTCCTCAGGTGGGATCCACCCGTCGACGCTGTGAGGCCGAAGGAGCGCCCCGCTGGCGTCGGTGGTCTCTGCTGAGTGGATGTCGGCCAATGTCGTCGCCACCTCCTCGACATACCGACTCCGATCCTTCGGAGACACGTCCGGTCGCCCAGGCGCAGCCTCCATGACAAGTGCAGGTGAGTCGAACCATCGTCCGTCCTGGTCGACAGCGACAGGCGCTGGACACCGCAGACCGGCGGAGCGGGCAAACGACAGCCCCTGCCACTCAAGCTCCGGCACGTCCGAACCGGGCGGATAGCGCTTGAGGACGAGTCGCCGGCCCCCCGCGACCAGAAGGTGAGTAGCCGATCCGAGTCCGCCTCCAAGTCGGCGCAGGACCCGGGGCGTGTCACCGCCGAGCGCCGCCGCAAGCCGTATCAGTCCATCGGGTGGCGGCCGGCTCCCGCGATGACTGTCGTCCACGCTCGACTCGGCCATCGCAAGAAGTGTCGCGTCCCGCGCGTCGGTGCGGCGAAGAGATAAGCGTCGATAGCCGCTCGAGGGCGCACGGCCTGGCGTCGATCTTCGGGGCGGGTGATATGAGTGAGATCCCGCGAGTGTCGGCGCGCCAACATGTCGTGGTGGGTTGGGATTCGTTGAGCCTGTGGGGCGACGCCGTGGTGGGCACGAGTAACAACAGAGATAGAGGATCCCATGACGGAGACGCACTGGCTCGACCAGCACCGCGACCCGACGGAGGCTGCTGTCGTCTGGTCTCTGGCTGCCCAAGTCGTCGCCCAGCACGGCGGTGATCTCCGCGAGATGCGGCGGGCTCTCGGGATCTCGAACGCGACCTGGGTCGGTGGTGGCCTCGCCGTGCGGATCGCGAACACGTCAGTCGTCGACTGCATGGCCGCCGAGGTCGCGCTCGTGCGCGCGCTGCCGCCCGAGGTCGGACACCCGAAGATCCTCGGGGCGGGCACGATCGAGGGTCACGACTGGATCGTGACCGAGGAGGTTCGAGGCCAGAACCTGCACGAGGCGTGGCCCACGCTGACACCCGAGGAGCGGCGTCGAGCGATCCGCCGGCTGTGGGCGCGCGTGCGGGTCGTGCACGACGCCACGCCCTCACTCCGTCTGCTCGTCGGGTCGCACGCGGGCTTCATACCGGCAACAGCCAACGACGCCACGGCCGCAGCCGATCGCGTCAGTGCTGCGTTGGGTCTGCCGGATGTGCAGCGGTCGCGGTTCCACGAGATCATCGGCGACTACTACCGAGCCGCGCCCGTCGTCGAGCAGGTCGTCAACCACGGCGACCTCGCGCTGATGAACGCGCTGTGGGACGGCGACGTGGTCGCGCTCCTCGACTTCGAGTTCGCCGTGCTGGGCCCGGTGGAGATCGACCTCTGCCGGTTGGTGTGCGAGGCCCTCGTGTCCGAGGAAGGGCAGCGGTCGGACAACGACGCCGGCGCCGACGCGTTCGCCATCGCAGCTCGTGAACGGGATCCAGTCCACGGTCGCACGCTGCTCCTGGGCGCCGCGGTGCTCGATCAGCTCCGCGATCTCGAGATCTGGCTCGGCCGCGACCGGACCGAGGACCGGTTCGAAGATTGGCGCCCGGACCGGCTGCTCGCCGGCTTGCTCGAGACCGACGGCGGCTACCTCGAACCCACGCTGACATGAGCCGCAGGTCCTCCGTCGGGCGCAGCGACCTTGAGCAGGTGGGTCAGACGGCACTCGCTACGGCACCGCGTGACTCGTAAGACCGCGAGATCGGACTCGCTGGGGTAGCCCAGAAGTGCCGATCGGGGACGCTCGCGAACACGAGCAGGAAGCTGTCCAGCGAGGCGGGTTGCGAGCACCGAACTGCCGCTCGGCACTCGCCGAGGACTCGCGTCCTCGGTAGTTCTCGGTGATGTCTGACGCGCTCGGAGGGATTCGAACCCCCAACCTTCTGATCCGTAGTCCACGTCCCGAGTCCGGGCGGGTCCGGGCCCGTGCTGCCTGGTCCACGTGTCGGCTCCATGCCATCGACGATAATTCGTGGCCTGCCTGCCGCCGCACGTAGCGAAGACCCGCGCCTGCGTGGAACCACGGGAGCGATGGCGTTCATGACCGTGTCGACCATGACGGTCGGATCGACCCGAGCAGACGCCCGAAGCCCAGTCATCCGGCGGGGGGCTCATTTCCTCTCGTTGCATCGACGACAAGACGGGGGGTCCACAGGATGTCGATACTGACTGACGGGCGTCAGAGAGTGTCGAGCAGCTTCTCGGCCCGTCGTGTGAGCTTCTTCGCGCGTGAGGACGGCGTCGACCGCGTCGACATCCCTGCATGCGCATGGTGCGAGCCGACAACACGCGATTGCGGCGCTTACCCGGCTCTGATGGTTCCGGCAAGTGTCCCGGTCGCGGTCGCGAGTGCAGCACTGAAGCAACCGTCGAACGACAGCACGCCGTTCGCGTTCGCGAGCCGGTCGGTGCCTGCGGTGACCGTGAGCGAGAAACTGAACGGATACCCGCAGGGCGTCGCCGGGAACGACTGGGATTGACCGTCAAGCGCGCCTGTGACCGTCCCATGCCGGAGGGCCAACGCGAACGTGCCGCTGACGGGGAGGACACCGACCCGTGCGTCCGGGTAGCAGAAGTCGAAGTGCAGCGTCGCGCCGCGAACCTGGGGACCGTCGAGCGAGCCGTCGTCCCTAACGAACACGCCGAGGTCAGCGTTGCACCCGCTGAATGATCCGGTGCCAGTGAAGGTCGCGCGCACCTTGATCTTCGGGCCGCCACCCACGCCGGCGGGGATACTGACCAGCATCAGACCCGCGACCAGACACGCCACGACAGCACCTTGTCGAACTCTCGGGTGCCGCCGCATAGTCCCGACCTCCCCGGCCCGCACCGTCGGAGCGAGTCCTCGTGTGCACGCTACAAAGTCCCTCGCGTCTCGACAAGGGCCGAAGGCACTCACCACCACTCAGCCTTCACAGCCATCGTCAACGGTACGGGCGTTGGAAGGTCTCAGCGAACAGCACCAACCTCGGAAGCAAGCGCCTGGGCGGAGTGGCGCTTCTCGCGAAACTGGAAGCCTCCGGCTGGGCATACGACGACGGTCGTCACGGCCCACCCGACGGTGGTCTCCGACTGAGCGAGTGCTACCCGTACACCGCCCTCGTCGGGGCTAGCGAGTTGGGCTACGAGAAGGAACGGCCGGTCTACAAGCGCAAGCCGAAGGCCATTCCTGCCTCGGAGTTCAAAGCAATTCCACTCGACCCGGACAACGTGACAACTCGGTTCGCGGACCTGACCGAGCGACTCGGTCTCGGTCGGCGACGGTTCAAGAGCCTGCGCCACTCATGCGCCACCACGATGCTGGCCAATGGAACCCCCCTGGAGGAGGTCATCTCTCAGACCCTCGGTCACGCAGGGCTCGACATCACAGCGAAGGTCTACGCATGGGTGCAAGCACCCGCCCAGCGTGAGGCTGCGGACCGCATTCAAGAGGCTCTCGGCACGAGCTAATCGACCGTCTCGAAACCGGGTGGCTGCCAGCGTGGCTGCCATTCGTGGAGGTCCGTCCCGTCAGGGCTCCTCGGCGGTCCCCTGACCTGCATGTTCTTGGCGCGCTCGGAGGGATTCGAACCCCCAACCTTCTGATCCGTAGTCAGATGCTCTATCCGTTGAGCTACGAGCGCAGGGAGGGCAAGTCTACGGGATCCTCCCGTCCGGAGCCCGAGCCGGATCATCGGCGCTGCGGGAGGCGGCCACGAGGAGCCGGCCCCGCCGGTGGTCGCCCCGGGCGGCGAGCGGGTCCACCACCGACGCGATCGTCCAGCCCGCCGCCGCGATCCACCTCAACGCGACCTCGCGCGGCGGCACCGTGTGCACCGCCTCCCCGGCCGCGGCGAGCGACTCCTCGCGGAGACGTTCGGTCTCGCTCGGACTCGCCATCACGCGTCGAGACGCTCACGGCCAGCCGGTCCGCCGGGCACGGTGCGCTCCGCCATGACCCGGAGCAACTCGATGAGCCACTCCTCGGGCAGATACCGCAGCACGCCCTCGCACACGTACTGCGTCGACGCTCCGGCATCGTGACCGGCGGACGCGAGCGCGGCACCGAGACCGGGCTCGGTGAAGTCGGCCGCCACGAACGCGATGCCCTCGGTCGACGCCCGCACCGTGTCGAGCCGGGCGCGCTTGTCGGCCTGAGTCGCGGGATGGTCGACCTCGAAGAACGTCACGCCGGGCGTCCGGTAGCGCATCGCCCGACCGTCGTAGCCCGCCCCGAGGATCACGATCTGGCGGACGCCGGCGCGCAGGGCGTCCACGACCGCCGCATCGAAGAAATCGGTCCGCGTCTCGACCCAGCCCAGGAGCACGTCGCGTGTCGACGTTCGACCCATGTGCTCGGCGCCGGTCCAGTCGCCGAGGAGGTCGGTCGTCAGTCGTTGATCCGCGTCGGGGTCACCCGTCGCCCACGGCAGCCGCTCGAGCCGGGAACGTATGAGCGCGACGCCGCGTGCGGTCCGGGAGGGCTCGTCTGTCCGCATCCTCGGATCTCAGCACGTCCACCACGGCGAGATCGGCCACCGGGCCCGGCCCGCCACCCCTCCCGTGCGACGATGGCCCCGTGACAGGTGCCTCCGACGAGCCCAGGCCGCCGACGCGCGCGGCCGCGCTCATGGGGGCCGCGACCGCGGCGAGCCGGGGCATCGGCTTCATCCGCATCTGGGCGATCGCCACGATCCTCGGCACGACCTACCTCGGCAACACGTACCAGTCCTCGAGCGCGGTCTCCAACGTCCTGTTCGAGCTGCTCGCGGCCGGGGCGCTCTCGGCCGTGCTCGTGCCGACCTTCGTCCGCCACCTCGAGCACGACGATCCCGCCGAGGCGGAGCGTCTCGCCGGCGGCGTGCTCGGGCTCGCCCTCGGCGTGCTCGGCGTCATCGCCCTCGCCGGGTTCCTCCTCGCGCCGCAGATCGCCCACCTCATCGCGAGCGGCGCGCCCGAGCACCTGAAGGCCGACCAGCAGCGCCTCGCCACCTTCCTCACCCGGTTCTTCGTCTTCCAGGTGCTCCTGTACGCGATCGGCACCGTGTCGACGGCGGTGCTCTTCGCCCAGCGCCGCTTCGTGGCCTTCGCCCTCGCGCCGATCGCGAACACCGTCGCCGTCGTCGGCGCCCTGATCGTGTTCCGCGTCCTCGCCGGACCGCACCCGACGCTCGACCTCACGGGCACCGAGGAGCTCGTGCTCGCGCTCGGAGGGATGCTCGGCGTCATCGGGTTCATCGGCGTGCCGACGGTCGCGCTCGCCGCGCTCCGGGTTCCGCCTGCGTCCCCGCCTCGGTCGGATCGACCCCGAGCTCCGCCGGCTCCTCAAGCTCTCGACGTGGGCCGTCCTCCAGCACGGGGGCATCGGGATCCTGCTCGCGGCGGCCATCGCCGTCGGCAACCAGGTGGAGGGCGGCGTCATCGCGTACCAGTTCGCCTTCGTGGCGATCATGGCGCCCTACGGCATCCTCGCCGAGCCCGTGCACACCACGATCCTCCCCGAGCTGAGCCACGACGCGGCCGTGGGCGACCGCGCCCGCTTCGCGAGCCAGCTGCGCTGGGCCCTCGACAACATGGCGATGCTCGTGATCCCGGTCTCCGCGATCGCGGTGGCGCTCGCGCTCCCCATGATGCGCGTGATCGCCGTCGGGCAGAGCAAGGGCGGCGCCGGCGTGCTCGCCGCGGCGCTCGCCTCCCTCGCCCTCGGCTTGTACCCCTACAGCGCGTTCCTGCTCTTCGCCCGCCGCGCTCTACGCCCTCGACGACAGCCGCACCCCGGCTCTCGTCGCGCTGGTCACCGCCGTGGTCGGCGGCGGGGCCATGCTCGTGATCGGCTTCTCGGTCCACGGCGACGCGGTGGTCGCGGCGACCGGACTCGGTCACACCCTGGCCTACACGCTCGGGGCGGTGGTGCTCGCGATCGTGATCCGCCGGCGGGTCGGGCACGCGATCTTCCCGCGGGCGCTGATCCCGACGACGGTGCTGGCGGGTGCGTCCGCCCTCGTCGCCTGGCTGGTGCACCAGCGGCTCGACCCCTCCGCACGGTCCGATGCGTTCGCGTTCCTCGCCGTGGTGGGGATCATCGGCGGCGGCATCTACCTCGTCGTCTGGCGGCGCGCCCGCGGGCGCATGCAGGAGCTCAAGGCCCGGCGGCCGGCCGGCGACGACCTGGACGGACTCGAGGACCCGGACGTCTCGATCGAGAACTGATCAGCGCGGCGTTTCGACGGGGTCTCTCACTCCAGCCAGTGCGGACGCGCGATCCCGGCGTCGTCCAGCATCGACCGCAGGCGGGCGTTGGGCTCGGCGAAGCGCGCCGCGAGGTCGGCGCGCACGGCCTCCGAGACCTCGGCGCGCACGTCGGGACGCCCGTTGAGGCGGAAGTAGAGCGAGCGCAGGGACCGCTTGACCCCGGGGACCCGGCGGAGCACTCGCTCCGATCCGTCGTTGAACGCGAGCGCGAGCTTCTGCAGGCGCGCCCGCTTGAACGCGGTGGTCCGGTTCTCCGAGCGCAGCGCCGCCGGCAGCCCGGCCGGATCGAGCCCGAGGAACCTGCCGACATCGCACATCACCGCGCGACCGTCGGCGACCAGGTCCTCGAAGAAGACGACCTTCACCGCGTCGCGGCCCAGCACGTCCCACCACTCGGGCAACCAGTCGGCGTACCGGCCGCCGCGGACCGCCATGTACCTCTCGTTGTCCGGTTCGTCGAAGTCGGCGTCGGTCCGCGCGTCGGCGGCCGCGAGGTACTCCTCGATCGTGAGCTCCTGGGGGAACCGCAGCCGGATCTTCTGGTACTCGAAGAACGAGATCGCGCGCGCCACCGGCTCGCGCAGCACCACGAGCACCCGCGGTCGCACGAGCACCTCGCGCATCGCGCGGGCCACCGCGGCGCCGCCGTAGAAGTACGACGGCGTGGCCTCGAGCCGCACGGGCTCGGTCCGGCCCGTGAAGTAGCCCTCCCACTGCTCCACCGGCTCCAGGGCGCGGCCGTAGCGGGCCGGGAGGAAGTAGCGGGTCTCCTTGATCGCCGACGGCGCCACGTCGGGATGCTCCGAGAGCGACACGAACAGCGATGTCGTGCCCGCCTTGTTGACGCCCACGATGACGGCGTCGGTCCGGTCCACGGGACGAGTGTAGGGAGGGTCAGATCGTGTGCGTCACGATGAGCAGCGTCGCCAGCGCGGCGATCGCGATGCGGTACCACCCGAAGACGGCGAGGCTGTGGCGTTGGAGATAGGTGACCATCCACTTCACCGAGAACACCGCCGCGACGAAGGCGACGAAGAGACCGAGCAGCGGCGTCGCGAGCCCGAACGTGTCGAGCATGAGCGATCCGTCCTTGACGACGGAGTACGCGGTCGCGGCGCCGAGCGTGACGACGCCGAGCAGGAACGAGAACTCGATCGCGTCGTACATCGTGAGCCCGACGAGCAGGGCGGCGACGATCGTCACCAGGGATCGACTCGTCCCCGGCCACATCGCGACAACCTGCGCGGCGCCGATGATCAGCGCGTCGCGCGGCGTCAACGACTCGAGCCGGCGACCACCCTCCCGGGTGAGGACGCCCCTGCCCACCAGCACCAGGAGCGCGACACCGCCGACGGCCCACGCGATGATCACGGGGACGGCTCCGAAGAGCAGATCCTTGATCACCTTCTCGCCGATCACGCCGACCACCGCCGCGGGCACGAAGGCCACCACGAGCGCCGCGAGCAGCTTCCGGCCCTCGTCGCTGCGCCCCCGGACCCCGTCGATCATCGTGACGAAGCGATGCCGGTAGATCCCGAGCACGGCGAGGATCGCGCCCGACTGGATCGCGATCTCGTAGGACTTCAACGCGTCACCCGCCTTGCCCGAGTCGGGCAGGCCGAGGATGCGCGACGTGACCAGGAGGTGTCCCGTCGAGGACACCGGGAGGTACTCGGTGAGACCCTCGACGAGCCCCAGGATCGCGGCGTGGCCGGCGGACAGCGAGACGTCCGCGGCGGCGAAGAGCGGGCTCCCCCACGCCGGGATCGCCGCCAACGCCAGGAGCACGATCACCACCACCGGCAGGGTCATGGAGGCGCGCCGCGCCAACCGGGAGGTCGGAAGGAAGGTCATCTGCTACCCCGTGATCTCGAGCGTCGTGCCGAACAGGACGCGCAGGTCCGCGCACGCGTTGTCCTCCGCGTAGCGCTTCCCCTGCACGTTCCAGAGATGGAGCCGCGCATCACCCACGGGGAACGGCCCCCAGTGCCACGTACCGCGGAACAGCGCGAACCCGTCGAGCGGCCCCAGCGCGAACGCACGCACGGTCCCGAGGTGGTCGGCGAGCGAGAAGTCGACCGACGCCGGTGCGACCACCACCACGGAGTCGGCGTCGAGCGGCAGGAGGACCTGCGTGTGCGACTCGTGGCGGTAGAACCGGTCGCAGATCAGTGCATCGCCGTCGTGCTCGATCTCGTCCGCGCCGTGGCTGATCACGTTCACGTGCGGGTCACCCCATGTGAACTCGTAGGTGAAGGTCGCGTCCGCCGGGTCGGTGTCGGCGACGGGTAGCCAGCCGAACGGCGCCCACGCCGTCGGGGTCAGCGGCTCGGTTCGCACCGGGAGCCGGGGCGGTGTGCTCACGCGTGCGGCCTCGATTTCGGGGATCTACTCTGCGACGAAACGCCCGATTGTACGGGTCCGGGAACACCCGCTTCGCCAACGGAGGGCCGCATGGACGTCCGCTCGATCACCGACGTCGCGCCGGTCGTGGAGCACAACGGCACGGTGCCGGTCTGGTGGCTGGTGAATCCCCGGGAGATGAAGGAGATCACCGACGGCGGCTTCCTCGAGCTCGTGAGCGAGTTCGAAGTGGCTGGTGGCGGGCTCGTGGACCCGCACAGCCACCCCACCCACGAGTTCTATTACGTCACCTCCGGCCGCGGGCTCATGACGATCGCGGGCGAGGAGCGCGAGATCGGCCAGGGCGACCTGGTGCACATCCCGCCCAATGCTGTGCACAGCCTGAGACCGGTCAGCGACCACGCCCCGGTCCACTGCTTCTGCTTCGCGGTGGGCGTCAAGGACGCGGGACCCGTCGACTACACGAATCACGAGTGAGCCGGGTCCTCGTCACGCGCCGGCTCCCCGCCGGTGGGTTGGATCCGCTCGTCGCGGCCGGCCACGAGATCCTCGAGCGCGAGGACGACACGCCGCTCACGCCCGATCAGCTCGTGGCCGCGGTCCGAGAGGTCGACGCGCTCGTCTGCCTGCTCACCGACCGGATCGACGCGCCGGTGCTCGACGCGGGCGGTGACCGGCTCCGGGTCGTCGCCAACGTCGCCGTCGGCTACGACAACGTGGACGTCGCCTCGGCCCAGGCGCGCGGGATCACGGTCTGCAACACACCCGGCGTGCTCGACGAGACGACCGCCGATCTCGCGTTCTTCCTCGTGCTCGCGGCCTCACGCGGCACGAGCGAGGCCGAGGCCGACCTGCGGGCGGACCGCTGGACCGGCTGGGGCATCACCCAGTACCTCGGCCACGACGTGCACGGTGCGTCGCTCGGGCTCGTGGGCTACGGACGGATCGGCCGCGCGGTCGCGCGCCGCGCCACCGGGTTCGGCATGAACGTCGTGCACCACACCCGTACCGACACCGGGGAGGCCGGTTGGATCGGCGACTTGCACCGGATGCTGGGCGAGGTCGACATCGTGTCGGTGCACGTCCCGCTCACCGGCGCGAGCCGGCACCTGATCGGCGCAGCGGAGCTCGCGGCGATGCGCCCGACCGCAGTGCTCGTCAACACCTCCGCGGCCCGGTGGTCGACGAGGAGGCGCTCGCCGAGGCCCTCCACGCCGGAACGATCTTCGCGGCGGGACTCGACGTGTTCGAGCGCGAGCCGGCCGTGCACCCGCGTCTGCTCGACGCGCCGCGGACGGTGCTGCTCCCCCACATCGGATCGGCGTCGGTGCGCACGCGCACGCGCATGGCGCAGATGGCGTCGGCCGCGGTCGTCTCGGTCCTGGCCGGTGAGACGCCGGCCAACCTCGTCCGCGTCTAGCTAGAGGACCGAGGCGAGCCCGTCGGCGAATGCCGCGATGTCGTGGTCCGTGGTGTCCCACGAGGTCATCCAGCGCACCTCGTGACGGGCGTGGTCCCACACCCAGAAGAACGAGCGCTCCTGGGCGCGGACGATCACGTCCGGTGGCAGCGTCGCGAACACGCTGTTCACGACGGGCTCACGCGTCAGCGTGATCCCCGGGAGGTCACGGACCGCGTCGGCGAGGTGGACCGCCATCGCGTTCGCGTGCGCGGCGTTGCGGATCCACAGGTCGTCGTCCAGGAGCGCCTCGAACTGCGCCGCCACGAATCGCATCTTGGACGGGAGCTGGGTGGCCTGCTTGCGGATGAACCGGGCGTTCGCCCCGAGCGCGGGATCGAGGAACACGACCGCTTCGCCGTACATCATCCCGTTCTTGGTGCCGCCGAAGCTCACGACGTCGATCCCCGCGTCGATCGTGATCGCTCGGACGTCGCACCCGAGCGCAGCGACCGCGTTGGCGAGACGCGCGCCGTCGAGGTGCACCCGCATGCCGTGACCATGGGCCGCATCGCAGATCGCGCGGAGCTCCGTGGGCGTGTAGAGCGATCCGTGCTCGGTCGACTGGGTGACCGACACGACCGTCGCCTGCGAATGGTGCTCGTCGCCGCGGTCCGCCTGGCTCGCCGCGACCTGCTCCGGCGTCAGCTTGGCGTCGACGGCGGCGACCGGGAGGAGCTTGGCGCCCGTGAAGTGCTCCGGCGCGCCGCACTCGTCGACCGCGATGTGCGCGTCGGCGGTGCAGACGACCGCCTCCCACGGTGCGAGCAGCGCCTGCAACCCGACGACGTTGGCGCCGGTGCCGCCCCACACGAAGCACACCTCGGCGGGCACCCCGAAGAGATCCCGGAAGGCGTCGGTCGCCCGCGCGGTCCACTCGTCGTCGCCGTAGGCGAGGGCATGATCGCGGTTCGCGGCGATCAGCGCGTCCATGACCGCCGGATGGACCCCGGATGCGTTGTCGGACGCGAGGCTGCGCACCGCGCGCTCAGTCGGTGTTGCCGAAGCGCACCGCGGAGGTGTCGAGCTTGAGCAGCTTCACCGTGCTCTTGCCGCCCTTGAGCGCCTCGAACATCGCGGCCTCGCGCTTCGTGCGCTCCGCGGCGGCGTCCATGACGTCGTAGAAGTGCTCGCCGGGCACGATCACGACGCCGTCGGCGTCGCCCACGATCCAGTCGCCGCGGACCACGGACGCGCCGCCGCACCGGATCGGCACGTTGACCGCGCCGGCCTGGTTCTTCGACGCGCCCCGCAAGGCGATCGTGGACGCGAACACCGGGAAGCCGAGGGTCTCGATCGGGACGATGTCGCGGACCCCGCCGTCGATGACCAGCCCGAGGATGCCGCGCGCCTGCGCGCCGGTGGTGAGGACCTCACCCCAGTACCCGAAGTCGCCGAGCTCGCCGACGTCGACCACGAGGACGCTCCCGGCCGGAGCCTCGGCGACGGCCACGTGGATCGCCAGGTTGTCGCCCGAGGTGCACCGGACCGGGAAGGCCGGGGCCGCCACCCGGGCTCCGGGCCAGGCCGGGGCGATCCGCGGCGCCATGATCCGGGCACCCGACTCCCCCAGCGTGGCGGCACCGAACTCGCGCAGCAGCGCTCGGATGTCGGCGTCGTTGGGCATGCTCATCCTTCGGTCTCCATCTGGCGGAGGGAGAGGGATTTGAACCCTCGAGGAGGCTTGACACCCCCTACTCGCTTAGCAGGCGAGCACTTTCGGCCGCTCAGTCATCCCTCCAAGTGGCAGGGAAGCTTACCGACCCGCCGCGGCCGTCCCGACCCGGGGCGCCGCGTTCGGGCAGGTCAGCGCATCGATCACAGGCTCCGTCGCGATCAGGTCGCCGTCAGGTCGTCCGGTCGCCGAGGTGGCCACCGACATGGCCGACGACGAGCCGGCGACGTTCGGTGTCGAGATAGCAGTAGATCCGCAGGATCTGGCGTCCCGACCGGCGCAGGTGCGGACCGAGCGTGATCGGCCGGCCCTCGTAGACACGCCGGTACTCCGCGCCGAACTTCTGCCGCGCGTCCTCGGAGATGTCCCGGACCCAGTCGAGCCCCCACCGGCGCGCCTCCGTCGCGAAGTCGCCGCGCAGGGACCCGGCGTCCCAGTCCGCCGCCACCGCCTCGAGCCGTTGGAGGTCGGCCCACACGAGATCGGCACGGTCGTACTGCCATTCGCGCGCCGAGCGCTCCGCCTCGGGGAGGATCACGAGGTGCGGGAGGCGCGCACGGGCCAGGCGGACCGCGTCCGCGAGTGAGCGGATCTCCGGTTCCGCGGCTCGGGGAACGTCGGGCCGGGTTGCGAGGACGAGGTAGGCGTTCTCGGCGCGCACGCGCAGGTCCTGCTCGCGTTCGAGCGCGGACTCGAGCCGGTAGACCTCGTCGTCGGCGCGGCGCAGCTCCTCCTGGTACTCGTCGACGAGGTCGTGCATCGCGGCACGGTCCTCGGCCACCGCCGACTGGAGACGCGTCAGCTCGGCCCGCCGCCAGCGCGAGGTCGGCCGCGCTCCCGGCGCGCGCGAGCGCGCCGACGCGCGGATCGTCGTCGAGCCGGAGGGTCGCAGCATCGAACACCAGGGCGCGCACGGCGTCGAGCACGCGTGAGCGGGGTCCGGCGGGCCCAGCCGCCTCCTCCGCGTGCCAGCGCGGGTGGCGCGCGGGCGGGTCACCCGAGCGCCACGCGGGCCAGAGCAGGCGTACCCCGCCCGGATCGACCGCCCGGCCCGGCCCGAGCTCACGGGTCACCGCCTCCGTCGCGGTGTCGTCGACCAGCACGACCACGTGCGCGAGTCCCACGAGCGTGCGGGCGAACCCGAACGCGTCCGCCCGGACCTGGCCCTGATGGTCCGGCGCGACGAGCAAGACCGGCAGGCGGCGACCGCCGCGGACGAAGGCGTCGAGCTCGGGGGCACGGGCCGCGTCCGCCCGGTGCGGGACGGCCCGCACGGTCCAGCCGCCGTCGACGCACGCCACGCCCTCGACGAGCTCGCGCACGAGGTCGGTGCTGCTCGGAAGCGACGGCGGGTAGCCCCGCACCTTGCGGTCGTTCGACTCGAGCCATTCGACGATCACGACCCGGCCGTCGTCCGCGGTCGTGATGATCTGCACCTGCGTCCGCCGCCACAACGTGGGGTCGGTGGCGTGCGCACGGGCCCACTCGAGCTCGAACGCGAGGTCGCCACCGTGATCCACGACCCGCCACCGGACCCGCGCGTTGTCGGCGGGCTCCCAGTCCTCCCCGGCCTCGGGTGGCCAGCCGCCGTAGTGGCCGCCGACCCAGCGCTTGGTCAGCGCGCGGGCGGCGAGCGGGTCGCGTCCGGTGGCATCGACGAGATCGAGCCAGCACGCATAGATGCGACGCACGACGCGGCTCCCTCGACGGCTCGGTCCCGGTCAGGCCGTGACGACGGCTTCGAGGCGTTCCAGGGTCTTCTCCATGTTCTGGCGTGTGTGCTTCGCCGCGGGGCGCACGAACGCCTTCACCGTCTCCTCGCCGATGTCCCACGACTCCCGCACGAGCGTGCCGCCGTCGACGGGCTCGAGCTCGTAGCGCCAGATGCGACCGCCGCCGAGCTTCGAGAACGGCGCCGGCGGCCGGGTCTGCCACGCGATGCGCCGGTTCTCCTCGTACTCCACGATCGTGCTGACCATCGAGTACGGGATGCCCATCCGCATCTTCATCCCGAACGTCGAACCCAGGGTGAGGCGCTCGTCGCCGACGTCCTTGGCGTCGCGCACGGTGCCGGAGCCGTCGATCTCCCGATGACGAGCGGGATCGGCGATCACGGCGAAGATGCGATCGGGAGGAGCCGGAATGACCCGGTCCACGGAGACGACGTCTGGATCATTGGCCATCGGCGCAGGGTAGCGGCAGGGCTCCGGACCCCCCTTGGGCGGTACCGTGCCGGTGTGGATCCGGTGCTGGCGTTGGAGCGAATCGCCTATCTCCTCGAGCTGCGGGGCGATCCCCGGTACAAGGTGGAGGCGTTCCGGCGGGCCACCGACGTCGTGGCCGCGACGCCGGCGGACGAGCTGGCCGAGCGGGCCGGGTCCGGGCAGCTCCGCGAGCTGGCCGGGATCGGCGACACCACCGCGAGAGTGATCGCCGAGGCGATCGCCGGGGGTGTGCCGTCGTACCTGGAACGGCTCGAGCAGGACACGGAGACCGACGACACCTCGGCCGGCAACGGCGTGCGGGCCTGGCTGCGCGGCGACCTCCACCTGCACACGAAGTGGTCGGACGGCGGCGCCGAGATCGAGGCGATGGCGCGCACGGCCATGGAGCTCGGCCACGAGTACCTCGCGATCACCGACCACTCGCCCCAGCTCTCGATCGCGCACGGCCTCGAGCCGGAGCGGCTCCGCGAGCAGCTCGACGTCATCGACGCGCTCAACGAGGAGCTCGCACCGTTCTGCATCCTCACCGGGATCGAGGTCGACATCCTCGACGACGGTCGGCTGGACCAGGAGGAGGAGCTCCTCGCGCGGCTCGACGTCGTCGTGGCCAGCGTGCACTCGAAGCTCAAGATGGAGTCGCGGGCGATGACCACGCGCATGATCACCGCGATCGCGAGCCCGCACATGGACATCCTCGGGCACTGCACCGGCCGCCTGATCAAGGGCCACGGGCGCGCCGAGAGCACGTTCGACGCCGAGCTGGTGTTCGCGGCGTGCCGCGAGCTGGACAAGGCGGTCGAGGTCAACTGCCGGCCCGAGCGGCTCGACCCACCCCGCCGGATGCTCGCGATGGTCGACGACATGGACGTCAAGGTCGCCGTCGACACCGACGCCCACGCCCGCGGCCAGCTCGCCTGGCAGGGGTACGGGTGCGCGCGGGTGGCCGAGACGGAGATCGGCCCCGAGCGGATCGTCAACGCCTGGCCCCTCGACGACCTCCTCGCCTGGACCGCGGCGCACGCGGCCTGACTACGGACCGATCACCACACCGCTGCCCGCCGAGAGCGTGAGGCCTCCGGTGACGGGCTCGCCGTCGCGGGCGCGGTCGGTGCCGATCAGGATGCTGCCGCTCACGCCGTCGACGGTCGCCGGATCGCCCGTGAGGTTGAGCACGACCGCCACGTCCTCGCCCCGGCGATACGCGAGCACACCGGGGGGTGCCTCGACCGGCGCCCACGCACCGGTCGCGAGGTCCGGCGTGGTCCGCCGGAGGGCGACGAGGTCGCGTGTGAGCGCGAGGAAGGACGTCGGGTCGGCGCGCTGGTCCTCGACGTTGCAGGTCAGGTCGCCGAATCGGAGCCACGGCGTCACCTCGGGGCGCGTGAACCCGCCGCCGGGCACGTTGGCCCATTGCATCGGGGTCCGGACCGGATCGCGCCCGGCGTACGGGTGGAAGCGGATCCCCACGGGGTCGACCAGCTCGTCGCGGGGGACGTCGGTGTCGACCATGCCGATCTCGTCGCCCTCGTACAGGAAGACCGTGCCGCGCAGGGTGAGCAACATCATGAGGGCGCACCGGGCGAGGTCCGGGTCGCCGCCCGCCCAGCGGGACGGGAAGCGGGAGATGTCGTGGTTGCTCCCGACCCAGACCGGGGTGTGACCATCGAGCGCGGCTTCGGTGCGGGCGACGAGATCGGCGAGGGCACCCGCCTCGAAGGGTGCGTGCGCGAACGGGATGTTGAAATCGAGGTGGAGCTGATCGGCCGCGAGGAACGGGAACAGGTCCTCGATCTTCTCCACGAAGGTCTCGCCGACGAGCAGGCGCGGCGGGTCGTACGAGTCGGCCACGGTCCGCCAGCGCCGGTGGACGTCGTGCACCTCGGGCCGGCACGAGTTGAACTCCTGGCGCTGACCGCGGATCTGCTCCATCAGCGAGTCGGTCTCGACTGCGGCCGGGTTGTCGCGGAGCTCCGCGTCCTTGATCACCATGTGCGCGACGTCGATGCGGAATCCGGCGATGCCGCGGTCGAACCAGAAGCGCAGGATGGCGTCGAACTCGGCGCGCACCTCCTCGTTCCACCAGTTGAGGTCGGGCTGGTCGTCGAGGAAGTTGTGCAGGTAGTACTGGCCCGTCGGCTCGTCGAGCGTCCAGGCACCGCCGCCGAAGGCGCTGACCCAGTTGTTGGGCGGGCCGCCGTCGGGCGCGGGGTCCGCCCAGACGTACCAGTCCCGCTTCGGGTCGTCGCGCGATGCGCGCGACTGCGCGAACCAGGGGTGTTCGATGCTGGTGTGGTTCGGCACGAGGTCCATCACGATGCCGATGCCCCGTTCCGCCGCGGCCGCGACGAGCTCGTCGAGGTCCGCGAGCGTGCCGAGGCTCGGATCGACGTCGTAGTAGTCGGCGACGTCGTAGCCGAAGTCGGCGTTCGGCGACACCGTGACCGGGCTCAGCCAGATCGCACGGACACCGAGCCACGCCAGGTGGTCCAGCCGCTCGATCACGCCACGGAGGTCGCCGACGCCGTCGCCGTCGGTGTCCTGGTACGAGCGGGGGTACACCTGGTACAGGACCTCGCCAACCCACCACTGCCCACCACGTTGCGCCACGGGGCGCAGGGTAGCGGCGCATCCCGATTACGGTCGGCGCTGCGTGCCGATCAAGTACCTGGGTTCGAAGCGCCGGCTGGTCAACGTGCTGGGCACGCTGGCCACCGCGGCCGGTTGCGACCGCGCGCTCGACCTGTTCACCGGGACCACCCGCGTCGCGCAGGAGCTGAAGCGCCGCGGCGCGCACGTGACCGCCGTCGACCGGGCCCGCTACGCGGCGACCTTCGCCGAGAGCGCGATCGCGACCGACGCCGCGGCGCTCGACCTCGCCGCGCTGGACGGGGAGCTGGCCGCGCTCGACGCGTTGCCGCCCGCGCCCGGCTACGTCACCGAGACCTTCTGCGAGGCGGCCCGCTACTTCCGGCCCGAGAACGGCGCGCGCATCGACGCGATCCGGGACGCGATCGAGGCCCGGCGCGGACACGCCCACTACCCGATCCTGCTGACCAGCCTGATCGAGGCCGCCGACCGCGTGGACTCCACCACCGGCGTGCAGATGGCGTACCTGAAGACCTGGGCGCCGCGCGCCCTCCAGCGGCTCACGCTGCGCCGCCCGGAGCTGCTGGCCGGCCCCGGCGCGGCCACGCGGGGCGACGCGGTCGAGCTGGCGCCGACGCTCGGTGCGTTCGACTTCGCGTACCTCGATCCGCCCTACAACCAGCATCGCTACGAGGCGAACTACCACGTGTGGGAGACGCTCGTCGCGTGGGACGCGCCGGTGCACTACGGCGTCGCGTGCAAGCGCGAGGAGCTCTCCGACCGGACGCGCACCAGCGCGTTCAACCGGCGGCGCGAGATGCCTGCCGCACTCGCCGCGTGCATCGACGCGGTCGACGCCCGGGTCATGGTCGTGTCCTACAACGACGAGTCGTGGATCGCACTCGAGGACCTGATGGAGATGTGTCGCCCGCGCGGCGCGGTCGAGGTGCTCTCGTTCGACTCGAAGCGCTACGTCGGCGCGCAGATCGGCATCCACAACGCGACGGGTGAGCGCGTCGGCGCGGTGTCGCACCTGCGCAACACCGAGTTCCTCCTCGTGAGCGGTGACCGGACAGCGGTGCGTCAGGCCGTCGCCGCGGTGGGCGCGGCAACCGGAGTCCCGTCGTCGGGACCGGCGGACCCGCGCCGGCGCGCCAAGACCGCGGCCACGGGCTCGGCCGCGAGCACGAGCAGCGCCACGTCGGCGGGGAACCGCAGCCGCGCCGCGCCGTAGCCCAGGACCGCGAGCACGGCCACGTAGGGCACCAGCACGACCAGGGGCCACACCGTGCGGCCCTGGCGGCGGAGCCGCACGGCACCGATCGCGCCCAGTACGAAGAGTGCGTAGAACGAGATCGTCGTCACGACCGCCAGGGGTGTGCTGCGCCCGTCGGTGCCGGCCGACTGGAACGGCCGGTACAGCTCGAACGCGCGTCCGGCCCGGAAGACCATCACGGTGGGGAGACGGTCCAGGTGGGCGTCCAGGTAGTCGAGGCCCTTCCGGCGCGACCGGGCGTACGCCTCGACCTGCCCCTCGCCCTTCCGGATCGGCGACGCGTTGCACCACGCCAACCACGAGCCGACCGCGGCGCCGTGGTAGGTGGCCGGGCAGTTGGCCCCCGCGATCACCGAATCGAGGTTGTTGCTGAAGAGCACGGGCGTGTCCGCCATCGTGAGCGTCCGAATGCTCCAGGGCGCGATCAGCGCGACCGCGGTCAGGCCCACGGCGGCGAGCAACCGGAGCCGCGCCAGCGCACCTGACAGGCCCGGTGCGCGCGCGACGAGCGGCACCACGATCACGAGCCCGAGCAGGGCGAGCTCGCTGCGGGTGTAGGCCACCAGGGCCAGCGTGAAGCCCAACTGCACCACGCGCCATGCACCGGGGCGGGCCCGAAATCGGTAGACCGCGAGCAGGAACAGGCTCAGCGTGAGCACGAGCAGGGTCTCGGAGAGCAGCAGCGTCTCGAACTGCCAGATGTCCGGGGTGACCGCGGCGAGCACCGCGGCGGTGATCCCGACCCGCGCCCCGCCGACGGCCCGCCCCAGCAGGCCGACCGCGACCACCCCGGCCGTGCCGATGAGCGCGCACGCCACCTGGTGGTAGCGGATCGACTGGTGGAACGTCCACGTCACCAGCGCGAGCAGGCCCGGGAACAGCGGCGGGTGCTCGGCCGTCGGGTACGCGAGCCCCTGGTAGAAGTACTGACCCGGCGCGAGGTACCCGTGGCCGCCGGCGATGATCTGCGCCTGGCCGTGGTACCAGAGCCCGTCGTTCAGCGGCAGCGCGTGCGCGTCCAGCGCGAAGACGATGAGCCGGAGCACGAGCGCCCCGGCCGTGACGAGTCCCAGCCGGCGCCCGAACGTCGAGGCCCACGGTTGCATCACGCGGTCGCGATCAACCGACCCAGGTCACGGAGCTGTGCGGTCTCGGAGCCGAGGGTGAACTCGAGTGCCTTCACCCACTGGAAGTACCGATGGATCGGGTAGTCGAGGTCGATGCAGATGCCGCCGTGCACGTGGAGTGCCGCGTGCACGACCCGGCTGCCACCTTCCGACGCCCAGAACTTGGCGGTCGCGACCTCCATGGCCGCGTCCTCACCGGCCGCAAGCTTGGTCGCGGCCTGGAGCATGGTGAGCTCGATCGCCTGGGTGTCGATGTAGGCGTCGGCGAGGCGCTGGCCGACGGCCTGGAACGTGCCGATGGCGCGGTCGAACTGCTTGCGCTCCGTCGTGTAGTGGGCGGTCATCCGCAGCGCCTCCTGGCACGCGCCGGTGACGATCGCACAGATCCCCACCACGGTGCGCTGCACCATCCACCGCAGGATCTCCCGGCCGTCGGCGATGTCACCGATGCGGTAGGCGTCCTCGACGGTCGCGCCGTCGAGGTGCATCACGAACCACGGCTCGTGGTTGGTCACGTCCTGACGTTCGAGCGTGACGCCGGGTTGGTCGGTCGACACGAAGAACAGGCCGATGTCGTCGCCGACGCGGGCCGGGACCAGCACTCGCTCCGCGACGTGGGCCATCGGCACGCCGACCTTCTTCCCCTCGATGCGCCACTCGTCACCCTGTGGCGTCGCGACGGTCATCGGCTCGTACGCCGAGGTGCCGAGCTCGCTCAACGCCGCGGTGTACACCTCCTCGCCGTTGACCTGGGGGCCCATCCCGCGCGCTGCTCGTCGGTGCCGAAGCGGTCGACGGTCGCGGCGCACGTGACGATGGAGTGGAGGATCGGGAGCGGCGCGACGGCCCGGCCCTGCTCCTCGAGCAGGAGGCACAGCTCGAGGAACCCGAAACCGAGCCCGCCGACGGCTTCGGGCAGCGCGACCCCGAGCAGGTTGGCCTTCGCCAGCTCGGCGTAGGTGTCGCGGTCGAACCAGTCGGTGCTCTCGTCGAGCGCGCGCAGGTGTCCGAGGTCCATGCGGTCGGAGAGGATCTGGCGCGCGAGGTCGCGGACGGCCTGCTGCTCCTCGGTGAGTGTGAAGTCCATGGGGTGCTCCTTAGCGAGGCGAGCCGGGCATGCCGAGACCGAAGATCGCGATGAGGTCGCGCTGCATCTCGTTGGTGCCGCCGCCGAAGGTCAGGATGTGCATGCTGCGGGTCCGGGCCTCGAGCCGGCCCCGCAGGATCGACTCGGGCGAGTTGCCCTTCACCGCCGCGACCGGGCCGAAGATCTCCATCAGGAGGCGGAACGCCTCCAGGTAGAACTCGGTCCCGAACACCTTGATGGCCGACGCCGCGGCCGGGTCCAGCGGCTCGCCGCGCGTCGCGCCGTCGGCGATCTTCCAGTTCGCGAGGCGCAGGTAGTCGAGGCGGGCGTGCACGCGGGCGAGGTTGAGCTGCACCCAGTCCTGGTCGATCACCCGGGTGCCGTCGGCCATCTTCGTGAGCTTGGCCCACTCGACGACGTCCTCGAGCTGGCGCTCGACGATCCCGCTCGCGCACAGCGTGACCCGCTCGTGGTTGAGCTGGTTGGTGATGAGGTTCCAGCCCTGGTTCTCCTCGCCGACCAGGTTGCCGACCGGGACGCGGACGTCCTCGTAGAACGTGGCGTTGGTGTTGAACCCACCCATGTTCGAGATCGGCTCGGCCTTGAAGCCAGGAGTGTCCGTGGGGACGATGATGATCGAGATCCCCTTGTGCTTCTTCACGTTCGGATCGGTCCGCACCGCGAGCCAGACGTAGTCGGCGTCGGTCGCGAGGCTGGTGAAGATCTTCTGCCCGTTGATGACGTACTCGTCGCCGTCGCGCTCGGCCTTCGTGCGCAGCGAAGCGAGATCCGTCCCGGAGTCGGGCTCGGTGTAGCCGATGCAGAAGTGGATCTCACCGGCGAGGATCTTCGGGAGGTAGAAGTCCTTCTGCTCCTGGGTGCCGTACTTCATGATCGTCGGCGCCACGGAGTTGATGGTGAGCATCGGCACGGGCGCGCCGGCGCGCATGGACTCGTCGAAGAAGATGAACTGCTCGATCTCCGAACGGCCCTGGCCGCCGTACTCCTTCGGCCAGCCGATCCCGGCCCAGCCGTCGCCGGCCATCTGCTTCCAGATGCCCCGGGCGGTCGGGCCGACACCCTCGCTGTGGGACAGCTCGTCCTCGACCGCGGGGGTCAGGAGCTGCTCGTAGTAGCTGCGGAGCTCGTCCCGCAGGGCCTGGAGCTCCGGCGTGAGTCCGATGTACATGCGCTTCCCCTGGGTCTCGATGCGGCCCGAGGACTGTAGGTCATCGCGCGAGAACGCGTTCTCGCGTCGGCGTGGGACCTGGCAGAATCCCCGACGTGGCAGAGGGCGGGAACTCGGATGGCGTCCTCGACACGCTGACCGTCCTGTTCACCGACGTGGTCGGCTCCACCGCACTGCGCGCGCGGCTCGGCGAGGACGTCGCCGAAGTGGTGCGGCGGGCCCACGACGCCCTGATCGCGGAGATCGTCGAGGGGCACGGCGGCCGGGTCGTCAAGGGCATGGGCGACGGGTTCCTCGCCACGTTCGGCTCCGCGGCCCGGGCCGTCGCCGCGGCCGTCGGCATCCAGCAGGGCATCGACGCCCAACGCTTCGTCGAGCCGCACGTGGCCCTCGCGCTCCGGATCGGCCTCGGCCTCGGCGACGTGACGGTGGAGGACGGTGACGTCTTCGGCACCCCGGTGATCGAGGCGGCCCGGCTCTGCGCGGCCGCCGACGGCGGACAGATCCTCGCGACGAGCGTCGTCGAGGCACTGGCCCGGGGCCGCGGCGGCCACACCTTCACCCCCATCGGCGACCTGGAGCTCAAGGGGCTCCCGGAGCCGGTCCCGACCGTCGAGATCGGCGTGGGAGCGCGCGACCGACGACGCCGGCGTGCCGATCCCCCATCCGCTCGCCGCGCGGGAGGGTGCGTTCCCCTTCCGGGGTCGCGAGGCGCGCTCGAGGCACTGACCACACCGTGGAAGCGATCGCTCCACGCCGGCACCACGTCGTGCGTGCTCATCGCCGGCGAACCCGGCATGGGCAAGACCCGGCTCGCCTCGGAGTTCGCCCAGCGCGCCCACGGCGACGGTGCACTCGTCCTCTTCGGTCGCTGTGACGAGGAGCTCGGCATCTCGTACCAGCCCTTCGTCGAGGCGTTGACCCATCACGCCGCCCACCTCGACAGTCGACCACCTCGCCGACCTCGGCGCCCACCCGGCGGAGCTGACGCGGCTCGCGCCCGAGCTCGAGGTGCGCTTCGCGGGGATCGGCGAGCGCGACGGGTCCGGCGACGCCGAGGTGGACCAGTACCGGCTCTTCGAGGCCGTGGACTCCTGGCTGGCGACCGCGGCCGGCACCAAGGGCCTCGTCCTCGTCCTCGACGACATCCACTGGGCCACGCGTCCGACCCTGCTCATGCTCCGCCACGTCCTGCGTTCGGCGACCCAGGCCCGCCTGATCGTCGTCGCCACCTACCGCGACACCGACCTCGACCGGACCCACCCCCTCGCCGACCTGCTCGCCGACCTCCGCCGCGTCCCGGACGTCGAGCGCCTCGCGCTGGGCGGGCTCGACCGCAGCGGCGTCGAGGACCTGATGGAGGCGGTCAACCAGGCCGAGCTCGACGACAGCGCGAAGGAGCTCGCCGCCGCGGTGCACGACGAGACCGAGGGGAACCCCTTCTTCGTCGGCGAGCTGTTCCGGCACCTCGCGGAATCCGGCGCGCTGGTGAACGACGGCCAGCGTGTGGCGCCTCGCGGTCAGCGTCTCGGAGATGTCGATCCCCGACGGGATCCGCGAGGTCGTGGGCCGCCGGCTGTCCCGCCTGTCCGAGATCCACGAACGCCGTGCTGTCGTGGGCCGCGGTGATCGGGCGCGAGCTACGTCTCGACGTGCTCGCGGCGGTCGTCGGGCGATCAGGACGACTGCCTGGACGCGATCGACGAGGCCGTCGACGCCCGGCTGGTCGACGAGGTGGGCGCGGGCCGGTGGCGGTTCTCCCACGCGCTGGTCCGCTCGACCCTGCTCGCCGAGCTGCGCACCACCCGCAAGGTTCGGATGCACCTCGCCGTCGGCGAGGCCTACGAACGACTGGCGCCCCGGAGACTCGCGGCCCTGGCGCAGCACTTCTCCGAGGCCGCGCCCCTCGGCGCGGGCGACGAAGGCCGTCGAGCTACCTGGTGCGGGCCGGCGACGAAGCCGTCGCCAACGTCGCCTTCGACGAGGCGGCCGACCTCTACCGCCGGGCGCTCGACATCATCGAGGACGTCGACCTCGACGTACCCGCTCTGGCCGCGGATGCCGCCATCGGTCTCGCCGTCGCGCAGCGCTGGACCGGCCGGGAGTACCGCGAGGAGGTGGCGCAGGCCCTCGACCTCGCCGACCGCGATCGGTGACGGGATGCGCATGGCCCGGGTGCTCCTCGACACGAGCCGCGGCTTCGTCGCGCAGGTGTTCGAGGTCGACGAAGTGCTCGTCGCCCAGATCGAACGGTGTGTCGAGCATCTCGGCCCGGATGACGGCGTCGAACGCGTCGCGGATGACCGCGGCCCTCGCCCAGGAGCTGGCGTATGCGAACGACCTTCCCCGCCTGTTGGCCCTGACCGACGAGGCGCTGGCGATGGCGCGCCGGCTCGGCGACCCGATCGCGCTCCACGAGGCCCTCATCGCCCGAGGCAACACCGCGCAGAACGTGGACCACCTGGGCGAGCTGCCCGCGATCTGCACCGAGATCGCGGCGAACGGGGACCGGATCCCGACGCCGCTCGCCCAGCGCGCAGGTCAGCACGACCGGGCTGAACACCGAGCGCGTGGACCGGCGACCGCGACCGCTTCCGGGCCGGGCTCGACGCGATCAAGGCGCTCGGCGACGCCGTCCCACCGCAGTTCCGGTGGCTCCTGCTCGCCCAGGAGTGCGGGTTCGAGCTCAGGTGGGGATCGCTCGACGACCGCCGAATCCTCTCGGCCGAGCTGCTGGACCGCGCCAACCGAGACCGGCGAGCCCGACGCCCTGCTCTGGTACGTGAACCTGATGGGCTTCACGTACCGCCAGGCCGGTCGGTACGACGACGCGCTCGGCTCTGTTCGCGCCGCTCATGGAGACGGACACGCCGGTGACGGCCATCGGCGGCGGCATCGCCGCGATGGTGCTCTGCGAGGCCGAACGGCACGACGAGGCCCGTCCCGTCGCCGAACGCTTCTTCCCGTGGGGCCGGGGGCTCCCGCGGGACCCGTCGTTCCTGCCGAACCTCGGACCCCTCGCGATCACCGCGGCCGAGCTCGGTGACCGGGACGAGGCTTCCTGGCTGCTCGAGCAGCTCGAGCCGCTGACTGCGTACTGGTCGGCGTGGTCCGCGCAGGCGCCGATCGCACCGGTGACGACCCTCGTCGGCCGGCTCCGGGCGACGCTCGGGCGACTTGGCCGGCGCCGACGCGGCGTTCGCCGAGGCGGTCGCGCACTGCCGGTCGACCGACGCCAGGTTCTTCCTTGCCGACGCACTGCTGCACCAGGGCCTCGCCCGTCGGGACGCGGGAGCCTCCGGCGACGCGGTCATGGCCCCGATCGCCGAGGCGTTCGATCTCGCGGCGGCGGGGGGCTACGAGACGATCCGGCGCCGAGCGGAGCGGGCCCTCGCCGGCTAGTCGACCTGGCGGGTTCGTGGTCGCGCGACCGCGCGCGCGAGACGCGATCCGACCGCCCGGGCACGGACGAGCGAGCCGCGCGAGGCTCGTGCGGTGAGCGAGCACCGGCGCGTCGTGCCATGAACGACGCGGGAGGACCTGACTTGCCCCCGCCCCCGCACCCGCGCCACGCGAGCCCTTGGTGGACGCGCCGGCGATTCCTCGCGACCTCGGGCGCGGTCGCGGCGTCGTTGGCGACGGGGTTGGGCGCCGGGTGCTCGGGGGACTCGGATCCGACCACCGCGCGGCACCGGCCCACCACCACGGGCCCGGCCGAACCCGACGCCGCGGGCATCGCCGCGGCCGACCTGCCCTCCGGGGAGGAGATCTTCGGCTGGATCCGCGCCATCACGGAACAGGGCGTCCGGAGGCCCGGCTATCCCGCCGACATGTGGGCCGAGGACTGGATCGAGCGCCGCTTCACCGAGTTCGGGCTCGCCGACGTCCACCGCGAGGAGGTCCCGCTCCGCAGCTGGCGGCCCGGCCGCTCGTCGCTCCGGGTCACCACCACCGACGGGGAGACCCGCTCGCTCGACCACTTCCCGGTCCCCTACTCGGCGTCCAGCGCGGTCGCTCGACCTGCTGCTGGTCGACGGCGATGCCGCCGCGCCCGGCACCGGAGCGGGCCAGGCCGCGCTGGTCGACGTCGCGCTGATCACGTTGCCCGCGACCTCCCTCGCGCACCTCGGCGACGTCCCGCAGGACATGACCGGGCGGATCGTCGACGACGCCGAAGGATCGCTCGCGAGCGGCACGCACACGGTGCCGTTCAGCGGCACGCGGTTCCAGGAGGTGATGGAGCCGGCGCTCACGGCCGGTGCGGACGCGTTCATCGGCACGGTCAGCGGGAGCCCCGGCAACACGTACGAGTACTTCGTTCCCTACGACGCGAAGGAGCGACCGGTGCCGGGCATGTTCGTCGGCGAGAGCGACGGCGCCTGGCTCCGCGAGCAGATGGCTGCCGGTCCGGTCCGCGTCCGGCTCGCGGTCGAGTCGAAGATGTTCGACCACACGTCGTTCAACATCGTCGGCGACCTGCCCGGGGCCGACGACGAGATCGTGATGATCGGCTCGCACCACGACGGTCCCTGGGCCTCCGCGGTCGAGGACGGGAGCGGCACGTCACTCGTGCTCGCGCAGGCGCGCTACTGGTCCCGCCGCCCCCGGTCCGAACAGCCGCACCGTCTGCGGTTCATCCTCCAGGCCGGGCACATGAGCGGCGGGGCGGGACTCCAGCGCTACGTGCGGCAGCACGCCGAAGACGCTCGACCAGGTGGTCCTCGGAGATCCACCTGGAGCACGCGGCGCTGGAGGCGGTCGAGGACGACTCCGGCGCCGTCGTCGTGACCGACCAGCCCGTGCCGCGGTGGTTCTTCACCAGCCGTCACGAGCCACTCGAACGCGCCGTCGCGGCCGCGCTCACCGGGGAGGAGCTCACCCGGTCGATGGTCATGGCGCCGGACGCCATCGGCGCACTGCCCCCGACCGACGGCAACGCCTACTTCGCGGCCGGCGTGCCGATCGTGCACTTCCTCGCCGCGCCCTGGTACCTGTTCGACTCGGTCGACACGATCGACAAGATCGACCGCGCCCATCTCGTCGCGCTCACGCCGGGCCACGGCCCGCCTGATCCTCTTCACCGGGTCGACGAGCGCCGCCGAGCTCCGTGCTGCCCCACCGACCGCGTGCAGGGCGGCCACTGAGCACGACCGAGGCCGGTCACAGGCTCATTCCGCACGCAGTGCGACGCCAGGTTGGGTCTTCGCCGCCGCCCACGCCGGGACGAGCGCCACCAGGTTGACGACGAGCAGGAGCCCGAGCGCGAGCAGCGCGAACGCGACGAAGGGAACGGGTCACGGTCGAAGCCACCCCGAGGCCATTGGCGATGCGCCGCCAGATCGCGGCACCGGCCAAGCCACCCAGGGGGAGACCGACCGCCAGACCGACCGCGCCAATGGCCGTCGCCTGCCAGAAGATCGTCGCGCGGATCTGACGCCGCTCGAAGCCGAGGGTCTTCAGCAGCGCGAGCTCGCGGTGCCGACGGCGCACACCCGTGGCGATCGCGTGCCCGACGGCGAGGAGCGCGAGGACGCCGAGGAGAGCGCCCAGCACGCCGCGGCAGCCAGGCGATCCTCTCGAACCGGTCGATCTCCGTCGGGAGGACCGGGGCGGTGGTCGGACCGATCTCGCGGATCGCGGCGAGACGGTGGGCCACGGTCGCGAGATCAGAACCGGGAGCAAGCCGGCCGACGAACACCCGCGTGAAGATGTTGGGATCGAAGAGCGGCGCGTACCCCGCCGCGGTGAAGCCGGCGCCGTCGGCGAGCGCCTGGCCCTGCGCCAGCCGAGGGAACACCGCGCGCCCGACCACGCCGGAAGCGGCGTCGCGTCGAGTGCCGCGTGACGAGGACGCTGCCGCCGATCCCCTTCCCCAGTCGCTGCATCGTCTTCGCACCGAGCACGACCTCATGGGCGCCGCGCGGCCCGCGACCGGCCACGACGGTGAACCCGATCCCCGAACCGCGCACGCGTCGCAGCACCACGGCGTCGACCGAGTGTCCGTCCATCTCCACGCTCTGGGCGCAGACCTCGTCGAGGGCAGCGACCCCGGGGGTTGCTCCGATCCCGTAGGCGCCGCTCCCACAGGGGTTGTTGGCCGCGACGTCGCCCGTCGCGAAGTCCCAGGGTGAGCCGTACCCCGCGGGCGAGGCGGTCAAGTGGTCGAGCGCCCCGGCGAAGACGAGCACACTGGCAAGCCCAACGGCCCCGGCCACCACTCCGACGAGCGCCGCGCGGACCGGCACCGCCGTTCGACCATGACCGGGGGTGAACGCCATCCGGATCCCGTTGCTCACTGCGGGAGGGAAGCCGGCCGTCGCCAGGCGCTCCGCCAGCGTCATACGGCGTATCCCCCCGGCGGTCCCGGTCCCCGACGCGCGCCCCCGGTCACGCGGTACGCCTGCGCGCCGGCGATGAGCAGTGGCACGAGGAGCACGGCGCCACCGCCGACCAGCATGACCAGTGCGTCGAAATGCGTCCCCACATCGGGATCTGCTCGACGCGCGATCCCCAACGGGAACCACGATGACGCTGCGATCGCGCCGAGGACGGCGAACGCGGCCCCGACCGCGCCGGCCGCTGCGACCGGGATCGTGGCGATCAGCGCTCGCTCACGACGCGTGAAGCCGAGCGCTTGGCGCGTCGTGTCTTCCGCGACGGAGAGCGAGACCTCGCGGGAGACGACGACACCGATCGCCACTGCTCCGGCCGCGAGCGCGACACCGGCGACGATCCCGAGCGCCGCCGCCGCGAGGTCGATCGCGTCGGTCGCGCCACGGGTTTCGACCGCCAGCGCCCGGGCGCCGAACAGCGACGAGCCGAGGATCGCCCGCGCCGACGCCAGGACTCGCGGCACTTCGGTCGCGCCCCGGACCGTCCGGACGCGGAGTCGGTCACCAAACACGCCGATGCGGCCCGCGTACGCGCGATCGAAGGCCGGGGTGAGCACCATGAGCCCGCCGGAGGTCCCCTCGTCGCCGAGGTCGAGCGGACGACGAACGATGCCCACCACGCGAAGCCGGACCGTCGGGCCCGCGAGCAGTCCGGGATCGGCTGCGCCCCCGAGGATCGCGTCGACCTGCGCCGGGCTCCACGAACGGGCTCGGATCCGGCCGCCAACGCCCACCCCGAGCTCGTCCGCGAGCCCTTCGCCGATCGTCACCTCGTCGGTCGAGCCGGGATCCGCGGCGTGACCGGACACGTACCGGCTCCGATCCACCTTCGTACCGAACTCCGGGCCGGTGGGGGCCCCGATCGCCTCGAAATCGGGGGCGTCCGGGATCACGAGGCCGTAGGCCGCGAGCGGTGCGACGGCCGCGACTCCCGGCACGGCGCGCAGCCGCCGAAGCTGTGCCGGGGTCGCCGGCGCGCTGTCCAACTCGAGGTCGGCGGAGCTAGTGAACCGTTGGAATCGGTCGAACACGGTTGCGGTCCGCCGGGCACCCGCAGCAGCGGCGAGCATCACCGCTCCCGCGAGGCCCACCAGCAGGGCGAGGACCACGAACCGGCGCCAGTGCACGCGCAGCTCGTGTCCAGCCACCATGCGGACTGCCAGCACACGTTCGGCTCCTCTTCGCCCGGCCCGACCGTCGCGGTCGCGGAACTCGGAGTCGATTCCACCGCCTGTGGACGCGATCGGCAAGGAGGCGGGCCTCCCCTCATCGGGGTGTTGCCACCCCCTCACGCCCGCCAGGTACCGGGGCGCGTCCAGGCGCGCGCCGCGTGAGTCTGGACCACCGCCTCAGGTGCCCTGACAGAACCCGGCCTTGTCGGTCTCGTAGGTGCCGTCGGCGCAGCGGACGTCGGGGTTGTCGTGGGAGAAGACCCCGGCCGGGCTCTCCCAGGAGGGGACGACCCACGCGTGCACCATCCACCCGGTCTGGCGCATCAGCGTTCCTCCGGCACCCTCGCACTGGGCGGCCGTGACGTCGGTGTCCGCCGGGAAGGGAACCTCGATCCCCGCGGCACCGAACGAGAGGCACACGTTGCTGTGGCGGTGCCAGTGGTCGTTCGGACCGGCGAAGCCCTGGGGTGCGGTGTCGCCGATGCCGTAGTACATGAGCCCGATCACCTTGGAGGTCGGGCTCGTGCCGTCGTAGATCAGGCTGTTGACCAGCTTCGGGTCGAAGTCCGTCGGACCGGAGAGCCCGGTGTAGGAGACGTAGTGGGCACCGCTGCCGGGTGCGAACCCGCCGGCGAGGTGGAAGCCGCCCGCCGTCGCGTCCGCCACCGTCGGGTACCGCATGGCAACGTCACGCGCGACGAGCAGCTGCGCCTGGAGCGTCGCGCGGGTGGCGGCGTCGAGCGGCGCGTTGGGCTCCGCCTCGGCCGCGATGTCCTGCGCCTTGACCCCGTGCACGTGCTGACCGTTCAGGGCGACGGGGGTGGCCGCGGTGTGGTCGTGCGTCGCGCCGGTCGCGTGCACGGCGTGGTCCGTCGACGCGGCGGCAGTCGTCGCGTGATCGTGGGCACCGTGCGCGCCGGCCGCGTGGTCCCGCGCCGAGGGCGACGCGATCGCCGCGGTCGTGAGGAGCAGGGACGCGGCGACCGCGATCCCCGCCGTCACCGCGCCGACCGGGAGGTGAGGACGGAGCAGCAGGATCCCCGCGAGCAGGACGGTCACGACCTCGAGCGCGACGGCCACGCCATCGACAAAGCCAACGGTCTCGGCGTGGCCCGAGTGCGCGCCGAGCGGCAGGCCGGCGGTCCGGCTCACGGCCCAGATCGCGACGAGCGCCGCGCTCAGCACCGCGGTCGTGAGCAGCGACGATCGCGCCGGACGCAGCACGACCCAGAGCGCGCACGCGAGCTGGAGCCAGGCCGCGACGATGAAGCCGACGCCCTCGACGGTGCTCTCGCTCAGGTGGGACGGCGCGAGCGCGAGGTGGATCGCGGCGGAGCCGAGAAGCAGCGCGCCGACGAGCCACTGCACGGGAGCGACCGCGGAGAGGTCGAGGGACAGCCCCGACGAAGGTGCGGCGGGGAGTCGGGGTGCTTCGGTCGCCACGGTGGTCTCCGATCGGCGGGGTCGCGAGCGGCCGGAACGATACGCACCCCCGGGCCCGGGGGCGAGCGACGGCCGGCGCGGGTCGCGGGCGGGTCCCCGAGGGCCGCACTCCCCGCGGATCCCGGGCGCGAGCCTCGGTAGGGTCCGGCCATGGTCGAACCGCCGTTCGATGCGCAGGAGCGGCTCGCGCTGTGCGATCTCCTCGCCGAGCTCGGTCCGTCGGTGCCCACGCTCATCGACGGTTGGACCGCGAAGGATCTCGCCGCCCACCTCGTGATGCGCGAGCACGATCTCGTCGCCGCGCCCTGCCTCGTGCTTCCCGGACCGTTCGGGCGGTTCGCCGAGCGGCGCCGGGCGCGACTCGCGGCGAGTGAGGACTACGCGTGGCTGGTGACGCGGATCCGGTCCGGTCCCCCGATCGGGTTCTTCCGCATCGGATGGGTCCGGTCCCTCGCCAACCTCAACGAGTTCTTCGTCCACCACGAAGATGTGCGGAGAGCGAACGGGCTGGGACCTCGCCTCCTGGCGCCCGCGCTCGATGCCGCCTTGTGGCGCAACGTCCGTCGCAGCAGCCGGTACCTGACCCGACGGCTCCGGGACGCCGGGCTCGACCTGGAGTGGCGCGGATCCCGCGAGCGGGTGAGCCTCCGGTCGGGCGAGCCGCGCGCGCTCCTCAGCGGAGCGCCGGGCGAGCTCCTCCTGTACCTCTTCGGGCGCCGGACGGTCGCGCAGGTGGAGGTGAGCGGGTCCCCGGAGGCGGTCGCGGCGGTACGCCGCACGCACCTCGGCATGTGAACCCGGCTGCGCCGCCGCGCGCCGCGTGGCCTCGAGGCCGTCGCGGGTCTCCTCGGCTTCGCGCGCCAGGGATGTCGTCCTTCCCGCCGCCCGAGACGGGGATTGCCGCGAACCCGGGCCCACGTCCGGGCAACAATCGCTCATGGAGCAGTCGAGCGACGCCGAAGCGGTCGCGCGATCGCTGGTTGATCCGGCCGCGTTCGCTGTCATCTTCGAGCGCTACGCCACGACGATCTACGGCTACGCCGCGCGGCGCGTCGGGCCGGGCGACGCGGAGGCGTTGATGGCGGAGACCTTCCGTATCGCGTTCGAGCGCCGCGCCACCTTCGACACGACACGACCGATGGCCCGTCCGTGGCTGTACGGAATCGCGACGAACCTCGTCGCGCGCCATCACCGCACGGAGGCGCGCCGCCACCGGGCGATGGCGCGCCTCGACGTTGCCGACGCGACGACCGTGGACGGCAGCGACCGTGTGGTCGACGCGGTCGCTGCCGCCCGCCTGCTCCCCACCGTGGTCGAGGCCATCAACCGGCTCCCGGAGGCCGAGCGTGATGCGCTGCTGCTGCATGTGTGGGAACGGCTCCCCTACGACGAAGTCGCCGCGGCACTCGGCATCCCCGTCGGCACCGTCCGATCCCGCATCAACCGGGCCCGAACGAAGCTCCGCGAACTCACGGCCGTCACCGACGAACAGTTGGTGCACGCTGATGTCTTCACCGCGAACAAGGAGCGACTGATGACCACGATCACCGGAGCCGAGCATCCAGAGGTGCTCGACGACCGCTTCAGGATGTACCCCCGGCTCGCGTACCGCGACGAGCACGCAGCGCTCGAGTACCTCACGCGTGTCTTCGGCTTCAAGGAACGGCGTGAAGCACGGGTGGGCGGCACGACCCCCGACGGATTCGACATGGGCGAGCACATGCTCGCCTGGTTGGAGTTCGGGGCCGGGCTGGTGATGATCGGCCACGTCAACGAAGACGTGCACCACATCCGGAGCCCACGCGACGTCGGCAGCGCGACGACGATGATCATGGTCGAAGTCGACGATGTCGACGCGCACCACGCGCGCGCCGTCGCCGAGGGTGCCGAGATCACGCGATCGTTGGAGGACATGTGGTACGGCGCGCGTGCCTACGAGGCGGCCGACCTCGAGGGTCACCAGTGGCACTTCCAGGAGTCGCACGAACACATCCGTGAGCGCGGTGGAACGGTGCCCACGTAGGAGGCAGTCACCCCTGTCTTCGAGCGGAGGGAGTGGGATTCGAACCCACGGAGACTTGCGCCTCAACGGTTTTCAAGACCGTCCCGTTCGTCCGCTCCGGCATCCCTCCGGGAGCGTCGTGAGGCTACGCGACGGGGACCGCGGCGAGCGCGGCCGACGGCGTGAGCACGTCCGCGCCGTCGTCGGTGACCACGAGGGTGTGCTCGAACTGCGCGGTGCGCAGGCCGTCGGAGGTCACGGCGGTCCAGCCGTCGGGCCACAGGCGCTCGCGGTAGCTGCCCATCGTGATCATCGGCTCGATGGTGAAGGTCATCCCCGGCTCGAGCGGGAGGGACATCGCCGGCTCCTCGTAGTGCGGGATGGACAGCGCGCCGTGGAACTCCCGGCCGATCGCGTGCCCGCAGAACGAGCGGACGACGCCGAAGCCGTGGGCCTCGGCGTGCTGCTGGATCGCCCGGCCGATCACCCACACCGGTTCGCCCGGCTTGACGGCCTCGATCCCGAGGTAGAGGCACTCCTTGGTCACGCGGATCAGCTCCTCGGACCGGGGATCGATCTCGCCCACGCCGAAGGTGGCGTTGGTGTCGCCGTGCACGCCGCCCAGGAAGATCGTGACGTCGACGTTGACGATGTCACCGTCGCGCAGCGCGCGGTCGTCGGGGATGCCGTGACAGATCACCTCGTTCACCGAGGTGCACACACCCTTCGTGAAGCCCTTGTACCCGAGCGGGCTGGGGTAGCCGTGGTGCGCGATGTAGGCCTCGTGCGCGACCTGGTCGAGGAAGTCGGTGGTGACGCCGGGTGCCACTGCCGCACCGACGGCATCGAGCACCTCACCGGCCGCGACCCCCGCGGTGCGCATGGCCGCGATCACCTCGGGCGGCTTCACCAGCGGCTCGTCGCGGCCCTTCGGCCATCCGCCGGTCTCGATGTACGGCGGTCGGGCGATCTCGGGCGGCACCTCACGGAGCGGACCGACGGCGCCCGGGCGGACCGACTCGTCGCGCAGGCGATGGCACTTCTTGTACTTCAGACCGCTGCCGCACCAGCAGGGGTCGTTCGTTCCGAGTGCGGCCATCCCCCGAGGCTACCGGTCGATCCCGGCGTTCCGACGCGCGAAACGCGCCGAAAACAGCGCGTATCGGGAGCGCAAAGCGATGGGGGTGGCGGGATGGGGGTGGCGGGATGGGGGTGGCGGGATGGGGGTGGCGGGGGCGTCAGGGGGCGGGGACGGTGGCGAAGCCGGTGAAGGGGCGCAGGACGTCGGGGACGGCGAAGGAGCCGTCGGCCTGCTGGTAGTGCTCGAAGAGGTACACGAGCGTGCGGCTGACGGCGCAGGCGGTGCCGTTGAGAGTGTGGACGAGCTCGGTTCCCGCCTCGCTCCGGACGCGGGTCCGCAGCCGGCGGGCCGAGAAGTCCCGGTAGTTCGAGCAGCTCGTGGCCTCGCGGTAGGTGTCCTCGCTGGGAAGCCACACCTCGATGTCGAACTTCCTGGCCGCGGCCGCACCGAGGTCGCCGGCGGCGATGTCCACCACGCGGTACGGCAGGCCCAGGCCCCCGATGATCCGCTCCTCGATCGCGAGGATGCGCTCGTGCTCGGCATCTGACTCGTCGGGCGCGACGAACGCGAACATCTCGACCTTGTCGAACTGGTGGACGCGGAAGATGCCGCGCGTGTCCTTGCCGTACGTCCCCGCCTCACGCCGGAAGTTGGTGGAGAACCCCGCGTAGCGAGCCGGGAGTGCAGTCGGGTCCAGGAGGTCGCCCCGGTGCAACGCGGAGAGCGGGACCTCACTGGTGCCGACCAGGAACAGCTCGTCCTCGGGCAGGTCGTACACCTGGTTGCGGTCGGTCGGGAAGAACCCGGCCTCCTCCATGACGTGCTCGCGCACCAGCACGGGCGGCACGACCGGCACGAAGCCCTCGGCCACGAGCTGCCCGAACACCCACTGCACGAGCGCGAGCTCGAGCAGCACCGCCTCCCGCATGACGTACGCGAACCGCGAGCCGCCGACCTCGGCGCCGCGCTCGGAGTCGACGAAGCCCATCCGCTCGGCGAACGCGGCGTGATCCAGCGCCGGCGGCGGCCCGGTCCCGCCCACCGTGCGGACCACGTCGCCCTCGTCCTCGCCGCCGTCGGGGACCGGCGCGTCGGCCGGGTTGGGGAGGGCCAGCGCGAGGGCGCGCACGGCGGCCTCGGCCGCCGCGAGCTCGGGCTCACGGGCCGCGAGCTCCTCCTTGAGCGCCCCGGCCGCGGCGATCTTCGCGGGCCGCTCGTCCGGCGCCGCCTTGCCGATCTCCTTCGACGCCGCGTTCTGCCGGGCCCGCAGCTCCTCGACCGTCTGGAGCAGCGCGCGACGGCCCTCCTCCGCCGCGAGCACCTCGTCGATCAGGCCCGCGCGCACACGCTTGCGCTCGATGCCCGCGCGGTACGCGGGCTCCTCCCGCAGTCGCTTCAGGTCGATCACGCGCGCCTCACTCGTCCCGGACCTGCGCGCGCAGCTCCCCGATCCAGCGCTCCGCGTCGCGCCAGGCCTTCCCGGCCGCGGTCCGGCGGGCCGGCGCGTCCAGCCCGGCCACGGGGTAGGACCCGAGGAACTTCACGTGCGCGACCTTCGCCGCCAGCGTGCGCAGGCAGTCGGCCACGAGCGCGTCGGTGACGTGGCCCTCGAAGTCGATGAAGAAGCAGTAGTCGCCGAGGCTCTGCTTCGTCGGGCGCGACTCGAGCTTCGTGAGGTTGATCGCGCGCGCCGCGAACTCCTGGAGCATCGCGAGGAGCGATCCCGGACGGTCGGCCCGCTGGAAGCAGACGATCGTGGTCTTGTCGTGACCGGTGGGCGCCGGGATGCCCTGCCCGACGACGACGAAGCGCGTCTGGTTCTCGGGGTGGTCCTCGATGTCGGCGGCGACGACCTTCAGGCCGTGGAGCCTCGCCGCGAGGGTGTTGCCGATCGCGGCCTGGTCGCTGCGCCTGGAGCGCGCGACGGTCGCGGCGGCGTCCGCGGTCGAGTTGGCGGCGACGAACGCGGCCTCGGGGAGTCGGCGCCGGAGCCACTTCCGGCACTGGGCGACCGCGTGCGGATAGGAGAGGACCGTCCGGACGTCCTTCAAGGCGGTGCCGGGCTTCACGAACAGGCCGAGCGAGATCGGCAGGTCCACCTCACGTTGGATCAGGAGGTCGCTCTCGAGCGCAAGCGTGTCGAGGGTGATCGACACCGACCCCTCGATCGAGTTCTCGATCGGCACGACGCCGAGGTCCGCCCGGCCGTCCGCGACCGCGGCGATGACGTCGGGGATCGGCGTGATCGGCAGCCGCTCGGCCGCGGCGAGGTCGGGCTGGCTGAGCAGCGCCTCCTCGGTGAACGTCCCGGAAGGCCCGAAGAACGCGACGGGGGGCACGGCGCGCATCGTAGTGGTGGTGCCTCCGGCGTCCCCGCTCATTCGGCCCTACCGCTCGGTGTCGACCCCGCGCACGGTCGCGGTGAAACCCGCGGCGAACACGCGCACCGGGAGCGAGCGTCGGGTGGTCCCCGCTCACGAGCGCGTTGGTCGGCGCGGTCATCGGCTCGATCGCGCAGAAGGGCTTCCCGGCCGGCACGTAGACCTGGAACCACGGGTAGCCGTCGTCGAGCCCGACCGCGAGCGCGCGGCCGGCGCCGGCGAGGGTGACCGTGCGGGTCGTCGTGCACGCGAAGAGGTCGTCGAGGTCCCGTCCCGCCAGCGACTCGACGCCTCCCTTCTCCACGCGCGCCCGACCGGTGGGGATCCCGTGCCGGTCGAGACACGCGTCGCGCGACCTCGGGCACCGAGAGCGCCCAGCGGTCGCGCGGGCCGGGGACGCGCCAGTAGGGATGCCACCCGAACGCGACGGGCACCGCGGCGGAGCGGCCCGCGTGGATCTCGGTGACGATCCGCAGGCGGCGCCGGCCGACCGAGACCGAGACCCGGACCTCGTGCGGGAAGGGGAACGAGCGCAGCAGCTCGGGGTGCGCGGCGAAGTCGAAGCGGCCCTGGAGCCGGCCGCGCCCGAGCGCGCCGACCTCCCACCCGGGGCGGCCGAGCATCGTCCCGTGGATCGGACGGCCGTTGCCGTCGGTGTGGAGCGCGAGGCCGCGCAGCGAAACGTCGGTTCCGGCCACGCGGTACGAGCGCTTCGCCAGCCGGTTCGCCCACGGGTGGAGCAGCGGCACGCCGGTCGTGTGGCCCGCGCACACCGCAGCGGTGCCGCCCGGGCGGGCGACGTGATCGAAGCCGTCGACCACGAACGCGGCCACGAGCATCCCGAGCTCGGGCACCACGACGACGCGCGTGTCGCCGTCGACGAGCTCGACCGCGGCGGTGCGCTGCCACGTGACGACCCGCGACGAGCGGCTCATCGCAGTGGGTGCTCGAAGCGCACCCGTTCGACGGAGTGGTCGGACGCCTTCTCGATCACGATCGCGGCGCGGTCCCGGGTCGGGAGAATGTGGTCGCGGAGGTTGGCGCGGTTGATGCCGGACCAGATCTCGCGGGCGAACGCCCGCTGGCGGTGCTCGTCGTATCCGAGTCCGGCGTAGAACGACCCCGGCGGGGCCGCCGCGAACGTCTCGACCAGACGCTCGACGTACCAGTCCTCGATCGCTCCCTCGGGCGCGTCGAGGTAGACCGCGAGATCCACCTGCTCGGCGAACTGCAGTGCGTTCACCCCTTCCAGGACCAGCACCGCCGAGTCGCCGAGCGTCCGCAGCTCACCCGGCACGACGTCGTAGGCCTCGTGCGAGTACCGGGGCACCGTGAGGCCGGCGATCCCGGACCGGGCCGCCCCCAGGAACGCCCGGATCGCGTCGGCGTCGTAGCTCTCCGGGAACCCCTTCCGGGCGGTCAGCCCCCGCGCCGCGAGCTCGTGGTTGGACAGGAGGAACCCGTCCGTGGTGACGATCTCGGTGGCGATCGGGTCCAGCAGCGCGGCGACCCGTGCACACGTGGTCGATTTGCCCACACAGACCGATCCGGCGACGCCGACCAGCACCATCCGGCCGGCTGCACCGACCACCAGGTCCCGGATGACCTCGACGACCGGCTCGTACCCGGTGCGCTCCATCGGGCCGATCGTAGGAGCGTCCTCGCGGTGATCACTCCGCGCGGGCTCCGATGGGGGAGAATAAGGGCAATGCAGACGGCCTCGCGCGGTACCTCCGCGCGCACGAACATCGACATACCGCTCGACGGGGGCACGGCCGCGGTCGCGCCGGAGGGTGCTCCGCCGTCGAGCAGCCGCCTGCGTTACGTGCCCGGACTCGACGGCCTGCGGGCGCTCAGCGTCACCGCGGTGCTGCTGTACCACGCCGAGATCACGTGGATGCCGGGCGGCTTCCTCGGCGTCGACGTCTTCTTCGTGATCAGCGGCTACCTCATCACGTCGCTGCTCCTCGCGGAGGACCGCAACAAGGGCCGCGTCAACCTGGGCCAGTTCTACCTGCGCCGGGCGCGCCGCCTGCTCCCGGCCTTGTTCCTGGTGCTGGGCAGCGTGTCGCTGTTCAGCATCATCTTCCTGCCCGACGAGGTACGTGCACTGCGCGGCGACGTCGTCGCGGCGCTCGGCTACGCGACGAACTGGTGGCAGATCGGTCAGCACCAGTCCTACATCGCCGCGCAGGGACGGCCACCGCTCCTGCGCCACCTGTGGTCACTCGCGGTGGAGGAGCAGTTCTACCTGGTGTGGCCGATGCTGCTCGTCGGCATGTTGAAGCTCTGGCGGCGCCAGCGCCTCACGATGATCGCGGTCACGCTCGCCGTGATCACCGCGTCGTTCGTCACGATGGTCGTCTTGTCGTCGGGACACGACTTCACGGTCGTGGATCCGTCCCGCGTCTACTACGGCACCGACACGCGCATCTTCACCATGCTCATCGGCGCGGTGCTCGCCATGGTGTGGTCACCGTGGCGGCTGCGAGCCGACATCCCGCGCCAGCCGCGGCTCGTGCTCGACGCGGTCGGAGCGACCGCGCTCGTCCTGCTCGTGCTGGTGTTCGGCACCGCGCACTACCAGTCGAACGTGCTCTTCCGCGGCGGCTTCCTCCCCGTCGCCCTCCTCGCCGCGATCGTGATCGCGGTGGCGGTCCATCCAGCGTCGCGGATCGGGACGGTCGTGCTCGCCCAGCAGCCGCTGCGCTGGCTCGGTGAGCGGTCCTACGGGATCTACCTCTGGCACTGGCCGATCTTCATGGTCACCCGTCCCGGCGAGGACATCGACCTCGCCGGATGGCCCAACACGGCGCTCCGGCTCGGGCTCACGCTGGTCGCGGCCGAGCTGTCGTACCGCTTCGTCGAGGAGCCGATCCGCCACGGGTCGCTCGGCCGGTGGTTCGCCGGCCTGCGGCGGGCGACGGGCGAGGACCGCCGCTTCATGTGGCAACGCACGCTCGCGACATGCGGCGTCGTGGCCCTCGCCGTCGGCATCGCGGGCATGGGGCTCGCGTCGGCCCAGGAGCCCCGCATCGAGTCCGGGCTGCAGTTCCTCGTGGCGCCCGCGACCTCGACCAGCACGACGACGACCACCGTGCCCGGTGTCGCGCCACCGACGGCTCCGGCTCCGCCCCCGCAGGTCACCGCGATCGGCGACTCGGTGATGCTCGGCGCGAAGGGCGCCCTCGAGGCGAAGATCCCCGGCATCCACGTGGACGCCGTCGTGAGCCGGCAGTTCGGCAACGGGATCGACCTCATCCGGGCCTTGAAGGAGTCCGGGCAGCTGAGCCCGATCGTGGTCATCCACCTCGGGACCAACGGCGTGATCACCGACGGGCACATGGAGGCGCTCAAGCCCCTCCTCGCCGACCGCCAGAAGGTGATCTTCCTCAACCTCTTCGTTCCGAGGTCGTGGCAGAACGGGGACAACGCGGAGATCCAGAAGTACGTCCCGCAGTTCCCGAACGGCACGTTGATCAACTGGAACGGCGAGGGGTCGACGCATCCCGAGTTGTTCTACGGCGACCACATCCACGTGAAGCCCGAGGGCCAGATCCACTACGCGGACCTCGTCGCCGCCGCAGTCAACTCCTGACCGCGCACCCGCGCACGCGAGGATCTGGCGCATGAGCGTCCTCATCCACCCCGTCAACGACCTCGCGTCGCTGCTCGAGCTCGAGCGTGTGAAGCCCGACGCGTTCCTCGGCGCGGGTCCCGACCTCGGCTGGTCCCGGATCTACGGCGGCCAGGTCGTCGCCCAGGCCCTGCGGGCCGCGGTGCTGACCGTCGACGCGCCGCACAAGGTCCACTCGCTGCACGCGTACTTCGTGCGCGCCGGCGACGAGCGCGAGCCGGTGCTCTACGAGGTCGAGCGGGTGCGCGACGGCCGGTCGTTCACCACGCGCCAGGTCGTGGCGTACCAGGCGGGCGGCGCGATCCTGAACCTGATCGCCAGCTTCCAGGCCGACGAGGAGGGCGAGGACCGTCAGGCCATCCGACCGCCGCCCGACCTCGGCCGGCCCGAGGACCTCCCCGATGCGGAGTCCGACCTCTTCTTCCAGCACAAGGTCGTGCGGTCCGTGCGCGAGCCGGTTCCCGAACAGGTCTCGTGGCTGCGGGTGCCCGAGGACCTCGGCGACGACCCGTCGGTGCACGCGTGCGCGCTGGCCTATCTCTCCGACGAGGACCTCCTCGGGGTGGCGGTGCTGCCGCACTCCCTCGGCGGCGAGTGGGACTCGCTCATGTGCGCGAGCCTCGACCACGCGATCTGGTTCCACCGACCCGTCCGCGCGACCGACTGGCTGTTGTTCGCGCTGTCGGGTCACGGCGTGGCCAATGCCCGCGGCATGGCCATCGCCCGGGTGTTCACCCAGGCCGGGGAGCACGTGGCGACCGTCGCCCAGGAGGGCCTGGTCCGCGTCCGCCGCTGACCCGCCCGTCGCCGACCCCAACCGACGCGCAGAACAAGCCCCGCACCCCCCGATTTGCGCAAAGCGGGGAGGTCGGGGTCGGGGGAGGCCGGGTCAGGGGAGGTCGAGGGTGGTGGTCACGCCGGGGTCGTCGGCGTGGAAGGCGGCGCGGAGGAACACCCGGCCGGGCTCGCGGACCATCGCGCCGGCGACGCGGACGTCGAGCATGCGGAGGTCGATCGGGACGGTGACGGTCTCGGGACCCGCGCCCGGAGGGAGCACGGTGCGGCCGAAGCCGACGAGGCGCGACGCGGGGCGCTCGTACGCGGACTGCTCGTAGCCGGCGAAGACCTGAACGACCGCGACCGCGTCGCGCGGCGACGGGTTGTGCACGGTGACCCGTACCGAATCGACCGTCGCCTCGACGAGCCGCAGCAACGTGGCGTCGGTGAGGCCGAACCCGAACGGGAACGCGGCCGGGACGCCCGTGCGGTGCAGGTGCCACTGGCCGTGGAAGAGGCCGTAGGTCGCGGTGGTCGCGTCGGGGTCGAAGTGGACGAGATCGGTCTCGTCGGTCGGCACCGCGAACGGCAGCCGTCCCCCGGCGGGCGCGGCGCCGGTCAGCACGTCGGCCAGGGCGTGCCCGCCCTCCATGCCGGGGTACCAGAGCATCAGCGTGGCCGCGGGCCCGTCGACCCACGGCATCACGACCGTGGAGCCGCTCATCACCGCGACCACGGTGCGCGGGTTCGTCGCGACGGCGCCGGCGATCAACGCCTCGTCGGCCGCGTGCAACCGGAGGGACCGGCGGTCGCCGCCGGTGGCCATCACCGCCTCGTCGGGCTCGAGCGGCCGGGCCGGAGGCGATGGCGGGAGGTCGGGCATCGGCGCGCCCGTCCCGAGCGTCGGGTGGTCCATCGGTGGGAAGAGGTGGAAGAGCGACGCCGACGTGCTCGGGTCCACGAACTCGCCCTCGTCCGCCTTGGTGTACCCGACGACCACGACCGCCAGGTCGGCACCGGCCGCGATCGACACGTCGTCGTCGTCGTGGACGACGGCCGCTTCGGCGAACGCGGCGCGGATGCCGTCGAGCGGCGTCACCACCGCGGGCGGGTGCACCGCCGACGAGCCACCGTCACCCAGGTTGGCCACGGCGCCGAGCCGCCCCAGCACCGCGACCCGCCGCACGGCCGACACGTCGACCGGCAGGAGCGCATCGCGGTTGGTGAGCAGGACGATCGACTCCTGTGCGGCACGGCGCGCGAGTGCGCGGTGCTCGGGCGCGGCGAGCACCGACACCGGCGGCGCCGGCCGAGTCAGCACCGCGGCGAAGCGCAGGAGCGTCGCGACGAAGCGGGTCGCGGGCGCCTCCAGGTCCTCCCGGCGCAGCTGCCCCGATGCCAGCGCCTCGGGCAGCACCTGCGCTCGCTGCTGGGCGAAGGGCATCTCCACGTCCAGTCCGGCGCGCACCGACGCGACCGGGTCGCGCAGCCCGAAGATGAAGTCGGTGATCACGAAGCCGTCGAATCCCCACTCGTCGCGCAACACCCGCGTCAGCAGCGCCGGGGACTGACCGCACCACTCGCCGTTCAGCGAGTTGTACGCGCTCATCACACTCGCGACGCCCTCCTCGACCACGCGCCGGAAGTGCGGCAGGTACACCTCGTGGAGCGCGCGGTCGTCGGCAGTGACGTCCACCGTGAACCGGGCGTTCTCCATCGAGTTGCACGCGAAGTGCTTCACGCACGCCATCACGTGCTGCTGCACCCCCCGGGTCAACGCCGCGCCCATCTCGCCGAGCAGGTGCGGATCCTCGCCGTAGGTCTCCTGGGCGCGACCCCAGGCCGGGTGGCGCAGGAGGTTGACGCACACCCCGCCGAAGTAGGTGGCGCCCGCCGCGCGGGCCTCGAGCCCGACCACCCGCCCGACCTCGGCCTCGAGGTCCACGTCGAAGGTCGCGGCGCGGGCCATCGCGACCGGGAAGCAGGTGGCGTTGCCGACCACGACCCCCCGGGGCCCGTCGGCGAAGGCGAGGCCCGGGATCCCCAGCCGCTCGTTGCGCCCGGCCGGCCAGGCGTGGCGGTAGTACCCACCCCGGGTCATGTCGGTCAGACCCGGCCAGAACGGCGCGTCACCGTCCAGGAGGGTCAGGACCTCGGCGTCGGTCAGCTGCCGGACCAGCCCGGCCGCGAGATCGTGGGGATCCTCGCCGTCGTCGAGCCGACCGACCGCATCGTCGAAGGCGCTCACCGGTCGAGCATGGCGCGCCGGCGCCCGGGTCGCCAACGTGGCGCGCGACGCCCGGCCCCGGTGGGCGAGGGGGGACTTGAACCCCCACATCCTTTCGGACACAGGCACCTGAAGCCTGCGCGTCTGCCAATTCCGCCACTCGCCCGAGTGGAGCGGCGAGGTTAGCAAGCGGGCCCTGCGAGACCGCCCGAACGGCGGGGTTCGCGACCATGCGCGCCGTACACTCGACCGAATGGGTGTGCAGGGTTTCGAGCGACGACTCGAACGGATGGTCGAGGGCGCATTCGGGAAGGCCTTCCGCAGCGGGCTCCAGCCGGTGGAGGTGGCACGCCGCCTCCTGCGCGAGATGGACGCCCGCCGGACCCTCGGCGTCCGGGGGACGGTCGTCCCCAACGACTTCACGGTGGTGCTCTGCACCGAGGACGCCCTGCGCTTCGACGACTACGCCGACGTCCTCGAGGCCGAGCTGGCCACGGAGGCCCGGGACCACGCCCGGACCGAGGGCTACCACTTCATCGGCCCGGTGGCGGTCCACCTGGTCGAGGACCCGAACCTGCGCAAGGGCGACCTCGAGATCGAGTCGGCCCTGCTCGAGGGGGACGGCGGCCGGGTCGGCGCGCTGGTGCTCGGTGACGGCAAGCGGGTGCCGCTCGGGGAGACGGTGTTCTCGATCGGACGCCTCCCCGACTGCGACCTCACCATCGACGACGCGCTCTCGTCCCGGCGCCACTGCGAGATCCGCCCCGAGCCGGACGGCTACCGCCTCGTGGACCTCGGCTCCCTGAACGGCACGACGGTCAACGGCACCAAGGTGAAGGAGCACGTGCTGGTCGACGGCGACCTCATCGGCGTCGCCGCCGTCGCGATCCGATTCGAAGCGTCCTAGGACCCGACGTGCCCGAAGGCGTCCTCCGGATCCTCGAATACTGCTTCCTCGCGCTCATCTACCTGTTCCTGTTCCGGATCGTGCGCACCGTGCTCGCCGAGCTGCGCCCGAGCAAGGTGCCGGTCCTGCTGACGCGCCCGCCGGCGCGGTGGCCGACCCCGCGCGCCGACGCGAGAAGCCCTCCAAGCACGAGCTCGTGATCGTCGGCCCGCCGGCCCGCGCCGGAGAGGCGTTCGCGGTCGGCGAGGAGCTCACGGTCGGGCGCGGCGCCGGATGCGCGGTGGTGCTCGCCGAGGACACGTTCGTCTCCCAGGTGCACGCGCGCGGATCTTCACGCGCGGCGGCGATCCGTACGTCGAGGATCTCGGGTCCACGAACGGCACGCTCCTCAACGGCGAGCTGCTCGTCGAGCCCGTCCGTCTGCGCCGGGGTGACCGGGTGCAGTTCGGGGAGACCGTGATGGAGCTCACGCGGTGAGGATCGTCTCGGGAGCGTCCACGGACACCGGCCAGGTCCGCGAAGGCAACGAGGACAGCTACCTCGTCGACCGTCGACTCGAGCTGTTCGCGGTCGCCGACGGCATGGGCGGTCACCGCGCCGGCGAGGTCGCGAGCGAGACCGCGCTGGACGGGTTCCGCACCGCGATCGCCGAGGGCGCCGAGGTGGTCGACGCCATGGGACGGGCCAACACCGCGGTCTGGGACAAGGCGGCCGGGGACACGAACCTCGCCGGGATGGGCACGACCCTGACCGCGGCCCGGTTCGACGGCACCACGCTCACGATCGGTCACGTCGGCGACTCCCGCGCCTACCTGCTGCGCGAGGACCGGTTCGACCGCCTCACGATGGACCACAGCCTGGTCGAGGAGCTGATCCGCGAGGGCAAGATCACCGAGGAGCAGGCGGCGGTCCATCCGCAGCGCTCGATCATCACCCGCGCTCGGCGTGGACTCGAGCGTCGACGTCGACGTGTACTCCGTGGTGCTCCAGCCCGCAGACCGCGTGGTCCTCTGCTCCGACGGCCTGACCTCGATGGTGCGACCGGCCGCGATCGCGGAGATCCTGCACCACGAGCCCGATCCCACCGCCGCGGCCAACGCGCTCGTGGACGCGGCGAACGCGGCCGGCGGCGACGACAACATCACCGTCGTGGTGCTCGACGCGCAGGCCGACGGGCGTGATCCCCTCCCCGACTCCGTCGCCGCGGCCATCACCGGCGGGCGGGGTCGCACCACCTCCGCCGGTGCGGGCGACGATGTCGCTCCCGCGGCGGAGGTCGTCGAACCGCCCGATGTCACGGTCGTGACCGAGACCACGAGCCGCGACGCGGCCGGCGGTCCGCCGCCCGAGCCGCTCGCGCCGCCACCCCCGCGCGACACGGCTGGGTTCCGCCAGCCGCGCGCCCGGCGGGGCGTGGGGCGCGCCATGGGGCGCGTGCTGCTGTTCGCGGTCCCGATCCTCGTCATCATCGGGATCGCCGTCTTCACCATCGGCTGGTACGCCCGGAACTCGTACTTCGTCGGCACCGAGGCCGGGAAGGTCGTGGTGTACCGGGGCCGGCCGGGCGGGATGCTCTTCTGGGACCCGACCGTCGCGCGGCGCACCGGCATCGCGAGGTCGCACCTCACCGACGACTTCCGCCAGGGCGTCGCCGAGCACAAGGAGTTCTCCTCCGAGGCGGCCGCGGTCGCCTACGTGCACCGCGGCGTCACGACGACCACCACCACATCGACGACGACCGCCACGACGCTGCCGGGGATCGCGCCGGTGGCGCCGTCGTCGACGCCATGAGTGCCGGGTCGCCGCTCGTCCGGTTCCGCCGAACGCGGGAGCTGAGCCTCGGGGCGCTCGCGATGATCATCATCGCCTTCGGCTACGTGCTGCTCGCGCTCTCCAAGGCGCCGTCGCTCCCACCCGACCTCCTCGGGTTCGTCGCCGGACTCTTCGCGCTGTTCGCATGCGCGCACCTCGCGGTGCGGCGTCTCGCCCCGCGCGCCGACGCCACCCTCCTCCCCATGGCCGGTTTGCTGCTCGGCATCGGCTTCATCACGATCTCCCGGCTCGATCTCGCCGAGGCGGCCAAGGACCGGGTCGCGCCCACCCAGGCGCTGTGGGCCGCCGTCGGCGTCGGCGCGTTCATCCTCACGCTGCTGCTCGTGAGGACGGTGCGCTCGCTCGCTCGCTACCGGTACACGTTCCTGCTCCTCGGCATCGGCGCGCTCATCATCCCGCTCATCCCCGGGCTCGGCGTCGAGATCAACGGCGCGCGGCTGTGGGTCCGGCTCGCGGGCGCGACCTTCCAGCCGGGCGAGTTCGCGAAGGTCCTGCTGGTGATCTTCTTCGCCGCGTACCTCGTCGAGAAGCGAGAGCTGCTGAGCTCGGGGGGTCGTCGGATCGGCCGGATGTACGTGCCGGATCCGAAGCACCTCGGTCCCCTGCTCGTGCCGTGGGGGATCTCGATCCTCATCATGGTCTGGCAGAAGGACCTCGGGTCCTCGCTGCTCTTCTTCGCGGTGTTCCTCGCCATGCTCTACATCGCCACGCAGCGCGCCGCGTACCTGCTCAGCGGCGCGATCCTGTTCGCAGGCGCGACGACGCTCGCGTACCAGGCGTTCGGCCACGTGCAGGAGCGCGTGACCACCTGGCTCAACCCGTGGGCCGATGCGCAGTACCACGGGTACCAGCTCACCCAGAGCCTGTTCGCGTTCGGCACCGGCGGCTTCACGGGCACCGGCCTCGGGCTCGGCAGCCCCAACGTGATTCCCGTCGCCACGACCGACTTCATCTTCTCGGCCATCGGCGAGGAGCTCGGGCTGATCGGGACGGTCGCGGTCATCGGCGGCTTCCTGCTCCTCGTCGGGAGCGCGTTCCGCATCGCGATCCAGTCGAACCGGCCGTTCTCGCAGCTGTTCGCGGCAGGACTCGCGACGATCCTCGGCGTCCAGGCGTTCGTGATCATCGGGGGTGTCACCCGGGTGATCCCGCTCACGGGCGTCACGCTGCCGTTCGTCTCATACGGCGGCTCGTCGCTCGTGGCGAACTTCGTCATCCTGGCCCTGTTGCTGCGGATCTCCGACGAGACCGCGGCCGAGGCCGAGCGCGCGGCCGAGGACGAGGCCCGCCTGCGCGAGATCGAGTCGGCGCACGCATGACCATCGGGATCCGTCGGGTCGGCATCGCCGTGACCGCTCTGCTGCTCCTGCTCGTGGCGCAGCTGACCTACCTGCAGATCGTCGACGCCAAGACGCTGGCGCACGACTCGCGCAACCCGCGCGAGACCCTGCGCGACCTGCGCGCCCCGCGCGGCAAGATCATCAGCGCCGACGAGCGGGTGCTCGCCCGCTCGGTACCGAGCGGCGACAACCTCGAGCTCCAACGCCAGTACCCGCTCGGCGATCTCACGTCCCAGATCGTCGGCTACCAGTCGATCGTCGTGGGCACGACCGGCCTCGAGCGCAGCTACAACGACGTGCTCGTCGGACGCGGCCGCACCCGGATCGACCTCCGGGACGTCGTCGACTTCCTGCGCGGCACCAAGCGCGTGGGCAACCTCGTCACCAGCCTGCGCGTCGACGCGCAGATCGTCGCCAAGGCTGCGCTCGGGAACCAGAAGGGATCCGTGGTGGTCATCGAGCCGTCGACGGGGAACATCGTCGCGATGTACTCGAACCCGACGTTCGACCCGACGCCCCTCGCGAGCCACGAGCGCAAGCAGGTCCAGCGCTACTACGACGTGTTGACGCACCTTCCCGACAACCCGGCCCTCCCTCGCGCGTACCGCGAGATCTACCCTCCCGGATCCACCTTCAAGGTGGTGACGACCACCAGCCGCGCTCGACACGGGGGTGGCCACGCTGGACTCGACGTTCCCGACGCGGCGCGAGCTGCCGCTGCCCCAGAGCACCAACACGATTGCGAACTTCGGGCACAGCTCCTGCGGTGGCGACCTCACGACCGTGTTCGTCCAATCCTGCAACACCGCGTTCGCGCAGGTCGGGCTGGACCTCGGCAACCTCTTCCCGCCGGCGATGAGCCGCTTCGGAATCTTCAAGGCGCCACCGCTCGACGTCGAGCCGGGCGCGGTCGCGTCGACCGGTCCGGCGGCCAACACCTTCGAGACCAGCAAGCCCCGCTTCGCGCTCGCGGGCATCGGCCAGGGCGACGTCGCGACCACCCCGTTGCAGATGGCGCTCGTCGCGGCGGCGATCGCGAACGGCGGCGTGATCATGCGGCCCCACCTCGGCGTCGCGGTGCGCGACGACGAGGGCAAGCGGTTGAGCAGGATCGAGCCCAAGGTCTGGATGCGCGCGACGAGCGCCGCCACCGCGGCGACGGTGCGCGACCTGATGGTCCAGGTGGTGAACAGCCCGAGGGGGACGGGCACCGCGGCGCAGATCCCGGGCATCACGGTCGCGGGCAAGACCGGCACCGCCCAGACCGCGACGAACGTCGCACCGCACGCCTGGTTCGTGGCATTTGCCCCCGCCGAGGCCCCCCGGTACGCGGTCGCGGTCATCGTGGAGAAGGGTGGCGACATGGGGAACGAGGCCACCGGCGGTCACGTCGCCGCCCCGATCGCGAAGAAGATGCTCGAGTTCCTCCTCCAGACATGACGGCGCGATCCGGCCCGCGTGGGCACGTGAGGCCGGCCCCGGATCGCCGGGGGCGACGGATAGCGTGACGGCACCTCATGGCTGATCCAACCGTCTACGCCGACCGCTACGAGATCGTCCGCGAGATCGCACGCGGTGGGATGTCGAACGTCTACCTGGCCCGCGACACGAAGCTCGACCGGGCCGTGGCGCTCAAGGTCCTCCCCGCCGAGCTCTCCCGCGACCCCGCGTTCGTGGAGCGCTTCCGGCTCGAGGCCCAGGCGGCCGCGAGCCTCAACGACCCCACGATCGTGGCGGTCTACGACTGGGGCCAGGAGCAGGACACCTCGTTCATCGTCATGGAGTACGTCGAGGGCAGCACGCTGCGCGAGTCGATCGCGCGCGGCCCGATGGACCCGGTCGAGGCCGCCGCGGTCGCGAGCGACATCGCCCGGGCACTCGCGACCGCCCACCGGCGGGGCGTGATCCACCGGGACATCAAGCCCGGCAACGTGCTCATCACGCCGTCGGGCGAGGTCAAGGTCGCGGACTTCGGCATCGCGCGGGCCAACGGCGTCGGCGACGGCCTCACCCGGACCGGTGCCGTGATGGGCACCGCCACCTACTTCTCGCCCGAGCAGGCGCAGGGCCTGCCGGTCGACGCCCGCTCGGACATCTACTCCCTCGGGGTCGTGCTCTACGAGATGGTCACCGGCGTGGTGCCGTTCGCAGGGGACAGCGCGGTCTCGGTCGCCTACCTCCACGTGCGCGAGCCCGTCGTGGCACCGACCCGCCGCCGACCCGACGTGCCGGCGGCGCTCGAGGCGATCATCCTCACGTGTCTCGCCAAGGACCCAGACCGCGCGCTACCAGACCGCCGACGAGCTGCGCGCCGACCTGATGCGCTTCACCCGCGGTCAGTCGGTGCTCGGCGGGCCGGTGACGGCGGCCGTCGCGATGGGCGACGAGACCGTGGCGATGGCGCGCACCACCGTCACGCCCACCACCACGGTGCTCCCGACGTCGCGCCGGCGCGCCAAGGGCCCGCTCTTCCTCGTCCTGGGGCTGCTCCTCGCACTCGTGGCCGTCGTCGCGTTCCTGCTCGTCGAGGTGTTCCAGCAGGACTCCGCCGCGCCGACCGTCGCCGTGCGCGACGTGGTCGGGATGCAGGTCGGCCCGGCCCGGCAGTCGCTCGAGCAGCAGGGCTTCAAGGTCGACGTCGTGCGCGTGTCGGACAACAACCGGCCCGTCGGCGAGGTGTTCGAGCAGGATCCCCAGGGCGGGGAGCTGCGGGAGAAGGGCACGACCGTGACCCTCAAGGTCTCCGACGGTGCCGGCTCGGTGAAGGTGCCGAAGGTCGCGGGCCTCAGCGAGATCGAGGCCACCGCGCGGCTGGAGAAGGCCGGGCTCGTCGCGACCCCGGCGCCGCTGCCGAGCGAGACGATCCCGATCGGCACGGTCATCCGGTCCGATCCGAAGGGCGGCACGCGGGTGGACCTCGGCACGGAGGTGACGATCTTCGTCTCCCAGGGTCCGGCACCCGTGGCCGTGCCCGACGTGGTGGGCCTCGACCAGGTCGACGCCACCGCGAAGCTCGTCGGTGCCGGGTTCACCGTGACCAAGACGCTCGAGTCGAGCTCGTCGGTGCCGGCCGGGCGCGTCATCCGCACCGAGCCGGCCGCGGGCCAGCTACAGGCCAAGACGAGCCCGGTGACGATGGTCGTGTCCTCCGGGCCCAAGCAGGTGACGGTGCCCGACGTCGTGGGGATGAGCCAGAGCGCGGCCACGAGCGCACTCGAGAACGCGGGCCTCAAGGTGACGGTCGTCCAGACGGTGTCCACCCCGGCGAACGTCGGCAAGGTCATCAGCCAGAATCCGAGCGGGAACACGAAGGTCGACGACGGCACATCGGTGACGATCACCGTCGGGATCGCGGCGCCGACGACCACGACCTCCTCGACGACGACGCCCAGCCCGACATGACCCAGACGGCCGCCCTGGCCGTCTGGTACGCCGAGCACGGCCGGCACGACCTGCCGTGGCGCCGCGACCGTGACCGCTGGGCCGTGCTCGTCTCCGAGGTCATGCTCCAGCAGACCCAGGTCGCCCGCGTGCTCGACGCATGGCCGGAGTTCATCGGCCGGTTCCCCACCCCGGAGGCCATGGCCGCGGCCGGTGCCGGCGCGGTGATCACCGCCTGGGGGCGGCTCGGCTACCCGCGCCGTGCGCGGCGGCTCTGGGAGAGCGCGGCGCTGATCGCCGCCGACGGCTGGCCGTCCGGGGATCTCGCCTCGCTGCCCGGCATCGGCCGGTACACGGCCGCGGCGATCCGGGCCCAGGCCGACGACCACGACGTGCCGGCGGTCGAGGTCAACATCCGTCGCGTCGTGCAACGGGCGCGCGGGCGCGTGCTGTCCGAACGGGAGGCCGAGGAGGCGAGCGTCGCGATCGGGCGCGGACTGCGTGGTCGCGACCGGCTGCTCGCGCTCATGGACCTCGGCGCGACCGTGTGCACCGCGCGGGCGCCGGCGTGCGGGGCGTGTCCCCTCCGGCGGCGGTGTCGCACCCGCGGCGCGCTCGACGGGGAGGCCCGCACGCGCCAGGCCCGCTTCGAGGGCTCGTTCCGCCAGCGGCGCGGGCTCGTGATGGCCCGGCTGCGCGCCGCCCCCGCGGTGCCCGTGACCGAGCTGGACACCGAGGCGCTCGCGTCGCTGGTGGCCGACGGCCTCGCCGCGGTCGACGCGTCCCACGCCCGCCTCCCGTGACTGCGCCCCCGCCGACGGGCGCGGCGGCGCCTCAGACGAGGGCGAGGAAGTTGCGGAGGAGCTCGTGACCCGACGCGGTGAGGACCGCCTCGGGGTGGAACTGCACCCCGTGGATCGGGAGCTCGCGGTGGCGCAGGCCCATGACGATGCCGTCGGCGGTCTCGGCCGTCACCTCGAGGCAGTCGGGAACGCTCGCGGCGTCCACGACCAGCGAGTGGTACCGGGTGACGGTGAGCGGGCTGGGCAGGTCCGTGAACACTCCGACGCCGGTGTGGGTCACCTCGGACGTCTTGCCGTGCATCACGCGCTCGGCGCGCACGACCTCGCCGCCGTAGTGCTGGCCGATGCACTGGTGGCCGAGACAGACCCCCAGGACCGGGACCCCGGACTCGCCGAACGCCGCGATCGCCTCGATCGAGACCCCGGCGTCCTCGGGCCGGCCCGGACCCGGCGAGACGAGCACCGCCTCCGGCTCGAGGGCCGCCAGCTCGGCAGGCTCAGGGCGTCGTGGCGGTGGACGACGGGCTCGGCGCCGAGCTCACCGAGGTACTGGACGAGGTTGTAGACGAACGAGTCGTAGTTGTCGATGACGAGGACCCGCACGGCGCCGACGGTACCGGAACCGGCGCATCGGTCTGCGCTCGATAACCTCTGCCCCCGTGCCCCAGTCCAAGCAGAAGCGTCAGCGCGTCACACCGCCGAAGCCGAAGACCCCTCCGCCGAGCAAGCTGTGGGTGCCGACGCTGATGTTCACGCTCATCGGCGTGGGCGTGCTCGTGATCGTGCTGAACTACTTCGGGCTGCTCCCGGGCGACCAGAACAACTGGTTCCTCCTGATCGGGATCGCCGAGGTCACCGGCGGCTTCATCGTCGCCACCGCGGTGCGCTGACCTCTCCGCCGGAACTCTGCGGAGTTACACGCCTGTCGTTCCCCACAGCCTGGGGACAGGGCTGTGGACAACCGGGGTGACCCGGCTCAGGACGATTCGGACACGCCCAGGACGACCATGTCCTCCCGGCAGTGGCGGGGGGCGGCGGGGGCATCGGCGTCGGGGGCGGCGGTCATCGTCACCTCGGTGCCACAGACCGTGCACCGGTAGCGATAGTCCACCGGCCGGAGCGTCGAGAGATCCGGCTCGTCGGGTGGGGGCGGCGCCATCATCAGCCGCACCATCTTCACGCCGATCAGGTAGATGACGAGACATGCGGCGACCGCGATCGCGATGCGGACGGGCCAGTCGAGCACCGCTCAGCCCAGGCGCTCGATGATGGTGGCGTTGGCCATGCCGCCGCCCTCGCACATGGTCTGGAGCCCCCACCGGCCACCGGTCCGCTCGAGCTCGTTCAGCAGCGTGACCATGAGCCGGCCACCGGAGCAGCCGAGCGGGTGACCGAGGGCGATCGCCCCGCCGTTGACGTTCACCTTCTCCATGTCGGGGTGGTGCTCCTTCTCCCACGCGAGCACGACCGGCGCGAACGCCTCGTTGATCTCGATGAGGTCCATCTGGTCGATGGTCATCCCGGCCCGCTCGAGCACCTTCGTGGTGGCGGGGATCGGACCGGTCAGCATCATCACCGGGTCCACGCCGGCGAGCGCGAACGTGTGGAACCGCGCCCGGGGCGTGAGCCCGAGCTCGACGGCCTTCTCCTCGCTCATGACGAGCAACGCGGCCGAGCCGTCCGTGATCTGGCTCGAGTTGCCCGCGGTGATCACGCCGTCGGGCTTGAACGCGGGCTTGAGCTTGCCCAGCGTCTCCATCGACGAGTCGGGCCGGATGCCCTCGTCGCGCGTCATCAGCTCGGTGCCGTCGTCGGTGGTCACCTCGATCGGGACGATCTCCCGCTCGAACCGACCTTCCTCGGTCGCGCGGGCCGCCTTGTGGTGCGAGCCGACCGAGAAGCGGTCGTTGTCCTCGCGGCTGATGTTCCACTTCTCCGCGATCAGCTCGGCCGAGATCCCCTGGGGCACGAGGTCGGGGTAGCGCTCGAGCATCCTGGGTCCGAACGGCATCGATCCCTGGGTGAACGACGCGCCCATCGGCACCCGGCTCATGTTCTCGACGCCCGCGGCGATCACGACGTCGTAGGCGCCCGCGATCACGCCCTGCGCGGCGAAGTGCGCCGCCTGCTGGGAGGAGCCGCACTGGCGGTCCACCGTGGTGCCGACCGTGTTCTCCGGGAACCCGGCGGCGAGCGCGGCGTTGCGTCCGACGTTGACCGCCTGGTCGCCGACCTGCATGACGCAGCCCATGATCACGTCCTCGACGAGGGCGGGATCGATCCCGGTGCGCTCGACGAGGGCGGCGAGGCTGTGGGCGGCGAGGTCGACCGGGTGGGTCCCGGCGAGCTTGCCGTTGCGGCGACCGAGTGGCGAGCGGACTGCATCGACGATGACGGCGGTGGGCATCTGGTTCTCCTGACGGCGGGAGGGGCGGTCCAGTGTACGGAACCATTCCGAACCCGGCATCTCCGCGACCTGTTCCCGCCGGTCTGTCACAATCCCCGCGCAGCCACCAGGACGAAGCGAACGACCGCGGGACGGGTATCCCGGCCCGCAGAGAGCGAAGCGGCAGAGATGCGGAACATGGACAAGGCGCTGGGCGACGGCGGGATGGCGCTGCTCGGCCAGCTCGGCGTGGACTTCCAGCGTTACGGCGAGGGCTGGGTGGAGGCCGCGTGGATCCCCACCGAGTCGGCGTGCAACCCGGTCGGTGCCGTCCACGGTGGTGTGTACGCGGTCGTGCACGACGCGGCGATGAACTTCGCCACCAACAGCGCCCTCCAGCGGGGCGAGCGCGGCGCCACGATCTCGATCACCTACTCGACCATGCGCGGCGCCAAGGCCGGCGACGCGCTCACCGTCCGCGGCGAGGTCGTGCGCCTGACCCGCCAGATCGCATACCTCCAGACCACGATCGCGAACGCCGACGGCGACCTCGTCTCGAGCGCGTCCGGGACCTTCATCCTCCGCCGCCGCGAGCAGGAGCAGCGGTGACCCGGACCGGGTTCGTCGGGGGCGACGACCGCGGGTGAGCACCACGACGGTCCGGCCGTGGACCCGTCGACTGCCCCACGGCTGGATCCTCGAGGCCACGTTCGGGATCGGGCTCTACGTCGTGTACGACGAGCTGCGCAGCCGGGTCGCGGGGTCGGGACGGGTGGCGCTCGCCCACGCGTACGACATCGTGCGCTGGGAACGCGCGATCGGGATCTACCAGGAGCACCGGATCCAGCAGGCGTTCATCGGCTGGAGCCCGTTCATCTCCTTCTGGAACATCTACTACGGGACGATCCACTTCGTGATGCCCGTCGTCGCACTCGTGACGCTGTGGCGACGGGCACCGGAGCGGTACGTCGTCTGGCGCAACGTCCTGCTGGTCATGCTGACCCTCGGTCTGCTGGCGTTCTGGGCGTACCCGTTGATGCCGCCGCGGCTGATGCCGCCGCGCGTACGCGTTCGTCGACACCGCGGCCGAGTTCTTCAACTTCGGTCCGCAGCAGCCGGTGGTGCTCGTCCACGGCGTACCGGACGCGGCATCCCGCGCCGCCTTCGGCAACCTGTTCGCGGCGATGCCCTCACTCCACGTCGGCTGGTCGACGTGGTCCGCGCTCGCGCTGCTCAGCGTGGTCCGCACCCGCTGGATCCGCGCCCTGATCGTCCTCGATCCGCTCGCGACGACGTTCGGCATCGTCGTCACCGCGAACCACTGGATCCTCGACGCGGTCGGGGGTCTCGTCACACTCGGGGTCGTGTGGGTCCTCGTCACCGCGTGGGAGCGGTGGCGGCACCCGGGACCGGCCCGCCGCCGCGGGACCGGGCGCCGTCCCGGCTCAGGCGTAGGTCCGGATCAGCCCCAGCACGGCGTCGGCGTCCGCACCCTCCGCCGACAGATCCGCGGCGGCGGCGTCGAGCCGCTGTCCGGCCACCCGGCACAGGTCCACACCGCTCCCGCGGACGACGGTCGCCGGGCCGTCGTCGAGGCCGAACCGCCAGGCCCGGCCCCCGGGACCCACGAGGTCGAGGCCGACCGGGCCGTGGAGCGACTGCCCCGCGAGCTCGAAGGCGTACGGGATCGTGCGCCACGCGAGACGGGCGACGTGCACCAGGCGCTCCCCCGGGACCACCTGGGCCCCGACCCCGGCCGCGACGTCGGTCGTGTGGATCCAGCATTCGGCGAGCCGCGTCGCGCTCAGGGTGCGGACGGTCAACCGGCCCACGACCCATTGCACGCGTGCACCCGGATCGGCCGTCGCGAGCCGCGATCGCAGGGCGGCCGCGGACTCCCGCCACGCCCGGCCGACCTCGGCTCCGGGCGCGCCGCGACTGCCGGCGACCGATGCGTCCGCGGCGGCGTCGACTCCCTCGGGACCGCCGGCGCGGATGAGCTCCTCGATGGACGCGTGCAAATCGCCCCGTAGGCTCGCGAGGGCGAGCTCGTCGGTCTGGTGGAGGTGCAGCACGACGTCGGCCACCGACCAGCCGTCACAGGGGGAGGGCGCGGCCCACTCGGTGCGCCCGAGCGGCGCGAGCAGCGACCACAGCTCGGCGTGCTGCTCGGCCAGTCCCGTCAGGATCTCGTCCACCGCGTTCGTCCTCTCCCGCCGGGTCAGCCGGCGAGGACGTCGGTCATGAACCCCTCGAACGCCGCCGGGTCGAACCGGATGGAGAAGCGGCCGTCGTGGTGCTCGATGTCCAGGCTCGGGCAGAAGTGCCCCTCCGTCCCCACCACGAAGTACGGCGACCCGACGACGCCGAGCGCTCGGCCCTCCTCGTACTGCTCACGGACGGCGGCCTCGCTCGTCGCCGCGGGGTCGAGCTCGTGCTCGCGCGCGATCGCGCGGAGGACCGCCGGGTCGGCGACGTCGCGTCCCTCCTCGAACACGGCGGTCCGCAACGCGAAGCTCACGGACTCCCCGGTCGGCGCGTCCCGCTCGTAGGCCGCGGCGGCGAGCGCGAGCGCGGGGACCGAGGTGGCCGGGAACGCCGCCACGTCGAAGCCCGTGAACAGCTCGGGGGCGATCTGCGCCCGCAACGCGGCGACCTCCTCGCCGACCAGCGCAGGGTCCAGCGGCGCGCCGTTGACCCACTCGAGGGGCCAGGCCTCGACGTACAGGCGCAGATCCGCCGCGTGCTCGTCGCGCCGGCGCACGACCCGTCGCAGCCCCACGTGGGTGAAGGGACACACCACGTCGGCGAAGACTCGAATGGTCCGCGTCATGCTTCCCCTCCGTGTTCCAGGCGCCGCAGGAGATGGTCCCGCGCCACGGCGTCGCCGGGTCCGCTGCGTCGGGCGAGGTGCTCGGCCACCGCACGCCGATGGTCCGCATCGACGTTGCCGCCGTACTTGAACTTGGCCCGGACGTCCTCGATCGGGAGCCGCAATCCGCGGATCGCACGCAGCTTCTCCCCGTGCTCGACCGGATCGACCACCCGCTCGTCCGGCTGGAGCGCGCCGAGCTGGGTCGCCAGCAGCGCGGCCAGGTCCTCGGCTTCGTCCACGAGCGTGGCCGCGCCGGTCAGCTGGACCGACGCGTAGTACGTCGTGGGGATCCCTCGGCGCGGGTCCTCGTCGCCGATCGCCTTCCAGCTCGACGGCACGAAGCTCCAGTCCCCACTCACCGCGAGCAGGACCTTGGGCTGCTCCTCGATCGCGGCCCACACCGGGTTCGCGCGCGCGAGGTGCACGAGAACGGTGTCGCCGTCGAGGACGAACTGCGTCGGTACGACGACGGGAAGGTCCCTCCCGCGTCCGGCCGCGACGAGCTCGCCGAATCGGTGCGCGCGCAGGAACGCCCGCCACTCGGTCTCGTCACCGCGGTCGACCGCGTGGATCAGCACGGCCGCCATCCTGTCGCGGTCGGGCCGCCCGGCCCGGAACGCCGATGGTCGGCGGCCGTCATCCCGAGCGGGGCCGGGCCACGACCGGCGGCAGCTCCTGGTCGAGCTCGCGCCACCGGTCGTCCAGCCAGGGCCCGAACGCGGCACCGGCCGGCACCGTCGGCCGGGGGATCCGCCGGATCCGCACGCGGAGGGGCTCACGCAGCGGGACCGCCACGGTCGCGTCCTTCACCTGCTGGAGCGTCTCGAGCCCGGTGTGGGTCACGAACACGAGATCGGCGTCCGGTGCGCCCCGCAGCAGCGCCGCCGTTCCTCCCGCGCGGGCGGGCGCGAGCCGCAGCAACGGTCCGAGGCGCCGCGCCCGCTCCGGATCCCGCTCGGTGATCGCGGCGAGCGCCCGGCGGCGGCGGGTCGGCGTGGCCACCATGCCCTCGGGGAAGATGACCGCGCCGTCCCGGGGGCCCATGCCGGTCGCCAGGGCCTCGACCTGACCGAGCTCGTCCGCATGGTCGTCCGGAGCACGGTCGACGAAGTAGTTCGGCAGGCGCTGACCGACGATGTCCAGGCACGGGTCGACGAGCAGATCGTCCTTCAACACGTACCGCGGCTGCATGCCGACCCGCCCGAGCAACCAGGCCGGGAGCAGCGAGTCCGCGGCCGACGTGTGCGTCGCGGCGATGACGATCGGTCCCGGTGCCAGCTGCTCGAGGCCGTCGACCTCGATCCGCAGGTCGGCCAGCACCGCCAGCGCGTCGACGAGGCGGGCCGCCCACCAGCGTTGCAGGGCGTAGTGGGCGTGCTCGTCACCGGCGCGACCGGTCAGCCACAACGCCGAGCTGGCCGCGACCCCGATCGTCTCCAGGGTCGCCCACGCCCACGCGAAGGACAGGGCGCGCAGGCGCGGGAACCGCAGCCCCGACCGACCGAGATCGATCGCCGCGCTCACCGGCGCCCAGATCCCCACGGTGGACGCGAGGACCGCCGAGCCGGCCGCCACCGCCGGCACGGTGACCGCCCGCCGGGTATGGGGGTCGTCGAGGAGGGACAGGGGGAATCGACGCACGGGCAGGATCGTAGGGAGGCGGGTCGCTTTCGAACAGGGATACGGGCAGCCCTAACCTGACGCCCTGACCATGAGCGAGCCGGGGACTGCCCTCACGAACGATCGCGCCGGGTCGCTCGACCGGTCGGCGCGTCCCTCCGCGGCGCGGCGGCGCGTGTACCTCCTCGCGCTCGTGCTCGCGCTCACGCCCTTCGTCGTGTCGGCCGTCTCCCTCGCCACCCGGACGCCCGAGACCCTCATCGGCGACCGGGCCCGCGAGGAGTTGCGGGTCCGCGATGTCGGCGTCCACCCGGTGAACCTCGGGCTCTACTCGCGAGACGGGTGGTCGCATCCCGGGCCCATGCTCTTCGAGATCCTGGCGGTGCCCTACCGCCTCCTCGGGTCGGACGCGACCGCCCTGTTGCTGGGCGCCCTCCTGATCAACGCGGCCGCCCTGTTCGCGATGGCCGAGGTCGCGCGCCGGATCGGGGGGGTCACCATCGCGGTGCTGTTGCTGCTCGCCGGCATGCTCGTCGCCCATGCCTCCGGATCGGAGTTCCTGCGGGACCCCTGGGTGCTCCCGATCACCGTGTTGCCCTTCGGGCTCTTCTGCGTTCTCGCCTGGGCGATGACCGACGGGCGGATCTGGTCGCTGCCGCTCGCCGCGATCGTCCTCTCCTTCCTCGTCCAGACCCATATCGGCTATGTGGCGATCGCGGCACCGGTGTTCGGACTCGCGTGCGTCGGTCTGGTCGTGGTGGCGCGCCGCGCCGGCCCGGATCGGATCCGGTCGCTGTCCCGAGCGGCGCTCCTCACCCTCGGTCTGCTCGTGGTCGTGTGGGCGGCGCCGATCTGGGACGAGCTGTTCGGGTACCGGAACCTCACGGTCCTCGTGGACTGGTTCCGCGCCGCGCCCGGGGCCGCGCACACGCTCGGCGAGGGCCTGCGCATCGTGCTGGCCCAACTCGCGATCCCGCCCGATTGGCTGACCGGCGCGACCCACGTCGGGCTGGTCAACGGGGAGACGACGCTCGGGACCTCGGCGCCCTGGCCCTGGTTGCTCCTCCCCTTCGCGTGGGCGCTGTGGACCACGTGGCGTCGCCGTGACAACGTGGCGACCCGGTTGCTGGTGGTGCTCGCCGCGACGATCGCCGCGGGGGTGCTCGCCGTCTCGCGGACGATCGGCTTCATGTACGCGTACCGGTTCGGCTGGACGCTCATGCTGGGAGCCCTGGTGACCGCGGCAACCGCGTGGGTGGCCTGGCGGCTCCTCGCGGACCGGCGGCCGTCGGATGCGGCGTTCGTGATGCCCGCCGTCGTGATCGGGTTGGCGGTGGCTGCGATCCTGACGGCGATCGCGGCGACCGACACCGGCACCAACCTCGATGCCGCGGCCGCCGAGACCGGACGCGCCGCGCACCGGCTGATCCCGCACCTGCGTCGCGACGGTGGCCAGGTCGTGCTCGAGCAGGAGGGCACCGCCGGCGGGTGGTCCCGGGAGGGCATTCTCCTGATCCTCGAGCGCAACGGGTTCGACGCGCGTGTCCCCGCCGACAGTGGCCACGCGTTCGGATCGCACCGCGCCCGGGATCGCGGCGCGATCCAGGCCCGCCTGCTGGTCCTCGTCGGCAGCGAGATGACCGGCCGGGTCCACCGGCCGGGCTGGAAGCTGGTCGCCTACGCGGGGAAGCGGCCGCTCGCCCGGGAGCTGGCCCACGTCGCCGCGTCCGAACGCCGGCTCCAGCGGCTGACCCGCGCGCTGGACCGTGGCGACATCGGCCGGGACGAGTTCGCGCGTCGGCTCCGCGACCTCAACGAGCGCTCGTCGAAGGCCGTGGCCATCGTCGAGCGAGCCGCGTGATCGGCTCCGGGATCACCAGTCCGTCGGTCGGTAGTCCTTGAGGAACTGGCCGTAGACGTGCTCGCCGGTGTTGAAGCCGGCGATGATCGGATCCACGATCCGCGCCGCGCCGTCGACGATGTCGAGCGGCGGATGGAACCGGTGCTCCACCGTCTTGGCCCGCGCGACCTCCAACGGGTCCTCGTCGCTCACCCACCCGGTGTCGACGCTGTTCATGTGGATCCCGTCGGCGTGGTAGTCGGTCGCCGAGGTGCGCGTCATCATGTTGAGCGCAGCTTTGGCCATGTTGGTGTGCGGGTGCTTGGTCGTCTTGAACCGCCGGTAGAACTGGCCCTCGACCGCGGAGACGTTGACGATGTGCTTGTCGCGCTCGGGCGTGCGCGTCATGAGCGGCTTGAGCCGCGCGTTGAGCACGAACGGCGCGACCGCGTTGACCAGCTGGGTCTCGAGGAGCTCCACCGCCGACACCTCCGCGAGGGTCAGGCGCCAGGAGTTCCGCCCGCGCCGGTCCACCTGCTGCCGGTCCTGGTCGAGCACACCGTCGGGGAAGAGGTGGTCCTTCGGCGCCGCGTCGTCGGCGAGCACGACGGCCTGGGAGAGCTCCGCGGCATGGGTGAGCCCGGCGAGCGCCGCCGGGGTCAGCTCGGCGAGCGCGGTCGGGCTCGCCGCGACCAACTCCGCGTCGCGCAGCCCCTCGTACTCGCCCAGCAACCCGCGCGCGCCGGGCGGGAGATCGGCGAGCGAGGTGCGCTCGAGCTCCATCATGTGCCGGTAGAACTCGGGGGGCCGGCGCACGGTCTGGCAGGCGTTGTTCACGAATGAAGTCGAGCCGGGACCGCGTGGACGCGAGGTGCGCGCAGAACGCCTCGACGCTCGGCGTGTGGCGCAGGTCGAGCCCGAAGATCTCCAGCCGGTCCGCCCACTCCGCGAAGTCGGGCTCACGCGAGTAGCGCAGCGCCGAGTCCCGCGGGAAGCGGGTCGTCACCACCACGCACGCGCCCGCCCGGAGCAGCTTGATGCCCGCCTGGTAGCCGATCTTCACGCGGCCGCCGGTGAGCAGCGCGACGCGCCCGCGCAGGTCCGCGGTCTCGGTGCGCTTGGCGAAGTTGAGCTCGGCACACTCGGGGCACAGCTGGTCGTAGAAGTGGTGCACCCGGTCGTAGTGACGCTTGCAGACGTAGCAGTGGCGGTCGGCGACACCTCGTCCCCCGTGCTCGTCCGCGGTGTCCTGCTGGGTGAAGTCCTCGGGCGGGAACACGTTCGGCGTCGTGAAGACCGGCTTGGCCCGCAGGGTGCGGATGCCCGTGCGACCGAGCGTCGACTCCTCGCGCGCCCGCTTGGCGGCGCGTTCGCGCCGTTGACGGGCCCGGACGTGCTGCCGGCGGACCTCCGGATCGGGCTCGAAGACGTCGCCGGCGACCTGACGGAGCCGGATCCGTTCGGCTTCGGAGAGCGCGGCGAGCACGCTCGGGTCGTGGACCGCGGCCTCGAGCACCTCGATGGCGGCCCGGACACGCGCCGCGATCTCGGAAGGGGTCTCGGAGGCTGCCACCTCAGTCGGAGTCGGTCGGACCGCCGCGGGTCACGGTCCGGGCGAGGATGCCCAAGGTCGCCGCGCAGCGCACCCTCCGAGATCACGGGGAAGATGTCGGCTTCCTTCCAGACGGCGTCGATCCCGGACCAGTCGTAGTACGAGGTCACGAGCGTGCCGCCGTCGGCCACCGGCTCCAGCCGGTAGCCGTACACGTGGCCGATCTGCGGCTTGATCTGGCCGACGATCGTCCACGCGATCTCGCGGTCGGGCACGAGCTTCGTGATCGTGACGGTCACGTCGTACTCGCCCATCGGGTAGTCGTTCAGCGCCTCGCGGTCCATGTGCACCACGAACGTGTCGCCCTCGGCGCGCACCGGGTCCCCGGTCGCGTCCTGGAGCATCCCCGAGCTGTCGATCGCGACATGGCCCCGGGGGTCGCAGAGGACCCCGAAGATCTCCGCGGCCGGCGCCGCGATCGTGCGCTCCACCTCGATACGTTCGGTCGTCATACCGGGCATCCTCTCATCCGCGCGTCGGGATCACCCGGCCGCGGCACCCATCTGGCCGAGGATCCCCGGCGGCACGAAGTTGTTCTCCTCGGTGGTCTCGGCCTCGGTCAGCTCCACCATCCGGGTGACGACCTCGGCCGGATCCATCTGCCCGCCGGTCACCAGCTCGCGCATCATCTGGAACAGCGGCGTTGCCGGCGCGTTGAGCGACTCGTCGCCGAACCACTCCCACATCGAGTCGGCCATCCGGTCGTTGAAGCCGGTCAGGTAGGGCCCGGGGTTGAGCAACGTCACGTCGACGCCCTGGCCGGCGAGCTCGGCGCGCATCGCCTTGCCCATGGCCTCCAGCGCGTGCTTCGTCATCGAGTACGGCCCGAACGCCGGGCCCGACATCACGCCCGCGATCGACGACACGATGATCACCCGGCCCGATCCCCTGGCCACCATGCCCGGGAGGACCGCCTGGGTCATCGCCAGGGTGCCGAACACGTTCACCTCGAACAGCCGCCGCACGCGGTCGATCGGGACATCGGCCATCGGACCGGTCTGTCCCGCGCCGGCGTTGTCGATGAGGACGTCGACGTCCCACCCCGCCGCCTTGGACACGTCGTCGGTCGTGATGTCGAGCTTCTCGACCGTGAGCTGGGGGGCCTCGGCGCGCAACGCAACGGCCTGCTCCTCGGTCTCGGTGGTCGCGATCACGTGATGGCCGCGGGCCGCCAGCGCGAGGGCGGCGCCCTTCCCGAAGCCGGAACCGGCTCCCGTGATCAGGACGGACTTGGCGGCGACGGTGTCGGGCACGACGGGCTCCTCGGACTCGGATCGGGGACCGGACCCTACGCCGGGCGGCCGCGACCGCCCCGCGGATCAGCCGCTCGCGCCGCCGGGATCGACGAACCCGGGCACGGCGATCCCGGCCTCGTAGGCGACCATCACGAGCTGGGCCCGGTCGCGGCAGTCGAGCTTGGTGAGCAACCGGCTGACGTGGGTCTTCGCGGTGGCGTGCGCCATGAAGAGCTCGTTCGGCGATCTCGGCGTTCGACCGGCCACGCGCCACCGCGGCGAGGACCTCGACCTCCCGCTCGGTCAGCGTGTCGAGCCCGGGGGGCGGCGCCGCTGGCGCCGCCGGGCTCGCGCCCTCCGCGAACTGCTCGATCAGGCGGCGGGTGATCTTCGGGGCCAGGAGCGCCTCGCCGGCCGCGACCACCCGCACCGCGCCGAGCAGGTCCTCGGGCAGGGTGTCCTTGAGGAGGAAGCCGCTCGCACCGGCGCGCAGCGCTCCGAACACGTACTCGTCGAGGTCGAAGGTGGTCAGCACGAGGACCCGCGTGTCGCACCCGCTCGCCGCGATCCGGCGCGTCGCCTCGATCCCGTCCATCTCCGGCATGCGGATGTCCATGAGGATCACGTCCGGGACACTCGGCCGCCACGAGGTCGACCGCCTCGCGTCCGTCGCCCGCCTCGCCGACCACCTCGATGTCGTCGGCGGACCGCAGCAGCACGCTGAAGCCGCTGCGGACGAGGGCCTGGTCGTCGGCGACGGCGACGCGGATCACTCGGCCTCCCGGTACGGCAGCTCGGCCACCACCGTGAACCCGCCGCCGGTCCGGGGCCCGGCCGACAGCGACCCGCCGTACACCCCGACCCGCTCGCGCATGCCGAGCAGACCGTGCCCGCCCTCGGAGGTGGCGCCGTTCACCCCACGACCGTCGTCGGTGATCCGGAGCCGGACCGCGTCGGGCTCGTACGTGACCGTCACCGCCGCCCGGGCCGGTCCGGCGTGCTTGAGCACGTTGGTGAGCGCCTCCTGCACGATCCGGTAGGCGGTGAGGTCGACGCCCGGCGGCACGTCGCCGGAGGCGCCCTCGACACGCACCGTGACCGGCAGGCCGGCGTCGCCGAGATCGGCGACGAGACGATCGAGGTCGGCGAGACCGGGTGCGGGTTGGTACGCGGCGGCGCCGTCGTCGCGCAGCACGCCGAGCAGACGGCGGATCTCGGTGAGCGTGGACCGGCTCGTCCCCGCGATGGCCTCCAGCGAACGCTTCGCCTCGGCGGGATCCCGGTCGATCACGTGCGCGCCGACGCCCGCTTGCACCGCGATCACGCCCATCGAGTGGGCGACGACGTCGTGCAGCTCCTGGGCGATGCGGAGCCGCTCGTCGGCCACCGCACGCTTCGCCTCCTCGTCGCGCTCGTGCTCCGCCGCGATGGCGCGCGCCTCGAGCTCACCGAGGTAGAGGCGCCGGTTCCGCACCGTCGAGCCGAAGAGGTACGACGCCGAGGTAGATCGCGCCGGTCTGAATGCAGGCCGGACGTCGACGCATCGGGAATGCCGGCGAGCCGCGACCACGACGAGCGCCCCGATCACGGTCACGCACCCCGAGCAGCCGGCCCCGGCCCGTCGGCGTGCGACCCGACGGTGTACATCCCGACCAGGAGGAACTGGCTCTGGACGCTGGCCGGGTACCCGATGATCGCGCAGCGCGCACGAGCGCGACGGTGCTGACCACGAGGACGACGACGGGCGCGCGGCGGCGGAAGAAGTAGGGCAGGCTGCACGCCAGCGCGAGCACGACCCCGAGGGCATCGACGCTCTGATAATCGATCGTCGTGCTGGTCGTGGTCAGCAACAGCCAACAGGCCGACCCCGGTGAAGGCGGCGCCGATGAAGGCGTCGAGGGCCCACGGGTTCAGGTCGCGGAAGCGCTGCGCGAGCTGCGCGAATCGGGTCCCCGTGTCCACGACTTCACCCTAACGACCGCGCCCTGCGGGCCGCATCGGCCGCCGGGATGACCCGGCCGTACACCCCGGGATGTACGCGCTCGGCCCTGATCGGCGACGCGGAGCGCCGCGGGTCGCAGGGCCGAACCATCGCCGGGCCGACGAAATCGGCGGGTCCGGAGCGCATCGTGACGGGGACGGCTCGGACGGCGGGCCGCAGCCGAAAGGAACCCCGACGATGACCTTCACCCTGACCCGGAGCCGAGCGCCGGAGACCCCCGCACCGGCTCCCCACGTGGCCGCCCGGGCCGTCGACGCCGTCAAGGTGTACGGCAAGGGCGAGGCCGAGGTCCGCGCCCTCGACGGCGTGACCGTGGACTTCGCCACCGGTCGCTTCACCGCGATCATGGGCCCCTCGGGCTCGGGCAAGTCCACGCTCATGCACGCGGTGGCCGGCCTCGACACGCTCACCGACGGCAACGTCTGGATCGGCGACACCGAGCTCGGATCGCTCTCCGAGAAGAAGCTGACCCAGCTCCGGCGTGACCGCATCGGCTTCGTCTTCCAGTCGTTCAACCTCATCCCGACGCTCACCGCGGCCGAGAACATCGTGCTCCCGATGAAGCTGGCCGGCCGGAAGCCCGACGCCGCCTGGGTCGAGCTCGTCGTCGACACCGTCGGTCTCGGGCACCGGCTCGGCCACCGCCCGTCGGAGCTCTCCGGTGGTCAGCAGCAGCGCGTCGCTGTCGCCCGCGCGCTCGCCGGCCGGCCGCAGATCATCCTGGCCGACGAGCCCACCGGCAACCTCGACTCCCGCACGGGTGCCGAGATCCTCGCCTTCATGCGGACGGCCGTACGCGAGCTCGGCCAGACGATCGTGATGGTGACGCACGACCCGGTCGCCGCGTCCTACGCCGACCGGGCGGTGTTCCTCGCCGACGGTCGCATCGTCGACGAGGTCGCCGACCCCACGTCCGATTCCGTGTTCGACCGCATGAAGTCCCTGGGAGGCTGATCATGTTCTCGCTCGTCCTCAACTCCATCCGGGCCAACAAGACCCGGTTCTTCCTCACCGGCGTCGCCGTCATGCTCGGCGTCGCCTTCATGACCGGCACGCTCGTCCTGACGGACACGATCAAGCAGTCCTACGACGACGTCGCCGCCAACGTGTACAAGTCCGCCGACGCGGTGGTGCGCTCCGGCCGCCACATCGACGGTGGCGACAAGGGCGACGACCGCGGCACCGTCTCGGCGGCGACGCTCGACCGGGTCCGCTCGGTCCCGGGTGTGCAGCAGGCCGAGGCCCAGCAGCTGGGCATCGCCATGGTGGTCGGCCACGACGGCGACCTCCTCGACGCCAACCGTGAGCGGGCGATCCCGATCGCGATGGCGTGGCCGTCCACCCCGGCGCTGAACCCGCTCGAGCTCGTCTCGGGTCACGCCCCGCGTGCTCCGGACGAGGTCGTGATCGACCGTGCGTCGGCGAAGCGCGGCGACTTCCACGTGGGTGAGACCGTCCAGGTCATCAGCCAGGTGGGCACGAAGTCGTACCGGCTCGCCGGGGTCGCGACCTACGGCGGTCGCGACAGCGCGGCCGGTGCCCAGGTCGTGGCGTTCACGCCGGAGACCGCGGCCACCACCCTCGGTACGCCCGGCCGCTACACCGCGGTCGAGGTCATCGCCGAGCCGGGTGTGAGCCAGGCCGAGCTCGCGGCGTCCCTGCGCACGGCCCTGCCCGAGCGCGACCTCGAGGTGCTCACGGGCGCCGAGGCGACCAAGGAGGCCGAGAAGGCTGCGGGCAAGACCATGCAGTTCATGAACATGTTCCTGATGACGTTCGCCGTCGTGGCGCTCGTCGTCGGGTCGTTCGTGATCTACAACACCTTCTCGATCACGGTCGCCCAGCGCACCAAGGAGACCGCGCTGCTCCGGGCGATCGGCGCCGAGCGCAAGCAGGTCACCCGCTCGGTCATGGTCGAGGCGCTCTTCACCGGCGTCTTCGCCTCGGCGGTCGGCGTCGTCGCCGGGATCGGCGCCGCCCAGGGTCTGCGGGCGGTGCTCGGTGCCTTCGGGCTCGAGCTGCCCGGCACGGGCTCGGTCGTGGCTCCCGCGAGCCTGATCGTCTCGGCGGTCGTCGGTGTGGTCGTCACCGTGGTGGCGGCGTACCTGCCGGCCCGCAAGGCGGCGAAGGTGGCCCCGATCGAGGCGCTGCGTGACGCGGCGGTCGACCGGTCGTCGACCTCGAAGCGTCGGGCCGTGATCGGCGTCGTCCTCGCGGCGGTCGGCGGCTACGGCGTCGCCGCCGGACTCGGGGCGCACGAGATCGCGACGGTCGGCTTCGGCGCCCTCGGCATCTTCGCGGCGCTGGTGGTGCTCGGCCCGGTCATCGCCCGGCCGCTCTCCCGTGCGCTCGGCGTCCTGCTGCCCCGCTTCCGCGGGATGCCGGGCACCCTCGCCCGGGAGAACGCGTCCCGCAACCCGCGGCGCACGGCCTCGGCCGCCTCCGCCCTCATGATCGGCGTCGCCCTCGTCGCCCTCATGACGGTGTTCGCGGCCACGGCCAGGGCAAGCATCGCCACGACGATCGACCAGGCCATGAAAGCCGACTGGATCGTCGAGACGCAGTTCGGCATGGGCGGGATGAGCCCCGACGTGACGAAGCGGATCGACGCCCTGCCCGAGACCGGTGCGGTCACCGCCCTGCGGTACCTGAACACCACGGTCGACGGCAAGGTGAAGAACACCTCCGCGGTCGACGAGACCACGGCCGATCGCACGATCGACTTCGACCTGCGGTCGGGATCGGTCGACGTGCTCGGTCCCGGGCACGGTCGGTGTGCAGGCCGACGAGGCCGAGGCCCACCACCTGCAGGTCGGTGACACGGTGGACATGACGTTCGCCGAGACCGGCACGCAGCAGCTCCGGGTCGTCGCGATCTACGGCACCAAGGACCCGATGGGC
>CAWDUD010000008.1:0-20514 GCA_963805415.1 uncultured Acidimicrobiia bacterium
AGCGCGCTGATCCCAACCGCGCGGTGGTCGGCCATGTTCATCGGCCCGAAGCCCCACCGCTCGGCGTAATTCATGAGGACGAGCACGTCGGGGCGATGGCGGCGGATCGCCCGGGCGAGGTCGCGCCGCAGCGCGAGCCCCGCCTCCACGACGCCGTCGCGGTGACCGAGGAACTCGACCACCGTCACCCCCACCCGCGCCGCGCCGGACCGCTCCTCCTCCTCGCGCAGGGGCTTGCACTCGTCCGGCGCCATGCCGTCGATCCCGGCCTCCCCCGACGTGGCGAGGACGTAGCCGACCCACTTGCCCTGGTCCGTCCAGCGCGCGACGGCCGCGGCCGCGCCGTACTCGAGGTCGTCGGGATGGGCGACGACGGCGAGGGCACGGTCCCAGTCCTCGGGCAGCGGCTCCATCGGCGCGGTCACCCGTTCCCGGCGACGGCGCCCACCATCCGGGCGCGCCAGTCGGCGAGGTCGTTCGAGTGTGATGCGTCCGTGCGACCGATCCGCACCACGACGAGGTCGAGGCCGGGTGAGACGAGGATCGACTGGCCCTCGTAGCCGTTCGCCCAGAACGTGCCGTGGTCGTCGCTCGCGATCCACCACTGCCATCCGTAGCCACGACCGTCGGTCGGGTCGATCGAGCGCAGGAGCCGCCCGGTGTCGACCCAACCCGCGGGCAGGATCCGCGCGCCGTCCCAGACCCCGTCGCGCAGGTACAGGTGGCCGAACCGAGCGAAGTCCTCCGCGGTCGCGTGCACGTAGCTGGACGCGACCCACAGCCCGGTGGGGTCGAGCACCGGCTCCGCGGTGCGCATCCCGATCGGCGCGAACAGCCGCGTGCGCAGGAACTCCCGGTACCGCTCACCGCGACCGACGACGTCGGCGACGATCCCGGAGAGGATGTTCGTGGTCCCGCTGGAGTAGTTGAAGCGGGTGCCGGGCGGCACGGCGAGCGGCCGGGCGCGGGCGAACGCGCCGACGTCCTCGTTGCCCTCGCCGAAGAGCATCTCGATGACCTGCGAGCCCCCGGCGTCGACATAGTCCTCGTTCCACGCCAGCCCGTCGCGCATCGCGAGCAGGTCGGCGGTCCTGATCGCGGCCCGCTCGTCGGTCCGCCATTCGGGGACGAGTCCACCGGCGTCGATGTCGAGGCGGCCGTCGCCCACCAGGATCCCGATCGCGGCGTGCAACATGGACTTGGCCATGGACCACGAGGGCAGCGGCGTCTCCGGCGTGACGACGATCGGGTCGCCGACCCAGTTCGGCAGCGCACCGTCGTAGCGCTCGGCGACGATCCGGCCCTCGTGCACGACGACCACCGCATAGGTGGTCCCGTACCGGGGTGAGGTGAACATCTCCGCCACGAGGGCGTCGACGCCCGCCGGCGCCGACGCTCGCTCCCACCGCTCCGTGGGCCAGGCGCGGCCGGCCGGCTGGGGCGGCAGCGGCACCAGCGTCGCGTCCGGGCCCGTCATCTCCTCACCTTGACACGCGGGTGATCGGTCCGGCACGTTCGGTGGCGCCACCCGGTCCGACCAAGGAGCCCGCATGAGCGAGCCGATCGTCCGCACCACCTCCGGACCGGTGCGGGGCGTCGTCCGGGACGACATCCACGTGTTCCGCTCGATCCCCTACGCGGCGCCGCCCGTCGGCGAGCGCCGGTTCCGGCCGCCGGTGCCGGTCGCGCCGTGGACCGATCCACGCGACGCGGGGCGGTTCGGTCCGGTCGCCCCGCAGCTGCCCTCGCCCCTCGAGGCCGCCCTCGGCGCGCCGGATCCCGTCGTCGACGAGGCGGAGTGCCTCACGCTGTCGATCTACACGCCCGGTCTCGACGGCGCGGAGCGTCCCGTCCTGTTCTGGATCCACGGCGGTGCGTTCGTGAGCGGGACCGGGGGCTCGCCGATCTACGACGGTCGTCGGTTCGCCACCCACGGCGACGTCGTGGTCGTCAGCATCAACTACCGCCTCGGCGCGTTCGGCTTCCTGCACCTCGACGAGATCTTCGGCGAGGCAGTCGCGGGGTCGGGGAACGCGGGGATCCTCGATCAGGTGCTGGCCCTCGAATGGGTGCGCGACAACATCGCCGCGTTCGGCGGCGACCCGGGCCGGGTGACGATCTTCGGCGAGTCCGCCGGTGGGATGAGCGTGGGCACCCTGCTCGCGTTGCCGGCCGCACAGGGCCTGTTCCACCAGGCCATCGTGCAATCAGGGGGCGGCTCGTTCGTGCACTCCCGGGAGCAGGCCACCGCGATCGCCCGGACCGTGCTCGCGGAGGTCGGCGCGACGACGCTGGCGGAGCTCGAAGCCGTCCCGACGGACGTGTTGCTCGAGGCGCAGGGGAAGGCGCTCGCCGCGGTCGCGCGCATCGAGCTCCCGTTCATGCCCGTGGTGGACGGCTCCGTGCTCCCACAGCCGCCGATCGACGGCGTCCGGGGCGGCTCGGGCGCGGTGCCCACGATGATCGGGACCACCAAGGACGAGATGACGCTGTTCACCCAGCTCGACCTCGGGCTCGGCGAGATCGACGGCACCGCGGTGTCGCGCGCGCTCGAGGCGAGCTTCGGCGACCGGGCCGAGGAGGTCGGTGCGGCGTATCACTCGCTGGTCCCGAGCGACGTCCCCTCCGACGTGCTGACCGCGGTGGCAACCGATCGCGTGTTCCGCATCCCGGCGATCCGCCTGGCGGAGGCGGGACTCGGCACGCGGCCGACGTACATGTACCTCTTCGCGTGGGAGACCCCGGTCTTCGGCGGGAAGCTGAAGAGCTGCCACGCGCTGGAGCTGCCGTTCATGTGGGACGCGATCGACAAGCCGGGGCTGTCGGTGCTCACCGGCGACGGCCCCGAGCGCCAGGGGATCGCGGACGTGATGCACGCCGCGTGGATCTCCTTCGCCCGCACCGGCGACCCGGGCTGGCCCGCCTACGACGCCGACCGGCGCGCCACCCAGGTGTTCGACACCACCTCCGAGGTCGTCGACGACCCCATGGGCGCGCAACGCGAGCTCTGGTCCGGCGTGGGGTGAGCGGGTTGGTCTTCTAGACCTGGATCCACACGTCGCCCGCCGTGGCAGATCTCGCGAAGGCGTGCACGAATGTCACCCGAACGCGTTCACTGTCCGCCTGGCCACCCATACGGTGGCTGAAGGGACAGTGAAGAGGCCGGAGGAACGAACACACCGGTATGACCACCCAGGCGTCACGTCGCTCGACCGCGAACATCTCTGCTTGACAACGAACGTATGTTCGTGTACTCTGCACTTTGCTTCTCCCCGGCTTCCCCGCCCAGGTCGATGGTCTCGTCACGCCGGAGGAGGTGTCCGTGCTCGCAGAACTCACCGCTCTCGTGGCGCGCGCCCGGACGCTCGTCGGTGATCTCGAACCGGACACGCTGAGCGGGCCGGAGGCGCGCACGGCCGTCGAGCAGTTCATCGCGCTCGAGAAGCTCGCCGGCGCCGGCCGCACCCTCGCGGTCGGGCGGCTGGACCAGACCGGGGCGTGGGTGGGCGACGGCTCCTTCCGGGACATCGAGAGCTGGGTCGCCACCATCGCCGGCACCACCGTCGGTGCGGCCCGGGCCGCGCTCGGCACCGCCCGTCGGGTCGCGGACCTTCCCGAGACCGCGGCGGCGATGCGCTCGGGTGCGCTCTCTCCCGCCCAGGCCGAGCACGTGAGCGCGGCCGCGGCGCTCGACCCGGCGGCCGAGGAGTCACTGCTCGACACGGCAGGGCACGCCGGGCTGAAGGGCCTCAGGCTGGAGTGCGACCGCGTCAGCGCGGCCACGCGTTCGGACGAGGTCGAGCAGTACGAGCACATCCGCTCCCAACGCTGCTTGCGGCATCGCCGCTTCGCGGACGGTACCGGTCAGATCGACGTCCGCGGCCCGCTCGATCGCACCGCGCAGATCATGGCGGCGCTGGAGCCCTTCGAGCAGCAGCTCTTCGAGGCGAACCGCGCGGGGCCGGTTCGCACACCCCGACGCGGTGGCGTTCGATGCGCTGGCGCGACTCGCGGCCGGCTCCGCTGCTGCGAATCCGGACGGGGCGAACCGCCGCACGCGCGGCGCCCGGGCGTTGGCAACCGTGGTGGTGCACGTGTCGAAGTCCGCGTACGAGCGCGGCGTGACCCAGGCCGGGGAGATCTGCGAGATCGAGGGGGCGGGACCGATCCCCGTCGGCGTCGCCCGCCGCCTCGCGTCGGACGCGATCCTCAAGGCACTCGTGACGGACGGCGTCGACGTGACCCGCGTCGCCCATCTCGGCCGGACGATCCCCGCCCACCTGCGCACCGCGGTCCAGACCCGGGACCTCACGTGCGTGATCGACGGCTGCGAGGTGGACCGCCACCTCGAGATCGACCACAACGCACCGTTCGCCGAGGGCGGCCCGACCTCACTCGAGAACCTCGGGCGCGTCTGCGCTCACCATCACGACCTGAAGACCCGCCGGGACCTGCGCCGCGTCGGTGCGCTCGGGCGACAGCGGCTGGTGACCAAGGAGGAGTTCGCTCGCGCGGGGCCGGGACCGTGACCGGCGGCAGACGCGACAGCCGCGGCGCGCTCCGCTACTGGACGGTGGAACCACCGTCGACCACCAGCGCGTGGCCGACCATGTAGCTCGCGTCGTCGGTGCAGAGCCAGACGATCGCGGCGGCGATCTCCTCGGGGGTCGCGAGCCGGCCGAGGGGCACGCTGGCCGTCATCATGCGCTCGACCTTGGCGTCGCCGCCCATGAAGCCCTCGAGCATCGGCGTCCGCGTGCTGCCCGGGCAGACGGCGTTGACGCGGACGCCCTTGGGGGCGCACTCGAGCGCGGCCGAACGGGTGAGGCCGACCACGCCGTGCTTGCTCGCGACGTACGCCGGGAGCCCGGCGAAGCCGACGACGCCCGCGCCCGAGGCGACGTTGACGATCGCCCCGCGTCCCGCCGCCACCATCACGGGGAGCTCCGCTCGCATGGAGAAGAAGACTCCGTCGAGGTTCACCGCCATCGTGGCCCGCCAGGCTTCGAGCGGGTAGTCGACGACGCTGCCCGGCAGGCCGGTGGTCCCGGCATTGTTCACCGCGAGGTCCAACGTTCCGTACTCCTCGACGCAGCGGGCGACGAGCTGCTCGCACGCGGCCGGGTCGGTGACGTCGGTCTCGACCGCGAGGGCCTGACCACCGAGCGCCCGGATCTCGTCCACGACGGCCGCGGCCGCGTCCGCGTCGCGGTCGGCCACGACGACGCGCACACCCCGGCGGGCGAGGTCGAGCGCGGTCGCCCGGCCGAGTCCCGACGCGCCGCCCGTGACCAGTCCGACCCGTCCCGTGAGATCGCTCATCCGAAGTACTCGCCGCCGTTCACGTCGAGGGTCTGGCCGGTGATGACCCGGGCCATGTCGGAGGCGAAGAACACGATCGACTCCGCGATGTCCTCCTGGGGTGGGATCTCGCCGAGGGGGATCTCGCTCGTGATCTCGGCGATCACCTCCTCCGCGGTGACGCCGCGCGACTGGGTCTGCCACTCCACGTACATCTTCACGTTGGGGCCCCAGATCCAGCCGGGCACGACCGCGTTGACCCGGACGTGGTCCGCGGCCAGCTCGGTCGCGAGCGAGCGGGTGAGGGTGATGAGCGCGGCCTTGCTGGCCGCGTACCCGGCCTCGTTGGGGCGGATCTTGCGGGCGCTCTGCGACGCCACCATGACCACGCTCCCACCCCGCCCCTCGCGCAGCGCAGGCAGGCAGGCGCGCGTCATGTTGACCGGCCCGTAGAAGTTGACGTCGAAGATCTTGCGCCAGACGTCGAGGTCGGCGGTCTCCACCGGCTGGAACGGGTCGCCCCGGAAGGCGCTGTTGACCAGCACGTCGATGCCGCCGAACTCCGCGGTGGCGGCGTCGGCCACCCGGGTGCAGTCCTCGGGCTTGGTCACGCTCGCGGGGACGGCGATCGCGCGGCCGCCGCTCGCGGTGATCTCCTCGGCGACGCCCCCGACCCGCTCGGCGTTGCGGGCGACCAGGACCAGCGCGGCGCCCTCGCGGGCCAGCACGAGCGCGGTCGCGCGCCCCAGGCCCGGGCCCACACCGGTCACCACCGCGGTCCGGCCCTCCAGCAGCCCGCTCACACCTCCTCCCCGACCTCGAGCGATGCCGATCGGGACCGGCCGCCGCGGCGGGTCGCCGCGGCGATCTCGGCCGCCGCGTAGAGCCCCGACGCCGCGACCACGGCCGGACCCGCCACCAGGAGCGCGAGGAGCCAGTTGAACGAGCCCGCGCCGCTCCCCTCGGGCGACGACACGTAGCTCACCGACTTCTCCGTGAGGCTGCCGGTGACCGGTGTGACCTGCGCCTTCACCATCGCCCCGACCAGGAACGCCGCCACGAGCCCGCCGATGAGCACCGCCACCGCAATGGTGCGGAGCCGTCCTCCCCGCGTTCGACTGCTCGACATGTGTCCCCCCGGAAGCTCGCTGCGAGGGGCGACAGGCTGTCAGGATCACTGCCGAGCGGCAACCCGGAGGAACCATGATCAAGCGAATCGGCTTCGCACGCCGTCATCCGAGTCTCGGCGTGGACGAGTTCCACGAACGGTGGCGGGGTGCGCACGCCGACCTCGTGCGCGCCACGACTGGGCCCGGGTCTCCTGCGGTACGAGCAGCACCGGCGCACGCCGCGGGACTACGAGCGGACCGAGTGCCCCTACGACGGCGTCATGGTGCAGTGGTGGGACTCACTGGATCGCTACCGGGCGTCACGGGAGGACCCGGGCCGCGCCGGCGTGCGCGCCGACGCGGCGACGCTCTTCGCCGAGCTGTACGAGGTGTTCACGGGCGAGGAGATGGAGGTGATCGCCGGCCCCGAGGACCGGGGCGAGCCGATCACCAAGCTCATCTGCGGGGTGCGCCACAAGCCGGGCATGGACCTCGACGAGTTCCACCGCTACTGGTGGGAGACCCACGGTCCGCTCAACCGCGACACGCCGGCGGTGCGCAAGTACTTCATCCGCTACGAGCAGAACCACCGCCTCCCCGAGGACTACGCCCGGACCGAATGCGACCTCGACGGGGTCACGATCGAGTGGTTCCGCAGCGCCCGGGACTTCTTCGGCATGGCCGTGGACCCGGAGAGCCGTGACGTCATCCGGACCGACGAGGAGAACTTCCTCGATCCGAACGGCCTGCTCTGGATGCTGACCGGCCCCGAGCACGTCGTCGTGGGTTAGAGACAGAGCTCGGCCATGGTGCGCATCGTGTTCGCATCGCCGTAGAGCAGGATCTGGGTCACACAGGACTCGCGCCACATCTCGAGGTCGTCGCGGACCTTCTCCTTCGAACCGATCAGCGCAGTCTCCTCGATGAGCGAGCGCGGCACCCTCGCCGCGGCCTCCTCCTTCTTGCCCGCGAGGTAGAGGTCCTGGATCTCCCGGGCCTCGGCCTCGTAGCCCATCCGGCCGAACACGTTGGCGTGGAAGTTCACCTCGCGTGCCCCCATGCCGCCGATGTAGAGCGCGAGCACCGGCCGGAGCATGTCGGCCGCCTCGTCGACGTCGTCGTGGAAGATCACCGGGACCGTGGCCGCGACGGTGAAGTCGTCGAAGCCGCGCCTGGCGCCGGGCCGCGCGAAGCCCTCGGCGAGTGCACCGCGGTAGAAGTCGTCGATCTTGGGCGAGAAGTAGATCGCGAGCCAGCCGTCGGCGATCTCCGCGGTGAGCGCGACGTTCCTCGGCCCCTCCGACGCGAGGTAGATCGGCAGGTCGGCGCGGAGCGGATGCGTGATGGACCGCACCGCCTTGCCGAGTCCCGTGCCGCCTGCGATCGGCAGTGTGTAGTGCTCGCCGGCATAGGTCACCGGCTCGTCGCGGGCGAGGATCTTGCGGATGATCTCGACGTACTCCCGGGTCCGGGCGAGCGGCTTGGCGTAGGGCTGGCCGTACCACCCCTCGACGACCTGCGGGCCCGACGCCCCGAGCCCGAGGATGAACCGGCCGTTGGTGAGGTGGTCCATCGTGATCGCGGCCATCGCGGTGGCGGTCGGCGTGCGGGCCGACATCTGGACGATCGACGTCCCGAGCTGGATCCGGGTGGTCTGCGATCCCCACCACGCCGAGCGGGGTCAGTGCATCCGAGCCGTAGGCCTCGGCGGTCCAGGCCGTCGCGAACCCGAGTCGCTCGGCCTCGGCGAGGAGCTCGGGGACGTTCGCGGGCGGCCCGGCGCCCCAGTACCCGATCATGAACCCGAGGTCGAGCTGCTTGGTCATGGGCCGGGAGGCTAGCGGGGCGCGCGCGACGGCCGCGTGGACGGCTCAGCCGAACACGTGGACCAGGCCGGTGACGAGGGCCTCGACGTACTCCGACCGGCCGTTCGGTCCGAGCCCCCGGATCCGGGGCGGGAGCTCGAGCTGCACGCCGCCGCTCCGGGTGCGGTTCACCGGGTTCGCCGGGTGCAGGCCGCGGAGCTCCCGCGGGATCGCGTCGAGGTCGTCGACCACCTCGAAGCCGTCGAGATGCGTCCGCAGCGTGGCCGCGACACGCCCGGCGAGCTCGCGATCGGCGCCTCCGACCAGGACCCACGTCCACCAGCCGTCCCGGCCGTAACCGTGGATCGAGACCACGCGCTCGACATGGCCGAGGTACTGCGCCAGCGCCGGCGCGTGCTCGGGGTCGTAGCGGTGCGACGGGATGTGCCACTGCAGGTCCTCGGGCTGTTCGACCGCGTACAGCGACGCGCCGGCGCGCGTCGCCGCGGCACGCGCGATCTCCGCCGTCCCCCGCTCGAGCGACCCGCCGTGCAGGGCCATGAACCCGACGGTCGCGCCGAGCGCGCAGGTCTCCACCACTCCGTCGTGCTCCAGGAGCTCGGACAGCACGGTCGTCAGCGCCGGGCGTCGGACGAGCGTCGCGCCCTGGAAGCCGCGCTGTGCGTCGAGAGGTCCACGAGGAACGCGAAGACCACCAGCACGATGCCGAAGCCGTGGACACCGTGGCCGGGCCGGTAGGCCATCGCCCACACGAGCGTGGTCCAGGGCAGGAAGAGGAACCCGACCAGTCCCATCCAGAAGTGTTCGAACGCGATCCCCATGCGATCGGTGAGCAACCACACGAAGAAGATCGCCACCCGGGGCGAGAGCATCGCCAGCAGCGCGAGCAGGCATCCGCAACCCATCCGCGCACTGTAGAAGGTTCAGCTCAGGCAGTGCTCGAGTCGGTCCAGCTCGGTGACGTCGTCGGTCGTGGGCACCAGGATCAGCTCGTCGCAGCCGAGCTCGCCGAGGGCGTCGACCACGGCGCATACCCGGCCGGGGTCGTCGAGCGTGCACAGCGCCGCCATCGCGTCGGCGACCTCGTCGCCGAAGTTCGACAGGTAGTTCCGGGCGTAGCCGCGCAGACGCTCGGTCGCACCGTCCCCGAGCGCGAACCAGCTCGACGTCGCGAGCCACGGGCGCTCGGTCCGTCCCGCATCCGTCCAGGCGTCGCGTACCGCGCCGAACGTCGCGGCGATGGTCGTCGGATCGGCGGCGAGGTCGAAGCCCGAGAGTCCGTCGGCCCACCGCGCGGAGCGTGCGAGCGACTTCGGGCCCATCGCCGCGGTCAGCACCGGCGGACCGCCCGGCTGCACCGGCGCCGGTCCGATGGGCGGCACGCCGTCGACGACCGCCTCGCCGCGCCAGACCCGGCGCATCGTGGCCACCTGCTCGTCGAGGCGGGCGAACCGGCGCGCGGTCGAGGCACCGACCGCGGCGTAGTCCTGGTCGCGACCGCCGACCCCGACACCCAGCGTGAGCCGGCCCTCGGACAGTACGTCGATGGTGGCGGCCTGCTTGGCCGTCCGCACCGCGTCGTGACTCGGGAGGACCACGACCGTCGACACGAGTCGCACCCGCCGGGTCGCCGCGGCGGCGAAGGCGAGCGACGTGACCAGGTCGTGACTCGGGTACGCGACCCGCTCACCCACCGCGACCGAGGAATACGGCCCGTCGTCGATCCGACGGCACCACTCGCGGATGGCGGAGCCGTCGACCCCCGCCACGAACGACGGCAGCGTCATGCCCACTCTCACGGTCGCTCCGCCCGGCGGCGGGGAGGAGCAGACGAGTCGACCGTCACGCGTTCTTGGGGATGTCCTTGAAGGGGGCACCCTTGTTCGGATCGGGTTCCTTGGGGAGCCCGAGCGCGCGCTCGCCGATGATGTTGCGCTGGACCTGGTCGGTCCCGCCGTAGATCGACGGGCCCGGAGAGAAGAGCAGCGCCTCCTGCTGCAGGCCCCCGCTCGCGCTGTCCTTGCCCATGATCCCCATCGCCGGCCCGAGCACCCGCGTGGCGATGTCCCGGTTGAGGCGGAGCATGTCGCTCATCATCAGCTTCGCCAGGTTCGGCGCCGCCGCGCTCGCCCCGCCGCTGCGCATCCGGAGCGAGGAGTACTTCCCGATCTGCTCGAGCGTGTAGAGCTTGGCGATGCCCTGCCGGACGACCGGGTCGCTGATGGTCCCGTTCTCCTTCGCGAGCGCAGTGATCCGCTTCGACATCCCGCCACCGCCGCCACCCGTTCCTCCCGTCCGGACCTGGCCGACCGTGTCGCCGACCCGCAGGCCGAGCTGACCGGCGATCGGACCGGGGAACGCCGAGCCGGCCGCGCCGCTGCCACCGCTGCCGAGGCCGGCGCGCTCGGCGGCGAGCGTGGTGTTCGCCACCGCCCAGCCGTTGTTGAGCCCGCCGATCATGCTCGCGTCGGGCACACGGGCACCGTCGAGGAAGACCTCGTTGAACATGGCGCGTCCGGTCATCTCGCGCAGGGGCCGGATCTCGATCCCGGGCTGGTCCATCTCGATGCCGAAGTACGTGATGCCGGCATGCTTCGGGGCGTCGGGATCGGTCCGGGCGATGAGCATGCCCATGTTGCACTGCTGCGCGGTGGAGGTCCACACCTTCTGACCCGTGATCACCCACTCGTCGCCGTCACGCTCGGCCTTGCACTGGAGGCCGGCGAGGTCCGAGCCCGCGCCCGGCTCGCTGAACAGCTGGCACCACGCGTCGGTGCCGTCGAGGATCCGCTGGAGCCAGTGGTCCTTCTGCTCGCGGTTCGCGTGCGTCGCGATCGTCGGGGCGGCGAGGAGGTATCCCAGCCCCGCCGGTGGTCCGACCGCACCGGCCTTGCTCAGCTCCTCGTTCACCACGTTCGCGAGCGCGCGGTTGTACCCCTTGCCGAAGTCCTCCTCCGGGAAGGTCGGCGCGGCGTATCCCGACTCGGCCAGACGGGCCCACCACTCCCCCACGGTGAGGTCGGGATCCCAGCTCTTCGCGATCCACTCGCGGACTTCCTCACGAACGGCGTCGGCAGTCGGTGCCATGGTCTCGGTCAGTCCTTCCGCTCGGCGAGCAGGTCGAGCATCTTCTCGGGCGGGCGTGCGATCACGCCGCGCCCGTCGACGATGACGACGGGTCGCTCCATCAGCTCGGGGTGTTCCAACAGGAGGTCGACGACCTGGGCACGCGTCACGTAGTCACCCGCCGCGAGGCCGAGCGCCTTGAAGTTCGCGTCCTTGCGGACGAGCGCGGCGGGCTCGTCGGTGATCACGTCGACGATCCGCTCGATGGTCGCCCGGTCGGGCGGCGTCTTCAGGTACTGGGTCACGGTGGGCCCGAGCCCCCGCTCGGTCGCGATCTGCAGGGCACCGCGCGACTTCGAGCACGACGGGTTGTGGAAGATCTCCAGGTCCGACACGCCGCGCACGCTAGTGGCCGGCTCCGGCGTCGAGCCCGTCGAGCCCGTCGAGCCGCGCGGTGAGGCGGGTGACCTCGGCCTCGAGCACGGCGACGCGGGTCGCCAGGCTCGGCGGCGGCTCCGGCTCGTTCCCGGGGTTCATGACGTCCGCCACACGGGACGCGTCGTCGTCGGAGATGCCGGTGGCCTGGAGCAGGTCGCGCCAGCGGGCCTCCTTGCGCCCGGGCTCGCGCGGCATCTGCGCCACGAGCGGGCCTTCCTCGTGGCGCGCCAACTCGCCCAGCGAGTCCAGTACGGCGTCGAGGTCGCCGAACACGTGCAGCCGCTCGGTCCGTGACTTCAGCTCACCGGGCGTCTGCGGACCCCGCAGCAGCAACACACCGAGCACGGCCAGCTGGGCATCCGGCATCGGCAGCACCTGTTGCACCGTCTCGGAGTACTTGATCGCGCGACTGCCGTGGGGCTTCTCGCGCCGGATCAGCTCGTGCTCGCGGAGGTCGTCGAGCCCGGCCTCCACGGTGTCGTCGTCGTAGCGCACGATCGGCCACCGGTTGGTCGACTGGTTGCACGCGTTGACGAGCGCGTTGAGGCTGAGCGGGTACTGGTCCGGCGTGGTGCGCGCCTTCTCGATCAGGCACCCCAGGACCCGGGCCGAAACCGGCGAGAGCTGCATGACCACGAAGCTATCGGTAGCCTGGATGGCCCACCCGCTGCGCCCCGGAAGGCCCACCATGAGCGACCAAGCCACCCACTTCCTCGGACGCGAGGACGTGAACGACGTCGAGTCGATCCTCGCGCGACGACGCCCGCGACTTCGGCGACGCCTTTCACGCCACCCCGGCCCGGGGCGACGCCATGTTCACGTGGGACTACGGCCGGACGCGAGCGGGGCTCGGCAAGCTCTACGAGAAGGCCAAGACGTCGCAGTGGAACGGCTCGACCGACCTGGACTGGTCGACCGAGGTCGACCCCGAGAAGGTCGCGCGCGAGATGTCGGGTGCGGTCACGTTCTTCCAGCAGCGCATGAGCGAGGTCGACGGTTCGCCCGTCCGCTCCTGGGGCGAGCCGGAGTGGCTGCAGTTCCAGATGGAGGCGTTCAACTGGCGCATGAGCCAGTTCCTCCACGGTGAGCAGGGCGCGCTGCTCTGCACCGGCAAGATCGTCGTCACGACACCCTGGATCGACGCGAAGTACTACGCCGCGACCCAGGTCATGGACGAGGCCCGGCACGTCGAGGTGTTCGCCCGCTACCTGGACGAGAAGCTCGACGGTCACTACCCCGTCAACGCCAACCTCCAGATGCTCATCGACGACGTCCTCGGTGACCCCCGCTGGGACATGACCTACATGGGCATGCAGATCATGATCGAGGGCCTGGCGCTCGCGGCGTTCGGCTTCATGCACCACGTGACCCAGGAGCCCTTGCTCAAGCAGCTCCTGCGCTACGTCATGAGCGACGAGGCCCGTCACGTCGCGTTCGGTGTCCTCTCGCTCCAGGAGTACTACGAGGGGCTCGGTGCCGCCGAGATCCGCGAGCGTCAGGAGTTCGCGTTCGAGGCTGCGCTGCGCATGCGCGACCGCCTCATGATGCAGGCGGTGTGGGAGCGCATGGGGATCTCCCGGCGCACCATCACCGAGACCCTCTTCGCGCTCCGCGCCAAGGGCGGCAATCCGTTCCAGGGGGCGCTGTTCTCCAAGATCGTGCCGAACTGCAAGAAGCTCGGTCTGCTCGACGCGGGCGACGGGTGGCTGCGGGACCGCTTCACCGAGATCGGCGTCATCGAGTACGAGGACGCCATGGACACCGGCGAGGAGTACGCCCTCCTCGACATGGTCGCCGCCGACCGCGCCTCCTGATCGCCCCCGACCCGCCCCACCCCCAGATTTCGCGCGCAAAACGGGGAGTACAGCCCCGGATTTGCGCGCCCAAAACGGGGAGTACAGCCCCGGATTTGCGCGCCCAAAACGGGGAGTACAGGCCCAGATTTCCGCGCGCAAAGCGGGACGGGGGTCACCAGGGGGCGTCGTTCGCAAGGGCGGCGGTGAGCCGGCGGCCGTACTCCTCCCGGCTGATCGGCACGGCGCCGAGCGACGCGAGGTGGGGCGTCACCCACTGCACGTCGAGCAGCCGGGCGCCCCGGGCCCGGAGTCGCTCGACGAGCGCGACCAGCGCGACCTTCGACGCGTCGGACTCGCGGTGGAACATCGACTCGCCGGCGAACAGGCCGCCGATCGCCACGCCGTAGAGCCCACCCACGAGGCGGCCGTCGCGCCAGGTCTCCACGGAATGCGTCCATCCCAGCTCGTGGAGGCGGACGTAGGCAGCCACGAACTCGTCGTCGATCCAGCCGTGGGGACGGTGCGGATCCGCGCACTCCCGCATGACCTGCTCGAACGCGGTGTCGACCCGGACCTCGAACCGCCCGATGCTGCGCCGGAGCGAACGACTGACCCGCAGGCCGTCGAGCGGGATCACGCCTCGCGGGTCGGGCGTCCACCAACCGAGTGTCCGGCGCCGCCCGACGCGCATCGGGAAGAGGCCCTTGCGGTAGGCGGCGAGCAACGTCCCCGGCTCGAGGTCGCCACCGATGCCGGCGACCTCGCCGCCGCCCGCCGCCTCCGGATCGGGAAGGTCCCACACGCTCGGCGACGGCTCCACGGGCGGCATCGCCGCCATCCTGCCCGATGCGCCGACGCCGGGAGGAGCCTCGCGGCGATCAGGAAGCCTCGGCGCGCTCGAACCCGACGGCCGACCGCATCGCGGCACCCAACCGGTTCGTGACCGGCACCCGGAGCGGCCGCGTCGCGCGGCCGCGCCGGGCCTGCTCGGCGCGCTCGGCGCGCTCGGCACGCGGCATGGTCCGACGACCCCAGGCCGGCCAGCGGCCGGCGGCCGCCCATGCGACGCTCTGCGCACCCACGATCGACGTCAGCTGGCGGTATCCGAGCAAGTGCAGCGGGAACGCCCACAGGAGGCGCATCGACCGCCGCTCCACGCGCACCGCGACGACGGCCCCGACGAGCTGGAACACGGTCACGATCCCCCAGAGGACCAGAGGCAGCGTGCTGCCGTCCAGGATCGCCCAGATCGCCGCGAGGTCGAGCAGCGGAGCGAGGGCCGGGAGCAGCACCTGGGAGGCGAGCAGGTACGCGGCTGCGGCCGCGGCACGCGGCTCCTCACGCCAGCGGCCGATCATCTCCCGCCGCCGCCATACGGCCTGGGTGATCCCGAACGACCAGCGGGACCGCTGACGCCAGAGAGTCCGGATGTCCTCCGGTGTCGAGGTCCGCGACCGCGCCTCGGGCGCGAAGCGCACGTCCCAGCCCGCGGCCGCGACCGCGAGCGTCAGGTCCGTGTCTTCGGCGACGGTGCCGCCCGAGAACCCGCCGACCGCGTCCAGGGCCGAGCGGCGGAACGCCCCCGTGGCTCCGGGGATCGTCACCTGGACGCGCAGCACGTCGAGGGCGCGACGGTCGAATGCGTTCCCGATGACGTACTCGAGTTGCTGGGCTGCGCCGAGCCAGCCGCGCGGCGTCGCCACCTCGACGTTCCCGCTGACGCCACCGACCTTCGGATCCTCGAACGGCGCGACGAGCCGACCGATGGTGTCCGGTCGCACGCGGGTGTCCGCGTCGACCGTCACCACGATCTCGCCCGTACAGCGTTCGAGCCCCGCGGCGAGCGCACGCGCCTTGCCGCCATGGGGAACGCAGACCAGATCGACGGGGAACGCGCCGCGACGTCCGCCGTGGCGTCGATCGAGCCGTCGTCGACCACGACGACCTGGACAGGTGTGTCCAGGTCCTGGGTGAGCGCGACCAACGTCGGGGGCAGCCGGCGCTCCTCGTTGTAGGCCGCGACGAGCACCGACACCGACCGCGGGCCGGCACCGACCGCGAACGGCACCCGACCGCCGCGGTGGGCCCCGACGAAGCCGACGACGACCCGGAACACGGAGAGCAGCGTCGCGAGGACGACGAGCGCGAGGAACGTGACGTCGACGACGTCGACGGCGCGGGCGGAGTGCACGAACCAACGGCCCCAGACCTCCTCGGCGACCCCCGCCGATGGCATCACCGCGTGCGGATCGAGTCCGGCGAGCCGGCTGATCGTGTCGAAGTGGTAGCCCCGGCTCCGGAGCTCGTCGATCACGATGCGCAAGGCGGCGACGGTCTGGGACCGGTCACCGCCGCCGTCGTGAAGCTCGATGACCGCGCCGGCGTCGTGCTCGGGGAGGGCGGCTCGCACGATGGTGTCCACCCCGGGCCGACGCCAGTCCTCGGAGTCGCGATCGGCGAGCACGGTCAGGTATCCGCTGGCCCCGACCGAGTGCAACGCGAGATACCGCCGCAGGCCGACGCCCTCGAGCACGGTGATGAACGGCGGTCGGAACAGACCCGTGCGGTGGCCCGTGGCGCCCACGATCGCCAGCTGGGTGAGTCGAAGATCCCGCTGGAGCGCCGCGGGGTCCTGGTTGGAAATGTCGAGGTGGCGGTACGTGTGCACGCCGAGGTCGCCGCCCTGGGCAAGGACGCGGCGCGCGAGCCCGGGGTGACGCACGACGTTCTCCCCGATCACGAAGAACGTCCCGGGGACGTGCTCCTCCGCGAGCACGTCGAGGATCGCCGGTGTCCACGTCGGATCGGGGCCGTCGTCGAAGGTGAGGGCCACGTGCTTCACCGGTGGCCGGACCGACCGCACGCCGTCGTCCCGGAGCTCGAGCACCGTTCCCGTACCGATCGGCAGCGCGCGCTGTCCGTCGCCGCGCACCTGCTCACCGCTGTCGGTCACCGACGTGTAGTCGTGCGCGAGCAGGCTCACCGTCAGCATGGCGAGGATCAGAAGGGTCGCCCCGACCCACCAGCGGCCGACTCGGCGGGTCTTGCGCCGCCGGGAGCGTGGGGTCGGCGCCCGCTCGTCGTCCGCGTCAACCGAGCGCGACCGGCGGCGTCCGGAGGCGGCGCCCCCGACGACGGCCACGATCGCCGCGAGCACCGCGAGCAGCAGCGGCACCGGCGACGCGCCGTCGGGTCGGATCCACGAGCCACCGGACCGCGTCGCGATCGACGTGGTCGAGAACGCATTCGCTTCGGGCAGGGTGACGCCGGACCCGGCCGGACCGACCAGCGCGGCGCCGGCCAGTCCGATCGTGTAGGCGATCGCGACCAGCGCACCCAGCGCGACCGCGCTGCCGACGAGCCGGGGGCGCCATGCGTTCGCGCCGCGAAGATCGAGCGCGACGACCCGACATCGCCGCTCACTCGTTGTGCAGCCTGCTGCTGCGCCACGGTTCCCTGCCTCCCCGAGAGGCGGCGACCGTAGCCCCCGGTGCGAAACCGGCGCCAGGGTGCCCCGGGTCGCCGCTACCGCACGCCGATCGGCGCGGCGTCGGGGGTCAGCGGCGAAGGCAGGTCGGTCATACCCATCAGCCAGCGGTCCACCGCCGCGGCGCACGATCGACCCTCGGCGATCGCCCACACGATCAGGCTCTGACCGCGGCCCATGTCACCGCAGACGAACACGCCGTCGACGTTGGTCTGCCACTCGTCGGTGCGCGACACGTTGCCCCGCTCGTTGAGGTCGACGCCCAGCTGCTCGAGCATGCCCGCCCGCTGCGGACCGACGAAGCCCATCGCCAGCAGCACCAGCTCACAGGGAAGCTCGAAGTCGGTGCCCTCGATCCTCTCGAAGACCATCCGGCCGTCGACGATCTTCTGCTCGACCTCGTGGGCACGCAGGGCGCGGACGTTGCCGGCATCGTCGCCGAGGAAGCACTCGGTGTTGACGGCGAAGACCCGCTCGCCGCCCTCCTCGTGCGCGGACGAGGTGCGGTAGATCATCGGCCACGTCGGCCACGGGTTGGCGTCGGGGCGGGCGTCCGGCGGGCGGGGCATGATCTCGAACTGGTGGATCGACGCCGCCCCCTGCCGGTGCGACGTACCGAGGCAGTCGGCACCGGTGTCGCCGCCGCCGATGATCACGACGCGCTTGCCGTGCGCGGAGAAGGGATGTTCGGCGATGTCGCCCTGCTGCACCCTGTTCGCCGGCGGGAGGAACTCCATCGCCTGGTAGATGCCGGTGAGCTCACGGCCCGGGATGGGCAGGTCGCGAGCAGCGGTCGCGCCGCCCGCGAGCACGAGCGCGTCGAAGTCGTCCCGCAGCTCGTCGACCGGGACGTTCTCGCCGACGTTCGCGTTGACCCGGAACTCGGTGCCCTCGGCCTCCATCTGTGTGAGGCGCCGATCGAGGATGCGCTTCTCCATCTTGAACTCGGGGATGCCGTAGCGCAGCAGACCGCCGACTCGGTCGGCCCGCTCGAAGACCGTGACGGCGTGACCGGCACGGGTCAGTTGCTGCGCGGCCGCCAGCCCCGAAGGGCCCGACCCCACCACGGCGATGCGCCTGCCCGTGGCCACCGTCGGCAGTACGGGCGGGACGGCGTCGTCGACGAAGCCGTGCTCGACGATCGACACCTCGACCTGCTTGATCGTGACCGGGTCCTCGTTGATGCCGAGCACGCACGCCGTCTCGCACGGCGCCGGGCAGAGCCGGCCGGTGAACTCCGGGAAGTTGTTCGTCGCGTGCAAACGCTCGAGCGCCTCGGGCCAGTCGTCGCGGTAGACGAGGTCGTTCCATTCTGGGATCAGGTTGCCGAGCGGGCACCCGACGTGACAGAACGGGATCCCGCAGTCCATGCACCGGGCCGCCTGCTTGCGGAGGTGGTCATCCGGGAACGGCTCGTAGACCTCGCGCCAGTCGCGCAGGCGCACGGGCACCGGCCGGCGCCTCGGCGTCTCCCGCTCGTACTTCATGAACCCCGTCGGCTCGCCCATCCTTATGGTCGCCCTCCCTCGGCGCCGGGGTACCCGACGCCGCTCTTCGAGTCGGTCGGTTGCTCCTGCGAGCAGGCTCCGGCGCTGCCTGCGCCTGCCGCCGCGCCGGGCACTCGCTTACGCCACCGGTCATCCATGGGAGGCCGCCATGATCGCCTCGTCGACGTTGATGCCCCGCTCCTCGGCGACGCGCGCGGCCTCGAGGACGCGCTTGAAGTCCTGGGGCATGACCTTGGCGAAGCGGGTGACCTCGTCCCGCCAGTCCCGCAGGATCCGGGCCGCGACCGTCGACCCGGTCTCGTCGCGGTGCTTGCGGATCGTGGTGCGGAGGAACGCCATGTCGTCCTCGTCGAGCTCGTCGAGGTCCACCATCTCGCGGTTGAGCCGGGTGAAGAACAGGCCGTCGGCGTCGTGGACGTACGCCACACCGCCCGACATCCCGGCGCCGAAGTTCCGACCGGTCGGACCGAGCACGACCACGCGGCCGCCGGTCATGTACTCGCATCCGTGGTCGCCGACGCCCTCGACCACGGCGGTCGCGCCCGAGTTGCGGACGCAGAACCGCTCGCCGACGAGCCCCCGGAGGAACACCTCACCGCCGGTCGCGCCGTAGAGGATCACGTTGCCCGCCACGATGTGCTCCTCGGGCACGAAGGGTGCATCGTCGGCCGGGCGGACGACGATGCGGCCGCCCGACAGGCCCTTGCCGAGATAGTCGTTGGAGTCGCCGATGAGCCGGAGGGTGATCCCGTTCGGCACGAACGCGCCGAAGCTCTGACCGGCCGAGCCGGTGAAGGTGATGTCGATGGTGCCGTCGGGAAGACCGGCGCCGCCGTGGCGCCGCGTCAGCTCGGAGCCGAGCATCGTGCCGACGGTCCGGTTCACGTTACGGATCGGGAGGTCGATCGTGACCCGCTCTCCGTGCTCCAACGCGGGAGCCGCCCGCGCGATCAGCTCGTTGTCGAGCGCCTTGTCGAGCCCGTGGTCCTGGGCCTTGGTGCAGTGCAGGTCCTGGACGTCCCGGTCGAACTCCGGCACGTGGAGGATCGGTGTGAGATCCAGGCCGGACGCCTTCCAGTGGTCGATCGCCGCGCGGGTGTCGAGCACCTCGGCATGGCCGACGGCTTCCGCGAGCGTCCGGAACCCGAGCTGCGCCAGGTACTCGCGCACCTCCTCGGCGATGAACTCGAAGAAGTTCACGACGAACTCCGGCCTGCCGGTGAACTTCTTGCGCAGCTCGGGGTTCTGGGTCGCGACCCCGACCGGGCAGGTGTCGAGGTGGCACACGCGCATCATGATGCAGCCGCTCACCACGAGCGGTGCCGACGCGAAGCCGAACTCCTCCGCGCCCAGGAGCGCGGCGATCACGACGTCGCGGCCCGTCTTGAGCTGCCCGTCGGTCTGCACGACGATCCGGTCGTGCAGACCGTTGAGCAGCAGCGTCTGCTGCGTCTCGGCCAGACCGAGCTCCCACGGCGCGCCCGCGTGCTTGAGCGACGTCAGCGGCGAGGCGCCGGTACCACCGTCGTGGCCGGAGATCAGCACGACGTCGGCGTGGGCCTTGCTGACCCCTGCGGCCACCGTGCCGACCCCGACCTCGGACACGAGCTTCACGTGCACGCGGGCGAGCGGGTTGGAGTTCTTCAGGTCGTGGATGAGCTGCGCGAGGTCCTCGATCGAATAGATGTCGTGATGGGGCGGTGGGCTGATCAGCCCCACGCCCGGTGTCGAGTGCCGCGTCCGGGCGATCCACGGGTACACCTTGTGGCCGGGGAGCTGGCCGCCCTCGCCGGGCTTCGCACCCTGGGCCATCTTGATCTGGAGGTCGTCGGCGTTCACCAGGTACTCGCTCGTCACGCCGAAGCGTCCGCTCGCCACCTGCTTGATCGCGCTCCGCCGCAGGTCGCCGCTCGCGTCGGGCGTGAAGCGGTCGGCGTCCTCACCGCCCTCCCCGGTGTTGGACTTCCCCCCGAGGCGGTTCAT